>JAEWKC010000025.1 GCA_023386235.1 Bacteroidota bacterium | reverse complement strand
TAAAAGTTGCTTACGACGCTTCCAAAACAGCAGTGGAAAAAATTCATCAGAGCATCGCCGATGTGGGACATGACACCGAACTGAAAAAAGCACCGGATGCAGTGTATAACGCACTGCCGGCATGTTGTTTATATCGCAATGCGGATAATCCACACTTATCTTCCGGCGGCCAGTCTGCCGAAGAAACTATTTTCGGTATTGTAGTTTCTGAAGATAATAAGGGCAATTTTTCTCCGCTTACTAATGCCAGCATTCAATGGCTGGGAACAACGGAAGGTACACTTACAGATAGCCACGGAGTATTTTCTATTCCGCAGAATGATAAAACAAATCAATTAGTAGTAAGCTTTTCAGGTATGCGGTCAGACACGCTGGATGTAACCGATATGAATCACATGCAGATCGTGCTTGCTTCTAACGGTGAGCTTAAGCAGGTAATGGTTAGCTCATCCAGAAGGCTTAGCTCTTACATCAGCACTAATGATGCTTTCAGGCAGCAGATAATGACGCCCAAAGAATTGTTGAAAGCCGCCTGCTGCAACCTTAGTGAAAGCTTTGAAACGAACCCTTCCATTGATGTGTCCTTTTCGGATGCGGTAACGGGCTCAAAACAAATACAAATGCTGGGTTTATCAGGTATTTATACACAGCTTACCACTGAAAATCTTCCCGGGCCAAGAGGGTTGGCAACCGCTACAGGCCTCGGATTAATACCCGGTCCGTGGATTGAAGGTATACAGATTAGTAAAGGTACAGGCTCTGTAGTAAACGGCTTTGAGAGTATTGCCGGACAAATCAATGTAGAACTTATTAAACCCAACTACAGGGAAAAATTGTATTTGAATGGCTATGTAAACAGCCTGGGCAGAACAGATGTAAACCTTAATCTTACTCAACGAGTAAGCGATAAATGGTCTACCGCTTTACTGCTGCACGATGATTTTCTTTTTAATAAAGTTGATTTTAATAAAGACGGATTTAAAGATCTGCCAACAGGCAACCAGTTCAATGTAGTGAATCGTTGGATGTATGATAACAGCAAAGGCTGGACCGGGCAAATAGGTGTAAAATATCTGAATGAAAGAAAAAGAGGCGGCGAGTTAGATTTTACTGACAGCGATAAATTTACTACAAATAAATACGGTATCGGAATAAACACCGACCGCTACGAAGGTTTCGCTAAGCTGGGATACATCTTTCCTAATAAAAGATATCAGAGTATAGGCTTGCAGCTATCGGCTTTCCAGCACAATCAGGATGCGTTTTTCGGACTTACTCCTTACAAGGGAAAGCAGGATAATATCTATGCAAACCTTATTTATCAAAGCATTATCGGCAATACCAATCATAAGTTCAGAACCGGCGCCAGCGTTGTTTCTGACAGGTATAAAGAAACATTTAAAACAACAGACTATAACAGAACAGAAACCGTTCCGGGCGGATTTTTTGAATACACTTACACAATGAATGAAAAGTTTGATGTGGTAGGCGGTATCCGCGGAGATTATAACAGCCTGTACGGTTGGTTTGCAACACCCAGAATTAATGTCAGGTACGCGCCGGTACAGGGAACCACATTCAGACTGAGTGCCGGACGTGGACAGCGCACAGCAAATGTGCTTGCAGAAAATATGAGTATTATGGCAAGCTCAAGAGACTTTATTCTCTCCGGCAACGCGGATGGCAAAGCCTTTGGCTTAGACCCGGAAGTGGCGTGGAATAAAGGTATCAGCCTCGATCAGCAGTTTAAATTATTCTCGCGTAATGCTATGCTGAGCCTGGATTTTTTCAGAAATGATTTCAACAATCAGGTGGTTGTTGATTTAGAGAATCCGCGCGAAGTACAGTTTTACAACCTTGACGGAAAATCTTATTCCAATAGTTTCCAGGCAGAGCTAACCATGATGCCTGCAAGGAATTTTGATGTACGATTGGCTTACAGGTATTTCGATGTAAAAGTTACGCAAGGCGGTCAATTGCTGGAAAAGGCATTCACCGCAAAGAACAGGGCTTTTGCTAATCTGGCTTATAACATTGATGGCTGGGCGTTTGATTATACCATTAACTATATCGGTAAAAAAAGAATTCCTTCAACGCTTTCCAATCCCGCGCAGTATCAGCTTCCGCAATACTCTCCCGATTATTTTATGATGAACGCGCAGGTGAGTAAAACCTTCGGCAAAAACAAAAACTTTGAATTGTATGTAGGTGCGGAAAATTTAGGTAACTTTATACAGCAAAAATCAATCATTGCACCCGACAATCCTTTCGGACAATATTTTGACGCCTCAATGATTTGGGGACCGATCAATGAAAGAATGTTTTACGGAGGATTCAGGTATAAAATATTCAATAATTAATTTAAAAGAAATGAAAGAATTAAAATTTAAAACCAATATTAATTGTGGCGGCTGTGTATCAGCAGTGACGCCACATTTAGAGAAAAAAGAAGGTATTGAAAAGTGGGAAGTCGATACAAATAATCCTGATAAAATATTAACGGTACAAACAGAAAATTTGTCTGAGAATGAAATAATAGCTACTGTAAACAAGGCCGGATACAACGCTGAAAGAGTATAGAAAATGATCGATCTCTCAAAAATATATAACAGCATATTTAAAATGATTCGCAACTTTTTTAAAAAAGATTGTTGCAGGTAAACGAATCGTGCTTCCGCATCGAATGGCAGCAAACCAGATATAAAAAAACATTGCGATGACAAAGTCTGAAGATTTTTTGTAAAAAAAATTTGGAGAGTTAATGATAAGCAGATACTTTTGCATCAGTTCTTAAAATTCTTATCAAGAAAGGCTGAGTGACTGGCACGTTGAAGCCTTGGCAACCTCATCAAAAGATGAAAGGTGCTAATTCCAACCAATATACAACTATTGGAAAGATAAAATCGGATAATAACTTTTAAAGCGAATATTGTAAAAAATATATTTAGAAGCCTGTCTGATATCCAGACAGGCTTTTTTGTTGCAACCAAAACAATAGATGCTTGAAACAACCGGACGATAAGGGTTTCAAAGAATATAATATTATTTTGAAACTTTTAAACAAAAAAAGAAATGGCAAACTTAAAATTTGAAACACTGCAAATACATGCAGGGCAATCAGTGGACCAAACCACCCAATCGAGAGCTGTACCTATTTATCAAACTTCATCCTATGTGTTCAACGATGTTACGCAAGCCGCCAACCGCTTTGGTTTGAGAGAGTTTGGTAATATCTATACAAGACTCCAAAACCCCACTACCGATGTGTTTGAGCAAAGACTTGCGGCTTTGGAGGGAGGCGTTGCCGCTTTGGCAACATCTTCCGGGCAAGCCGCGCAGTTCATAGCTTTAAACAATTTTTTACAGGTGGGCGACAACTTTGTTTCTTCTCCGTTTATTTACGGAGGTACATTCAACCAGTTTAAAGTAGCCTTTAAAAGATTGGGCATTGACGTGCGTTTTGCAGAAGATGACAGCGCGGAAAAACTGGAAGAAAAAATAGACGAAACAACTAAAGCTATTTTTTTAGAAACGATCGGCAACCCCAGATTAAATGTACCCGACTTTGAAAAAGTAGCTGCATTGGCAAAGAAATATGATATTCCTCTGGTGGTAGACAATACGTTTGGCGCAGGCGGTTATCTTTTTAAACCTATCGCGCATGGCGCCAATATTGTGGTTCACTCTGCAACCAAATGGATTGGCGGACATGGTACATCATTGGGCGGTGTTATAATTGATGGTGGAAACTATAACTGGGGCAATGGAAAATTTCCGCAGTTTTCAGAACCCTCCGAAGGTTATCACGGACTGAATTTCTGGAATACATTTGGCGAAGACAATCCATTAGGCTTACCAAACATAGCGTTTGCCATACGTGCAAGAGTAGAAGGCTTAAGAGATTTTGGCCCGGCTCAAAGCCCGTTCAATTCCTTCCTGTTAATACAAGGCGTAGAAACGCTTTCCTTACGCGCAGAGCGCCACGTGCAGAATACCTTAGCATTAGCTAAATGGTTAGAAGCGCAGCAGGAGGTAGAATTTGTCTGGTATCCCGGGTTAGAAAGCAGCCCCTATTACGAAACCGCTAAAAAATATTTGAAAAACGGTTTTGGCGGTGTGCTTAACTTTGGCGTAAAGGGTGGTAAAGAAGCCGCGCTTAAAGTAATTGATAAACTAAAGCTGGCAAGCCTTTTAGCAAATGTTGGCGATACAAAAACGCTGGTGATTCATCCGGCTTCTACCACGCATGAACAACTGAGCGATGAAGAGCAAAAAGCTTCGGGCGTATTACCTAATCTTATTCGTGTAAGTGTGGGAATAGAGCATATAGACGATATTATTGCAGATTTTGAACAAGCATTGAAGTAATGCGTGAAAAAGTTTTAAAATATAAAGTATGTAAAGCTCTTTCTTAAGAGGGAGCGGATTGAGGTTATGAAAACAGCAACTTTTAAGCATAAGAAAGATTTTCTCTTAGAGAGTGGTAAAAATATTGCCGGCTTCCAATTGAGATATTCTACATTGGGAAAATTAAACGCCGACAAAAGCAATGCGGTATGGGTATTTCATGCGCTTACCGCCAATAGTGAAGCAGAAGATTGGTGGCCGGGTTTAATAGGTGAGCAAAAACTTTTTAATCCTGATGAACACTTCGTTATTTGCGTAAACATCCCCGGCAGTTGCTATGGTAGTACAGGGCCGTTAGATATTGATCCGCATACCAAAAAACCTTATTATACCACCTTTCCGCTTTTTACCATTAAAGATATCATCAGAACTTTCAGAGATGTAAAAGATAGTTTGGGAATACAAAAAATATGGCTGGGAATTGGCGGCTCGCTCGGCGGTATGCAATTGTTAGAATGGGCAGCAGAGTACCCGGATGATTTTGAATACATTGTTCCCATTGCCACAAGCGCTAAAACCTCGCCTTGGGTAATCGCTTTAAATACTTCGCAAAGAATGTGTATTGAGCAAGATGCTACCTGGAACAATCATACAGATAACGCGGGCACAGAAGGATTAAAAACTGCAAGGACCATTGCCTTGCTTTCCTATAGAAATTATGATACTTACACACAATCGCAGCAGGGCGCCACGCTGGATACCGAAGATTTGAGCATAGATCAAAAAGTATTTAAAGCAGAAACCTATCAAAGATATCAGGGCGAAAAACTGGCAAAAAGATTTAATGCCTACAGCTATTACAATATCACCAAAGTATTAGATACGCACGATATTGGCAGAGGCAGAGGCACGGCAGAGTTTGCACTAAGTATTATTAAATCAAAAGCGCTGGTAATAGGCATTTCATCTGACTTGTTATTTCCTCCCAAAGAACAGGAGTTTATAGCAACCCATTTAAAAAACGCTCAGTTGGAAATCATAGAATCTTTTTACGGGCATGACGGCTTCTTACTGGAGTTTGAAATTATTCATTATCTTATTTCAAAATTTTTAGATTCACATAAACAAAAATGACAAAAGAAAGAGAACTAGTAATAGGTATGTTTGGCTTCGGCGTGGTAGGTGAAGGACTGTATAGAATTTTGCAGCAAACTCCATCGCTTAAAGCAAAAATGAAAAAAGTGTGTATAAAGCACCCGGGCAAACAAAGAAATGCTCCGGAAACACTTTTTACCACCAACAAAGACGAACTGCTGTATGACGATGAAATCAATGTAATTGTAGAAGTGATTAACGATGCAGACGCGGCTTTTGAAATAGTTTCTACCGCTTTAAACAACAATAAAAATGTAGTGAGCGCCAGTAAAAAAATGATTGCCGAGCACTTGCAGGAATTGCTGGATCTGCAAAAGCAAACAGGCTTGTCTTTTTTATGCGAGCCTGCGGCTTGTGCTTCCATCCCGGTAATCAGGAACCTGGAAGAATATTACGATAACGATTTGCTGCATTCCATTAAAGCAATAGTGAACGGTTCTACCAATTTTATTCTCACAAAAATGTTTGACGAAAATTTGTCGTATCACGATGCTTTGTTGCTGGCTCAGCAATTGGGTTACGCCGAAACAGATCCATCGCTTGATGTAGAAGGATTTGATGCGGCGCATAAGTGGACTATATTGCTCAATCATGCGTATGGCATTGTAGAAAAGACAGATAATATTTTATTTTCCGGCATTCAGAATGTACAGCTTTCCGATGCGAAAGTAGCAAAAGAAAAAAAATGGCAAATCAAATTAGTGGCCCAGGCCAAAACCTTGCTCAACGGAAAAGTGGCAGCCTTTGTTTTGCCGCAGTTTGTAGAAGATGATGACCATCTGGCATTTGTAAAAAACGAATATAATGGTGTAGTGATAGAAAGCGGGTTTGCCGATAAACAGTTTTTCTACGGTAAAGGCGCCGGAAGCATGGCTACAGGCTCTGCCGTAATGAGCGATGTGGCAGCATTGCGTTACGGATATAAATACGAATACAAAAAGCTATACAATCACAAGCCGAAAGAACTGACCAAAGATTTTTATCTGAGAGTGTATGTAAGTTTTGATGAATTTTCTTCGGTAAAAAAAGAAGACTTTGAATGGATTGAAGAATGGCACGGCGGACAGGAGCGCAGCTACCTGATTGGCGTTATTCATTTTGAAAAGCTCATACAGGATAAATGGTGGAAAGAAACAGGCGTATCGCTCATACTTTCTTCCGATGAAATTATAGAAGAAATAGAATCCCGAAAAGTAAAAAAAAGAAGTCTGGAGCTGGCAGGGATTCAGTTTTAAAAATGGAAATTAAAATTGTCTATTAATTTTCATGCACATCTTTCTTTTATCCTTGCTTTTTCAATCTTATTTTTTTATAAATATCAATAGCTACAAAAAGCAATACAATCAGGAGCAGTATGCCTACAATGCCGTAAAGCAGGCTTAGCGAGCTTTTTACCACAGCCAGAAAAACTACGGCTACCAGTATTATGGTGGCTACTTCGTTCCAAAGACGCAGCTGCTGAGAGGTATATTTGTAAATCCCGCTCAATTGCTGATGCAGTATTTTATGCAGTGAATAATTGTACCAGTAAAACAAGACTACCAGTATCAGCTTTATTAATAACCAAAGCATACTGCTTTCGAATAAGTAGCGCCAATAGCCGCGTTCTACAATAAGCCATATACCTGTAATGAGCGAAATAATTGCAGACGGAATAGTAATGCCGTACCAGAGACGCTTTGCCATCAGGTTAAACTGCTTTGTCATTATAGAGCGTACATTATCATCGGGCTGATCCTGCGCTTCTATGTTGTAGATAAATAATCTGGGCAAATAAAAAATACCTGCAAACCAGCAGACAACAAAAACGATATGTATGGCTTTCAGATATAAATAGATCATAGTATATTTATTTTTTGTTGCAGGTTATTTTTTACATGGCTCAGCCATTCCTCTTTTAAAACACTTAAAATGGCGGTATTCCTGCGTTTACCGTTATGCATTAGTATATTGTTTCTTAGTGTGCCTTCATGTGTTGCACCGATTGAGCGTATGGCATTTACAGAACGATGATTGTCTTTATCGGCTTCAAATTCCACTCTTTCCATTTCCATCATTTCAAAAGCATATTGCAGCAGCAGGTATTTACAGTTTTTATTTATATGCGTTCCCTGGAATTTTTTTGCGTACCATGTGTATCCGATAGCGCAGCTTTTATTAGGCCGGTTGATCTTGTATAACCGTGTGCTGCCGGCAACTTCACCCGAAAGATTGTCAATTACTACAAATGGAATGGATTGCTTGTTTTGATGTTGAGATAGCGCCTCCGCAATATATGTATTCAAAACTTCCTGATCACCGAAGGCTGTTGTTATGGAATGCTGCCAATGATCTTCTATAGAACTGATGGGATATAATAGCGGTATGTCAGACACTGAAAGTAGTCGCAAATACACTTTTTCATTTTCCAATGTCAATCCGTTCATGCGGTTTCATTTATCAGTTCTATAATTGTATCTACCCATAAATCGTCGGTATTTAAACAAGGAATATAGTCATAGCTGTCTCCTCCGGAATGCAAAAATTCTTTTTTACCTTCTACCTGTATTTCTTCCAGTGTTTCTAAACAATCGCTTACAAATGCCGGGCAAACCACAAGCAGTTTTTTCACTCCTTCGCCGGGCAGCTGCTGTAATCGTTCCTGCGTGCTGGGCGCCAGCCAGGGGTCACGTAACAAGCGACTTTGATAACTTATCTGCCATTGATCTTTGGAAAGGCCCAGTTTTTTAGCTACCAGTTCGGTGGTTATGGTAAGCTGATGTCGGTAACAGGTTTTATGCGATTCGCTGGCTTTGTAACAGCAATTCTCTACCTGCATGCAGTGGCTTTTGGTAGTATCGGACTTGAGAATATGCCTTTCGGGAATACCATGATAACTGAAAAGCAACTGATCAAATTCCTGGTTAAGATGTGGCCGGATACTTTCCGCTAAAGCATGTATGTAAGACGCATTTTTGTAATAAAGCGGCACCACTTTCAGTTCGAAAGAATACTTTTTCTTTTTATAAACCGTACGCATATGTTCTACAGCCGTTTCATAACTACTCATAGCGTAATGCGGATAAAGCGGCACAAGTATTACTTCTTCTATGTTTGGGTCGCGCTGCAAAAGATCGTTGTAAGCAGCTTCGGGCGTGGGATTGCCGTAACGCATGGATATAGTTACCGGCTCTGTAATATTTTCCTGTACCTTTTGCTGCAGCTGTTTGGTAAGTTCTATCAGCGGCGAACCTTGCGGCCACCAGATAGATTTATAAGCTTTGGAAGATTTCGGAGCCCGAAAAGGGGCAATAATACCACGTACGAGAAAAAAACGGAGGAGAAAAGGCTTGTCTATAACTCTTTCGTCCATTAAAAATTCATTGAGGTATTTGCGCACATCAGGAACAGAAGTGCTGTCAGGAGATCCCAGGTTCATCAATACAATTCCACGTTTCGGCATAAAAAATATTTAAGCTTCACCCTAATTTTCAAAAAAGAAAAATTAGAGATAATAATTTAAATCAAACAAATATAGCCCAAAAAAGGGCTATAAGTTTTTAATCAATATCTTAATAATGTAAAATGTTTAAACTTTTTCTTTCTTTGCAGCTTTTACTTTCCGCTTTTTACTTTGTTCTTTTTCAAGAAAATGATCTATAGCTACTCCCATATTAGGACTTTCAGGAGACGGGCTTATTATAGATACCTTTAAGCCTACTTCTTCTGCTTTTTTTAATGTGGAAGGCCCAAAAGTGCCAATGCAGGTTTTCTTAAGCACATGCTGAATGCCGGCGTCGAAGGCCGCTGCGATACCACTGGGCGTGTAGAAGCAAATAATATCAAAGGCTTTTTCGTTTTCAAAAAGTTTGCTGATATTATTTTCTACGGTTCTGTACATAAATGCCAGCTTATAATCGCAGTTGTTATCTTTCAGCCATTTTTCAATATCTCTGTCTTGCTGATGCTCGCTGCATACATATAAGAAGTTGATGCCTTCTTTATGCTTATTAATTACATCAAACAATGTTTTGTTGTTGCCATTGGCACCAAAGAAAACTTTTCTTTTTCTATACAGGATAAATTTTTGTAGATAAAGCGCTACAGCCTCAGAAACGCAGAAATATTTCGTATCCTGGTTTACGTTTACTTTTAATTCTTCACAGATTCTGAAAAAATTATCAATTGCATGCCGGCTGGTAAAAATAACAGCTTTGTAAGATGCAATATCAATTTTTTGCTTTCTGAAGTCCTTTCCCGTTAATCCTTCAATTTTTATAAAAGGATGAAAAGTAAGTTGCGCGTTATATTTATCTTCTAAAATAAAGTACGGCGATTTATCGCTTGTTGGCTTAGGCTGAGAAATAAGTATCTGTATGTTTTTGCTTTGCAAATCCGATCTCTCTACGTTTTTTGTCATAATCAATAATACAATTCCTTAAGGGTTTTGCGAACGAATCTATCAATGCGTTACTTAAAGCCAGTTACTGATATTATCCGTCAAAAATTTATAAATAATCAATATGGGTATTATTTCAACGGCACAAAGGTAAATAAAAAAATGGAATGCATTAATCTTTAAATTGTTTTTAATCAATACAAAAGATACAAAGTAGCGGTACAAAATCAAAACAATGAATAGAATTGTAAATATAGAATACATGTTTCTTACCAAAGGATCATTTTCGGGCGAAGTACTGAACGAAATAGCCCATAATACGGGTATAAGTAAAATGCCGATAAATTTATTCACCATAAAAACAATATGGGTATAAAGCTTTGCAGCATAAGTAGCATTGAATAAATAACCGGAAATCTTTAATACAAGAAGTTTGAAAATATAAATCAACGCTATCAATATTGAATAAATACCAAAAAGATCCCAAAAGCTAAACCTGCTAATTATACCCGAGGTAATTTCTGTAATAAACAATCCTGCCGTAATTACGAATAATAAGTTAAGGAGGAAGGCAGGAAAAAATCCTAACGCGTAGTTCTCGTTTGTTAAAGAAAGCCGGTAAGTAGGCTGGGTAAACGATTGTAAAAAGCCGGCAAAATAATCATCAAAGAAATAAACTACCACAGCCAGCACTATTAAAATACCCACAAGCACATAAAATATTGTATCCTTATTGTGGTGAGTATGCGGCTGATCAATATAGAAAACAGATCTTTTATTCAACCCAAAAACTCCCGATTCAAAAACCGATTGAGGAAACCGTTGTTGAAAAACACTGCTGTCGCTGCCCGGCCCCGTTTTTATCTGCAAATACAAAGGCATATAGTCTTTATACAAAATACTGTCAGGAACTTTTACAATAGCGTTGTTCATAGCAGTTTGTAAAGAATCTGGCCTGGTAGAGTCCGCAGCTGCCGAATCCACACCGGAAGGTACATTTTGCTGGGCAAAAACAAGGCTGCTACAAAAAAACAGTGCACATGCAATTATGTATTTAAAAATGCCCATGCGCAAATATATTTTAAAATAATAATTATTCAGATAATTAACGTAATAATGGCATTGTAATTGCAGTTTTTGTATAGCATTACAATAATTTATTTTAATACATGCCCGAATGAAACGAAGCATGACAAATTATTCATACCCAGCGGTATGTATATGCGCAGTGGTATCGATAACTATCGGGAACCATCAAAACAAACTAAAAAAATTATACGGATGAAAAAGAAAATAGTAGATTTAATAGATGAACAACTGAATATATCTTTAGAAAGCTTTGAGGCTACCAGTGAAGAATACAGAGCCTCTGCCGACTTAGACGAAGAGGATACCCGCGATCTGGACGATTTTTCTCAACAGGCAGAAGATGCAGATATGCAAATGCGCATACAGGCGCAAGCTGCCAAAGTGCAGGAAAAAATCGCCTGGCTGGATGCCAATGCTATGATTGCCCGTGAGACTGTAGAACCCGGCGCTTTGGTAGAGACAAAAAATAAATGGTTTTTTTTCGGAATAGCCTTACCTACCAATATTGAAGCTGACGGAAAAACAGTTGTAGGAATTTCTGAAGGAGCACCTATATACCCTTATCTTGCCGGTAAGAAAAAAGGTGATACGCTGGAAATAGGCGAGGAAAAATTAGAAATACTGAATGTTTATTAGAAACAAGCAAAAGAATTATTTACAAATAATCGTTTAATATTTTTTTCTCTGAAATAAAAAACTTATATTTGTAGTAATAATAAGAAATATGTCAACGTCGCAAGGAAACCCCTTGTGGCGTTGGTTTTTTTTGTTCATAGATTAAAAAAAATATCGCTATGAGTGAAGTAATGTACGTTTCTCAGGAAACATTTGAAAAAATGAAACAAGAGTTGCAGCAAATGATTACAGTAGACAGACCTGCTGCCTCGAAAGCTATTGCCGAAGCAAGAGAAAAAGGCGACCTGAAAGAAAATGCTGAATACGATGCGGCAAAAGAAGCTCAGGGTATTTTAGAAGCCAAAATGGCACTGCTGGAAGCACAGATTGCTACTGCCAGAATAGTAGATGAAAGCATGATTGATACCAGCAAGGCTACTGTACTTACAAAAGTAACCATCAGAAACCTGGCTACTAAAAAATCTTTAACTTACCAGTTGGTAGGAGAAAGGGAAGCTGATCTTAAGCAAAATAAAATTTCTATCTCCGCGCCTATGGGGCAGGGACTTTTGGGTAAAAAAGTGGGCGAAATTGCAGAAATTCTTACACCTACCGGTAAAACCATGAAGTTTGAAATTCAAAACATCAGCGTTTAAGCTTTTTCAGATTATACAATTATGAATCCCGCTGCGGCGGGATTTTTTTATGTGCATAACTGTAATAGATAAAAAGAGTTTTTCACATTTACAATTCTTTAAAAATTCATCACAAAGCCTTTTGGTAACTTTATCGCATTCATAAATATGAGTTTACATTAACAGATGTTAAACTCAACAATTAAATTTCAATTGTAATAATGCTGTACAACTCAAGAAAGATAACCCTTTTCTGTTTTACGGTTTTTTGCACGTCAATAACTTATGCACAATCTGGTAAAGTTAACAACGATGCACATTTTACCATAAAAAAAGCTTCAGAACTTTATACTAAAGATCTTGAAAGTATTGCCTACCCCGCTTTGCAAAGCGCGGCCGACAGAAACGTTTTAGAAGGCAATTTTCCGCTTGCAGAAAAAACGCAGAAAGAATATCTTACTTTATCAAGCAGGCTAAAGCTAAATGATGAAGGTGCCGTAAAGCCTTCCGAAAATTTTATTAATACAGTTCACAGTGAACCTAAAGCACAGATATTAGGCTTTCACCTGGCAGAATATTTTTACAGAGAGCAGGAGTTTGAGCAAGCGCTGGAGTATTATAATAAGAGCAATAACGCAAATCTTACGGCAGACCAGATTTCTGATAAAAACTTTCATCAGGGTTATAGTTACTTTGCTTTAGGCAGAACAAATGAGGCCGAACCTCTGTTTGATGCAATAAGACAATCAACAAAGGACAAGAATTATCACAATGCCAACTACTATTATGGCTTTATTCTTTTCAATAAGCAAAGATACGACGAGGCGCTGGAAGCCTTTAAAATAGTAGAGCCTACAGCACAATACAACACAGTGGTTCCTTATTATATTGCAGAAATATATTACTTCCAAAAAAGAAAAGAATTAGCGCTCAGTTATGCGTTGGAGGCAATAGCTAAAGGAGGACAATACTACGAGCCCGAGCTGAGACAGCTTGTAGGACACATCTATTTTGAACAGGCGCAATATCAAAGAGCCATACCTTATCTTGAGGCCTATGTATCTCAAAGAGATAAAGTTTCCAGAGAAGACCTGTATGAGCTTTCCTATAGTTACTATACCACGAGTCAGCTGGAAAAAGCCGCGACCGGCTTTAGGCAACTAAGCGGAGGTGAAGATGCGCTGGCGCAAAACAGTATGTATATGCTGGCAGATACTTACTTAAAGCTAGATGATAAAGCCAATGCACGCAATGCTTTTCTGTTGTCATCTCAAAACAATAGCAATCAAACGCAAAGAGAAATATCAAAATTCAATTACGCTAAACTTTCACATGATTTAGGATTTAACGATGTAGCTGTAAATGAGCTGAAGAACTTTCTTACACAATACCCTTCTTCCACATACAGAACAGAGGCCTCTGAAGTATTGATTTCAGCATTGGCACATACCAATAATTTCAGGGAATCGCTGAATATGGTAGAGCAGATTGGCACAACATCTGAAATGGTACAACGTGTTTATCCGCGCATCCTGTACGGAAGAAGTGTAGAATTGATCAACGACGGACAGCCGGCCCAGGCCAAAAGATTGTTAGACAGAATATTTACATTACCTTATAACAACAGAGAATTACAACCTGCTTATTTTTGGAAGGGAGAAGCTGAATACCGGCTGGGCAACTATCAGGCAGCCATTACAGCTTTGAACAAGTACCTGCAAAGTCCGCAAACGGTGGGCGATGTAAATGCCACCAATGCAAAATATAACTTAGGGTACGCTTATCTTAAATCCGGAAATTATGCATCGGCATTAAACAATTTCTTACAGATTGGCGACTCTGCCACCTCTTCCGACCCGTTAAAAGCTGACGCGTATGTAAGAGCGGCCGATGCCTATTTTATGCAGCGCCAATATGCGCGAGCTACTTCAATGTACGATGCCGTAATTAAAAATAACGGCGCAAATGCTGACTATGCTTACTATCAGAAAGCAGTGATAGCGGGCGCTCACGGAAGGATAGATGAAAAAGTGCAATACCTGCAACAGTTCAACAGATTATATGCCAATTCCAACCTTTCGGCCGAGGCCAATATGCAGATAGCCGATGCTTTTATGCTGAAAGAAGATTATGCCAGAGCCATTGACCCGTTAAATAAAATAATCAGCAGCAATGCAATTGAGCTGCATCCTGAGGCTTATCTTAAATTAGGCGTGGCCTATTACAATACAGATAATTATTCAAGAGCTTTATTTACTTTTAGAAATTTAATGTCAAAATATCCACATGCGGAGGAAAGCAATGACGCCGCCGGTTATGTAAAGAACATTTATATTAATGATAATAAGCCGCAGGAATATGTAAGTTTTATGCGCGATCTGGGCCGGTCGGTAAGTACTACCGAAAGAGATTCCATCAGTTTTATTTCACCGCTCAACGCCTACTCTTCCGAGAGTTTCGCTACGGCAAAAACAGGATTTATCTCTTATATCAATCAATATCCTACAGGTCAGTACATTGTAGACGCGAATTATTTTCTGGGCGATATTTACAATAAAGAAAATGACTACAACAATGCGCTGAAACACCTGAAGTACGCGGCAGACAGAACGCCCAGCAAGTACGGAGAAGAAGCGTTGCTGGAAACTGCTCGTATTTATTATTTTCAATTAAAAGATTATGCAAATGCCGCTAAATATTATCAGCAGTTAAAGAATATTGCCACCAATGCCGATGCTAAATTAGAAAGCATGCGTGGACTATTGCGCAGTCATTACAATTTAAAACAATGGCAACAGGCTACACAAAATGCCAATGAGTTGCTTGCACAAAGAAATATAGCTACCGATGACAGGCAGATAGCCAATATGATAATAGCCAAAGACATGGAACGCGCAAATGCCGGTGGCGACGAGGTTTTAGAGGTATATAAGAAAGTATACAATGCCGGCAGAAACGAATATGCCGCTGAAGCCAGGTATAGTTCCGCAAAGATTTTAATGAATCAGGGTAAATATAAACAGGCGGAGAATATGGCTTTTGATGTAATCAATAAATCGGGTTCCTACGATTACTGGATTACCAGCTCTTATGTATTGCTGGGAGAAATTTACCTGAAGCAAAAAGATTTCTTTAATGCGGAAGCAACTCTGAAAAGTGTAATAGACAATGCTACGCACAAAGACCTGGTAGACAGGGCTAAGCAATTGCTGAATACAGTAAACAGTCAGAAAAGACAAAACAGCAAAGTGCGTTAATAAAAAAAAATAAAAATCATGAATCTGCATAATAAATATATTTTCTTGTTTCTTTCTTGTATGTCACTATTCTCAGGTATTGCAGCACAAGATACCACTGCATTGCCTGCCAATATAGGCAGCCAGCCTATTACCATCACATCAGAATTTACACCGGTGCTGAAGGAGTCGGCAAAAATTAATATTACGTCTTCTGAAAACCTGCCCGAATTGCCTAAGCCGCAGTTTCGCTACAATGTACCTGCGCAGCCGGTTATTACAGATTACAACTCGGCAACCTTGTTTCCTTTAGCTGTAAGTATTGATACATCTGCTTTATGGCGCAATAGTAATTTTGTAAAGCTGGGTTATGGCAACCTTTCCACGCCTTATGCAGAAGCTGGATTTTCTTTTGGCAGTGGCGTGCAGCAGGCTATCAGTTTGTATGGAAAGCATACACAATCCAAAGGTAGTATTGACTTTCAGGAGTTTGGTAAAACCTACGCAGAAGCTAATGGAGCATTTAATTTACAGCAAAAGCATCTGTTAGCTGCTAAGTTGTTTTTTGACAGGAACTCTCAATACGAGTATGGCTTCCAAAATCAAGACAGGCCGCCATATACAGCAGAAAGTCTTTTAAGAAGATATGCTACTTTTGGTGGAAATGTGAAACTGGAAAGTATCGCTGCCAATAATGCCAACATACGCTATAAACCCCAGGTATCTTTTTATGCGTTGAATGATAACAGGTCTGTTTCTGAAAGTGGAATAAAGGTAGACATACCCATATCAAAAGAGTTGATAGATTATTTGTATTTTAATTTAGGCGTTACGGCGGATATTTCTAATGTAAAGTCTGGCAATCAAAACGGAAGTATCAATAACGGAATTTTCTATGTGGCTCCTTCTCTTTCTTATGAAAAAGAAAACTTAAAAGCAGAAGCCGGAGCTACTCCTTCTTGGGACAGAGGCGCATTTTACCTACTACCCAATATCTCCCTGGAAGCCTTGCTGGGCAATCGTTTTACCTTTATCGCCGGGTGGAAAGGACATTACAATAAAACCACTTATCGTTCTTTAACCTCTTTTAATCCATGGATAGAATTACCGCAAGATCTATTAAACAACCGGGTGAATGAATTCTATGGAGGCTTTAAAGGATCATCAGGAAATCATTTTACGTATAAAGCTAAGGCCGCATTTCAGAAGTTGCACAACGTGCCGCTTTTTATTAATGATAATATAGATGAAAGAACTTTTTCTGTAATTAATGAAACCTCTTTAAGTAATTTACAAATAAGAGGCGAAGTAGGGTATGACAATAAAGAAACTTTTTCTTTAACGGCCGGCTTGACTAAAAACTTTTTTAATTCTTTAAAAGATAATGAAAAGCCTTACGGACATTTGCCTTTAGAGCTTGACGCAAGTTTGCGTTGGAGAATTATTAAAAATCTTTTCTTTACTTCAGATGCCTTTTTTTGGAATGGCGCTCACTATCTTCACCCGGCAAATAATTCCACAGAAAAATTATCTTCTGCGTTTGACTTAAATGCAGGAATTGAAGTAAATTTGATCAGGAACATTGGCGTATGGTTTCAGGTAAATAATCTGTTGAATAATAAATACCAAAAATGGAACCATTATCCCGTTCTTGGAACCAACTTCCTCGGAGGCGTAGTTTTTAATTTTGGTAAGAAATAATAAAGAATGGATAAGCAACTGGCAAAATATCTCGCCCGGCATGGGTCGGTTAATCTTGGTAAACTGGGAACATTTATTACCCAACGGTATGCCGCTAACATAGAGTCTGTCAATAATGTAGCGTACCCCCCGGTACACACGCTACAATTTGTGAAAAACACTGAAGGGAGCATTGATACTAATTTTATCTCATTCTTATCTGTCAATAATGATTCATCTGAAAACGAAGCCACGCAAAGGCTGGAATATTATATTCAGTCTGTTTTAAAAGATTTGGAGACTTCAGGAGAACGATTGATAAACGGTTTAGGCATACTAAGAAAAAGCGATAATCAGATTGTTTTTTATAGGGAAGCTAATTTTTCAGCGCCTGTAGTAGCCGCTACCAAAGTAATACGTCAAAATGCGGTGCATGCTTTACGAGTAGGCGATAAAGAAGTTTCTAACGAGGACATGATAGCCTACTATGAAAATGAACAATCCTCCGGCAATCGTTGGCTGTATTGGATTACAGGCATACTTGCTTTAGCAGTTATAGTATTGGCGATTATTTATTATACATAGTTTTTATCGCCCATATGGTTTATTTGTGCAAACGTTTTTATAGTATTTGGCAACCCTCGTTATTGTTTTTATATTAACTTTAGCCATCAGCAAAAATATTTTTTTTAATGAAGCAGTTAGCCATCCTTTGTTTTATAGTAATTCAGTGTATGCCCGTTCTATATGCCCAGCAAAACGGCATTACGCATTCCGGTAGAAATACCCTGCAGCAGGCATTCCCGATACTGAACTATACAGAACTTTCTAATCCCGCCACAACCAATAATGAATTATGGAACAAAAGTATAAAAGGCATACAAGCCGGCTGGGGCTCCGTTAATCAAAGATATGACAAGGAAACTCCTTATACAATGAGCGGGAAATCCGGCGAACAAATGCTTACAGGCTGGAAAGGTGAGCGCGTAGCCGCGCAGTTTGTAGTGGCTAATAACAGCGATTCTTTTACGCTCTCCTACACAATAACTCCTTTGGTTCATATAAAAAATAAAAGACAAACCATTTCAACGGAAAATTATACTACCGGCTTTGTGCGCTATATAATGACCGACGAACTGAACAAAGATAAGAAAGGAGCCTGTGGTCACAGAAAGTCCACAGATTACGATTCCAGCCTGGTTGCAGATCCGATTGATCATCTTACAAAAGAACTGACTGTTTATAATAAGACTACACAAGGTTGCTGGATTACTATACAAATTCCGCAAGATGCAATGCCGGGTGTATATACAGCCCAGGTGCTCGTAAAGAATAACGATAGAGTTATAAAAAGACTACCTATACGATTAAATATAATCAATAGAACCTTGCCGGAATATACAGACTGGAAATTTCATCTTGACTTGTGGCAAAATCCTTACGCGGTAGCAAGATACTATAACGTAAAACCCTGGACTGATGAGCATTTCAGCGCTTTAAAAACAGAAATGCTTCCTTATGTGAAAGCCGGAGGCAAAGTAATTACCGCGTCTATTATGCACAAACCCTGGGGCGGACAAACCTACGATTATTTTGAATCAATGGTAACATGGATAAAGAAAATAGATAATACCTGGCAATTCGATTTTTCTGTTTTTGATAAATGGGTGCAGTTTATGTTGGACTTAGGTGTAGATAAGCAAATCAATTGCTACTCTATGGTTCCTTGGAAGCTTTCCTTTCAATACTTTGACCAAGCTACCAATTCCATGCAGTTTATCAACACAAAACCGGGCGAAAAAGAATACACCGAAATGTGGACAGCTATGCTAAAGGCATTTTCCACGCACCTGAAAGAAAAAGGCTGGTTCGATAAAACATTTATATCTATGGATGAGCGCCCGATGGAGGTAATGCTGGAAACATTAAAAATAATAAAAGATGCCGATAAAAATTTCAAAGTATCGCTTGCTGGATCTTTACACGATGAACTAATTGACGAACTAGACGATTATTGTGTGGCATTAAGAATGAAATACAAGCCGGAAGATGTTCAGAAACGTAGAGCCGAAGGAAAGATTACTACTTTTTATACAAGTTGCGCGGAGCCTTATCCTAACACCTTTACATTCAGCAATCCTGCGGAGAGCGAATGGGTTGCATGGTATGCCGCCAAAGCCAACCTCGACGGTTATTTACGCTGGGCTTACAATAGCTGGGTGCTAGAGCCTTTGCTGGATAGTCGTTTTATAACCTGGGCAGCAGGAGACACCTATTATGTTTATCCTGGAGGCAGAACTTCCATGCGTTTTGAAAAACTTATTACAGGCATTCAGGCTTTTGAAAAGATCCGTATTTTAAAAGAAACATTTACAAAAAATAACAATAATGCAGGATTAAAGAAGATAGAAGATATCTTAAATGCATTTGATGAAAATCTGCTGGAACAAACCCCGGCCAATGTATTCACAGAAAAAGCAATGCAGGAAGTAAATAAACTGTAGCCTGATCATTAACCAAAAACCGTTTACGACGTAGTAGGTCTAAAGCCAAGCTGCTCTGCAAAATCCAGACATTCACTTATAGGCTTTACGCCTTCTGAGCTGGATGCCGACCGCAAACACATTGCCGACGCGGCTACGCCTAATTTTAAGCATTCCTGCATAGGAACGTTGTTGTGCACACCGGCCAAAACACCCGCGGCAAAAGCGTCGCCCGCGCCTACCGCACCCACGATTAATTCCTGAGGAATAATAACACTCCCCTGTTTGTAAATTTCGCCCTGCTTGCTTACAGCAATGGCGCCGTAAGGAAAATGGAGAATTACCCAATTGTTTACTCCGTGCGCAAGAATGATATTACAAGCTTTAATGCAGGCTGCTGCATCGGGCACAAAGTTATAATCTGTAAGCTTTACGCCTGTAAGCATTTCGGCCTCCAGTTCATTGATAAAAAGGTAATCGATATAAGTGAGACAACTATATTTATTCTGTAACCTCAGCCAAGGAAGCTTTTTATGCAGGCAGTAAAGCAGAAAAGTAGCAATGAAAATTCTCAGTTTTTGTTCAGTGGTCATTATTTTTCTATGGAATCCAGAATGCTCAGGTAGCTAATGTAGCGCATTTCAGAGATAGCTCCATCGTTGATAAGCTCCTTTTTTACAGCACAATTCGGCTCGTTTACATGAAGACAGTTATTAAACCGACAGCCATGTAGCAGTGCGCGCATTTCCGGAAAAAAATGAGAAAGCTCGGCCGGTGGCACATCTATCAAACCAAATTCTCTGATACCCGGCGTGTCAATAATTTTTCCATTCCCTTCAATGTCGTACATCTCTGCAAAAGTGGTGGTGTGCATACCTTTTCCGCTCCAGCCACTCACATCCTGTGTTTTAATATTTTTTTCGGGCAGTATTTTATTGATGAAAGTAGATTTTCCTACGCCGCTGTGCCCGCTTATTAAAGTGGTTTTATTTTTCAGCAGGTTTTGCAACTCCGGTAAGCCTTCACCGGTTTCAAGGCTTAATACAACAATGGTATAACCGATAGCTGTGTATACTTTTCGCCACTTTTCCAGCGTTTCCAATTCCTTTTTTTTATAAAGGTCAGATTTGTTGAAAACGAGTATTGCCGGCACATGAAAGGCTTCGGCGCTTACCAGGAACCGATCTATAAATCCATTGGATGTTTTAGGATCCTTAAGCGTGGCAAAGAGCAGGGTCTGGTCTAAATTGGAGGCTACTATGTGGTGCTGATTTTTGTTGTGTGGCGATACGCGGGCTATGTAATTTTCTCTGGGCAATATTTCTGTGATCATAGCGCTTCTTTCGCTTTCTGTATCTTCTTCTATTACAACCTTATCGCCTACGGCTACGGGATTGGTAGAGGTAATGCCATCTATTTTAAAAATACCTTTTATACGGGCATTGTATATATCGCCGTTATCGGCTTTTACATTGTACCAGCTTCCGGTAGATTTATAGATTGTAGCCTGCAAAGTTTATAAAAGATTTTTTTAAGCGTGATACGCACAATAACAAAGTTACTTCTTTTTTGCCTGATATTGTTTATAGCAGTTTATTACGTATTGCGCCAAAGTGATATCGTCCATAGATTGCAACTTTTCATATGACGGAGCATATCTACCCATAAACGCTTCCAGCTCTTCGCCTTCCAAGTCGGTATATTTTCTCATCAGCAATTTTGTATAGCGTTGTTTAATGTGTTTCTCCTGTTCTAAAAAAACAGCAAAGTCTATATAGACCTGTCTTTTTTTATTTTGTTTGAATTGAAAGGTTTTAAAAAGATAACCGATATTAATAGGATTAGATAAAAACTTTAGCAGGTATTCGCCCGACGTAGTGGGATCAAATATTTTGGCGTAATCGCTACGGTTTTGTATAGAATCTAAATAATGATTGCGGTTTTGCACAACAACATCGGGCAGCGATTCTTTGTCCGAAAATTCACTTTCTACCAGAAACATATTCAGCGTTATGCTCAAAATTCTGTTAGGAGGAATAGAATATCCTCTTGAAGTATTGTTGTTGAACAATACATAGACGGAATCACTCAGGTTTGCCACCGACATATAAAATGTGCCAAGCGAATCAGTGTAAGCTGTAGCACCGCCGGAAGTAAACACTTTTGCACGCGCTACCGGATCAAAGTTTAAATCGTTTATCACTCCCGCAACAATGTTTGTTTGGGAAAATGCATTTGCTGCAAACAGCGTAAGCAGCAAAGGGAGCAGATAACGGATTATAAACATACAAAATAAAAATAATACAGATACTTATAATAAGCTGATAAAGGTTTGGTAAAATTGAGCGTTTGTAATTTATAGACCTAATCCTACATTCAATTGTATGCTTGGTGTAACATTTTTGAAGAGCCCTGTAAAATACATAGAAGGTTTTAAGGTCATGGCTCCATATTTTACACCTCCAAAGCCAAGATTAAATGTGTTCTTCTCAAGAATGTTTCCTTGTGGTTTTACTAAATAAGCTAATGATACAGGCACATACAAATTGATTTTTCTTTCACTTCTTTCCTTTAAATAATAATCAAAAGACAAGCCTACAAAATGATTGATAAATGTTTGATTATTTCCTTCACTATTCTTCTCAAACGAGAACGTAGGGTTCCAAAACAGACTGTATGTCCAGCTTTCACCATCAAAGCCTCTCGGGTTGATGGAATAACCTAAACTTAATGAAAAGTTTGATAAAAAATGATTCTTATAGTTTTGTGCGCCTACACTTCCATAAAGTACAAGAGCTCTTCTGTAGGGGTTTGTTTTATTTAATGAGCCAACAATATTATCTCCCTGAAGTTCATATGTTCCCCTGAAAAGAGGTACGTGATTGCCAGATAGGATATTGTAACCTTTTTGTCTTTTCTCTTCTATATTAGTTTCTTTGATAGAAATTCTGTCTGAGTATACTTTATCTACAAAATTATTTAATAAGGAGGTTTTTGTGTAATCTCTAATATCATTAACATTGTTTACTCTAAAAGAATAAACCGTAGTATATGCTGTATTATTAGTTGTATCTTGTAAAATTTCTACGATGTTCACAGTATCTTTCACAAGCTTACCCAAAGAAATTACATAACCGTCAACGTCTCTATTAAACACTTTTTCGCCACTTTCAATAATTGTCAATCTGTCTACTTTAGAACCAGCATTAACAGAAGGATAAAACACATAGTTATATGATAATACTTTATCTTTCTCTCTCTCTGTAGTTTGTGCGGTTTTTAACTTTTCAAGAAAGTTATTAATTAGAATGTTGATATTAGTTCCTTCTTTAATTTTAATAAAATTATCAGCACTAACTACAAGAGAGTTTCCATTGCCAAGATCAAGAACAAGACCTTGCGGTTCAGAATAGCTTGTGGACATCAATCCAGGAATGGGTTGAAATTTCGGATACGGTTGTTGTGCATAGATATTAATAACAAATAATGTTGTTAATACTAAGAATATATATTTTTTCATAATTATAAGTTTATTGTGATGTTTTGTTTTGAACTGCCTTGCTCATATGAATCGCCATTCTGTGGTTTGCTGATTTTGGTAAAAAAACGTCTTCTCTTATTGATATTATTTGCTGAAATAAATATTTCCATTTCTTTCTCTGTGATATTTTGTGTTTGTTTTATTCTCTCTTTTTTTCCTGATAGATTCCTTTCTTGCGATGCAACAGAAACTATTAAGGTTTGTTCAGAGAATTGTTCATCGAATTTTATTTCAGGGCTTTCCAATTGCTTTTCGACAGAATATTCTTCACTTGAAATTTTTACTAATTTTGGTTTTTTATAATTGTCCTCTATAATTTCTTTTTCTAAGGCTTCTTTGCTGTTGAATATATGCTTGTCTTTATTTGTATGCTTAACTATATTTATATGACTTTTGCGCACATTGAAAGAAGGGGGAAAATGAATAACTTCTGTAGATAAAACGCCCATTCTTTCTGCCGAATATTTTTCGTCTTCATTGGTTTGAAACCAAATAACAGCCAACAGTATACTTGCTGCAACAGTCCAGTACAGCGAGTTTATATTTCTTTTTGGAACAATTTTCTTCTGCTGTAATTTATTCCAGCCCGTATCTGTATCATATTCTTCTATAGAATAGTTTTCAAGCTTTTGTTTAAAAATATTATCCCTGTTGTCCATTTTCAATAATATTATTTTTTTGAATAGCACTTTGCAAGATTTTTCTCGCTCTGTTTACCTGCGATTTGGATGTTCCTTCTGAAATGTTCAGTAACTGAGCTATTTCTTTGTGTGTTTTTCCCTCTATTGCAAATAGGTTAAAAATTGTTCTGCAACCATCAGGTAATTCTGTAATCATTTGAAAGATTTCCTTGGCTGACATTTTATCTATAGCATCTTCATTATTATCTATCGTCGCTTCTGGAAATTCATTATCATATATCAGATTATTTCTTTTTCTCAGCAACATCAGACATTGATTTATTGCCATCTTTTTTATATAGGCAGATTCGCTTCCTTCTCCGCGGTAGTCAAACATATCAATCTTTTCAAAAAACTTTTGAAACGCTGTAAGCATCGCCTCTTCTGCCTCTTCAAAATTCTTAACATATCGAATACAAATGGCGAGCATCGTTCGCGCATGCATATCGAACAGCATTTTTTGCGCTTTGGGATTTTTGCGCCTGCACTCTTTTATTAAAATTTCTAAGTTCAAAATTTAGCGTTCAGTAATATAAATGCAGAAAAAGAGAAAAGGGTTGTAATACTTTCACGATAGATAAAAAACAAAAAGAAGAGTACTATTAATTATTACTTATTCATTATTCATTAATGATTGTTCCGTCTTTCATTGTAAGAATGCGGTCGCTCATGCCGGCCAGTTCCTTGTTGTGTGTAACGATAAGAAACGTCTGATCAAACTTTTCTCTTAAATGAAAAAACAATTCATGAAGTTCTTTAGCATTTTTACTGTCGAGGTTTCCCGTAGGCTCGTCGGCAAATACAATTGCAGGATTGTTTATAAGCGCCCTGGCAACCGCTACGCGCTGTTGCTCGCCGCCACTTAGAGCGTGTGGTTTGTTTTCAAGCCGGTCTGATAAGCCTAATAAATGCAAAAGTTCTTTGGCATTTTCTTCCACTTCTTTTTTCTTACGCTTGGCCAGCCAGCCGGGAATACATACGTTTTCTAATGCCGTAAACTCCGGTAGCAAATGATGAAACTGGAAAATAAACCCAATATGCGCATTGCGGAAAGCAGCCAGTTTATTGCCTTTCAGCAGATGTACCGATTCTTCGTTCAAGTAAATCTCTCCCTGGTCGGGCTTGTCTAAAGTGCCGAGAATATGCAGCAAGGTGCTCTTGCCCGCCCCCGATGAGCCAACAATAGAAACGATTTCTCTTTGGGCAATTTCGAGGCTAACCCCTTTGAGCACTTCCAAATCTGCGTATCTTTTATGAATGTTTACAGCCTTTAGCATAGTTTTTGTTTTCTGCTTAATGTGCAAACCTAAAGTATTGCAGCAAAAAAAAAGAAATATTTTAAAATATTTATTGGTCAATATTGATTTTGTTCGGAACGAAATGATACATTTGCCGAAAATTAGAAATAACTTATAAAAACTATAATATATGTTTTGGAGTTTAGAATTAGCAAGCTATTTGGAAGAAGCACCATGGCCGGCTACAAAAGATGAACTGATTGATTACGCTATTCGTTCAGGTGCGCCTATTGAAGTGGTAGAAAACCTTCAGGAACTGGATGATGAAGCAGAAGTGTATGAAAGCATTGAAGACATATGGCCCGATTATCCGAGCCAGGAAGATTTTATGTTTAACGAAGACGAGTATTAAATCTTATCCGTTTCCAGATTATTTAAAGTCATACTTTTTCAAGTATGACTTTTTTTTATGATAAGTATAGGTTTTTCTTAAAATTATATAAACTTTTTGTATTATACTTTTGCTCCTAAATAAAATGATTGTTTGCTTTTTTGTTTTCCGAAAGCAAACAAGAATAATCTTTAACAACAAAACACCACACACACAATGAAACCAATCTTATCCATCCTCCTTTTCTTATTAGCGTTTTTTCCTTTTGCCGGTAAGGCGCAGGAAAATGCCGCAGACCGACAGGCACTTATAGAAATATACAACAATTTAGGTGGCTCCGGCTGGACTACCCCCTGGGATCTATCTCAGCCAATGTCTACCTGGGCAGGTGTAACTTTAACCAACGGAAGAGTGACTAAATTGAATTTAGATAGCAGAAATCTTCAAGAGACTTTTCTTCTATAAAAGATGTACAACTGCCCGAGCTTAAAACTTTCTATATCAATAGTGCTTACGGGCTTACCGGAAATCTTCCTGCTTTTACGGGCATGCCTAAAGTAATAGATTTAAGAATACAACGAACAGGGCTTAACGGCATTTTTGAAGAACCAACCAATATGCCCGAGCTCGCTAATTTATACGTAATATATAATTACAGACTAGGAGGCTGCGTGCCCGCATTTACCTCCGTTCCCAAGCTGGCTGTATTTCAGGGATATTACAATAGGTTTACCTGTGTAGCGCCTTCTTACAGCTTACCTGCTTTATGGCGCTTTGATGTAAAGAATCAGAACTATTACGGAGGCGGAATCACCGGTACTATTCCTGATTTTTCCGGCAGTCCTAATTTAAAATATTTAGTGCTTGCGCAAAATAAATTTACGGGATCTATCACCGGGCTGGAAGTCCATACGCAATTGACAGATGTATTGGTATTTGAAAATCAACTGAGCGGCCCATTGCCTACATTTACCAATTCGCCCAATTTAAAAGTAATTTATGCTTCAAGCAATGAATTTAGCGGCCAGGTTCCGGACTATAACCATCTTAACTTAACGCAGTTAATGTTATATAGCAATCAGTTTTCGGGAACGCCGTCCAACATTACCGGCACCAACTTAAATACCTTACAGTATTATTTAATCGGAGATAACTTGTATGATTTTACCAGCTTTGAAAATATTACCAACCCTAATTTAGCAACTTATTTGCAGAATCCGGCAAAGTCGGGCTTTACCTACAATACACAAGCAACTTACGATTTAATTGTTTCAGGAACCACAGCCGATGCTTCCAATTCGGGAGGCACCGTTTCCAATATTACATACAATTGGTATAAGATTGGCCCGACGGGAGACCCCACGCTTATTACAAGCATTCATGGCAGTTCCACTATAAATTTACAAGACTCTGCCTATAACCTGCAGAACGGAGATGAGATTTTTGCAACGGCAGAACATGATGAATGGACGGTGCCTGCCGTAGAAGGAGAAAGATTGATTCTTTACTCCAACAAGCATACAATTACAAGTATATTGTCTGCTGGATTTGGCAAGTTGACTACATTTATTAAAAACGGAGAATTATTGATAGACTGGAACACTATTTCTGAAACCAATAATGCTCAGTTTATTATTGAGATTTCTACTAACGGTATTGATGGATGGAAAAAAATAGGAGAGGTAAAATCAAAAGCGGAAAATGGTAATTCTACCACAGGTATAGATTATTCGTTTAAAATCAGCTTAAGCAGTGCTTTAAGCATGTTGGCAATGACCTTGTTGTTTGGGTTATTTATACCCGGGGTAAACAAAAGAAAAAGAATTGTATTAAGTATATTGGCGATAGCAATGACGGTCGGGTATTTCTCCTGTCAAAAATCAGATTTGATTGGAGAGACAAAAGCCGGAGAGAAAATATTTGTACGCCTGAGCCAGGTAGATAAATACGGCACTACAAAAGTGTTGAAAATACAGGAAGCGGTTAGAAAATAAAATTTAATAAATTCTCCATATAAAAAGAGTCTCTGGTTGGGGACTCTTTTTAGTTTTATAGTTTTATTGCCTGTTTGTTGCGCAACAATGATTAAATTTGTACACAATAAATTATGCAGATAAAAAACGCTCAATACGTAGTATCCAGTCCCAGCTATCAAAAGTGTCCGCCGGCAGATAAGCCCGAATATGCCTTTATTGGCAGAAGTAATGTGGGTAAATCATCTTTGATTAATTTAATCACCAACCGCCAAAACCTGGCTAAAACGTCTGCTACACCCGGAAAAACACAGCTGATTAATCATTTTTTAATAGACAGCTCCGAAAAAAAAGGCAATACCAACTTGTGGTTTCTGGTAGATCTGCCCGGCTACGGCTACGCTAAAAAAGCAAAGACCGATCGTAAAGCATGGAGCAGGATGATAGAAGATTATCTACTCAACCGGGAAAACCTGGTAAACCTGTTTGTACTAATAGACAGCCGCCATAAACCACAGAAAATTGATGTGGAATTTATACATCAGATATATGATTGGGAAATTCCTTTTACGCTGATATTTACCAAAGCAGATAAGGAAAAACCCGGCGTGGTAGAAAGAAATGTGGCAGCATTTTTGGATGAGCTAAGGGCAACAAGACAGTTTTTGCCACAGGTAATAGTAACCAGCGCTACTAAAAAAACAGGCAAGGAAGAGCTGCTTGCATTAATAGAACAATCAAATCGGTCGGTTGCAGATGATTTTCAATAAAAACACATCCATATAAATTTTTAAAAGATAAATAAAGTACAGTTATGAAGAAATTATTCTTATTACCATTTTTATTATTAAGTATCCTAACCTCGGCACAAGTAAATGTAGAAGTGGCACAGGGGCAGGCTTTTGACCTGGCAAAGAAAGGCGATTATGACAAAGCTTTAGAAGTGCTTAATAAAGTTTCTGAATCTGCACCGAACGATGCCGCACTTTTAAGAGACATTGCTTATTATACTTACCTGAAAGGCGATTTTGACAAGGCCATAGATTTGGGTAAAGATTTAATAGAAAGAGATATGGCAGATGAGCAGGCTTTTCAAATACTAGGCTCTGCTTACAGAATGGCGAAAAAGTACAACGAAAGTATTGACGCATACGGACAGGGAATTACCAAATATCCCCGCAGCGCTATATTATATGCTGAATTGGGCTCTGCCTATGCAGACAATGCGCAGCAGGATCAGGCCATTTCCATTTGGGAAAAAGGCATAAAAATCGATCCTAATATCAGTAACAATTATTATTACCTCGCTAATGCCTATGCAAAAAATCAAAATGCATTAAGATCATTACTCAACGCGGAAGTTTTTGTAAACATGGAAAACAAAACCAACAGAACCATTGAAATGCGTAAGCTAATCCTGGAACAGTACAAAACAATGTTTTCCAATGCCAGCTATTTAAATAAATATATAACCGGCAGAAATGATTTTGAAAGAGCTTTGGCAGAATCGTACCGCAAGTTTGACCAGGTAGTAGCCGATGGTGTAACACCCGAATCTTTGGCGGCCCTGCGCGGACAGTTCATTGTAGATTGGTATCAACAAGGTAATGACCAGAAATTTCCTTTCGCTTTGTTTGACAGAAACAGAATGATGCTGAAATCAGGCACTTTTGACGCGTACAACAGGTGGCTTTTCTCTTCCTACAATGCAGACCAGTTCAGAAACTGGGCCAAGATGAACGAAGGGCAACTCAGTGAATTTACCAGGTACTTCAATGTATCGGTTTTGAAATTCCCGGTTGGAGGCCAAAATTATTTTTAAAAAAATAAAAAAGACAATTATTAATAATTGTCTTTTTTTGTAGCTTCGCGCAATTATATAAACACAATTAAAACTATGATGCTTTTCATCGATCTTTTCTCCAACCTGCATTGGCCTAACTTTGCCGATCCCGGAGTATGGATAAGTCTGCTTACGCTTACTTTCCTGGAAGTGGTATTGGGCGTAGACAATATCATTTTCATTTCCATTTTAGCAAATAAATTACCTAAGCATCAGCAGGCAAAAGCCAGGAACATAGGCTTAAGCTTTGCCATGATTTTTAGAATAATACTTCTATTAATGATCGGGTGGATCATCAGTCTTAGTGAACCTGTGCTTACGCTTGACTGGTTTGGCGATCCTCAAACCGACGGCCCGCTCCAGCTAAGCTGGAAAGACATTATACTGCTGGCCGGAGGTATATTCCTGATTGTAAAAAGTACATTAGAGATACACTCAAAAATGCAGGTGGGGCATCATGAGATTAGCAAGCCCAAAACCAACGGCGTAGGCAATTTAATGGCTTCGGTGATTGTACAGATCATTCTTATTGATATGGTTTTCTCGCTTGATTCAATCCTGACAGCAATAGGATTGGTAGATAATGTAGCGCTGATGATTATAGCGGTAGTTGTAGCTATCAGCATCATGATGATATTTGCCGGGCCTGTAAGCCGCGTTATCAACAAACACCCGAGCCTGCAGATGCTGGCCTTAAGCTTCCTGGTAGTAATAGGTGTGTTGTTAGTTGCAGAAGGCATACACCAGCACATCAGTAAAAATATCATTTACTCTTGTCTGGCGTTTAGCTTAGCGGTGGAACTACTCAATATCAACCTGAGAAAAAAGCAGGAAAAAGCTAAAGAGTTGGAAGCTACAAATCCTAATAGAAATTTAGAATAAATACTCATACACTCCTATTCAAATAATAGCCGAAGAAAATTTCGGCTATTATTTTTTTGTGAATTTGCAAACTCATAGAAAAAAACTTTTATCTTCATTAAAACATTTTATTATGAGTAAAAAAGGGTTCATCAATGAGTTTTTGCATGAAGCAGAAAATACGCGTAAGCTCTTAAAGGCTATTCCTGACACTGCACTGGACTACAGACCTCAACCACAGCTATGGTCTATAGCTCAATTAGCAACTCATATCGCCAATATTTATAGCTGGTTCGACGGCACTTTTAACTATGATGTTTTTGATATTGCTAAGTTAGAAAACAAAGAAATTAATCTTACAAAAGCAGAGAACATTGTAAAAAGATTTGAAGAAAATTTTTTAGAAGCTAAACAAGTTCTCGAAGACTCGGATGAAGCTACTTATTTTAATGACTGGAGCATGACTGCCAGCGGACAAGTCGTTATTCCTCCTAGTCCTAAAATAGCTATGATTAGAGGATTTCTTTTCAATCATCTTTATCATCATCGGGGAGAACTGGTAGCACACTTAAGAGCTTCGGGAAACAAAGTTCCTGGTTTGTATGGTCCTACTCATGAAGAGATGCAAGGATAAGGATTGGAGAGAAAGAAAGAAACAACTACCAATAAACGCCTAAGAATCTTTTCCGTATTTTAATGGTCTGTATCTTCTGATCTTGTAAGGGTCTGTCGTTTTTATCCCTGGCCTGGTTAATGATGGTCTCTATTACTTCCATTCCTTTTAATACTTGCCCGTAAACAGTATAATTGCTGTCTAAATGCGGTGCGCCGCCAACTTCGCGGTAAGTTTGTTTTCTCCATTCCGGCACTACAACGTTTCTTTTTTGTCTGAGTTTTTCAAAATCATCGTCAGTAAATTTCTTACCTGCAACTATATAAAATTGCGAGGCCGACGACTCCTTTTCAGGATTATCGTCTCTGGCTTGCGCCAATGCGCCTCTTTTATGAAAATATGCCGGAACAAATTCAGTGGGAAGCCTGTATCCTAAATCGCCTTCGCCCAGCAATTGGCCTGACGCAGCTGTTTTAGAGTCCGGGTCTCCGCCCTGTATCATAAATTCTGGAATTACTCTGTGGAAAAGAACGCCGTCGTAAAAATGTTCCTTAGCCAGCTTTACAAAGTTGTCTCTATGTATCGGTGTTTTATCAAACAGTTGCAATTTTACATTACCATGATCTGTAACAATTATTGCCCGGTACTTTTGAGCATAAGCGATACAAGAAACTACGGCAAAGAGCGTGAATAGTGCGAAACTTTTAAACATAAGCGTATTATTTGGGCGCTTTTTTATACAGATAAAAAGCAACGAAAATAAAAATAATATTAGGTATCCAGGCAGCTATAAGCGGGTCGAGGTTGCCTTTGGTAGAGAATACGGTAGAGAAGCGGTCCATTACCACATACAAAGCTGCCAGCACAAAACCGATCGCCAGGTGCATACCGTTGCCACCACGCACTTTGCGAGAAGCAATGATAGCGCCAATCAGCGTAAGAATAACTACGGAGAATGGCGTAGCTGTGCGGCGATATAGCTCCATCAAAAATAAATTGGTATTTTCTCCGCCGCGTTGTTGTTCTATTTTTATATGGTTTTTAAGTTCAGGGGTAGTAAGCACATCTTCGGCAAACTGGTCTGTTCTTAAATCGAAAGGTGTAAAGTTGAATTTAAAATCTTTTTTTGAATCTATGGTTATTTTTTCTTGTAAGGAATCTATTTTTCTTTCAAATACATCATCCAGCTTCCAGGTGCCGGCAATTTTCTTTTTGGCGGCGCCTGCGGTGTCCCAGAAAATATTGGGAGCACGCATATTATATGTAGCTTTGGCGTTTTTTATTTCCCACAAATAAATAGGACCGCCCCTTTTAGCCACAGTGTCGTAGCTCCGGATGCCCACATAAGTAAAAGAATCAACTTTATAATACATGTTAGGCTGTGTTTGTGTCATTTGATAATAACCAGAATGTACATTCACATAGTTGGTTTCAAAATAAGTACGCTTTACTTCTGAGCGTGGTACTAAGTAAGCGCTTGCGAAAAAAAGCCCGACTGCCAGAAAAATACTGGTGACAAAATAAGGGAGCAAAAAACGCTGAAAGCTGGTACCACTGGCCAGTATAGCGATAATCTCGCTGCGGGTAGCCATTTTAGAAGTAAAGAAAATAACAGCGATAAATACAAACAACGGAAACAGCAATGCTACAATATGCGGTATAAAAGCAATGTAATAGTTGGTAAAAATCTCTATAAATCCCCAGCCGGTCTTTACAAAGTCGTCTGTTTTCTCGCCAAAGTCAATAACCACGGCTATTACCGTGAAGATGAATATGGCAAAGAAGAAAGTAGACAAAAACTTTTTTATTATGTACCAGTCAAGAATTTTCATGCACAGAAACGATTATCCTGCAAAGATAACAGGATTTAGAAATGTAATTGTTAAAAATCCAGCGAACAGTTTACCCATTCGCTATCTACACGTGCTCCGAACTTTTTGTAAAAATCAATAGCCGGCGTGTTCCAGTCCAGCGCCTGCCACATCATTCCTGAAAAGTTTTTCTCTTTAGCTTCTTTTACCAGCTCTTCAAAAAGCAGGGTTCCTATTCCTTTGCCCCGATAGGCTTCGGTAACAATAATATCTTCCAGGTACATACGCTGACCTTTCCAGGTAGAATAGCGAATGTAATAAATAGCAGCGGCTACAATCTGCTGCTGATACTCCACTACAAAGCCCCACCATACAGGGTGCTGGCCAAAGCCACTCTCTTCAAAATGTTGCTGCGACACGCTTACCTGTTCGGGCGCTTTTTCAAATGCCGCCAGCTCTCTTACCAGTTCCATTATTTTTAAGCAGTCTTTTCTCTCGGCTCTTCTCAGCGTAAATTCCATTATTCAAATAAATTTAATTGTTTGGGTACTATATTAAAACTTTTTCTGTGATGCGGCGTTAAGCCTAATCGCGCTATGGCATCCCGGTGTTTTTGTGTACCGTACCCTTTGTTGCTGTGCCAGTCATATTCGGGATAAATATCTGATAGTGATTTCATATAATCATCTCTGTAAGTTTTTGCCAGAATACTTGCCGCGGCTATAGAAGTATAAACACTATCTCCTTTTATCACGCACAAGTGCGCGATGTTTTTATACGGATAAAAACGATTGCCGTCTATCAATAAAAACTCAGGCGCTAATTGTAAGTTGTCAATGGCCAGGTGCATAGCTTTTATAGAAGCCTTCAAAATATTGATGGTGTCTATTTCTTCGCAATCTACCATGGCCACACTATATGCCAGCGCTTCTTTTTCTATAATGCTTTTTAGGAGGTACCTGTTTGTTTCTTTTACCTGCTTACTGTCATTTAGCAACGGGTGATAAAAATCTTTGGGCATAATTACCGCTGCCGCAAATACAGGCCCCGCGTAGCATCCTCTGCCTGCTTCGTCGCACCCTGCTTCCAGTAAATTTTTATTATAGAAATTGAGTAACATACGCCTCAAATATACTTATTCTTTAACTTTCTAATAGTTATCTTTGTTGCAATTTCAATAAATAAGCATGGCGAATTCACTTAGCAGAGAAAGAAAAAACAAAATAGTTGGTTATTGGTTAATGACGGGTGTTTTTATGATAATAATACAAACACTTATAGGAGGTATTACGCGCTTGTCAGGATCGGGATTGTCTATTACCGAATGGAATATCATTACGGGTACTTTGCCTCCGCTCAATCATCAGCAGTGGATGGAAGAATTTGCCAAGTACCAGCAAACACCTCAGTTTCGCCTGCTCAATGCCGATTTTACATTAAAAGATTTTCAGTTTATTTTCTTTTGGGAATGGTTTCATCGTATCTGGGCAAGGCTTTTAGGTTTCGCCTTCGCGATACCTTTTATTTATTTCTGGATAAAAAAATATTTTACCAAAGATATGTTGCTGCCTTTTGTGGGCATATTTATTTTAGGCGCTTTGCAAGGGGCTATAGGATGGATAATGGTTGCAAGTGGTTTAACGGGCGATGCCATATATGTAAGGCCTACCAGGCTGGCGCTTCACTTTGTATGTGCCATGATATTGGGCTGCTATGTTTTTTGGTTTGCCCTAAAGCTGCTGAAACCTCAATACGAGGGGTTGCACAACAGAGCGTTGAAAAATTTTCTAATTGTCATATTAGCTGTACTGTTTTTTCAGTTTGTATACGGTGCGCTTATGGCCGGCTTTAAAGCCGCGCCTGCAGCTGCTACCTGGCCAACTATTAATGGTAAATGGATTCCGGAGGGCTTAGGGGAGGCAAGAGAAGGACATCCGTTGATAGATAATGTGATAACCGTACATTTCATACATCGCACACTGGCATATTTAATTACCTTACTCATTGTTATTTATACTATACGTGTAAGTAAAATAAAAGCCACTGTAAACAAGTGGAAATACCTGCCTGTTTTATTCGTAATCATACAGGTTTTATTGGGTATACTTACCATCAGCACCAGCGTAAGAATCAACGCGAATGAGTGGGGCCTGTTTGAAACCCTGGCTTTGCTACATCAAATGACAGCGATGTTTTTAATGCTCTCGCTTTTAGAACAGGTATTTTATTTTTCAAAGAAAAAAGCAATACATGCATAAACAAGTATTAATAGAAGCTACAAAAAAAGGAGCAGAGCAACTGGCCTATTTTTTCCATCGTGAATATAAAGTATACCAGAAAGAAGGTGTGAACAACCCGGTTACGGAAGCCGATAATGCCGCGGAAAAAGCTATTATAGAAACTATTAAAGCCGCTTTTCCCGATCATTTTATTTTAAGCGAAGAATCGGGCGAAATACCACAACAATCATCGTACAAATGGATAATAGACCCGATAGACGGCACCATCAACTTTTCTCAGGGAATACCGATATGCGCGGTTTCAGTAGGTTTGGAAATGGATGGAGAAATCATAATGGGCGCGGTTTATAATCCCCTGATGGAAGAATTTTTCTTTGCTGAAAAAGGGAAAGGCGCTTTTCTAAACGATGAAAGAATTGAAGTAAGCAAAAAATCAGTTTTTGAAAAAAGTTGCTTTGTAACCGGCTTTCCTTATACCTATCTTAATGATAAAAACGGACCTTTACAAACTTTTGAAAGATTGATACGCCGCGGCATTGCCGTAAGAAGGCTGGGAAGCGCCGCTATAGATATGTGCTGGACAGCCGCAGGCCGCTTTGAGGCTTTTTACGAACATCATCTGCAACCCTGGGATACAGCAGCCGGCGTTATCATTTTAAAAGAAGCCGGCGGCAAACTGACCAATTTAAAGGGAGAGGCGTTTGATATTTACAGGCATGGACTTATTGCATCCAACGGACTGGTACATGACGAACTGCTGCAAATCATCAATCAATAAGCTGTAGCTTATTTATCTATTTCAAGAACAATCAACTTACCATCCATAGTGGTCAATACATATTGATTGGCAGATAATGGTTTGATCATGTTTATTAGCGTATTCGATACTTTATGCGCCCATTGTATATCAGCGGTTTGCCTGTTGTATGCGGCTACAACACCTTTATCGCTAAGTGCGAAAATCAAGCCGTTATACTCTGTAACCGGTGCAGGATTAAGCTCGTAATCCAAAGAAAAATTGGTTTTCCATGTATAGTCCGGGTTTTCGCTTACAGATGCCGGTACGCCAATTACATCCCCCTGCATGGTTTTGGCAAAGATCATTTTCTTGTCGGCTGAAATGCCCATGGATTCACGCACCCAGTCATTTTCCCATTTCTTTTTCCATATCTGTTTCCCGTCTTTTATACGCAAGGCGCTCATGTGCCTGTCGGGGGCTACAATAAACAATTTATCATCAGCAACCCGCGCAATACAGGCGGCGGGTGAAAGCATCCGGTTGCTATAGCCATCCCGGAACTTCCAGATTTCCTTACCGGTTTTTGTGTCTAGCGCGTAATACTCATTGCCCCAGCAACCAAAATAAATCACTCCTTCGTGAATGGTAGGAGTAGTGATTATAAAATCTTTTACATCGTTGTATATCCATAATTGTTTTCCCGTAAGCAGATCAAGACTTCTGAAATTACCTCCTGACGAACCGATGAAAATCTGATTGTTGAATATTACCGGAGAGCTGACTATGGGGCTATTTACAGCGAATTTCCATTTTTGTTTTCCGGTGGATAAATCATAGCAATACACATTGCCATCGGTAGAAGAAACCACTACATCATTCCCTTCAATGGCAGGAGCGGAATATATTTTGCCGTTGGTTGTATTTTGCCAGATGATTTTTTTCTTGATTAAGTCAAAGGCGTACACATTTCCTTTGGTGTCCGGCGTTACCAGTACATTATTTTTAAGTGCAAAGCCGCTGCCTACATCGGCTTTAATTTGATACATCCACTTGTTTTTTACCTGTGGAAATAAATTGTTTACCGCAAACGAAGGCCTTGTGTAAGTTGTGGTATCGTTTTTAAAAAAATGATTTTTTAAGTCAATCGTTGCCCAGTGAATAATTTCATCAGAGAAGGTTTTCTTTGACTGAAAGATCGCTTTTTGATCTTTGAAAGTTACAATGTTATACCCTCCGGTAGTGTCTTTGGCTCTAAGGTTAGAGCGGGCTATTACGCCGGGGATGCCTTCCCAGTTTACTACTTTATTTGTATGCCAGTGGCCACCCATTGTCATTTGTATATTGTGTTGTTTTAATCTGTCAATTACATCGTACCAATTGTTTAAGGATGAATCTACCGGGTAATGGTTTATATAAATCACGGGCGCGTCTTTGGGTATTTTATTTAACACAGAATCCATCCAAACGATGTGTTCATAAGGAATCTGGCCGGGACTCATGCGCATGTTTGGCCCGCTGGCGTTGCCTATAAAATAATATCCTCCATGATTAAAAGCGAACGCTTCGCTACCGAAGATTCTCAGGAAATCGTTGGTGCCGCTTTCCGACCAGTTAGAATCATGATTGCCGGGAACAATATACCAGGGCTTGTTGAGAGAATCAAGAATTTGCCTGGCTAAGGTTATTTCTTTTTCTGAACCAAACTCTGTAATGTCGCCGGTCGCCAATACAAATTGTATCGTATCGTTATTGTTTAACTCTTGTACCGTTCTTCTTAAATCGTCTGCCGCAGTGCTGCCGCCTATATGCAGGTCGGTTATTTGTACAAAGCTAAAATGTTTTTGAGTGAACGCTGTAGCTGTCAGGAACAGGAATAAAAAGAAGGCAATAATTTTTTGCATAATATATGGTTTTGCTAAACGTATGCAAAATAAGGTTTTTCCTGCCTATCAGCAGTGTGGCAGATGAAAAGAATTTCTAAAAGTCTATTGAAAAGTTCTTTTTGCAATTTGTAGAATGGTTTTCAATCTTCGTCTTCTTCTCTAAGATACGCATCAAAAAAACAACTCACATTCTTAAAAATACATTTACTTTATCACCGCCGCGAAGCCTCCGCCGGGCGCCATGTGTATGCTCAATTTATCGGAGGAAGAAATGCTTTTGTTTTCTTTTTTAAAGTCGGTACCACCTCTATGCGCATTTGCTCCATCGGTGTATAACTCAAGTTGGTATTTTCCATTTTTTAAGAAAGAAAAATCAAGTGTTATGTCGCGCGCGGTCCAGTCCGTCATCCCGCCTATATACCAGATATTTCCTTTCCTGCGGGCTATTATGGCATATTCTCCTACCTTGCCGTCAAGGGCAACCGTTTCGTCAAAAGTAGTTGGAATATCTACAATGAATTTTGTAGAAATTTCTTCACGCAAATATGCAGAAGGATTATCACTTAGCATAGAGAAAGGGGCCTCGTATACTACATACATTGCCAGCTGATGACAGCGTGTACCCTGGCTCATTGGTTGAGCGTTGACAGCTCTGAAATTGGTTTTATTAGCATTGCTCATAGCGCCGGGTGTATAATCAAGCGGGCCGGCCAGCATGCGTACAAAAGGTATAGTTACGTCATTTTTTGGCATATCCGGATTGGCCCATTTAAGCTGCTCCATCCCGTACACGCCTTCAAAATTGACAACATTGGGAAAAGTTCGTTGCAAACCGGTAGGTTTATACGAGCCGTGAAAGTCAATCATTATCTTGTGCTCAGCAGCTTTTTGCGAAAGATGATAATAAAAGTTGACCATCTTCTGGTCATCACGATCCATGAAATCTACTTTAAATCCTTTGATGCCCATACCGGCATATTTACTTAGCGCTTCATCCATTTTTTTATTTAAAGGCAACCATCCTGCCCAAAGCCAGATGCCTACATTTTTTTGTTTGCCGTAATCAATGATTTCCTGCAAATTAATTTGCGGCACTATGTCCATAATATCCAAGCTGTTTGCCCAGCCTTCATCAAGTAGAATATATTCGATATTATATTCAGATGCAAAGTCAATATAGTATTTATAAGTTGCCGTGTTGATGCCTGCTACAAAATCTACATTTTTGATATTCCAATGGTTCCACCAATCCCAGGCTACTTTGCCAGGTTGTATCCATGAAGTATTATCAATCCTTGAAGGTGAGGCCAGCAGGTATACCAAATCATTGTTGAGCAATTCTTTATCCTGCTCACTAATGACTACTAAGCGCCAGGGGAAAGTTCTTGTACCGGAGGTTTTTGCAATAAAGTTTTCCCGTTCGGTAACAAATGTTTGCAGATTGTTGTGCCCGGCTTGTTTTTCCGATTTTGGATAAGGAGCAAAATCGCTGTAAAAGCCGTGGTGCTTAGCTTTCAGAAACATGCCCGGATAGTCTTCAAGGTCGGCTTCCATGATAGCGACTTTTTTACCATTATCAATATTTACAAGAATAGGCGTAAAGGCAATCGTATCTTTATTAAGTTCCGAAATATTGAGATAATTGTACGTGTTTTCAAATGAATTGATGTACACATCGCCAGTGCCGTTTTTTGTAACGTAAGTATTTACATAAGGCACAACTGTAGAATAATCTTTATCGAAATTAAAATTGGCTTCTTCACTGACAATGGTTAAAGGCGATTTTTTATTTGTTACAAACCTGTACGCCACACCGGTGTTGTATACCCGGAATAGTAAGCCATAGTCGTTTTGAAACTGCAAGGCAACTTCTCTGTAGTTATCAATGATAGTTGTTTTCTTGTAAAACAATCCCGTAACGGTTGTGTTCACTACTTTTTCTTTCCTGCTTTTTATTTTTGGATCTTTGCCCAATATTTCACCATTGCCAAGAGTCAGCGATATTGCAGAAGGAGAAATAACAGAGGTTTTATTTTTGGTAACCGCCCATGTAATATTGCTGCCGATATTTATTGACAGCTCAATAGAATTGTCAGGAGACTGGATAGTAACGGTACTTGTTTTTTGCGCAAAAAGCATGACTGAATAAAGTGCCAGCGCGATAGACAAAGTCAAATATTTCATAGTAGCTGATTTTATAAGCTTAAATTTATGCTCTTTTAGGCAGAATAAACAAACTCGCTAAAAAAAGAAAGACTTTGGTTTAAAAATCATCAGTATCTACCCTTTTTCATCCGCATCAAAACGCGTTACTTTTTCTACTCCTTCTACTTTCTTTAAAGCGATGATTAACCTGTCAAGCTCTTCCTTGTCTCTCACAAAAACTTTGAGTTTCCCCTTGAAATAGCCGCTTTCCGATTCAATGGACATAGAAGAAATATTGATGCGCATGTCATTGCTTACAACAGTAGTGATTCTGTTGATCATTCCAAAATCGTCGAGACCAATAATTTCAATCCCGGTAAGAAAAGAAATTTCTTTGCTGTTGGCCCATCTTGTCTTTACAATCCTGTGGCCATAATTTGACAGGAGTTGCGTGGCATTGGGGCAGGACGTGCGATGGATGATCATCCCCTTTCCCGTGCTGATGAATCCAAACACATCATCCCCGGGTATGGGATGACAACACTTGGCAAGGGAATACATTATCTTGTCGCTGCTTTCGCCAAAAATTATCAGCTCAGAATCTTTTTTGCTAAATGTCTGCGCTTTATCTTCAAATACTTCGGCGTGTGCTGATTTGGAAGTACGAGGCTGCTCAAGTTTGTCGCCAATTACTTTAAAATCTTTTAATTCTTTTAAATCAATTTTTTTGGTTGCAATCTGGTAAAATAAATCCAGCTGAGAATTGAGTTTGTAAAATGTATAAAGCTCTTCTATGTTGTGTGCGGAAAAGGCCGCCTTCATATTGTCCAGCTTTCGCATTAGCGTATATTTTCCGTCTTCCGCTACTTTTCTTTTTTCCTCCTTCAGCGCGTCTTTTATTTTGTTTTTGGCTTTGGCGGTTACTACGTAGTTTAGCCAATCTTCACTGGGCTTTTGTTTCTGGCTGGTAATAATTTCTACCTGGTCGCCGCTTCTAAGCTTGTGTCCTATAGGAACCAGGCGGTGATTTACTTTGGCGCCGATGCACTGCGAGCCTACAGCCGTGTGAATGCTGAATGCAAAATCAAGAGCGGTAGAACCAATCGGAAGCATTTTTACTTCTCCTTTTGGCGTATAAACATAAATATCTTCTACTAAAAAGCTTGTTTTAAAATCTTGCAGAAAATCCACGCTATCCGAACCTGTAACCATAGCTTCTCTTATTTGAGAGAACCATTTTTCAAAGCGGTCTTCTTCCTGCGCGGTGGTATCTTCTTTGTATTTATAATGCGCGGCTAATCCTTTTTCCGCTATTTCATTCATGCGGCGGCTGCGTATCTGTACCTCTACCCATTTGCCGTGACCGCCCATTACCGTTGTGTGCAAAGCCTCATATCCATTGCTTTTGGGATTACTCAGCCAATCTCGCAGCCTTTCGGGAGATGGAGTATATTCATCTGTTATAAGAGAATAAACCTTCCAACAGGCTTCCTTTTCTTTATTGGGTTCAGAATCAATAATTACACGAATGGCAAAAAGATCGTATACTTCTTCAAATTCAATCCCTTTCTTTTTCATTTTATTCCAAATGGAATGTATGCTTTTGGGTCTGCCGTATATCTCAAAACTGAAGCCGTTTTTTTCTAACTTTTCCCTTATTGGTTTGATAAATTCATTGATGTAGCGGTTCCTTTCCCGTTTTGTTTCTGCAAGCTTTTTGGCAATCTCCTTATACTTATCCGGCTCCATGTATTTCATGGCCAGATCTTCCATTTCGGTTTTAATTTCGTACAAGCCCATTCTATGCGCAAGCGGAGCGTAAACAAAAATTGTTTCGCTGGCGATTTTGAGCTGCTTTTCGGTTTTCATAAAGTCGAGCGTGCGCATATTGTGCAGCCTGTCTGCCAGCTTTATGAGTATTACGCGAGGATCATCGGTAAGTGTGAGCAGTATTTTTTTAAAGTTTTCCGCCTGCTGCGAGGAGGAAGCACTTGTATCTGATACAGTAGATATTTTTGTAAGCCCGTCAACAATTTTAGGAATTTCATTTCCAAACTCTCGTTGTATATCTTCCAGGGTGATGTGCGTATCTTCCACCGTGTCGTGAAGCAGCGCGCAGATGGCGCTTCTTACGCCCAGCCCTATTTCTTCCACGCAAATCATTGCCACGGCAAGTGGGTGCAGAATGTAAGGCTCGCCGCTCTTCCTGCGCATTTCCGAGTGCGCCTCTGCTGCCATTTCAAAAGCATTGCGCAACAGCTCTTTATCGCCCTTCTTTAGTTTCGGGCGCAGCATTTTCATTAAGGCTCTGTAGTTCCTTAATATTTCTTTTTTCTCCTGCTCTTCGTTAAGATAATATTTTGGTGGTTCTTTCGTCGTCGCTTTCACTTAACAAATGTACTTAATTCATACATAATTTTTTTGATAAAATAGAGAGTATTTAAAAAGATATTATTCTGGTCTGCTCTGAAATATGGCCGGGGTTTGGAAATGGAATCGGAGTAATTTTTATTTTAATGAAATTTTGCGCGATATTGTTTCGTGTGTAAGGCATTGAATGCAATTTTTCTGTCTCAATCCTCACCTGTCGAAGAGGATACGGTACTGCATCGCTAGCTTACTTTTTTTGATATTTCCAGTTTCTTCCTTTTCCCTCTTCCATCCACTCTAATGCAGTATTCATGCGCTTTTCGCGTGTGGCATCGGTTTTCGCGTCAGTAATCCATTCTACATATTCTTTTTTCCAGGAGTAGGAAGCTTTGTCAAAATTAGCCTTGGCTTTTTTGTTAGTTGTAAGCGCCCGGGAAAAGAAGTCGGGAATATCCAGTTCTTTGTCGTCGTCAGGTTTGTTTTTTTTCAGCACAAAGCCATTATCCAAAAGTGTCATGGCTTCTTTTATGCAGGCTTTCAGGTCTTTGTTGGAAGGCAGAGCTTCAGCAGTGGTGATTTTCCCAAAATGTCCCATGCCTTGTGCATGGTCTTTGTTGAGTTTTTTAAAAGTCTTCATTTCTCCGGCCATCCAAAAAGTGAGCGAGCAATGTTTTTTGAAAGCCGCGAAACTACATAGGTTTTTTCCGTTGTATTCAAAATGAGGCATTCCCCATTTAATGGTTTCAACGGCTACCGGGCAGGTTTCGTGTATTAAACCTCTTAAGTGCTCCAGTAAAGGCTGTGCAAATGGTTGCGCATTGAGAATATACTGATCTACTTTGGCGGAAGTTTGTGCCATGAACGATACAAGCTTAACGGTAATAAGATACAGAGATAGTAAATTTGTTATCTGCAATGCCTAAAGTTTGGGCGGCCGCTTCATTAATGCGATAAGTTAACCCACGGTTTTCTCTGCCGCCGCCCAGATTCCATAATACTTTTGCGTATATCACATTGCCATTGCCGCTTTCTACCTTTACTACTTTTCCGGGTTCTATGTCATTCATCAAAATGAAGTATTTATGGTCTGTCCAGCCACTTTCCGATTTGAATGTTTTAGCCTCCCCCGAAGTGCTCACCTCTGTGCCTGCTGTTTTAAAATTACCCGCGAATACTCCCTGATTCACAGAACTTTCTGCTGTAGCAGGAGGAATAAATACCGGCTGCGTGCTGCTGTTATCTTCCAGATCGGCGGATGATGGCGCTTCCGCGATTTCAAAGCCATCATCTGCAGGAGATGCAACAGGTGCATCGTTTCTGGCAACGGCTACTCCCGCATCGGGAATATTGATCACTTCTCCTATTACCAGCTTACTGTCTGCATTCATACCGTTCAGGCGCATGATATCTCCCACGGTTGTACCATATTGTTGAGCGATAGCGGAAAGCGTTTCGCCGGATTGTATGGTATGAGTTCTTCCTCTGAGAATCGTTTTTCCGCTTGGAGGTATTTGTATTCTTTCTCCTACTATCAGTTTACTATCGGCGTTCATGCCATTCAGGCGCATAATATCTCCCACGGTAGTGCCATAATCTCTTGCAATGGCAGAAAGTGTTTCGCCCGATTTTACGGTATGAAACCTTTGCGCCATCAACTGTGTAGAAACAATCAGGCTAAATATTAAGATGATTATTCTTTTCATTCTATTCTCTCTGTTTTACAATATAAAAGTAATATATTAATTTTAAAATAACGTTATTTTTAATCTCTTTCGTATGCTGCCTACTGCTTCAGAATGCGCCATTCTACAGGATAGTAGTTGTTTACCCTGTTGGGAAGTATTTTCATCCATCCAATCGGGATCTGGTTATACGTTGCCAACGCCCACCCGGTAGAATTATCATTGTACGCAAAATCTTTTTTTCGAAGATAATTAAGCGCGTCTTCTTTAGTCAGCTCAATGTGTGGCATGCTTTTGCTTACCAGCCCGGATAGCGCGAAATTATGCGCCGGCACCAACCCTTTGTTTTTTATTTCTCCTAATTCTATTCCTGCTTTTTTCAGATATAAATTTTGTTTCAGCGCACTTATTTTTTCAACATCTTGCTTTCGTATGGCAATTAATTTGTCATTGTTTTTTATCACTTGAAAATCTTCTGTATGCTGCATCCAGCGGGCTATCTCTTCCATTTCTTTTTTAGAGGCAAGCTCCCATTTTGCTTTTAAAGTATCGGTGTAATGCGTACCGTCTTTCTTTTTAAATACTGCTATAAAAAATCCTTCACTTTTTACTTTGTGCGGAAAAAATCTGTAGCCATAACCTTTATTGCCGGTATTGGTTTCTATTATATTCCAGCTGTCATTTATCTGCACTCGTACACTTTCTGTTTCAAAATTTTGCAGGATATAGTCTATTATATCTTCGTTTTCTTCTTTTGAATAAGAGCAAGTAGCGTAAATAAGATAGCCGTTGTTTTTTAAAGAGTCGTAAGCATCATGTAAAATGCGCTGCTGCCGCTTGCTGCAAAGCTCTACATTGGCAATGCTCCATTCTTCTATAGCGCCGTTGTCTTTTCTGAAAAGTCCGCTGCCGCTACAGGGAGCGTCAATCACGAGCGCATCAAAAAAACCCGGCAGCCGGCTGAAATCTTTAGGGTCGTTGTTGGTAACAATTGTATTGGCAGCGCCCCATTTGGTAATATTTTCTTCCAGTATAGCGCATCTTGATTTGATTACTTCGTTGGCAACTACGCATCCATCTGTAAAGTAAGAAGCCAGCAAAGTGCTTTTGCCTCCCGGTGCAGCACAAAGATCGGCTACTGTTGCTTCTTTATTTGTTTTAAATATTTGTTTTAAAACTTCCCATAAAAACTGGCTGCCGGCTTCCTGCACATAATATGCGCCTGCATGCAACATCGGGTCTAATGTAAATGAAGGACGCTCTGAAAGATAACAGCCATAAGGACTCCAGGGAATTTTTTCTCCGGGAAGTGTTTGTGGTATATCTGTAATCTTATCGGGGTTAATGCGTAAGGAGGTTATTGTTTCCCGTGCATTATGCACCTGCTTAAAGGCTTCTTCGTCAAATCCTTTAACGTCTTTCAGCGATTCAATAAGCTCTTGAGGCAGTTGGTACAACAGGCAAATAATTTATGGGCAAATAGTTTATCTCAAAAGTTCTTCTATCCTGGCTTCCAGCGCGTCTCCCCGCAGATTTCTTCCTATGATTCTTCCGTTCTTATCAATCAGTATATTTTGCGGAACTACAGAGATACCGTACTTTACAGCCACATCATTGTTCCAGAATTGCAGGTCCGATACGTTGGTCCAGTTCATACTGTCCTTTCTTACCGCTTCTGTCCATTCGCGTCTTTCTCCAGGTTTATCCAGTGAAACGCTGATAATCTTCAGATCATTTCCGTATTTATCATGAATGCTCCTGATAGTGCGGGTTTCAGCTCTGCACGATGCGCACCAGCTTGCCCAGAAATTTAGCAATACATACGATCCTCTGTGTGCAGAAAGTCTTACAGCTTTCCCGTTTATATCATTTTGGGTGAAGTCGGGAGCGGCTTTTCCGATGCTGCCGCGCTGCGTAAAATTAATTAATTGCGAAAATCTTCTTCCCTCGCCGGCTTCTTTTACATTTTGAGGAAGCATGGCAAAAAGCCTGCTTACTTCGGCCGGATCATCCATTTGCGCGCCCGCGTATTGTTGCAAAGCAAATAAGGCAATGGGAGAAGAAGGGTTATCGGTGAAATATTTTTTATACACGTCTTCTTTCAATTCTGTGTTGATGGCGTCAAGCTTGGCTTGTACGTTTCTTCTTTCGGTTTCATTATTGTTTTTCGCCAGTGCTTCTGTTTGTCTGGTCAGGGTCTGCGCGTCTCTCAGGTAAGGCATGGCCATGCTTTGCAATTTTTCAAATTCGGCATTGGCGCGCGAACCTGAAATGGTAGCGTTAGAGAAGGAGTCTATGCTGCTAACAGTAATATTGCCGGGCTCCAGAAAAATTGTTTTCAGATCTCTCGACATTCTTGGCACTACCTTCCCATCACTGTATTTAGCCAGCAGATCGGCACGTGTAGGCTGCGATACCATGCCTTCAAATGTATAAGTGCCGTTTCTTACTTCTACGCTGTCTAAAATATTCTGACCATTGCGTGCATAGTAAAGAGCTACTTTGGTAACTCTTGGATTTGTTTTCGCTATTTTACCGGTGATTTTAAAATTTTGCGCGAAAAGAAACACCGGAGACAATAGGAAAGAAAACAATATATATTTTTTCATCTGTATATTTTTTTAAAAGATATCTGATTATTAAAAATTGAAATAAGCCGTTCACAAATATACTATTTGCAAATCTAAGACTAAAATATATAACACGGGTTTATACTTTTTGATGGATTTTAACTAACTGAATACGGCTGCTTGTAGTATAATTAAGTAATTTAGCGATATGAGCATCAACGGAGGCACCTTACTTATCAGCGAACCTTTTTTAAAAGATCCGTATTTTCAGCGGACGGTTATTCTCATTTGTGAAAGTGATGAAAGCGGCAGCTTTGGCTTTGTGGTAAATAAAATATTCAGAGACCGTAAGAATAAAGAATTTTCTATCAACGGATCAGAGAAGATACAGGCTTATTACGGAGGCCCGGTAGCTCCGGAAACTTTGCATTTTATTCATTCGCGCCCCGATTTAATTGAAAACGGTGTGCAAATCACCGATGAAATATTCTGGAGCGGCAATTACGATAAAGCTATGTTTGCCATAGAGAATAAGCTGATAAAGCCTACCGAAATTAAATTTTTTATTGGTTATAGCGGCTGGGAAGCCGGCCAGCTGCAGGAGGAATACGCTGAAAAAACATGGATTACACATAAGGCTACACCTGATCTTGTATTCCACAGCAACCCTTCGGGTATCTGGAAAATGAGTATGGAGCAATTGGGAGGAGATTATAAAATGATGTCTAACTTTCCGGTAGATCCCAGTTTAAACTAGCTTATATTTTTCCTTCATCGGCAAAGCTGTAGTACCCATTTTCACTAACAATTATATGATCTAAAAGACGTATTTCAAGAAAAGCGGCTGCCGATTTTATTTTGTCCGTAAGCTGAATATCCGCCGCACTGGGCTTGAGGCTTCCACTGGGGTGATTGTGTGCCAAAATAATAGCTGTGGCATTATGGGTAAAAGCATTTTTAAAAATGATACGCGGATCTGCAATGGTTGCGGTAAATCCCCCTTCGCTGATAATTTCAAATTGAATAATTTTATTGGCCTGATTTAGGTACAATACACCAAAAACCTCTTTTTGCAGATGCCGCAACATAGGGTTGATGTAATTAGCCGCATCTTTACTGGCGTTAACAAATCTTGCTTCCGATTCTTCTCTGCTTTTTCTGTGCAATAGTTCCATGGCGGCCACAATTGCTACGGCCTTGGCTTCTCCAATACCTTTTACTTTCAGTTGCAGTATTTCTCTTACACTCATTTTTGCCAAGCGCGTCAGGCTGTTGTCTATCTTGCTCAGCAATGCCTTGGTTACATCAATGGCAGAGAGATCTTTGGTGCCATTATTAATAAGAATAGCTAATAGCTCGGCATTGCTAAGCGCAGCCGCTCCCTTTGTAAGTAGTTTCTCCCGAGGTCTGTCGTCTTCTGCCCAGTTTTTTATAGAAATCTTTGTCATAGAAATTGATTGAGAAAATAAGTAAGATTAAAGTTAGACAAAAATTTAATTTTGTGACCTTATAAAATTATCTTTGCCCTCTGTTATATAAACAAAATTGATAATAATTACAAATGGTCAATCCTTCGGTAAAGATTTTTTCAGGCACAGGTTCTATTGAACTGGCAACGAGAATAGCCAAGAAATTCGGCACTCGTTTGGGAGAAATTAAACTTCAGAAATTTAGCGATGGCGAGTTTCAGCCCATATTTTTAGAAAGCATCAGGGGCGATTATGTATTTTTAGTACAAAGTACCTTTGCGCCTACCGATAATTTGATGGAACTCCTATTGATGATAGATGCCGCCAAAAGAGCCAGCGCCAACAGGATTATAGCCGTAATTCCTTATTATGGATTTGCGCGCCAGGACAGGAAAGATCGTCCCCGCGTAGCTATCGGCGCCAAATTGGTGGCCATGCTGCTGGAAACGGCAGGAGCAGACAGGGTAATTACAATGGATTTACATGCAGCCCAAATACAGGGATTTTTTGATATTCCCGTAGACCACTTAGACAGTTCGGCAATTTTTATACCTTATATTGAAAATTTAAATTTAAAAAACCTTACCTTTGCGGCCCCCGACGTAGGAAGCACGAAAAGAGTGAGAGAAATAGCCAGCTATTTTGATGCGGAAATGGTGATTTGTGACAAGCACAGAAAGCGCGCAAATGAAATAGCCAGCATGGTAGTGATAGGCGATGTGCAAGACAAAGATATCATTCTGATAGATGACATTATTGATACGGGAGGCACTTTGACAAAAGCAGCAGCATTACTGAAGGATAAGGGAGCGAAAAGTGTGAGAGCTCTTTGTACTCATCCTATCTTAAGCGGCGCGGCTTATGAAACTATCGAAAAGAGCGTATTGGAAGAACTGGTAGTTTGCGATACCATTCCTTTAAAGCAACATTCCGATAAAATAAAAGTGGTAAGCGTGGCAGACCTGATGGCAATAGCTATTAAAAACGCTTACGAAAATAAAAGTATTACCAGTTTGTTCATCCATTCTCAATTGAGAAATGTAGATAAATAAACTTTTTTAATAATAAATAATAAAAAGATGAAAACAATTACAATCAAAGGTCACCTGAGGACCGGAACCGGCAAAGCATCCACCCGCCAAATTCGCTCTCAGGAAAATGTACCGGGTGTAATTTACGGGGGTGCTAAAGAAGTGAACTTTTACACTTCTGCAAAAGAATTAAGACCCTTGATATACACCGGTAACTTTCAGTTGGCAGAAGTAGAAATTGATGGAACTACCTATAGAACCATCGTAAAAGATCTTCAATTCGACAGAGTAAAAGATACGCTTATCCATGTAGATTTACTGGAGCTGGTAGAAGACAAAAAGCTGATAGCTTCTATACCCATCAGACTTACAGGAAATTCTGCAGGTGTAAGAGCGGGCGGTAAGCTGATCCACAAGCTAAAAGTATTAAAGGTAAAATGCCTGCCCAAAGATCTGAAAGAAGCAATAGATGTAGACATCAGTTCTCTTGAAGTAAACGGAAACATTCGCGTAGAAGATATTCAAGTGGAAAATATGGAAATCATGAATCCGCTTCGTATTCCGGTAGCTTCTGTGGTAATGACCAGGCAACTGCGTCAGGAAGAGGCCGCTAAATAAAAGTTTAGCCCATAACTTTTTAAAGATCCCCAAATTTTCGGGGGATCTTTTTTTGTTATAAAGTATTTGTAAAGAAAGCATTCATGGCGTAAGATATTATTCAATTAGTATGTTAAATTTTACCGGTTGAGAATGTTAATAAAAAGCGAATATTTAGTAGTTGTTATAGATATATTTAATAGTATTTATACTAAATAGAATAAATTTAACCTAATGTTAACTTTTTATAATGTTACTAATATTATTACTTCGTTATCGAAATAAATTTCAGTGCACAAAAGATTTATTTATTATCTTATCTTTTAAATGTCTATGGTTATTGAAGTTTTCACTATTCACACAATAGTGAACAATCTATTAATTTAAAGTAAATGAACTCTAAATGAAAAAGATACAATGTTTTTTTATATTAGTAATGTCTCTGATGCAATTATCTGTATTTAGCCAAAGGTTTTCTATTGAAGCCAATTACGGATTACAAGGGAATTTTTTTGTTAGAAATTATGATGAATTGGATGGTCCAGAAAATAAAACCAGTTTTTATAATAAAGATTTTCTCGGAATTATAGGAGGACTTCAGCTTAACTATCATTTCAAAGATTTTTCGAGTATTTTTTTAGGATATAGTAATAGCGTAAATAAGGGAAAGAAAAATTATTACGAAAACGTGAATGGTTTACAATTGAATATAACTGATTTCAACTTACGACACATAAATAACTTTTTTCTTCTAGGTTACGAACGTGCATTTACAAAACAGTTGCCGGATATTAAATACGATATCGGATTGTTCATGCTTACTTCTAAGCAGCAAGAGATTGATGTTTTGAATTTTTCCAATTCAATAGAAATACAAGAGAGAAAATTTAAAAATTCAAAAATGGAAGAAGGTGGCGCATGCTTAGGGCTGCAATATTTAAAACCAATAGATACACATTTTAGTTTGGGTATGAAATTAAGAGGTTATTATTTAATATCTACCAATTCAATGGAAGCAGTAAGCCTAACACCGGTACTTCGGTATCATTTATAAAGATCTGCTAAATAGCAAGAGTATCAAAAATCTCCGTGCAAACGCAGCTTTTTTTGTTACCAATCCATGGCAGGATAATGTATATTTGTAATAATTACCAGTTCAAATATTCATTTTCAAAAAATTTATTTTATGCGTTACTTACTTTTGCATTGTCGCACTACTTTTTTGTACGCAACTTTTAGTACAGGATAAATACGTTCCTACTCCCGAAAATCTTAAAGCCAGAGAAGCTTTCAGAGACGATAAGTTTGGTATGTTTATTCACTGGGGTGCTTCAAGTGTATTGGGAGATGGCGAGTGGGTAATGAACAACAGAAAAATACCTGTACATGAATATAAGAATCTCATCAATTATTTTAATCCACAGGATTTTGACGCCAAAACATGGGTAAGCCTGGCAAAAAAAGCGGGCATGAAATACATTATTTTTGTAAGTCGTCATCACGATAGTTTCAGCAACTGGAATACCGAACAATCTGAATGGAAAATTACCAACACCTCCTATGGTAAAGAGGCTATGAAAATGCTGGCAGAGGAGTGCGAGCGCCAGAATATGAAACTCGGTTTTTATTACTCTACGCTCGATTGATTCAGAGACGATTATCCGCATGAAACAGGCAGAACGTGCCAGCACTCGGGAAGAACTGCAAAGACAGATTACGACAGTTATCTGAAATTTATGAAGGCACAGTTAACCGAACTGCTCACCAATTACGGAAAGGTATCTGCCATTTGGTTTGATGGTCATTGGGACCAGACCAATCTTGAAGGACATGAAGACCGCTCTTCAAGAATCGACTGGAGGTATGATGAGATTTATGGTTTAATTCATCGCCTGCAGCCAAATTGTTTAATAGGAAACAATCATCATTTAGACCCGATTGCAGGAGAGGATTTTCAAATGTTTGAGCGCGATTTACCGGGTAAAAATAAATCGGGCTATAGCTATCAGGCTGCATCAAGCTTGCCCCTGGAAACCTGCGAAACCCACGCGCGGAAATGTGATAACGCCACAGCAATGGGGCGTTGCTACTACTACAAAAGGAAATAAAATTTATTTGCATATTCTGAATGCTCCTGAAGAAGGCAAACTAGAAATTTCACTTCCGCAGAAAATAAAGTCAGCCGTTAATTTTGATAGACGTACGCCCGTTAGCTTTACGTCTAAAAATAATATTACTTCTGTTACCTTACCTCAAACATTAACCAAAATAAACAATATAATAGAATTAACCTATTAAAAATCAATTTATTACATTATTGAACTCTTTAGCTTTCTCACTATAAAAAACTTTCAATAAGATACATATATTAAACAATAAATGATTGTAACATTTCGTTATAAACTACTGTTAAGCATAAGTATGCATATGACTTGTGTTGCTTAATATCAAAATAAAAAAGATAAATAAAAACACTATCAACAGCAAACAGGTAACTGATGTATAAAAGATTGAATGGATTTGTAATTTTTTTTCTGCTGATATCACTGGCATTTAGTGCTTTGCAAAGTTGTAAAAGCAGAAGCGGCGGAAGAACCGGCAGCAGAGGAGATGGCAATAACGATGGCGTGGTTCGCGGCATTAAATATACCGCTCCCGGTAGTATGAACCAGCCGGATAATCTGGTATATGTACCCACCGGGTCTTTTGTTGTAAACCCGCAAAATGGCACCTCAGGCAGAACCAACGGAATTGAACAAAGCATTACCGTTAACGGATTCTGGATAGACGCCTACGAGGTTACCAATAGCCAATACCACCAGTTTGTAAACTGGGTGCGTGATTCCATCGCGGCTTTTGAATTGAACTACTACAAAGTAAGCAAAGACGGCGATACCACCATCGACTGGGGAAAAGCAAGGAAAATAAATTATCAGGACGAGAAAATACAGGAAAGACTCAGCAGGCTTTTTCTTCCCGAAGAAGAAAGATTTATGAACAGAGTAGAATTAGACCCTAAAGCTCTGGTATACAGAATGAGCGGCTACGATTTTGAAGCGGCGGTACGCAATCCGGGAATGAACAGGAACAATTTCTTCTATACTTACGATATCCCTGTTTATCCCGATACGCTGGTGTGGGTAAAAGATTTTGCATACTCCAGCAATGAGAATATGGTAAAGAATTATTTTTCTCATCCCGCCTATATGCACTACCCGGTAGTGGGCGTTTCGCAAAGGATGGCAATGGCTTATGCGCATTGGCGTACAAGATATATGAATGAATTTCTTACAAAGAAAAAACTTGTAGGCGCAGAATACAGATTGCCTACGGAAGCAGAATGGCAGCTGGCAGCCGCAGGCGGACATAAAAGCTACCTTTATCCGTGGGGCAACTATTTAAAAAACGATAAAGATTGCATGATGGCCAACTTCAAGAATGGCAGAGGCGACTATGCCGAAGATGGCGCATTGTACCCGGCTCGTGTAGACTCTTATTTTCCGAATGACTATGGTATTTATAATATTGTAGGCAACGTGGCGGAATGGACCGTCAGTAATTATATTGATGACCCCAATGCCTTTCAGCACGACTTTAACCCGGAAATAAATTTAAAGCCAACGCCTTCATCTGCAAGACAGCACAAAAGAAAAGTAACACGCGGCGGCAGCTGGAAAGATCCGGCCAGTATGATACAACTCAATTCCCGCGCATACGATTATATGGATTCAGCACGTTCTTATATCGGGTTCAGATGCGTAATAGATTTACCGCCAGGCGTAAAAATTAATTAATTGTTATTGAAAATAATGAACAGACAAATCAAATCATTAGCAGGCTGCTTTCTTTTTTTATTCCTGATAACACTTCAGGGAATAGCACAGAGCGCTTATGACAATACCTCTTATTCAGCCACTAGCGCGGCGCAGCCAAAGCCCAGAGCCGAGTCGTATCAGCCGGTAGCAGATACTTTGCCCATAGAGTTTATCGATAATACTAAAAGCATAGGTCAGGGTAGCAGCAAAATGTCTTTGCGCAACGATTTTCCTTATGTAAAAGCACCTTTACAACAGTCGAAAGCAATGCCATACCCTACCGTAAAGGAAGAAGATATAGCCTATAAAATAAGAATCTGGAACGATATTGATACGCGCCACAGGGCCAACAGGTTTTTAATGTATGCCAGAAATGAGTTTGGAACACAAAACCTGATCAATATTATTATGGATGCTATAAAGACCAATAAAATTACCGCGTTCAGCAATGAAGACGACCGCTTTACCACGCCGCTTACCGCATCAGACGCTATTGCCGAGTTTGGCGGAGGCTTGGATACCGCCGCCCGGTACGATATGGAAGGCAATGTAATTGGTTATCAGGTACGCCGCAGGGCGGTAGATATGGATTCTGTTTATACCTATCGATTAAAAGAAGACTGGTTTTACGACAGAAACTATGGCAGAATGATGGTACGTATTATAGGCATTGCGCCCGTTATCCCTTATAAACTATCTACAGGAGAAATTTTGCCCGGTAGCGAGCATCCTACATTTTGGTTGTATTATGACGATTTGCGCCCTTTCTTATCTAAATATCAAACAGTACATCCTACGCAGCCCGGCGTAAAAATACAGCTGGATGAAGCGTTGGATAAGCATGTTTTTGAAGGAACGATTACGAAGTCGGATTACGAAAACCCCGGAGAAGTATCCTGGAATATATTAATGCCAAACCCTGAAGAACAGAAGGCTGAAAGAGCTAAAATCAAGCAAATCCTGTATCAATACGAAGAGGCAATGTTTCCGCAGGCAGAAGAAATGACCAAAGAAGATATAGAAAATCAGCGAAAAAAGAAAGGTGTAAAATCTCAAAGAGCTAAAAATCTACCTTTAAAATAATTTTTGCCAAGCAGGTTTCTACAAACCTGCTTTTTTCTTTCTGTTTTTTGAAACAAATACAAAAACTGTAAAGTATATTACGTAAATTTTTATTTCTGAATTTTGAAAAGACTAAAAAAAATAATGCTTATAACTCTTATCGTAATTGCTGTTGTCATCACTTCGGCATGGGCAATCATGAGCCAGCCCCAATTTGGCAAAGCGGCAGAAGGAGAGCGGCTGGAAAGAATAAACAATTCTCCGCATTATAAAAACGGCAGGTTTAATAATCTGGCACACACACCTCAGTTTAAAGAGGGTACCACCATGCTGCAGGTGATGTATCGCTTCTTGTTTGGTAAAACAGAAAGGAAAACTCCGCAAAAAGATTTTACTTTTAACAAGGCTGACCTCGGCCAGATAGCTCCCGCCGAAAACGCATTAGTATGGATGGGACATTCGTCTTATTATCTCCAGGCAGAGGGTAAAAAAATATTGGTTGATCCAGTATTTGTCGGCTACTCCTCTCCTTTTTCTTTTATTTCCAAAGCTTTCAGCGGTACAAACCTGTACACTGCGGAAGATATACCGGAACTGGATTATCTCATTATTACCCACGATCATTGGGACCACCTAGATTATCGTACCGTAAAAAAACTTTTCCCTAAAATAAAAAAAATCATCACAGGCCTGGGCACGGGCGCGCATCTTGAATACTGGGGATTTGATGCAAAAAATATCATTGAACTGGACTGGTTTGAGAAAGCCGATTTGGGCGATGGTTTTGTAGTGCATTGTGAACCTGCAAGACATTTTTCGGGGCGTGGATTCAAGAGAGACCAGGCAATATGGGCCAGTTTTGTTTTGGAAACGCCTGCACAAAAAATATACATTGGCGGCGATTCAGGATATGACGATAATTTTAAAAAAATGGGCGAAAAGTACGACAGTATTGACTTAGCGATTTTAGAACTGGGACAATACAACGAAGACTGGCAATACATTCACATGATGCCCGGCGAGCAATTGCAGGCTATGAAAGATATGAAAGCCAAAAGAGTTTTTCCCGTTCACAACTCCAAGTTTGCTTTGGCGGCACATGCTTGGGATGAACCCTTGCAAAAAATAACCGAACTAAACACGGACAGCTTGCGCATACTCACTCCTGCCATAGGAGAAAAAACAGATTGGACCGATGACAATAAAATCTATACAAAATGGTGGCAGGATTATAAATAAAGTTGTATTTATTTTAGTAAGCATAAAAAGTGCCTGGCATAACCTTTGCATACTTTCGGAAAAAAATTTATGAAAAACTTATTACAGCGGTTCTTAGTATTTGCATTGTTTGCCGGCGCATTATTTGCCGGTTGTACCAAAGATTCCGTTAATGGACCACAACAGGTTTTGGGAACTTATAGCGGCACTTTTACAATTAGCGGTAAAACAACTAACGGCAGTATTACTATAACCAGGCCTACAGCTACTAAAATCAGGATTGAACCGAATGCTCCCGGCCAATCAATAGCCGCTATTGAAATTAATAACACTAAAGAAAAGATTGATGAAATAGACCCTATCACTGAAGCGTATGCTAAAGAACACACCCTTGTACGGCTGATGGATGCCGATTGGACGAAGAATGGCAAAACATTACAGTATATCATAGACGATAAAAGTATTCTTGTAACCGGTATATCTGTAAAAGACGGGAAATTCGAAGGAAAAAAACAATAAAAAGATCATCCTAAAATTATATGTTATTTGTGTTGTGTGAAGCGTCTTCGCTTCACACAATTTATTATATCGCCTCCGGCGATGTATTTGTGCCTTTATCAAATCGTGCTTTCTTTTCCCCGATAAGCTTTTCAAAATCTACTATGCTCATAGCTTCCACCAAAGTAAAATTTCCTATGCGCGTACGGCATAGTTTGCTCAAATAGGCGCCCACACCCAATCTCGCTCCATAATCATTTGCCAGGCTGCGGATGTAAGTACCGGTAGAACATACCACTTTGAAATGCACAAACGGCAAATCAATTTGTGTGATTTCAAATTCACTGATAGTAACTTTTCTCGGTTCTATTTCCACTTCTACACCTTTGCGTGCCGACAGGTAAAGCGGTTTGCCGTCTTTTTTTATGGCAGAATGCGCGGGTGGCATCTGCATGATCTCGCCGGTAAAAGCAGCAGTGGCGTCTTTGAGTGTTTGTTGTCTTAAGAAAGAAATATCTTTAAAATTCGTGGGTATACTTTCCAAATCAAATGTAGGTGTGGTGGCTCCTAAAGTAAAAGTACCCGTGTACTCTTTTTCCTGCGCCATGTATTCATTGATCTTTTTAGTAAATTTCCCTGTACAGATAATGAGCAATCCGGTTGCCAGCGGATCAAGCGTGCCGGCATGCCCTACTTTGGAAACACCGGTGAGAATGCGTATTTTTTTAACAGCGTCGAACGACGTCCACTTCAGCGGTTTATTGATTAGCAAAACTTTCCCGTCTAAATATTCCTGCAATGCGGGATGAATAGGTTTTTGACGCATGAATGAAAAATGTATTTTTTAATTGAAACGAATGGCTTTTACAGGGTCTACTCTTTTTACCAGCAATGTGGGCAATAACAACGCTAAGTAGCATACCGCTATTGCACTTGCAGCTATCAGCGCTACATGCCACCAGGCAATACTAACCGGCGCTTCTGAAACATAATAAGCGGCTTCATCCAACTTTATAAAGCCTGTATATTTTTGTAATAAAGCAATTCCTACACCTATGAGCACACCTATGAACACGCCGCGCAAAGCTATAAACGTTGCATGATTAAGAAAAATCTTTTGAATGCTCCAATCGGTGCTTCCCAAGGCTTTTAAAACACCCGTCATTCGGGTTCTTTCCAGTACCAATATCAGTAAACAGGTAATTAAGTTAATGACCGCTACAATAGACATAATAATAAAAATTACATTCCTGTTCACGTCCTGCACATTGAGCCAGTCAAAAATATTGGGGTATACCTCCTGAATGGTTCTGCTGGTCCAGCGGTCGGGAAGTACGCCGTATAAGGCAAAGTTAGCAGAGTCCATTTTTTTATATTCGTTCAGAAAAACTTCGTAGCCGCCAATCTGCGCCTCATTCCAGTCGCTCATGCGCCTGATAAGACGGATATCGCTGATGGCGAATATTTTATCATATTCTTCAATACCGGTTTTATAAATACCCACTACTTTTAACTTTCGCTGACTGCTGCGTCCTTGCACATTCGAAATAAAATAAAAATTTGCCTCCTGGTTTAGCTTTAAATTCAGTGCTTTGGCCGTTTGCTGCGATATTACTATTTCCTTTTGATAAGAAGGATCGTTAAAGGCTATCCATCTGCCTTCTTTAAGAAAAGGCTGAATGTTTTTGAAATTATACTTATCATCTACCCCTTTTATCATTACGCCTTCAATGTCTTTATTATTCTCTATTACAGCCGATTTGGTGGCATAAGGCTGTACAATACTTACCGATGGAATTTTTCTGATAAGCTCCTCTACTTCTTTATTACTGTAAAGCGGCACTTCATCTTCCTGAATGTTGTTGATGGCCTCGTATTGCTGCACGCGTATGTGTCCCCAGAAGCTGAATATTTTTTGACTGATAGCATCCTGAAAACCATTTACAAAAGCCAATGTAAGTATCATGGCCGCCACACTAATAGCAGTGGCTGTAGTTGCCAGCCTGATGATGAACCGTGAGAAAGATTTCTGACGGTTAAAGGCTATTCTTTTTGCTATAAATGAAGAAACATTCATTGATGGGCGAAGGTAACAAAAACTGGTTGAAGCTGACTACAGGCATATCAAAAACTTTATAACAAACGAACCGCTTCTGGAAAAAAGCGGTTCTTAAATCAAAAAACCTAAATTACAATACTTAGGATAAGTCTTTAGCTGCTATGGCTGAATTGTATATTTTCAAATCTATATCTTGTAAGCTTTACAAAGTTAGCTGTTACACTTGGGCTTATCAATCCCTGTTAATGAGGAATTTGTCTACCCAAAAAGGAGGAAAAAGCGTATAAAAAAACCTCTCAGTATATATTTCTGAGAGGCTTGAATTATTTTTATTCTGTGCTTTTATTAATAGAAAGTAGATCTTCTGTCTTTTATTTCGGCAGCTTCTATCAGTGCGTTGGCAGAAGTCTGGAACATTTGCTGCATCCAGGATTGCTGTAAAGTTTGCTTTATACTTTCCGTGCTGGCAGAAGGTACGGCAGAAACATTTTCGCCTTTTACGGCAAACACACCAATATTTCCGGCAATGGGTTTGCTCACCTTTCCTTGAATTGATTTATTGAAGGCGGCGCCTACAACCTTTGGCTCCATGCCTATGCCCGGTACCATTTGACCGTAGAAAGAAATACTGTCGGCTCTTGCTACCTGCACGCCGGCTGCTTGCGCTATCGCTTCCAGTGTGTTGCCTTTAAATTTAGAATCTATAATAATCTTGGCTTTCTTTTCATTCTTAAGGTAAGATTCTACAAATGGTCTTACTGCTGTAGCAGTTGGCAAACCGGCTTTTACAATAGAGTTTACTCTGGCTACCAGTACCTGATCGCCAATTTGATATGGCTCAGAAACGTCGCCCACTTTTGCTTCGTTAATCCATTTTACAAGCTGCCTGTTGGTACCAAAATTGCCTATGGCATAATCGTTTTCTCTTATGCCTTGTACAGGTATTACAGAAAGATTTTGCTTGGCGGCATTTGCATCGAAAGATTTGGCGTCCCTGCTTTGTGCAGCAAACTGGTTGGCCGCAGAGTTGGCCGCAGAAATAGTTTCTGAGCTTGGCGAAAGAGGTTTAATAATTCTTGCTATTTTATATCCTGTAGAAGCTCCTTTTCTATCTGTAATGGTGGCTAACAGATACCCGCCCTGCACTTTCACTGTTTTAAATGTGCCTACAGGTGAGGTAAGTAAAAAGTCGCTCAGTTCGGGAAGACCCATCTGCATCAATCCTGAGGAAGTGATATCTTTTAATTCAAAATTTTGCGGATTATCAGAATATCTTACTACCACACTATCAAAGCTTACACCCGATCTTACAAGAGCGGTAGCTGTATCGGCACGCTTTAGTGCGGAAGAATCATCTCTGAACTGGATGGTTTGCTGGGGATTTTCCTGGCTGGGAGCGTGAGTAGCTATTAAAATGTATTTGGCGCTTACGGTATCTGCTATAGTTTGCGCGGCTACCAGCTTGGCTAATACAACGCTGCCGTTTTCTACAAATGGCCCTGCAATGGTGCCTACCGGCTGTCTAATGATAGTATCTTTTAGAGGATCCTGAATTTCCGCGCCACTAATGAACCCATCGTAATAAGGCGCTGTAGAGTTTTGCAGACTTACGAATGATTCAATATCAGTAGCATTGGCAAATTCCTGTTTTATTTTTTGCGCGGTTGCTAATTGAGCAGCAGAATCTGCGCTGTTGGCGCCGGCATTAAAGGCTACTACAGAAATATCCCTGAAACCTTCTTTTTGTTCAAACTGTTTTTTATGTTTGTTTACAAAAGTCATTATTTCTCCGTCAGTAATATTTACGGCGCTGTCGCTTACGGTTGTGTAAGGAACATTTACGTAAGATATAGAAGCAATGGAGTTGGCGTCTGCCGCTGCTTTTTCTACCAGCCAGGAAGGGATATGCGCGGCACCTAACAGCAATGACTGGTATTTCTGATTTACCACCTGCTCTCCTAGCTCTGTCATGCTCATTTCAATCATTTGAACCGCCTGCTGTGCCTGAGGGTTTGTTCTGGCATTTCTTACCTGCTGAATATAACTTCTGGCTTCATTAGCATTAAAAATGCCTGTATTGGGATCTGTAAACTGTTGTGCAAGAAATTGCGGCGGATTGCCGCCAAACATGGCACTGTCCAGCTCTCTGTCAGCCAGGCCAAGTCCCAGCTTTTCATACTCCTGTTTCATTACAATGTTTCTTACTTCGTAGTTGTACACATTGGCCACTAGATCTTCACGCGCAACGTTATTTCCCTGCATGGCCTGTATTTGATTTACCTTAGCTTCAAAATCCTGTATTTTAAGGTCTTCGCCATTTACAGTTGCAAGCGTTTCTGTGTTTCTGAAAAGTCCGCCACCGCTACTGAAGGAATCCATTGCAATAAAAGCGACCAAGGCAATTGCAATTGCTATAAAAATAATCCACGCTCCTTTTTCCTGAATTTTCTGAATTAAAGACATGTCTGTGTTTTGTTAAAAATTGTTTTAAGACGGCAAAAATAATGTATTCTGTTAATATTACACCTTATTTTCAAATAGATTTTTGTTTTTAATAAGGCGGCTGATAAATAACTTGCCGGCTTAAAGTAGCAAAATCAGGAAGAAATAAATATGACATCAATCATATTAAAATTTTTGTTTTTTCGTAGGATGATTGATAACTTTATAACTGCAACGGTAAATATTTTTTAGGCTTTATTTATTATTTCAATAGAATTAATATTTGTAAATTGCTAAAAGAATTTATCTTTTATTATTTTATTATTCACTTCTAAATTTTTTAACCATGGTGCAAGAAGAAATTTCAGAGTTGTTATCTGAAGGTAAATCCTGGAAAGACTCATTGGTAAACTATCGCGAAAACTTTGTACAATCTCAAAAAAACCTTCTGAAAATAGCGTCGGGAGACCTGTCCAAAGATAAATTGAGCGATTTAGAACGTTTTCAAAATCAATTTTACATACAGTTATTGAATATTCATGATGTAAAAAGGGATATCAAAAACCACATTCATCATCTTACAAGCGAAGCTACCGTTAAAACCTCCGAAGACTTAAAAGCCGATCATGAAAATCTTAAGAGTTCGTACGAAGATCTTGTGGCTTCTTTAAATGAGGTAAATAAAGAATTTAAAGTATTTGCAGAAGCGGCAGCGGTATAGTCCATTGACCACAATTTTTAGGGAGAGTGTCTGAAAAGGTTTGAAAAAACGGTGTTGTACTGCCGTGAACGATCAGCTGTCTTTTTAGACGCTCTCTTTTTTTATCCTGCCCACCCTTCGCGGTCAAGACTGCGGTACTGGATGGCTTCTGCCAGGTGCTCCACTTTAATATTTTCAAAATTTTCCAGGTCGGCAATCGTGCGACTTACTTTTAATATTCTGTCGTAAGCACGTGCACTGAGGTTCAGGCGCTCCATAGATTTTTTCAGCAATGCTTCTCCTATCTTATCTATGGCACAGTACAGATGCAGCATTTTAGTGGTCATTTGCGCATTGGCATACATGCCTGCAATATCCTTAAATCGTTCGGTTTGTATAGCTCTGGCCCTGATTACACGATCACGTATTTGTTCAGATTGCTCGCCTTCGCTTTTCTGATTTAATTCACCGAAGGGCACAGGTGTTACTTCTACATGCAGGTCTATCCTGTCGAGCAATGGACCAGAGATTTTATTCAGGTATTTTTGTACGGTACCCGGCGGACAGGTACATTCTTTTTCTGGGTGATTGTAAAAGCCGCATGGACAGGGATTCATAGAAGCCAGCAGCATAAAGTTGGCTGGAAAATCCATGGTTACTTTCGCGCGTGATATGGACACTTTTCTTTCTTCCATCGGCTGACGCATTACTTCCAAAACCGTTCTTTTAAATTCAGGCAACTCATCTAAAAACAAAACGCCGTTGTGCGCCAGAGAAATTTCGCCGGGTTGCGGAATGCCGCCGCCGCCAACCAGCGCCACATCAGAAATGGTGTGGTGTGGCGAACGAAAGGGCCTTCTGCTGATCAGCGTACTGTTTTCGGGCAGCTTACCGGATACGCTGTGTATTTTAGTTGTCTCCAGCGCCTCCAGCAAACTCAGCGGCGGCAGAATTGTTGGCAGCCGCTTTGCCAGCATGGTTTTGCCGGCGCCGGGCGGACCTATGAGAATAGCGTTATGCCCGCCGGCGGCTGCAATTTCTAAAGCGCGTTTTATATTTTCCTGCCCTTTTACATCGGAAAAGTCGATATCGAAACTGTATTGCGCATCGTAAAATTCCTGCCGTGTATCTATCTCTATGGGTTTGAGAGAGGTTTCATCATTAAAAAAATGGATCACTTCGTTGATATGGCTTACGCCGTATACGTTGAGGTGATTGACCATGCCCGCTTCACGTTCATTTTGCTTAGGCACTATCAAACCTTTAAAGCCTTCTTTCCTGGCTTGTATGGCAATGGGTAAAGCGCCTTTGATAGGCTGAATAGAACCGTCAAGGCTCAGCTCGCCCATAAGGATGTATTTTTCTAATTGGTCAATATTTTCTATCTGGTCGCTGGCGCCTAATACGCCCATTGCTATAGGCAGATCAAATGCAGAACCGGTTTTTTTAATATCGGCGGGAGCAAGATTGACAACTAATTTGGTGCGCGGCATTTTATAGCCGTTGGTTTTAATGGCGCTTTCTATACGTTGCAGGCTTTCCTTTACAGCATTGTCGGGCAGGCCTACCATAAAATAGTTTTGCCCCTCACTCACATTCACTTCAATGGTGATGGTTATTGCTTCTACGCCATAAACCGCGCTGCCAAAGGTTTTTACCAGCATCTGATAAAAAATTTTAATAATATAAAAATAAGGAATATTTATTAAAATCAGAAATAGAAGTTATAAAAAAGAAGTTGCTATTTTGATGAAAAAGTAGTACTCTGCAAATAAAAGATATCGCTTAATTTACCAGCGATAGATAAATTCTTTATCCCAATGCATAAGCTTAATTGTTCGATTTCTTGTTTCTTTGTTTCTTAGTTTTTTAAGATTAAAATAAAATGTTTTGTCTTTAACAGCTCTACATGGTTCATCATTCTTTAAAGCTAAGCCCAAAGTAACAGTATTAGCTACATGCAGTTCCTCGATGCTAATCAATTCGGCAGTCCATGTATCTCCACTACAGCCCGATGCTTCGATTACTATTTTAATACAATTACCGGTAATATTGGCCGATTTAAGAGTGTAAGGATCCGTAACATAGTCTATTTTGGAGCCATCAATAATATCTTGCCCCTCACAAGCCTGATTATTTTTTGTACAGGATGATATAGTCAGGTAAAAGACTACTACTATCATTAAAAATGGCTTATTCATAAAGGACAATTAATTTTTCTGAGGATGATTTACCATATATCCGTAAATATTATATAGTTTATTACACAAAAAGGAAAATATAATTTTATTCTTCTAAAAATATAATTATCCAAATCTTTATCTTTGCGCCACATGAAGAATATCAGAAATTTTTGCATCATTGCACATATTGACCACGGAAAGAGCACGCTGGCCGACAGACTCTTAGAGCATACAAAAACCATCGGCGAACGCGACATGATGAATCAGGTGCTGGACGATATGGACCTGGAACGCGAGAAAGGCATTACCATCAAAAGTAAAGCCATACAAATGGTGTACGAGCTGAATGGAGAAAACTATACTTTTAATCTTATAGACACACCCGGCCACGTAGATTTTTCTTACGAAGTAAGTCGCGCCCTGGCTGCCTGCGAAGGGGCCTTGTTACTGGTCGACGCCACACAAGGCATACAGGCGCAAACTATTTCTAACCTGTACCTCGCTTTGGAAAACGACCTCGAAATTATACCCATTATCAATAAAATTGATATGGACGGCGCCATGATTCCCGAAGTAAAAGACCAGATATTTGACTTGATAGGATGCAAAGATGAAGATATACTATTGGCCAGTGGCAAATCGGGAATAGGTATAGAGGCGATCCTGGAAGCTATTGTGCATCGGATTCCTGCGCCTAAAGGCAATACGGAAGCGCCCTTGCAGGCATTGATCTTTGATAGTGTTTTCAACAGTTTCAGAGGAATCATTGCTTATTTCAGAATATTCAACGGAACCATTAAAAAAGGCGACAGGATTAAATTTATCAATACCGGGCAGGAATATTTTGCAGACGAGATTGGTGTATTGAAGTTAGGCATGGAACCCCGTAATGAAGTGCAGGCGGGCAACGTGGGATATGTAATCACCGGAATTAAAAATGCCAAAGAGGTAAAAGTAGGTGATACCATTTCCTTAGCCTCCAATCCGGGACAGTCTATCAAAGGATTTGAAGAAGTAAAACCTATGGTTTTCGCGGGTATCTTCCCGGTGGTAACTGAAGATTTTGAAGAGCTGCGCGATTGTATGGATAAGCTGCAACTGAATGATGCCTCTCTTACATTTGAGCTGGAAACCTCTCAGGCATTGGGTTTTGGCTTCCGCTGCGGATTTTTAGGATTGCTGCACATGGAGATTATCCAGGAGCGTTTGGAGCGCGAATTTAATCAAACGGTGATCACTACCGTTCCCAACGTGAGCTTCCATGCTTTTACTACCAGAGACGAAAAAATTATTGTGAACAACCCGGGCCAAATGCCCGATACTACCAAGCTTGACAGAATAGAAGAGCCTTTTATCAAGGCACAAATCATAACGCATGTAGACTATGTGGGCAACATCATGACTTTGTGCTTAGGCAAAAGAGGTTTGCTCATTAACCAGCACTACATTACGCCAACCCGCGTGGAGCTTACGTTTGAGATGCCGCTCACCGAAATTGTATTTGACTTTTATGATAAACTGAAAAGTCAAACGCGCGGCTATGCTTCATTTGATTACACACCGATCGATTACCGTGGAAGCGACATTGTAAAAATGGATATTCTGCTGAATGGTGAAAAAGTAGATGCGTTAAGCTCATTGATACACCGGAGCCGTTCACACGATTTCGGTAAAAAGTTGTGCGAAAAATTGAAGGAGCTTTTGCCACGCCAGCAATTTCAGATTGCCATACAGGCAGCGATCGGAGCAAAGATTGTAGCGCGCGAAAACATCAGCGCCATGCGTAAAGATGTAACGGCTAAATGTTATGGTGGTGATATTTCCCGTAAACGTAAACTGCTTGAAAAACAAAAAGAAGGTAAAAAGCGTATGCGCCAAATTGGTAACGTAGAAGTACCGCAGGAAGCTTTCTTAGCCGTATTGAAACTGGATGATTAGACAGCAAAGTTTGTAGCATTTACTTTGAGGCTTACATTTATCAACTCTCCCATCTAAACTTTAATCAGGTAAAAAAAGATTGCTTTAAAAATCTTCATTTTACAATAGAGAAAATTTTTAAAGCAATCTATATTACTTCGTTTATTCTTTGAGTAGAAAATAAGTATTTCTTACTTACTACAACCTCGTGAGTTTAAAATCTTTCCAGCGTACTTTAATACCGCCGCCATCATGAATTTGCAGCGCGATAAAGCCGTTGGCATTTCCTATTTTTTCATCTTTAAAATAGACCATTTGATGACCATTGAGCCAGGTGGTTACTTCATCATTCAATACGCGGATCCTTAACGTATTCCAATCACCCGGTTTTAAATGTTTTTCATCTTCGGCTTTAGGTTTTATCAGCCAGCCGCGTCCGTAAGATTCATAAATGCCGCCTGTGTGCAAGTTTAGCGGCGCCACTTCTACCTGCCAGCCGCTTATCTTCACGCCTTCAATAGATGATCTGAAAAACACACCGCTGTTACCGTTTGCCTCCTGCTTGAACTGTACGCTAAAATCAAAATTTTTGTATTGCTCGTTGGTTGATAAATAGCCGTATTCTTTATCCGGGCCGCTTTCGCAAATCAGTTCACCGTTTTCTACATACCATTTTTCTGTGCCGTGAATGGTCCAGCCTGTAAGATCTTTACCGTTAAAAAGAGATACGGTGTTTTTATTTTTAATGGTAGCGCAAGATGTAAACAAAATAGTCAATACTAAAAGATAAGTAAGATGTTTCATTAATAATTAAAATTTGATGTTGGACTAAAAATACAAAAATAAATTTTAGAAAGTTGCCTTTTTTATAAAATACTTTCTTATGAATAGTTGAACAGCTGCTTCTTCAAATCAAACGGGTTACCCGGCTTATGATTTATTCCACAGGATTCTCCTGCTTTTTTTCAAATTTATTTTCGTTCAGGCTTTTGTGCTGCATTGCATCAAAAGCTTTTACCGCGTTTACAATATCGTTGCTGCCGGGTTTCTGGAATATTTCAAGGCCAAAGAACGAAGCGGCAGCCAGTAAATGATCAAAAATATCTGCCTGTATATCTTCGTATTTTATCCACGAAGTTGTTTTGGTAAAACAATATATTTCTATCGGTACGCCCACTTCATCAATAGCCAGTTGCCTTACCAGCTGCGTCATATCTGTATGAATATCCGGGTGGCTTTTTAAATAGTTTTGAATGTAATGTCTGAACACGCCCAAGTTGGTCATCCTTCTTCCGTTTATCAGCAGGCTGGTATCCACATCGTGTTGCTGGTTGAAATTTTCTATTTCTGCTTGTCTTTGCGTAATATATTCTTTTAGCAGGTAAACTTTTTTATATTTTTCGCGTGTTTCCGGGTCAACGAATTTTACAGTTTGTACATTTACATATAATGAACGTTTGATCCTTCTTCCGCCGCTTTCTTCCATACCACGCCAGTTTTTAAAACTTTCGGTGATAAAATAATATGTTGGAACCGTGGAAATGGTCTTATCAAAATTCTGGACTTTTACGGTATTTAAATTAATAGCTGTCACATCCCCGTCGGCATTGAACTTTGGCATTTCCACCCAGTCTCCAACGCGCACCATATCGTTAGAGGCTATTTGCACACTTGCCACCAAGCCAAGAATAGTATCTTTAAAAATCAGCATCAGCACGGCAGACATTGCGCCAAACGCGCCTAAAAAGTACAGCGGTGAGCGGCCCAGCAAAACAGAAAGCACCAGAATACCGGCAGTGATGTAAAGAATTATTCTTGCCAGCTGAAAATAACTCGACACTGGCTTATCCACAAATAAAGGAGATTTGGCAATGTTGTATTCTATTATTTTCAGCACGGATACTACCACCATAATACTTACAATTATGAGATAGGCATCAGTAGCTTTTTCTACAAATGAAATGAGGCCCGGAAAATCTTTAAAGATCAGCGGAAGCCACAACCGGAAAAATATGGCCGGGAATATATGCGCAAGATTGTTAAATACTTTCTTGTCAGCAAGCACGTCATCCCATTCTGCTTTTGATTTTTTGAAGAATTTATACAGGTAATTTACTATCAGTTTTTTACAGATAAAGTAAATAAGCGCGGCCAGGAAAAAGGCAACAATTATTAGTATCAGCAGGCGCAGGTATTCGACAACGCTGTGTTGTATGCCGGCATCAGTCAGCAGCTTCTCTATCCAGTTTTCTATAAACTTCATTTATCAACATAATTTTTTCAAGAGAGGCAATGTAAATAATATAACTTAGTTTTCTTATAAAAATATATTAAAACCTATGCGTATATTTTAGAAAAACAAGATTGGATTTATTCTATTTTATGTCTTCCTGCTTCTCATCGCTTTTACTTTTTTTATTTTTTCATCTTTACAAAACTGTTGATATTCCTTTGTTTCGCATCCATACAATGCTATCATGCCTTCTGCATTGCTGCGTATACCCCATCCATACGTTTTGGTTAATGGCGAAGCCCGGAAGCAGGGCTGTCCTTTGGAAAAAAATTTTTCCCGGGCAGTTTTTTGTTCGTTTTTGTCAATATTATTTTTTTGGGCATGCACCTGAAACAATACATCGTCTGAAGTATATTGGTAGGGATGCCTGCTGATTATTTCATATTGTAAACACGCCACGGTGGGTTTGTCGTTTTTTACCAAAGGAACTATTCCGGTATTTGCTTGTGAATCTTCCGCGATTTCAATGAATGTGTTGAAATAGTTGGTGGAGTGTAGTTTCATTGTAAAAAAAGTTTGTCTATTTATCCAAAAATAAAGAAACAATTGCAATACGATACTGTATTTACTAAAAAATCAGTAGGTTTGCGCAAACCAAAAAAATAATTATGGAAACCGGCTTACTGCATTTACACAACATCCTCAGGTGGGTGATTTTTATTTTGTTATTAATAGGTATCTTTAAAAACTATGCCGATGTAAACAAACCTTTTACCAATACACATAGAAAAATCGGCTTGTTGACTATGATTGCGGCGCATATTACACTTTTGCTTGGCCTGTATCAGGTTATTTTCGGAAGGTTTTCCTGGACCAATATTCCTGAAGGCGTTAGCGTAATGAAAGATTCTATTTGGCGATTTTTCTTAGTAGAGCATCCTTTGTCTATGATCATTGCCATTGTACTTATTACTATTGGCAGCGGCGTACACAAAAAAAATATTACCGATACCAAAAAGCATAAAAAGGCTGCATTAATGTTCCTGCTTGCACTGATACTTATTTTAGCCGTAGTACCCTGGCCGTTCAGAATGTCGGGCATTGCAAGACCATGGTTCCCCGGTATGTAAAAATTATTATTAAGAATCCGATTTTTTATTTAAAATCTGCTACTTTTAAAACCGGAAAGTAGCAGATTTTTTTTAAATGGAAAGCAATAACAATGAATGCGAAAGATTTGAGAATCATTTTTTTGGGCACTCCGGATTTTGCCGTCGCGTCGCTGAAAGCATTGATAGAGGCGGGTTTTAATGTAGTAGCCGTAGTTACCGCTCCCGACAAGCCTGCCGGCAGGGGAATGAAAATGCAACAAAGCGCCGTAAAGCAGTTTGCGCTTCAGCACAACCTGAAAGTATTGCAGCCAGAGCGCTTGAGAGAGGAAGCTTTTTTGGAACAGCTACAATCCTTAAACGCAGATCTGCAATTGGTAGTAGCTTTTAGAATGTTGCCTAAAGCAGTCTGGAACATGCCGCCGCTGGGCACTATTAATCTGCACGGCTCATTGCTGCCCGATTACAGAGGCGCGGCGCCTATTAACTGGGCTATTATTAATGGAGAAAAAGAAACCGGCGTAACCACCTTTCAACTTAAGCAACAAATAGACACCGGAAATATTTTGTTACAGGAAAAAATACCTATTTTACCAAATGATAATATGGGCACATTGCATGATACAATGAAAATTACAGGAGCAAATCTGCTGGTGAAAACAGTACAACGCATAGCAGACAACAGCTTGAAAGCAGTAGAACAGCCGAAAGAAGAAAGTAAGCCAGCTCCGAAAATATTTAAAGAAAACTGTTTAATTAACTTTGAAAAAACTATACAAGAAGTAAATAATCTTATAAGAGGATTATCGCCTTTTCCGGCAGCTTATACTTATTTAGATGGTAAAATATTAAAAATATTTTCGGCTGAAACGGAAATGATGGAAACCTCTGAAACACCCGGAACTTATACAACGGATAAGAAATCATTTTTAAAATTTGCCTGTGCCAATGGTTATATTCATGCGCTGGAAGTACAGTTGGAAGGCAAACGCAAAATGCAAATAGCAGATTTTTTAAGAGGGCACAGATTTGACTAGCGCAGCAAGTACAAAAATCGCTAAGGCTTGTACTGAATTAAACTTTATTTGTAAATGAATAATCTTAGCTAAAATGATGAACTTTATTTCTATATTTCCACTCTCTGTAGCGCCGTATCCTAACCGCACATTGGCTTTGAATATTTTTGAAGACCAATATAAACAACTTATTAATGATTGCATAGCTACCAAAAAACCGTTTGGCATACCATTGATAGCCAAAGGCAAACTGGAGCACACCGGCATATTGGTACGCATTGAAGAGATTAAAAATATATTTCCTGACGGAAGGATGCAAATAGTGGTAAAAGGTGAAAGAATCTTTCATTTACTAGAAGTAATAGATAACATGCCCGATAAGCTGTATAGGGGCGCTATTGTAAAATATCCGCACAATGATATGAGCAGCCATCCCGCTTTGTTAGAAAAAGTATTGATATTGTTAGAAAGATTATTTTCATTATCCAAACTTTTTTACCCCATAGAAGGCAGCAGCGTTAGCGGTATTGTAAGCTATGATATTGCAGACTATATGGGCTTTACACTTGATCAGAAGATAGAGTTTACATCTCTATTGAAAGAGAAAGAGCGGCTGGAATATATGCGTCGTCATCTTAAAAATATTCTTCCCATTGTAGAAAATACCTCTATTTCCTCAGACCCTACAAACAGCAAAAACTTTGGGTTAGAAAATTTCTCACTTAATTAATATTTCGAATTTTCTCGTTGGCTTTTATTGTAAATGCAAGTGTTATTGGCTGTATTTTCATCCTTTTTTGCCTTTAATATGTTACTTTTGCATATTAAATAAATTATTATGGCAGATATATTTGAACGGTTATTAAAAAATTATGGTCCGATTGGAGAGCACAGAGATCGCTCTCATGGTTATTTTTCTTTTCCACGCTTAGAAGGAGAAATTTCAAGCAGAATGATCTTTAATGGTAAAGAAGTAATAGTATGGAGCTTAAATAATTATCTGGGCTTAGCCAATCATCCCGAAATAAGAAAAACCGATGCGCAGGCCAGTGCAGATTGGGGCTTGGCCTATCCTATGGGAGCAAGAATGATGAGTGGCAACACAACCATTCATGAAGAACTGGAAAGACAATTGGCAGCATTTGAACAAAAAGAAGATGCCATTTTGCTCAACTTTGGCTACCAGGGTATTATGAGCACAATAGATGCTATATGCGGCAGGCACGATGTGATTGTATACGATGCCGAATGCCACGCCTGTATCATTGACGGTATGCGTATGCAGCTGGGACATAAATTTGTCTTTAAGCATAATGATATGGAAGATTTTGAAAAACAAATGGAGCGTGCTACTAACATAATCAACAAACAAGGCACCGGCGGCATATTGGTCATTTCAGAAGGTATTTTTGGTATGGCCGGCGACCAGGGCAAACTCAAAGAAATTGTAGCGCTAAAAGATAAATTTGAATTTAGACTGTTGGTAGACGATGCGCATGGATTTGGTACGCTGGGCAAAACAGGCGCAGGCACGGGTGAAGAGCAGGATTGCCAGGATGGGATAGACCTCTATTTTTCTACTTTTGCAAAATCTATGGCTTCTATAGGCGCATTCCTTGCCGGTGATAGAAAAATTATTGACTATATCCGCTACAACATCCGCTCTCAAATATTTGCTAAGTCTTTGCCTATGCCAATTGTAGTGGGTAATATGAAAAGACTGGAAATGTTGCGTACAATGCCCGAACTGAAAGAAAAACTTTGGGAAAATGCCATTGCGTTACAAAACGGATTAAAAGACAGGGGCTTTGATATAGGCAATACGAATACGCCCGTAACACCTGTATACATGAAAGGAGGACTGGAAGAGGCTACAGCCATGTGTATGGATCTGAGAGAAAACTATGGCATCTTTGCTTCTATAGTAGTATACCCGGTAATACCTAAAGGCCATATTATTTACAGACTAATTCCTTCCGCAGCGCATACTACGGAGGATATTGAAAAAACATTGAACGCCTTTAGCGAAACTAAAAAGAAATTAGATGAAGGCGCTTATAAAGTAGCCGAAATTCCTGATATGCACATTGCCTCTAAAAGTGATGTGTAAATAAGAAAGAGCGTTAATTATAAAATAGAACAAGTGTGTAAATAACTTGTTCTATTTTTGTTTTATAAACGCGTTTAAAACAATCTCCCGTTTATTTAAACCAGCTTAGCGGTATATTTTTTCTTACCTTGTCTGTAGGGCCGGCCACTTGTAAGTCAAGGGTGTAGCCGCCACCTCCTTCAATAAATAATAGTTCAAATTTATGGGCGCCTTTTTTAAGGGCTACTTGCCCGCTTTTTTCTGTAGCAGGATGCAGGCCATCGTTGTCTACCACCATTTTATCGGCAATGCGCAAAACAGAGCCATCATCCGAAGTAAGGTAAAAAGAATAAATACCGTCTGCCGGAACGGTAATGTAGCCATTATAAATCAGTCCAAAAACATCGGAGTCTTTTACTTTAGATTCCGGTACAGATACGTCGTCCTGCATCCATTCACTATCGGGTTCTTTATTCATTAAGTCTCCGGTAGATTTCCACACACCTTTAAAAAGCTGTACATTCAAACCTGTTGTGCTTTTGGCAACAGCATTGCTGTACGACTGCTGATCAAAATGAACAGTATACACATCTCCTCTTAATCCGTCTTTTGTAAATGCCGCTATTTTAAAAGTAGTAGGGTTGGTAACAGTGTAAGGTTTATTTAATACCGGCGATTTAGAGGTGGGAGAAGTTTCATCTGTTGTATATCGCAATACCAGGTCGGGCGCGGGAGGCTTCACATTGAGCGTAGAAGAATTGACGAAAACGTAGTTTTCCAGTAAATTTTCAATGTCCGGAAGCCGATAGTTAACGCCCATGGTTTCTAATCTTTTTTGTTGGTAATACAAACGATTTTTAAAGCTTGTCCAGTTTTGTTTATTGGTCCATACCACTTCAGACAAAGCTAATTTTCTTGGATAGGCCAGGTATTCCAATCTTTCTTCAGAAGGAATCCACTCAGTCCAGATATTGGCCTGCGCGCCTAAAATATTTGCTGCCTGCTGTTCGTTTAAAGCCTTGGGTATAGGGTTGAAGTGATACACATTGTATAAAGAATTTTTATTGGGTAAGGCGTCAAAATATAAAGGCTCTCCCGGGGTCATAATAACGTTGTTGCCGTTTTTGGCAGCTATTATTGGGGCCTGCGGTACCCAGCTGCGCCAATACATTACATTAGCTGTAGAACTGATGCCACCCTCAAGGATTTCATCCCAGCCTATTAATTTTCTCCCGTTTTCGTTAAAGAATTTTTCCATTCTTTCCACAAAATAGCTTTGTAATTCATTCACATCTTTTATTCCTTCTTTGTCCATTACCACTTTGCAGGCGGCAGATTTTTTCCAACTGTTTTTATTTACTTCATCTGCTCCAAGGTGTACATATTCGTAAGGAAAAATATTAAATATTTCTTTGTAAATGTTTTCTGCAAATTCAAAAGTCTGTTCATTGCACGGGCAAAGGGGTACAGAGAAATTTCCTTCTTCCCATTCGGTGCTGCCACACGCCAGATAGGGATAGTTTTGTACAGCTATATTCATGTGTCCGGGCATATCTATTTCGGGGATGATATCAATGTGTTTTGATTGCGCGTATGCCACTAGCTCTTTTAATTCCTGCTGTGTGTAAAACCCACCATAAATAGGTTTCCCGTTTATCATCTTTATAAATTTAGGATCAATGTTGTAATCGGGATTATCCTGTGCTTTCGCTCTTGCAATGCTTTCCAGATCATGACTGTTAAACTCTCTCCACGCGCCCTTTTCAGTTAATAAAGGATATTTCTTTATCTCTACCCTCCAGCCCTGGTCGTCTGTAAGATGAAAGTGAAATTTATTGAACTTATACAATGCCATTCTGTCTATAAACTTCTTTACATAATCCATTGAGAAAAAATGACGGGCTACGTCAAGATGCATACCTCTGTAGTCATACACCGGAAAGTCTTTGATAACTACAGCCGGAACACGTACGCTTTTTAGATTGGAAGCGGTTTCTATGGCTATGGGAGCTAACTGGCGGATGGTTTCTATGGCCCTGAAAATGCCTACGGGTTGCCCGGCCTTAATGGTGATGCCGCTTGTGGTGATGGTGAGATGATAACCTTCTTTTTGCTCAATGCTGTTATCTAATTCTAGCTTTATAAAGTTGGCGGCCGCCTTTCCCTCTTTAAGATTGAAAGAAGAGAAAAGCTCTTTTAATTGCTCTATTTCGTTAGAAAGAATTTCTTCATCGGCTATGATCTTTGTTTGTGTATTGATAACAAAATTTCCTTTGCCTTCTTTCAGTTCCTGAGGAAACGGAATCAAAGGAAAGCGTGCGGAAGATTGCGCTTCGGAAACGCGTGGAATTAAAAGCAAAAGTATCAATACTGCTGCGCAAAAAGAATGTAATCTGGTCATGTATCTTCTATGTTTATTATTTTTTTTAGTAAGCATGTTCAATCTCGAAAGAGTATACTTAAGGGATTGTTTTTATTGGATCTCAAAATTACGTAATAATCATTTATTTTAGCAGGAGAAACGTTTGTTATCACTTATGCAAAGACTTACTCCGTCTCAGGCGAGACAAAAAATAAAATACTATTGCGCATACCAGGAGCGAAGTCACCGTGAAGTGAAAAACAAGCTCTATGGATTCGGATTGTTTAAAAATGATGTGGAAGAAATTTTATCTGAACTGATTTCGGAAGATTATTTAAATGAAGAGCGTTTTGCCCGTCAGTTTGCAGGCAGTAAATTCAGAGTAAAACAATGGGGAAGAAATAAAATTGTATATGCGCTAAAAAAGAAGATGGTTAGTGCATACAATATTAAAATAGCCATGAAAGAAATTGATGAAGATGAATATGAAAAAACATTGTTGCATCTGTGCCGCACCAAATGGAACGCGCTCAAGCATGAACAGCACATTGTGAGAGAAGTAAAAACCCGCAACTTCCTATTACAGCGCGGTTTTGAACATCCTTTGATTGGAAATGCCATAAAAGAAGTGAGAGGCAAAAGGTGATTCTTTCTGTTATCTTTTCTCCTGAAACCAACTTGCGTATTGCACGTAATTATTAGCTATACGGGGTATTGCGTCTTTCATGTACGAATCGTTAAGATCTTTTACTTTCTTTGCCGGAATGCCCGCGTAAATAGTGTTAGACTCTACGATTGTATCTTCTGTAACCACCGCTCCCGCCGCTATTATTACATTGGAGTTTACAATACTTCTGTCCATTACAATAGCGCCCATGCCTATTAATACATCGTCGTGAATAGTACAGCCATGTACAATAGCCTGGTGACCGATTGATACATTATTGCCAATAATCGTAGGGCTTTTTTGATAGGTGCAATGAATAACGGCTCCATCCTGCACATTTACTTTATTGCCGATTTTTATAAAATTCACATCGCCCCGCACCACACTGTTAAACCAAAAAGTACACTCGTCGCCGACAGCAACATCGCCCACTATCGTTGCGTTTGGTGCAAAGAAACAATTCTTTCCAAATTGAGGATGTTTGCCGTGTACGGGAAGTATGGTAGCCTGTTGTTTAGCTCGTGTTGGGGATAGTAATTTTTTGATTATAAAGAAAATAATCAATCCTGCTATAATCATTAACACAAGCGTGATGATAACATATACTATAACTAATCCGGTAGATACAAATTCCATAGAAATCATTTACAGGTACGTTTTTATGGCATTTTCAACCGCTTCTCTAGTTTTTTCATCGGGCCAGTTTTCCGGAATAAATTTTTCTCCGATCACTTTTTCATACAATTCTATATAGCGCTGCGATATAGTGTTTATCCACTCTTCAGACATTTCTGGCACTGCTTGGCCTTCTTTGCCCATAAAATTATTGGCAATCAGCCATTCGCGCACAAACTCTTTGGAAAGCTGTTTTTGTCTTTCACCTTTTTCCTGCCTTTCTTTAAAGCCTTCAGCATAAAAATAGCGAGAGCTGTCTGGTGTATGTATTTCATCCATTAAAACAATTTCGCCATTTCTTTTGCCAAATTCATATTTGGTATCAACCAAAATCAATCCTCTAGCCTGGGCCAGCGCTTTCCCTTTTTCAAATAAAGCAAGCGTATATCTCTCCAGCGTGTTCCATTCTTCTTCCGCAGCTATTCCCTGGGCTATTATTTCTTCTTTAGAAATATCTTCGTCATGACCTTCTGCGGCTTTGGTACTGGGTGTAATAATAGGTGTGGGGAAAAAGTCATTTTCTTTCATGCCATCGGGCATTGCAACGCCGCACAATTCTCTTTTGCCACTATTGTAGGTTCTCCACGCGTGACCGGTAAGATTGCCACGCACAACCATTTCTATTTTAAAGGGATCACATTTTTCTCCGAAGGCCGCGTTTGGCGCCGGTGTAGAGAGTAGCCAATTGGGACAAATATCCCTGGTTGCCTGTAACATATAAGCCGCGATCTGGTTAAGCACCTGACCTTTATAAGGTATGGGTTTGGGTAAAATTACGTCGAACGCAGAGATGCGGTTGCTGGCAATCATCACTAGTTTATTGTTGCCAATTGTATATACATCACGTACTTTTCCCTGATAAAAATTTGTTTGATCTGAAAATTGAAATTGTGCCATAGCGCAAAGGTAATTGTAAAATTTATTTTACAATGATTAAAATTGCAGCTCGTCTAAAGCTGATTGCAACTCATTGTATGTATGCCTGTTTCCCGATTTCTTCGCTTCCTGCATTCCTTTTTCGTAGCAGGAAATAGCATCTGCTTCTTGCCCTTTTCTTTCAAGCAGTTTTCCCAAATGGTAGTAAGAACCAATGTATGACGGATCGTTTGATAATATATTCCTGAAAAAGCTTTCCGCTATGGCATCTTCATTTATTTTAATGTATTCCAATGCCAGCGCGTGTTGCAGAAAACTATCATTGGGCGATTCTTCCAAAAAAGCTTTTAATTTTTCTATCCTGTCCATTGTGCAGTTTCTTTGTAAAAATAGCGTATTTTACAGAAGAAAATAACATAGCTAATGAAGATATATACCAAAAAAGGAGATGATGGCACCACTGCTTTAATGAACGGAAAAAGAGTAAGAAAAAATGCTTTGCAGATTGCGGTTTGCGGCGAACTGGACGAGCTAAACTCCTTTGCAGGCTTAGCGAAGAGTAAAATACACGACAAGACAATTAACAAGCAACTACTGGTAATACAATCAGACTTATTTATTATTGGAAGCAATATTGCTGACGTAAATAATAGCAAGGCCAAACACTTGACAAATAAGCATGTAGAGCAATTAGAACGATGGATAGATGACATGGAAGCCGGACTGGAGCCTTTAAGCAATTTTATCTTACCGGCCGGAAGCGAGGCTGTGGCTACTCTTCACGTATGCAGAGCGGTTTGCAGAAGGGCGGAAAGATCTTTGGTCGCTTTACATGAAAAGGGAAATATTGACGCAACAGTGCTGCAATATATCAACCGATTATCTGATTACTTCTTTTTATTGGCAAGGTTCACAGCTAAAATCAATAAGGAAGAAGAAACAGTTTGGCCGTTGAGATAACTTAACCCTATTGCACAAAAATAATTTACTACATTTGCAAAAGGATAATCAAAATTAAATATGAACAAAAAAATAATTTTCTCCATATTATTGATGGCTATTGTGATTGCTCTTTTTCGCATTCTACCAAAGTTTGATGGTGTGTGGGGTATCACTCCTTTGTTTGCTGTTGGCATTTTTTCCGGAGCACTATTCAGGAATCATAAGCCATGGGCGTTTGCGCTACCGGTTTTAGCCATATTTTTTTCGGATGTATTGTGGCAATTAATAGGGTCTGCCGGGTTTTATAAAGGACAGCTGCTGAATTATTTTTTGTTTATTGTAATTACCTGCCTGGGCTTTTTAATTAAGGAAATAAAGTTCTCGAATATAACTTTAACATCATTGGCTGCGCCAACTGTATTTTTCATACTGTCTAACTTTGGTGTATGGCTGGGAAATGGAGGACTGGGAAGGCCAAAAACTTTTGTCGGGTTAATGCAAACTTATGCTGACGGCTTGCCTTTTTATTTTCCCTGGCAGCTTCTCTCTACGCTTCTGTTTTCAGGAATTTTATTCGGGGGTTGGTATTGGATGAATAGTGTATTTAAAGAAAAGGCAGTTGCCTAGCGATGAGCAACGATAATGCAATAAAAATTTCTATTCGCTGGTCAGACCTGGATGCCAATATGCATGTGCGACATTCCGTGTATTACGACTGGACTGATTTTGCAAGAATGCGCTTTTTTGCCAATATAGGACTTACGCTCGATGTGTTTTATGAAAACAATCTCGGGCCGGTTATTTTTAGAGAAGAAGGAATTTTCCATAAAGAGATTTTGCCGACAGATGATACGGTCATAAAAATATATCTGCTAAAAAGCACTGTAGATTTTAGAAAGTGGACTATTCTACATGAAATATGGAAAAACGCAGATACGCTGGGCGCTACAGTCATTGTAGATGGTTCCTGGATAGATACAAAGTTGCGCAAAGTAAAAGCTCCGGAAGCTTTTTTGAGAAATTTGCTGAATAGTATACCGAGACACGAAAAGTTTGAAATTATTGCAGAGAAAATAAAACAATAACAATCAATACAAAACAAGTAGAATTGCTATAATCCTACTTGTTTGTAAAAATATTTCAGTTCTGTTTTATAATTCGCTCAACACTTTTGCCTTTAAATCTGCAATGGCAATTCTTTCCTGCTGCATAGAGTCGCGGTAACGTATGGTTACCGAATTATCTTCCTTGGTTTGATGGTCAATTGTCACGCAAAATGGCGTGCCTATTGCATCCTGGCGGCGATAACGTTTGCCTATTGCATCTTTTTCTTCGTAGAAGCACCTGAAAGAAGTTCTGCAATCGTCCATTATTGTTTTTGCAATCTCAGGCAGTCCGTCTTTTTTAGTAAGCGGCAATATGGCCAATTTTACCGGGGCCAACTTGGGAGCCAGTTTTAATACAACTCTGCTATCCGTGCTTCCGTCTTCTTTATGGATGGTTTCTTCTGTATAAGCATTAGAAAAAACCATAAGGAATGTTCTGTCGAGCCCTATAGAAGTTTCCACCACATAAGGTATGTAATGCTGATTGATTTCAGGGTCGAAATAAGTTTGTTTTTTGCCGCTGAATTCCTGGTGCCTTCTCAGATCATAATCTGTACGTGAGTGGATGCCTTCCACTTCTTTAAATCCAATAGGAAAGTCGTATTCAATATCTACGGCGGCATTAGCGTAATGGGCTAATTTTACGTGATCGTGAAACCTGAATTTTTCCGAAGCTATACCCAAGCTTTGATGCCATTCTAAGCGGGTTTGTTTCCATTTTTCGTACCAATCCAACTCTGTACCGGGGCGACAGAAAAACTGCATTTCCATTTGCTCAAATTCACGCATCCTAAAAATGAATTGACGGGCTACTATTTCATTTCGGAATGCTTTACCCGTTTGGGCGATGCCAAAAGGTATTTTCATTCTGGCTGTTTTCTGTACATTCAGAAAATTCACGAAAATGCCCTGTGCAGTTTCCGGACGTAAGTATATAGTGCTTGACTCGTCAGTAACTGCACCCAGCTGTGTGTCGAACATCAGGTTAAACTGTCTGATATCTGACCAGTTGCCGGTGCCGCTTGCCGTGCAGACAATTTTATTGTCTTGTATTAATTGCTTTAATGCCACAAAATCTTCCTTTGCCAGCAGCGTATCCATATCTGCCAGTAGTTTGGCGGCTTCTTCTTTTTTATTTTCGTTCTCCAGTTTATCGGCGTGTTGTTCTATTAAATGATCTACGCGATATCGTTTTTTACTGTCTTTATTATCAATCAATGGATCGCTGAAACTGTCTACGTGTCCGCTGGCTTTCCATGTAGTAGGATGCATAAAAATAGCGGCGTCTATGCCTACTATATTATCCTGTAGCTGTGTCATTGATTTCCACCAATAATCCCGTATATTTTTCTTCAGCTCAGAACCATAAGGACCGTAATCGTACACCGCACTTAGTCCATCGTAAATTTCACTGCTGGGAAATACGAATCCATACTCTTTTGCATGAGAGATGATAGCTTGAAAGTTATTTTCCTGCTGCTTATCCATTTATAATTTATCTTTTGTTTAAATTGTAATATATAAAAATAACAAGAATAAAAAACTATATTCATGTTATGGAGGAACAAAAATAATCAACCATTTTGATTAAAGCGGAAAAATTAATTTTTTAGGATTCTATAGGTTTGTTCTCTCTTATTTTTGCTATTTTCTTTGTTCTGCTTTGCTTTTCCAGTCTTTTAAGTATTTTACTATTTACAGGTAGCAGAGGGCCCTTCTGTCCAAGATATTTATTCTTTGCTTTAATAGTAAATATCATAATGATTATCGCCAAAAACAGCAGGCCAATTATAGTGTAAGAGGGGTTATAGTCTTTCATTGCATAGGCAAAAGCTATGATTAATATATTAGCCACAGCCAAAATATTTACCAGCTTTCTACCGGTAAAACCAAGATCAAGCAGAATATGATGTATATGGGTTCTGTCCGGTAAAAAAGGCGAATGACCTTTTAGTATCCTGGTAGTAAAAACTCTTAAAGTATCAAAAGCAGGGATAAACAAAACCGCTACGGCTATACCGAGTCCACCGCTTACAGATAGTTCCGGATGATTTTCATATTTGTCAATCAGGGCAATGCTCATGATAGACAACAGGTAGCCTAACTGTAAAGATCCGGTATCGCCCATAAAAATCCTTGCCGGAGAAGTAAAGAAATTGTATTTAAGAAATCCTAATAAAGCGCCCGCCATACAGAAGCAAATCATTGCCAAACCAAAATTGCCACCGAGTAAAGTGTAATAAACACCCAGAAAAGTGAAGCCAATTATACCCTGCGTGCCTGCTAATCCGTCTACACCATCAATAAGGTTATAGGCATTGGTAACAAAGGTGATAATCAGGAAAGTGAGAAGCGCGCTTACAATGTAAGGCAGATCATAAATACCTAAAAAGCCGTGTAGATTGTCTATCCTTAAATCTGCCAGCACTACAATGATAAAGGAAGCGCCAAATTGTGCTAAAAATTTTTTGTAGGCCGACATGGGAACAAGGTCATCCTTAAGTCCCGTTACAAAAAGCAGGAAAGCGCCGGCAAACACGTAGTTCCATTCAGGCAGAAAACGACCCACCTGAAACAATGAACATACAAACGCAAATGCAGCAAAAATGGCTATTCCTGCCAGATTAGGCGTTACCGTGGCGTGCTTTTTTCTTCCGGTTGGCTTATCGAGCAACCTTTTTCTTTTGGTTACGTATATCACACTGGGAATAGACTGCCATACTATAAAAAGCGCAGTTAAAAATACTGCCACATAAATATATAATATCCTGTTTTCTGAATTAAAAAAGTCTTGCATTATTTATGTAGTCAACAGTGTTGATTGTCGTTTAGGAATAAAAATACAAATATTCTTTGCAAATGTAAAGATATTTATTCTATTACTGAATGGAATAATTATTACAGCTAATATTCAGGGGAGATTATAACCAGCCGGCAATAATCATGCACTTTATATTTTAAAATGTCAAATGTATGATCAATAAAAGAATTTTCATCCAATAGATTTTTCTATTCAATAAGAATATTTTTTGCAACGCCTAAGGCTTTGCAACAATTACAACCAAAGCAACAGGAAGATTCTTTGAAAGGACAATCGCTAAACCCGTTGTTGAATGGAAAGCTATTATCACTAATGACTTTGGGCCGGCTGTTTTTAAAACCCATCCCGAAATAGCTTCCATTAAAGAGACTCTGTATGAAATTGGCGCGGTGTTCGTGCTCATGAGCGGCTCGGGCAGTACGGTGTATGGGTTATTTGAAAAAGAATTTCAACCGGCATTTAAGTTTCCGAAGAATTATTTTTATAAAGGTTTTGAATTTGGATACCGAATATTAGGTTGTTATAATCATTGCCATTCTCATTTTTTTACAAACACTCTTACCCAATCCACTTCGGTAACTGCTTGTGTGGTGGACTCGTTGGGATAACCTACCCATGCACCGGTTGCACCGATTTGCCCGGTTAGCACAAAATCCCAAGCACTGTTCTCACGTTTTTCCGCGATAGCATCAAGAATGAATCTGTTACGATTGGGAAAGTCGCTCGTTTTAAGAGAATAATGAACAACATCATCAATGTAGTAAGTTATAATGGCCTCATTTTCCGCATCAGGATCTTTATCTACCTGCACGGCATAAGTGTGAAAAGTACCCGCAACATCTGCAACATCTTTAGATTTGTTACCCACGTTCGACTGTGTTGCGTTTGTATTGGCATTCCACAGGTGGATCGCCTGGTTCACCTTATTCAGCCCGTTTGTGGCTACAAAACATTCATTCAGATCCAGTTCCGCTATGCTTGCTCCATTATAATAACGGCTCCACAGTGCGTGCCACACACCCAAAACATTCGCAACTTTTGCCCGCACCTCGATTCGGCAATAAAGCGGAAAGAAAACATTACGCTCACGCGTGGATATTGCGCCGGACCACCAAGAGGGCTGACCGTATAAACTATCTTTATCGGTTCTTTTTACAGAAGTGATCCTTACAACCTGTTCGCCGGTAGGCAATGTAGCCATTTGCACCTGCTCGGGGCGATAAGTTTGGATCATGCCCTGCGGGCGACCATAGGTTGCTGTTCCGCTTCCTGCTGTACCATACTTGAGCCATGTGTTCTCGTTCAATAGTTTTGTATTGAATTCATCGCCGCCAATATATTTAAACCCGTCAGGGGCAGGAATTTCCTGGTAGGGTTCATCGGGCACAGAAGGTTTGTTTTTAGTACAACTGCTTTGAATTGACAATAAAGGGATTAACCCCAAAAAAACAATGGTTTTTATCATTATTTATTATTTTATTTCCGGATATTTTAAAAAATCATTCAAAGGTCAATAACAATTTACTTAATAGATACAGTAGTGTTGCTATGGGCTTTAATATTCACCTGTACGAGTACCGCTTTTTTCCTCTTACCATAATTGTACGTACTAATCACTTCCCCTCCCGTTACTTTATAACGTTTCCGCTTCATTAAAAATTTTATCCTTCCATTATAAAAATCAATCGGAAGTTCGTTGGTAATTGTAACTGTATTAGAACGTGCAATGCCGTTGTTTGGCTTGTCAAATACTTCATACACTTTCTGCTTACCATAATCACCGACCAATTTAAATACATTTGTAGAATCGGAATGACTGAGCGGTTGGGCGGAGGTCCACCCGGAATCTTTTTTCTTAAAATCATAAAAAGCTGCCGCCTGATGATTCTGTGCGGATTGTACCGTTAATACGGGATAAGGAGTTTGCTGTAATATTCTGCTTCGATGATTGTGACCTGCAATAAGCAGGTCCGGATGTTTATTTTTATCACCTATGGTTGTCCAGCCTTCGGGACCGTCAAAAAAATGTGTTGCAACCAGCCTGTATTTGATCGTGGAATCAGCAAAGCTTTTTTCAAAATCATTTTTTGCCCAATCATAAAATTCCTGTGTAGTCCATTCGTTAGCCAGGATATAAAAGCTTCCCATTTTATAAGAAAAAACTCTTTGCCCTACAATTTTGTTATAAATATTTCTCCACTCTTTTACCTGTACATAGTTTGAGTAGCCAATATCATGATTTCCTGTTGTTGTAATCGTTGGTACGCTATACCCTGAAATCCCTTTAAAAAATCTTCCTACACGATTTTTTGCTTCTTCAATACCACACCAGTCTTGTGCAACATTATACAAATGCATATTGTCGCCTGTATTAACTACTAATCTCGGGTTCGTCAAATTATAGAAAGGAGTTAGCCATTGCATAGCCTGAACACTTCCATGCCCCCATTGCAGGCTGGCTTTTCCGCCGGGTTCTACCGCTGAATCGCCTACAATATGTTGATCAGATTGATGAAAAATATAAAAATCTTTTTCCATATTATGTACCACGCTCAATGCTTTTGGCACAAGACCTTTTCTTCCCGACTGGTGCCTTATTTCCACATCCATCAACTCCGGCGAAATGTTTAATGGTGATCTCACCTGCAATCTCCAGCCATCTTTTGTCTCGTTAAATACCCTTGCGTATCCAGAAGAAACTACCAGCGCTTTCCACTCTGCAATATCGTTTTTTAATGTAACAGACCATGCGCCGGTAGAAATGCCGGTGGTATCCTGTATCTCTATCGTAAATGTGCCGGCTGGTGAAATAAAAGCAGGGTTATGCCGGCGTGGTGCAATGATATCTATTGTTCCGTAGCTGTTTTGTGCAATCGCTGTAAAACAAAAACTTTCAAGTATCAACAATATGCAAATGTACTTTTTCAATTTATACTATTTGATTAATTCATTAATCGCATCGCCAACGGGATGCTCGGCTGTAAATGTGTAGCCTAATAATTTCGAAATGGTTTGAGCCAACTGGTCGTTATAATAGGTCTTCGTATTGCGCATCTCTCCTGCCGAACTTATACCAGGCGCTATTACTGCCAGCCATGTTTCATTGGCATGTTTGATTTTAGGCCCGTGAGCTCTCCATTCGTCACCGAGCCCGCGACCATGATCAACCATTATCAGCAGTGCTGTTTTGTTTTTATACTGAGGTAAGGTTTGCACATGGCTCCACAAATCCTGTATCATGTTATCCATGATGTAAACCTTTTCCAGATAGTTAGGATAGCTGCCATCGTGTGCCATATCATCAGTCCACGCGAAACCAATGCTTAAAACTCTTGGGTTATGAATGCGCAGGTATTCTTTAGCGTGCAGGTAAGTAATATAATCTGCACGTGAATGCTCCCATGACACATAATTCTGCTGAAGATTATTAAGTGTTTGCTGCATTACCGAAAGGTTATCGCCTTTCACATCTTCATAACCCCCGTTAATAAAAAATGTACTGCTTTGTATATTCAGGTAATAATTAGCACGGTTCCACGATGCGAACGAAGCTACCTTTCCTCTTAAAGCTTTTTGACGGTTTAAAAATTCAAATACGTTCGTATTTTTATTATATACCATGTCATTATTTTTAATGGCCGTATCAACGTAGCCTGTAAAAATTTCGGCGTAGCCGGGATAAGAAATATTGGTTGAATTACGTACGGAAAAAGCGCTGCCCAAATCACGGTTGCCATAAAGCCTGCCTTGTTTTGCAACAGTATTCCATAAAAATGGAAAAAGCTTTTCGCGCCTTTTATTTACATCTGCATCCCAGAATTTTGATGTCAATCTTCCGGCTTCCGTTTTCCTGTATTTGTCATTGAAAAGCAGGGAAGAATCTGCCCCGCAAAATACTTCCTGCCAGCGGCAACCATCAATCGTAACCAATATAAGATTTTCTACTTTGCCTTTGTGCTGACTAAGAGTTTTTACACTGATAAATAATAACAGCAAAAATAATAAGGTACGCATCAATAAAAAATATTAAAGTTTAAGTTTGGAAGGATCGATCAATATTATAGTTGTCTTATACATCTCATTAATTTCCTTGTTAGCCTCGCGGATGGTAATAGCAAATGCGAGTTTTTTATCTGCATTCGCATGAATATAAGACAGATTGACCAGGACATTAAAAGTTACAAAATCCTGATTGCCCGGTATTGTAACTTTTTCAGGAAAGGTATAGTTTCCTGTACTCAATAAATCAGTATCTGCCAAACTACCGCCAGATATCAAATTTCTTATCGTATCCTCTGCTGCAGCCAATGTTACATTTACCTCTCCGTTTTTTGTAATACCGGACCTGACTACACCCAAGGGGATTACCAGTTTATTATTTTGCCTGTCAACAACATATCTGTATGCGGAGTCCCTTGTAGGAATTTGAATCGGGTTTACAGTAACACTGATATCATAAATACCTCTTACAGATGCAGGCATATATATTTTTTCTTCTGGATATTCTGCATCAGCAACTTCCTGGTATTTGGTGCAACCTGCAACACCAGCTATAACCAGAATACTCAATAAAAATTTTACAGCTATTTTACTTATCATTTTATAAAAAGTTTTAGATTTACCAAATTGGATTTTGCACCAGCCCCTTTGCTTTTAAAAGTTCCTGCTGTGGGATGGGATATAAATACATTTTAGGTTCAAATGCCCTGGTCTCTACGTTAAAAGGTGCATAATTAAAACTACCGGTGCTTCCCCTTTCAATACGTATGCCTCGCAGTGTTGCTCCCATTGTTTCGGAGCCAATCATCCACCGGCGTGTATCCCATGCACGATGTCCTTCAAATGCAAGTTCTACGCGGCGTTCGTTGCGAATACGATCCCGCATCTGGCTTTGAGAAAGTCCCGCGGGTAGTGCGGGCATCGCCACTCCGCTTCTCGTCCTGATCCTGTCAACATAAGTTTTAATATCAGCATGCCCGGGGCTGTATTCGTTCAACGCTTCGGCATAATTCAGGTACACTTCCGCCAGTCTTATAAAGATCCAGCTGTGTATACTGGTAGTTCCTGTTAGCAGGTTAATACTTTCATCTACATATTTTCGCAAATAATATCCGGTTCTGGTGGCATTCACGTTTCCTATAC
>JAEWKC010000041.1 GCA_023386235.1 Bacteroidota bacterium | reverse complement strand
TTGTTTTAGAAAAAATAGGAGCATTTTTTTCGGAGCCAATTTAGCGTAGCGGTATCATGAGTGCCAAAATAAAATATATACAATGGCGAATAAATTTTGTTAAGCGTCTTGTTGCACGCAGCCCATGGGCAAGTGCGGCAAGACGACGGGGGAAGATAAAATTTGGTCAAGCGCCACCGTTGACACGCTTTGGGAGAAAGACTCGGAAGTTTGGCTTTATAAGCCAAACGAAGAGGCTTGCGAGCGTGGGTTGCGTGTCAACGTTTTGGCTTTACGCATTGCGTAAACCTGTCGTCACCAGAAGGTTTTACGTAATACGTAAAAATCTATTTTATTTATTATTTACTGTTTTACCGTTTTTATCGCAGCATGTTTTTTTGTCGGTTTTTTTCGCGCCTTTTTTACAACAGTCTTTCTGTTCTGTTTCTTGCTTTTTGCAGCAGGGTTTGGTTTGTTGCGCATCTACTCCTATAGCTGTGATAGATAAAGCAAAAGCAAATACGAATAACTTTTTCATGTTCGTGTATTTTTGTTTTAGTAAGCTAAATTATCCTATTACATTGATATTACAAAAAAATTTCTTTGTACTTTTCTTCATCAAATCCTACAACCAGTACTTTAGCATTCTCCTCCATCAGCGGACGTTTGATCACAGAGGTTTTTTCAGCCATTAAATCAATTGCCGCTTTTTTTGAGGAGATAGATTTTTTTACATCTTCATCCAGGCTGCGCCAGGTAGTGCCTTTTTTATTTATTAAACTTTCGTAGCCGGTTTGTCTGCTCCATGATTCCAATTTAGCTTTGCTGATGCCTTGTTTTTTGTAATCGTGAAATTGGTATTCAATTTTATTTTCGTTCAGAAAATCTAAAGCCTTCTTTACCGTATTGCAATTTTTTATCCCGTAAACTGTAAGCATATTTTATGGTCTGTTTAGTTGTCTTTTATACATTTGTACCGTGTTTTCCAATCCTAAATACAATGCGTCTGAAATAAGCGCGTGGCCAATAGATACTTCGTCCAGGAAAGGAATTTGCCGGCTGAAAAATTCCAGGTTGTCCAAGTCAAGATCGTGTCCCGCGTTCAGTCCTAATCCAATTTCTTTAGCGATATTGGCGGCGGCGAGGTAGGGTGCTATTGCCTCATTTTTGTTTGCATTGTATTTTTTTGCATACGCTTCGGTGTACAATTCTACCCGGTCGGTGCCGGTTTCTTTTGCATGCAGCACCATCTCTTCATCGGGATCTACAAATATGCTCACTCTTATGCCGGCATTTTTAAAAACAGTTACCATTTTTTTTAGGTATGCTTTTTTTTCTATGGTGTTCCAGCCATGGTTACTGGTTATCTGGCTTAGCGCATCGGGTACTAAGGTTACCTGCGCGGGCTTGGTTTCCAGCACCAATTGCACAAATTTTTCTTCTTCGCAATTGCCTTCAATATTTAATTCTACCTTGATGTTTTTTTTCAGTTCGCGTACATCGCTGTATCTTATATGCCTTTCATCGGGTCTGGGATGTACAGTGATGCCGTCTGCTCCAAACCGTTCTATATCCAGCGCGGCTTTTAATACATCGGGATTGTTGCCGCCACGACTGTTTCTTAAAGTGGCAATCTTATTGATATTTACACTTAATGTGGTCATAATAAATTGTTTCAAACAAAGATAAATAAATTAGTGGTAGATAGTAATTGAAAGGGACTTATGCAGTTGATGCTTTCTTATCCTACATCAATTTTAAAAACACAGATCCGGCGTAACTTTGCAGTATAAAATAAAAATAAAAAAATAAAAGGAGAAAATAAAATGGCAAAGACAATCTTACAAAGAGCAGGAGAACGCGGCGGTGGCGATTACGGGTGGCTGCAGACAAATTATTCGTTCAGCTTTTCTAATTACTACAATCCGGAAAAAATAAACTTTGGCGCGTTAAGAGTCATTAATGATGATGTAATTGCCGGCGGCATGGGCTTTGGCACGCATCCGCACGACAATATGGAGATCATTACCATTCCGTTGGAAGGCGATCTGGCACATAAAGACAGCATGGGCAATGCAAGTGTGATCAATCATGGCGAAGTGCAGATAATGAGCGCGGGCACAGGTATTACGCACAGTGAATTTAATGCTAATGAAGACATTGCAAGCAAAATATTGCAAATCTGGATCTTCCCGAATAAAAGAAATGTAGAGCCCCGTTACGGACAGGTGACCATTGACCCGCATAAAACCAAAAACGATTTTCAGGAGGTGGTAACACCCTATAAAGAAAATGAAGAAGGATGGATACATCAGGATGCATGGATAAGTTTAGCTAACTTTGATAATGGATTCTCAAAAGAATACGCTGTGCACAAAGATGGAAACGGTGTATACGCATTTGTTATTGAAGGATCGTTTACAGTGAATGGCACGGAGCTTAACCGCAGAGACACTATAGGAATATGGGAGGTAGACAAGCTGGAAATAAAAGCTAACAGCGATAATGCAAGAATAATGCTGATAGATGTACCTATGCAATTTTAAAGCTCAATAAAAATATAACCAATGAAAGCGCTGATAATAACTACACAAACGCCGCCTGCACTGGAAGCCGTATTTACAGATAATGCAGAAAGCGCTATAGAAGAAATATATGCGCAGAATTTTGACATCGTAATTTTTGGAAATGATGTACCGGAAGCGGAAGAGAAAAAACTCAGGAAAATACTTTCTTTGCAGCAGTACGAGATACTGGTGGTAGGACAAGAAACAGAACCGTTGAAATTTACTTTGTCTCAGGCAAAATTTATGTTGAATAATTATCGTTATGAAAAAGGTAACTTTACCATATCCGATAATAAAAATACAGATGAGTAACTATCTGAAAGATTTTCTGCATCTTATTTATCCCGAAGTTTGTATCGGCTGCGGCAACGATACAGTCGCTTCGGGACATTTGCTTTGTGCCGCCTGCTATCATCAGCTGCCCGCAACTAATTTCTTTGAACAGCACGACAATCCGATACTGGAAAAATTCTTCGGAAGAGCCCGTATCAGCCACGCCGGAAGCGCCTATTTCTACGATAAGAAGTCTGCCATCCAGAGACTCATGCACGAAGTGAAGTATAAACAAAATCTTGAATGCGGCACCTATATAGGCAATCTGCTGGCCAATGAATTAGAACGCGCCGCATGGGCTAAAGAGATAGACCTTATCATTCCCATACCTTTGAGCAAACAAAGAAAGTTTAAAAGAGGGTATAATCAGTCAGTTGTTATCGCCACGCCTTTTGCTGAACGTTTGGGAATAGAAGTAAATGATGAAGCGGTTATCCGAACGGTGCATACAGAATCTCAAACACACAAGAACCGTGAGGAGAGATGGAATTCTATGCAGAATATCTTTAAGATAATAGATGCTGAAGCGCTAAAAGATAAGCATATTTTAGTAGTAGACGATGTGCTTACAACCGGCGCTACTATGGAAGTATTGTGCAATGTATTGCTGAACGAGACGAATGCTAAAGTAAGTGTGGCTACTTTTGCCTGCGCGGTATAAGTTTACTGTTTATTCCAGTATATTTGTGAAAACAATTCTTTAAATGATCAATTACAGGATTTGCTTTTTTATCGTCTTCATACTTTTATTTTTCTCTTGTAAGAAAGAAATATTCAGTACAGATGAGAATGCTGTTTTATTTACATCATTAACTACCGGAGATTCTTTACAATTTGATACGGTATTTACCGAAACCATTACACCTGTAAGAGTTTTCAAAATATTTAATCAGAATAAAAATGCGATTCGCGTTGATACCATTAAATTGTATGGCGGCGACGCATCGCCTTACAAAGTAAATATCAATGGCACGGCAGGTGCAGCCTTTACCGATATTTATTTAGCAGCCGGTGATAGTCTGTATGTGTTTGTAAATCTTACCATTCCCCAATCGGAGCTTGTTTCTTCATTCAATGTCACAGATAGTTTAGGCATATTTTTCAACAATAAAAAAAAGCATATCGTTTTTAACGCGGTTGGTCAAAACGCTGTACACATTAATGAAACTACGTATAATTCCGATGTTGTCTGGAAAAAAGATCTGCCCATTATTATAAAAGGCAATATTACCATAGCAAAAAATGCGCAGTTAACTATTGAGCCCGGCAGTAGAATATATTTTAGTCTCCATACGGGCATTGCCGTTAATGGTGAACTCCATGCTTATGGCAGTTACAGAGGCGCTGATAATGAGATTGTAAGAACTGTATTTACCTGCCTGCGAAAAGACACGGATTATAAATACCTGCCCGGAAGCTGGGAGGGCATTACTTTCGGAAAAGATGCACAATACAGCCAACTGGAATATGTAACTATTGAAAACGCCCGAACCGCTATCGTAGATACTATGCGTACCGCGGTTTCCAACAGCGTGCAGTTGTCTTTGTCTGCATGTATCATACAGCATTGTGTAAACGGAATAAAGCTGGCAGGTACAAACTTTCATATGGCCAATACGCTGGTAGCTAATTGCGCCAAAGTTTTTTCTGTAAGTTCGGGTGGCAAGTACAAAATAGCGTTTTCTACATTTGCGGGTTTTGGTAATCGTTATGTTCCGCACCAGGAGCCACTCATGCAGATTGCAGATGATAATTTTCATTCATTAATGGCTTCATTAGATAACTCTGTAATCTACGGTTCGCTCACTGATGAGCTGGATGTAAAAATAACTAATACAGGAAGCAGTATGGCTATCACTAACAGCATATATAAATGGTCGAACATAAGTAGTGCTGTAGTTGTAGAAAATTCATTGCAAAATATTGATCCTCAATTTCTACTACTGGATGACAGAAGTATGCAATACAATTTTGCCGTTGCAGACAATTCACCGGCAAAAGGCTTTGGAAAGCCAGGTACATTTTACCAATTGGATGTGAACGGCAAACCACGCTCGCAAACCGCTCCTACTATTGGCTGCTACGAATAAGCTCCCATTTGGTTTTTACTTAACGATTATTTTCCTACTTTTGGTAGATAATAAAAAATAAAAAATGTTTAAAAATAAATATATCCCGGTGGCGTTTGGTATGCTGCTGTTAGCCGGTGCTGCCTTGATGTTGTCAGCAAAAAAAATCAATCGCTCTGTTCATCAGTTTACAATAGAATCTTTAGACGGCGGAAATATTGATTTTTCCACCTTCAAAGGTAAGTATATACTGGTTGTAAACACAGCGTCAAAGTGCGGATTTACACCACAATACAAAGGATTACAGGAAATATATGAACTGTATGGCGATAAGCTGATGGTAGTAGGTTTTCCTTCCGATAATTTTATGAACCAGGAATTTGATACCAATGCAGAGATAGCCGGCTTCTGCGAAAAAAATTATGGCGTCACCTTTCCTCTTACCACTAAGGTAAATGTAAAAGGCAAAGCCATGCATCCTGTCTATCAGTTTCTTACACAAAAAAGCAAAAACGGCGTTTTAGATGCTACGGTTTCCTGGAACTTCAATAAATTTTTATTAGATAAAAACGGAAAATTAATTGCCCATTTTGGCAGCAAAGTAAAACCGGATAGTGAAGAGATTTTAAAATACATCCGTTAATATGAAGTTTGCAGAAGTTGTAGGCCAGCATGATGTAAAAGCGCACCTCACAGATTTAGTAGCACAAAACAGGCTTAGCCACGCTTTATTGTTTTTAGGCAAAGAAGGAAGCGGCGCGCTGCCACTTGCTATGGCATTTGCACAATATATTACCTGCGAAAAAATTAATAAAGCAGGTAATGCTGCCGGCGAAGCTTCACTCTTTGGCGACGCTCCGGAGGCGGCAGTAGAAATGCCTGCGGATGCTTGCGGAGAATGTCCGTCCTGCATTAAGGCGCAGCAGTTAATCCATCCTGATATTCATTTTTCCTTCCCGGTAATTCCTAAGAAGAGTGGCGACAAGCCGTTAAGTTCGGCGTATTTTACAGAGTTCAGAGAATTTATACAATCTTTTCCTTACGGCAATGTGTTTGACTGGCTCCAGTCTATTGGCGCGGAAAACAAACAGGGAAACATCACCGCCGAAGAATGCAACGACATTATTCGCAAGCTGAGTTTAAAAAGCTTTGAAAGCGACTATAAAATACTGATTGTATGGATGCCCGAATACCTGAAAAAAGAAGGGAATAAGCTATTGAAGTTAATAGAAGAGCCGCCGGCGAAAACGCTTTTTATTTTAGTGGCCGAAGACGAGAATGAGATTTTGTCTACTATTTTAAGTCGCTGCCAGCTGATTAAAGTGCCCGCTCTGTCTATACCCGATATACAGAATGCTTTGCTGAAAAATAAAAGCTTAGAAGAGCAAAAAGCGCTTACAATAGCAGGCCTGGCAGAAGGAAACTTCAGGAAAGCGATAGAGTTGATACAAAGTGAAGAGGAAGATTGGGAAGCCATATTGCGCGATTGGCTTAATGTAACGCTGCAAGGTTTTCCTGCAAAACAAATAGAATGGATAGATGAAATGGCTAAAGCGGGAAGAGAAAAACAAAAAAAGTTTTTACGTTACTTTATACATCTCTTAGAGCAAAGTGTGCGCCTTGCCATCGTGGGCGAAGAGCAGATGTTGATTTCAGACAATGAAAAAGATTTTGCCAAACGCATAAATAAAATATCTGATGCAGAGCAGCAGGAAATGATGGCAAAAGAAATAGATAAAGCCATTTACTACATAGAGCGAAATGCCAACGCTAAATTATTGTTTCATGCACTAACTATTAAAATGAAGCACATAATTAAAAATAAAACGCTAATTTTGACAGATTAGCTTTGTGTTTATCCGCCTTGTAGCGCATTAAACACAAAATTTACTAATCATTACTAACTATTAATTATTAATTATAAAGATGGGTTGTGGAAATTGTGGAACAGGAAGCCCGAAAGGATGTAAAAACAATGGAGGATGCAGTACCGGCGGATGCAACAGGATGAATGTACACGACTGGTTGATGAATTTGCCGATTGCAGACACTTCAGATTACTGCAATATTGTAGAAGTGAGTTTTAAAAACGGATCAAGAAAAGATTTTTTTAGAAATACTACCGTACATTTTTTCGAAAAAGGCGACTATGTAACTATAGAAGGTGTCAGCGGATACGATGTAGGCGAAGTAAGCCTTACGGGCGAGCTTGTGCGATTACAGCTAAAAAAGAAAGGCGTTTCTGAAGCAAGCGCCGAAATGAAAAATATTCTAAGACGAAGCTCCGAAAGAGATATCGAAAGTTTTCATACCAGCAAGGCACGTGAAAAATCAATGCTCATGCGTTCGCGTGAAGTAGCTACGCAATTAAAACTGCAAATGAAACTGTCTGAAATAGAATTGCAGGCCGATGGTAAAAAAGCCACTTTTTTCTATTCTGCCGAAGACAGGGTAGACTTTAGAGAAATGATACGCATCTTTGCTTCGGAGTTTAAAGTAAAAGTAGAAATGCGCCAGATAGGCATTCGCCAGGAAGCCGGCAAAGTAGGCGGCATAGGCAGCTGCGGAAGAGAATTGTGCTGTAGCACCTGGCTTACCGATTTTAAAAGCGTTAATACCACTGCGGCGCGCTATCAGAACCTGAGCATAAACCAGACTAAATTAAGCGGGCAATGTGGTCGTTTAAAATGTTGTCTTAATTATGAGCTGGATACCTATCTCGACGCGTTGCAGCACTTTCCTGCAAATGCCGAATCCATTGAAGTGCAGAGAGGCAGAGCCTTATTGGTAAAAAAAGATATTTTTAAAGACCTAATGTGGTATACGCTGCCCGACAGCAACAAGCAATACCCGTTGACTATTGAGCGCGTGAAGGAAATTCAGGAGCTGAACAAAAAAGGTGAAAAACCCGAAAGCCTGCAAGCCGTAGAACTCGTAAGCCGGATTACCGAAGTAGAACCTTCTTTTGTAGATGTAGTAGGACAGATAAGTTTGAAATCTTTAGAAAAAGCAGATAGCAGAAAGTCTTCTTCTAAGAAAAACAAAAAGGGCAGAAAGCCTTTTAATCAAAATCCTCCTCGCCAGTCGGGCAATGCGCAAGATAAAAGAAACGGAAACAACAGCAACAGTAAACCGACACAGGCGACAGCCCAGAAGAATACCACAGGCAACGGTAATAACCGCAACAAGACAAGCCAGCCGGCAAACCGAAACGTTAATAAGAACAGACCGGGCGGCGGCAATACCAACAATACGAATAATAACAGGGATAATGCATCCCGGAAATAATATACATTATGGCAAAGACTTTTGAAAAAGCTATTGTTTTAAATTTTAAAGACCTGGTAGATTATTCCGATGGAGGAGTGGTAAGCAAGCAGGTTTTGAAAAATGAAGCCGGGAACATCACACTTTTTTCTTTCGATAAGGAAGAAGGGCTTACACCCCACACTTCGCCATATGATGCGCTTTTGCAGGTATTAGAAGGTATAGCAGAAATTTCCATAGAAGAAAATATACATACACTACATGCCGGAGAATCCATTATATTACCGGCAAATATTCCACACGGTGTCTTGGCAAAAGAGCGTTTTAAAATGCTGTTGACCATGATTAAGGGATAAATGAAACAGATGCGAAGAAGCGTGATAGATTATTATCAGGTAGCGTGATGTATACACAGTTCTCCCGATAATTGTCGGAAAGCTTTGAAGAAGCAATTACTTACAATCAATGAAGCTTCGCCCATTTACGACCCACTTTAGGCAAATGAGAAAGCTACCTACTTTTTATTATCAATTGATTAATGACCATTACAAATTATTTTCCGCAGGCAAAGATAAAATTACTGATACGCGCGACAACATACTTTAAAAAAAATATATTTTTAGCTTTTCCAAAAAACATTCATCTCAGCCGATAAATCCCTGAAAACATGACTTTTGTCATTTCACTCTAATTTACACATTTTTTTAAAACATAATCTGAGCTTATTTGATTAACTTTGAAATCGTTCTAAAATTAATATTTCATCAATTATAAACTAAAAAATTTATGTCTAAAGTAACAGTTGTAGGCGCCGGAAACGTAGGTGCCAGTTGTGCAGAATATATTGCGATTAAGAACTTCGCTTCTGAAGTTGTATTAATCGATATCAAAGAGGGCTTTGCGGAAGGTAAGGCCATGGATTTGATGCAAACCGCATCACTAAACGGTTTCGATACAAAAATAACAGGCGTAACCAATGATTATAGTAAAACAGCCGGCTCTAAAGTAGCTGTTATTACTTCGGGTGTTCCCCGCAAACCGGGCATGACAAGAGAAGATCTGATTGGTATCAACGCCGGTATTGTAAAAGACGTTACCACAAAAATTTTAGAACATTCTCCTGAGGCTATCATTATAGTAGTAAGTAACCCAATGGATACCATGACTTACCTGTCTCATAAAGCATCAGGCTTACCGAAAAACAGAATTATAGGTATGGGCGGCGCATTGGACAGTGCACGTTTTCAATACAGGCTGGCCGAGGCTTTGGATTGCCCGATTTCTGATGTAGACGGTATGGTGATCGGTGCGCACTCCGATACGGGAATGGTGCCATTAATAAGCAAAGCTACCAGAAACGGCGTACCTGTTGCCAATTTCATTGACGAGGAAAAACAAAATTATGTAATAGAAGAAACAAAAGTGGGCGGCGCTACACTTACCAAACTTTTAGGCACTTCTGCCTGGTATGCTCCCGGTGCTGCTGTAAGCGTGTTGGTACATTCTATTTTAGCTGACCAGAAGAAAATGGTTCCCTGCTCCTTATTACTTGAAGGCGAATACGGGTTGAGCGATATTTGTTTTGGCGTACCGGCTATCATTGGCGCAAACGGCGTAGAAAAGATTGTGGAAGTAGAATTGACTGAAAACGAAAAAGCCAAATTTAATGAGGCAGCAGACGCTGTTCGTAAAACAAACGATGTTTTAAAGGAATTAAACGTAATTTAATATTATCCTAGAAGTTAATCTTAAAGTCCGCGGTAAAAGGCGGACTTTTTTATTTGAAAATTTCAAAGCTATCTTTTACCTCATTCCAAAAGGTGTCGAGCGCTATTATCCGGGGTTTGAAAAATGAGATCAGCTCCGGCCAGTCTTCTTTTTTGAAAATACTGAGATTCTCTCTTTCAATGTAAATGTGGCTGTATGCTTTCCCGAAAATATCGGCTGCCTGTTCTTCCCAAATCCATTCTTCCTGCAAAGCATGATGCAGCAATGGTTTCAGCTGCATAAACTGTTCATACAGCAATGATCTCATGCCTGCATCGGGATGTGTAAGCCGAATGCCTGTGTATGCTTTTTTATTTTCAGCCTGTGTTTTAAAAAACAGATGCTTAATTCCTGTATGGTAATTGATCCAATTCTGCTGCATACCTTCCGATGAAGGAATGGGCGACATGTACCTGCCGTACGTAGTCCAGAATGCCTTCTTAATCTCTGCTGCCTGTTCTTTTGAATACAAAATCTGTTTGTTATTTTTTGAGTTTAAATATAAGGAAACCTATTGCCATATACAATGTGCTGTAAACTTTTTTATGCCGTTTTTTTCAAATGTTTTTCACGGATAATATTTTCTACAGGTACTTTCTTTATTTTACTGTCGAGCCAGGAAATAATATCAAGATACATGAATGATCTTGTATCAAGACTATTGGTTTCCAGGCCGGAAAGTTTTTCTTTTAATTCCCTGAATGCGGGTATGATATTTTTTCGGGATATGGAAAACGACTTTTTTATAAATTCAAAAATGTGTTCTTCCACAATACTTAAATTGTTCATATTTGCCATAAACCGGTAGACAGACTTCAGCAGGTATTGTATAAGATCAAAATTATTCAGCTCATAATGCGCTATTAAATGCAGCAGTCTGGTATAACACTGAATATCTGTTCGCAGGTCTGAATTGTTATTAATGATCTTGTTCAAATATTCAATGGCATTTTCATTGTCGCCGCTTCCAAAGTACAAGCAGGCAATTTTATAGTAAAACACAAGAATGCGGTGATTATCTATATGCAGCTTATATCTATGCAGTCGTTTATTTATTTCCGGTACCAGTTGCAAGCCTTCAGAAAAAGTTCCTTCCAAAAAATGTTTATTGATCTTTGCAATGTACAGGTAAACAAAACTTTTTACTTTAAGATTAATGTTAGACTGTACGGTAGCCGAATCGGCAAAGTTTTCAAATGCGTTGAGTACTTCAGTATATTTTTTATAATTATTCGTATCGAAATGCGCGTTCAGTAAATTATGAAATGCTCTTAAATAGTGGTCCGGTTCGGCTATTTGCATTTGCGGCTCATCCTGAAAAAGATTAAACCATTTTTGAGTGTACCTGTAGAACATACCCAAATTCTGCAAAATAAAATAATACCAGCTATGCGCCTGGTAGTAGAAAAGTTTTTCATAAAAATTCAGCTTTTCATCTGATGCCACTTTCAGATGTTGATTGAAATAGGCTTTCAAAGATGCTTCATCCTGTTTATTCCTGGCATGCCCGTTTTTAATGTACCAGCCATACATGTTAAGAGAAAGATTAGAGAGTTGTCCCTGGCGCAAAATATGACTATTAGTAGTGTTCACTTCATTGGCCAGCTTTTCGGCCCTGTCTTCCATGCTTCTTGTAATGTGTAATGATTCTATCTTTTTTTCAAAGTTCAATATCTGTATGGTGTTGAAGATGAGATTGTAATTTTGTGCTACCGATTTTGCTTTGTTCAATACTTTCAGGCTTTGTATGTACAGGCCTTTGTTGTAATAAATATGCGCGTTATGAATTTGTTCTGTTACCCACACCGAGATGTTATTTTCTTCGTTTAAAATTCTGAGAGATGCCAATATCTGTTTTGTAAGATGTGCTTTAAGATTAGAAAGTTGTTGTTTTTTTATGTTCTTATTTTTCTTAAGTATGTACTCTTCGTTATAGGTGTCGGCTTTATCTATAGCATCAAAAAGCTGCATAATGATAAAGTCCTCACTGCCGGAAACACGTTTCATATATAGCTTGAAATTGCGCTTTTCGCTCTTTTCCAGTGATTTTATCAGGTGAAAAATATCTTCATTTTTTGTGTTGGGCATCGTAGGTTAATTTCTACAAAAATACCATAAATATTAGCTTTCAGAAATTATTTTCCTATTTTTTATTGGAGAATTTTATAAATTTTGTTTTTTATATCATGGCAATGTTTAATAAATTTGATATTTACTAAAACATACAGTATGTCTGATAAACACAAGATTTATATATTTGATACAACTTTAAGAGACGGCGAGCAGGTGCCCGGTTGTAAACTAAACAAGGAAGAAAAAGTACGTCTTGCGCTAGAGTTGGAAGATTTGGGTGTAGATATTATTGAAGCCGGCTTTCCTATTTCCAGTCCCGGAGATTTTGACTCTGTATCTACCATTGCAAAAGAAATTAAAAAAGCTACCGTTTGCGGTTTAACGCGTGCTGTACAAAAAGATATAGAAGTAGCTGCCGAGGCCTTGAAGTATGCTGCTAAACCGCGTATTCACACGGGTATAGGTTCGTCAGACAATCATATCAAATACAAATTTAATTCTACAAGAGAAGATATTTTAGAACGCGCCATTAAAGCCACCAGGCTGGCAAGAAATTTTGTGCCCGATGTAGAGTTCTATGCAGAAGATGCCGGAAGGGCAGACCTTGAATTTTTGGCTAAGCTTATTGAGGCTGTGATAGCTGCCGGCGCTACTGTTGTGAATATACCTGATACCACAGGTTATTGTTTACCTTATCAGTATGCCGAAAAGATTGAATACCTGGTAAATAATGTTTCCAACATAGATAAAGCTATTATTTCCTGTCATTGTCATAATGATTTGGGGCTGGCTACAGCAAATTCCATAGCCGGCGTTATAGCAGGCGCGCGTCAAATAGAGTGTACGATCAACGGCATTGGCGAACGTGCCGGAAATACTTCATTAGAAGAAGTAGTGATGATCATTAAGAAGCACGAAGATTTAAATTTCTATACAGATATTAATGCTACGAAGTTGTATAAAATGAGCCATGATGTATCGGATACTATGCGCATGGTAGTGCAGCCCAATAAGGCTATAGTGGGCAGCAACGCGTTTGCACATTCGTCAGGTATTCACCAGGACGGGTTTTTAAAAGAAGCTTCTACATACGAAGTAATTGCTCCCCAAGAAGTGGGTGCGGATACTTCTAAAATTGTACTTACTGCCAGAAGCGGCAGAAGCGCATTGGCATACAGATTTAAGAATTTAGGCTTTGAGTTTGATAGAAATCAGGTGGATGTTTTGTACGAAAAATTTCTCAGGGTAGCAGATGAGAAGAAAGAAGTACAGGACTATGATTTAAAAGAAATGGCTGAAGCAATAATAAAGTAAAAGCAGTAAATGACGCAAGATATTCAACATACCTTTAATGCTGTATCTGAAAAGTATGACTCACAGAGAAAAAAACTAATTCCCTGTTTTAATGACTTTTATGCAATGTCTTTGAAACTGTCAGAAGAGGTAGTTGATATAAATAATATTTTAGACATTGGTGCGGGTACAGGGTTGTTAACTGCATTTTATACAGAAAAATATCCTCACGCAAAAATAGATCTAGTAGATATTTCTGAAGAAATGTTGCTCAAAGCACGTGAAAGATTTGAAGGAAATGAAAATATTCAGTTCATTTTACAGGATTTTGCAGCATTAGAAAGTGAATTATCAAAATATGATTTAGTAATTTCTGCTTTGGCAATTCATCATCTTACAGATGAGCAAAAAAAAGAACTATATCGCAAAATATATACATGGATAAAGCCGGGTGGAATGTTTATTAATGCCGATCAGGTATTAGGTTCGACTGAATTTGCAGAAAAAATATATACAGAAACATGGAGAAATATGGTAGAGGGCCATACAGAATTAACTGATGAAGAAAAAATATCAGCTTTTGAACGAATAAAACTGGATAGAATGTCGGGCTTAGCAGCACAGCTACAATGGTTGACAAAAGCGGGTTTCAGAGATGCACAAAACTTCTATCAGTATTACAACTTTGTAGTATTCGCATCAATTAAATAAAAAAATAATTACTTATAATACATCGATAATAAATGGCAAAAACATTATTTGATAAAATTTGGGAAAAGCATATAGTGAAAAATATTGAAGGCGGTCCTTCTGTGTTATATATCGACAGGCATTTTATACATGAGGTTACTAGTCCGCAGGCATTTAAAGGATTAGAGAAAAGAGGCTTGCCTGTTTTTCGTCCGGCGCAAGTAGTAGCTACCGCAGATCATAATGTGCCTACGCTTAACCAGGATTTACCCATCAGGGAAGAGTTAAGTCGTATACAAGTTCAAACCTTAAAAGAAAATTGCGAAAAATTCGGCATAGAATTATACGGTCTTGGTCATCCATATCAGGGTATCGTACATGTTATTGGTCCCGAGTTAGGCGTTACACAGCCCGGCTGTACTTATGTTTGCGGCGACAGCCATACCAGCACACACGGTGCTTTTGGCAGCATTGCTTTTGGTATAGGTACCAGCGAAGTAGAGATGGTGCTGGCTACACAATGTTTAATGCAAAGCAAACCAAAGTTAATGCGCATAAATGTAGATGGCGAATTAGGAAAAGGTGTTACCTCAAAGGATATCATTTTGTATATTATATCACAAATATCTGCAAGCGGCGGTACGGGTTATTTTGTAGAGTTTGCGGGTTCTGCTATTCGTAGCTTAAGTATGGAAGCGCGCATGACCATTTGTAATATGAGCATAGAAATGGGCGCTCGTGGCGGAATGATCGCCCCGGATGAAACTACTTTTGAATATATGAAAGGCAGAGAGTTTGCACCCAAAGGAGAAGAGTGGAGTCAGAAGCTGGCAGAGTGGAAAGAGCTAAGCTCAGATAATGACGCAGTTTTTGATAAAGAATATCATTTTAAAGCGGAAGATATAGAACCCATGATTACGTATGGTACTAACCCGGGAATGGGCGTGGGTATCAGTGGAAATGTACCGCAACTAAACACGATTGATGAAAAAGACCGCAATTCATTTCAGAAATCTATTGACTATATGGGCTTAAAAGCCGGAGAGAAAATAGAGGATCGTTCAATTGATTATGTATTTATCGGTAGCTGCACTAACAGCAGGATTGAAGATTTAAGAGCTGTGGCAAATTTTGTAAAAGGCAGGAAAAAAGCGGATAGCGTAACTGTGTGGGTAGTGCCCGGAAGCAAGCAGGTAGAGGCTCAGGCTATAGAAGAAGGGCTGGATAAGATACTGGAAGAATCAGGATTTCAATTTCGCCAGCCGGGATGCAGTGCATGTTTGGGCATGAACGAAGATAAAATACCGGCAGGAAAATATTGTGTTTCTACCAGTAACAGAAACTTTGAAGGAAGGCAAGGCCCTAATGCAAGAACAATGCTGGCAAGCCCTTTGACAGCGGCTGCAGCAGCTATTACGGGAAAAGTTACAGATGTTAGAAAATATTTATAAAGCAAATTATTTTATGGGAATCATATTAAACAAACAAGAAGAAAAAAAAGGCAGCACAACGGTACAGTTCAATCAAAAGAAAACCATCAGATCTACATCGGTTCCGATAGAGTTAGAAAATATTGACACAGACCAGATCATACCGGCACGCTTTCTAAAAGCTACCAGCAGAGAAGGTTTTGGTAAAAATCTTTTTCGCGACTGGCGCTATGAAAATGATAATGAAAATCAGCCAGTAGCATCTTTTCCTTTAAACAATAAAATTTATTCAGGAAAAATATTGGTTGCAGGTAAAAATTTTGGCTGCGGTTCATCACGCGAGCACGCGGCTTGGGCTATTAAAGATTATGGATTTGATGTAGTGGTTAGCAGCTTCTTCGCCGATATCTTCAAGAATAACGCTTTAAATAATTTTATAGTGCCGGTTACTGTTTCGGAAGATTTTTTACAAAAAATATTTACTGAAACGGAAAAAAATCCGGCGGCGGAAATAGAAGTGAATATAGAAAAACAAACAATCACGCTGCTTTCAACAGGTGAGCAGGAGAATTTTGAAATTAATGAATACAAAAAAACCTGTCTGATAAACGGTTTTGATGATATTGATTATTTGCTCAACATGAAAGACGAAATAGAAGTTTTTGAAGCAAACTACAACAAACAATAAATGATTGTTGCCGATAAAATAAATGTAATAAGAAATAATGATTATATATTAAAAGATATTTCGTTTTTGCTTTCTGACAATTGCAGCATGATAATTACAGGCGAATCAGGAAGCGGAAAAACAACGCTGGCAAAGGTTTTAAGTAAACAAATTTTTGCAGCAGGCTCTTTGAAAATTGATTTACATAATAGTAATAAAATTGTTTTTGTAGAACAACGGATGATCATCAAAAACAAAAGTAACACTGTTGACGGTTATTATCAGCAGCGATACAATAGCTTTGACAATCAGGATGCAGACACGGTATTGGAAGCTTTAATAAAATTGAATAACGATAAATTTCTCTGTAAAGCAATGCTCAGAAAATTTAATATAGAATACCTGTCAGAAAAATCTTTATTAATGTTGTCGAGTGGAGAGCATAAGAAATTTCAGCTGGTAAAGGCGTTGCTTTCTAATGCAGGATTATTGATACTAGACGAACCCTATATAGGGCTGGATGCAGAAAGCAGAAAAGCGCTGTCGATTACTTTAGATAATGTAGCTAAAAATAATACGCAACTGATACTTATACAAAGCGCGCACTTCGATTATCCTTCTTGTTTTACACACGTTCTGGAATTATGCAAGGGAAAAACAAGATATTTTGGTGAAATAAAAAACTTTTCATTTGCAAAAAAACGAATCATTAGTGATTTTAATTTGTCTTTTCTTCCAAGCGAAGATAGGCATGAAGTTTTTTCTATAGCTGTTAAAATGACGAATGTAAATATCCGGTATGGAGATAAAACAATTTTGAAAAACATTCACTGGCAGGTGAATAAAGGTGAAAGATGGTTGTTGAGCGGAGTGAACGGATCGGGGAAATCTACTTTGCTAAGCCTTATTACAGCAGATAATCCCCAGGCTTATGCCAATGAGATATATCTTTTTGATAAAAAAAGAGGCACCGGCGAAAGCATTTGGGATATTAAAAAGAAAATAGGATTCATGTCGTCTGAGCTACACGCCTTTTTCGATAAAACCATATCCTGTTATAATACAATCGCCTCGGGCTTTTTCGATACAATGGGTTACATCAAAAAGCTCAGCAAAGCGCAGATGGATACTGTAAGCAGGTGGATTGAAATTATAGGCTTGAAAGGGAAAGAGGATCAAAGTCTGCATACATTCTCTACAGGCAATCAAAGGCTGATGCTTATTGCGAGGGCTTTAGTGAAAAATCCGCCTTTATTGATTTTTGATGAACCCTGTCAGGGATTGGATAAGATACAGACAGCGAATATTATTGAACTGGTAGATCGAATTGCAGAAGAAGACAAAGAAAAAACGATTATTTATGTAAGTCATTACAAAGAAGATGTACCGGAGTGTATTAATAAAGAATTTATGTTAACTGATTAAGTTCTTACTTTTGTAGGATATAAATAGAAAAATGGAAAAGAAAATAACCGTTATTTTGGGCGACGGTATAGGACCCGAAGTTACACAGCAATCAATAAAAGTATTGAATGCTATTGCCGATCAATTCAATCATAAATTTATCTATGATTATCAGTTGATGGGCGCTTGCGCTATTGATAAAACCGGAGATCCGCTACCGCTACAAACGCTTGACAGCTGCAAGAACAGCGACGCGGTATTGTTTGGCGCTATCGGCGATCCTAAATACGACAATAATCCTAATGCGAAAATAAGACCCGAACAAGGCTTGCTCAAACTCAGGAAAGAGTTGCAGTTGTTTGCTAATCTTCGTCCTATCATCACTTATGCTTCCCTGCATCATTTAGCTCCTCTAAAATCAGAAAAGCTTGCAGATGTTGATTTTATTATATTTCGTGAGCTTACCGGAGGTATTTATTTTGGAGAGAAAAAAATAAATGAAGAAGGCACAGAGGCTTCCGATATTTGTTCTTATACTACAAATGAAGTGGAGCGTATTGCGCACTTAGCTTTTAAAGAAGCCGCAAACAGAAGAAAGAAACTGACGTTGGTAGATAAAGCCAATGTGCTGGAAACCTCTCGCTTATGGAGAAAAGTAGTTCAGGAAATAGCGCAGCAATATCCCGGTGTTGCGGTTGAATATATGTTTGTTGATAATGCCGCAATGCAAATTATCATCAACCCCAAACAATTTGATATAATGCTTACAGAAAATATGTTCGGAGATATATTGAGTGATGAAGCCAGTGTGTTAAGCGGCTCTATCGGGTTGTTACCTTCGTCGTCTATAGGTGTTGGTACCGCTTTGTTTGAGCCTATACATGGCTCGTATCCGCAGGCTGCCGGCAAAGATATCGCTAATCCGTTTGGCTCAATACTTTCAGCAGCAATGATGCTTGATTATTTTGAAATGTATGAAGAAGCCGGTCTTGTAAGAAAAGCTGTTGATTGGGCAATGCAATATAGCTTCGTAAGTAAAGATATTGATTCGGTAAATTATTATTCTACCAGTGTAATAGGAGATTTGATTAAAGATTTCGTAGAGCAGAAAGCGCCTTCTGAAATCAATAAAAAATATATGGTGTTAGGTAAGAGTACGATTATTTAATTTGATAAAATAAGCTAAAACTATAATGACAGAACTAAATAAATATTCAAAGGTACTTACACAGGATGAAACACAGCCGGCCACCCAAGCCCAACTATACGGCATAGGTTTAACCGATGAGGATTTCAATAAAGCGCAGGTAGGAATTGTAAGCATGGGCTACGATGGCAATACCTGTAATATGCATTTAAACGATCTGGCTAAAGACATAAAAGACAGCGTTTGGAAGAATGACCTGGTAGGCCTGATTTTTCATACAATAGGCGTGAGCGATGGTATGAGCAATGGTACGCCCGGCATGCGCTATTCATTAATTAGCCGAGACATTATTGCCGATAGTATTGAAGCCGTTTGTGGCGCGCAATATTATGATGGTATCATTGCCGTACCCGGTTGCGATAAAAACATGCCCGGCTCTCTCATTGCCATGGCACGTTTGAATCGTCCGTCAATAATGGTTTACGGAGGTACAATCGCTCCCGGACATTATAAAGGACAAGACTTAAATATTATATCTGCTTTTGAAGCGCTGGGCCATAAGATTGCAGGAGACATTACTCCCGAAGATTTTAAAGAAATTGTGAAGCGCTCCTGCCCCGGAGCAGGTGCCTGTGGAGGCATGTATACCGCTAATACAATGGCTTCCGCCATAGAGGCTTTGGGTATGTCGCTTCCTTACTCATCATCCAACCCCGCGGTTAGTAAAGATAAAAAAAGAGAATGTGAAGAAGCCGGAAAAGTCATAAAACTTTTGCTGGAAAAAGATATTAAGCCCCGCGATATTATGACCAGGGCGGCATTTGAAAACGCCATAGTGACCATCATGGTATTGGGCGGTAGCACCAACGCGGTGCTGCATTTGATTGCCATGGCAAGAGCTGTGGGTATAGAATTAACGCAAGATGATGTGCAAAGCGTAAGTGACAGAGTGCCCGTGCTTGCTGATTTTAAGCCCAGCGGTAAATATCTGATGCAGGATTTGCATAATCATGGAGGATTACCCAGCGTTATGAAATACCTCTTGACAAAGGGCTTGATAGATGGTTCTTGTTTAACCGTTACCGGGAAAACCATTGCAGAAAATCTGGCAGAAGTTCCTGATTTGGATTTTGATAAACAAGATATTATTTATCCTTTGGAAAATCCTGTTAAAGCTACAGGACACTTGCAGATACTATACGGAAATCTTGCCGAAAAAGGAAGTGTGGCAAAAATATCGGGAAAGGAAGGCGAGCGCTTTGAAGGTCCGGCAAGAGTGTTTGATGGAGAAAAGGATCTTATCGCAGGTATCTCTTCAGGACGTGTACAGAAAGGCGATGTAGTGGTAATTATCAACGAAGGTCCGAAAGGCGCGCCCGGCATGCCCGAAATGTTGAAGCCTACAAGCGCTATTATTGGCGCGGGTTTAGGCAAGTCTGTGGCATTAATTACAGACGGAAGATTCAGCGGCGGTACACATGGTTTTGTAGTAGGCCATATCAATCCGGAAGCGTATGAAGGAGGGTTGATTGGTTTGGTAAAAGATGAGGATATCATTGAGATAGACGCGGTTAAAAATACCATCACACTGAAAGTTACGGAGGAAGAAATTGCCAAACGCAAAGCAGCCTGGCAACAACCCGAATTGAAAGTAAAAAGCGGCTTATTGTATAAATATGCTAAAACAGTTTCTCCGGCCGATAAAGGCTGCGTTACAGATGAATTTTAAAATTTCCCGAAATGACTATCGACAACATGCAATATCCTATCGGGCAGTTTGAGCCAAAGCCTTTTTCTGATGAATTAAAAGAAGGGCTGCTGCAAGAGCTTGCGGCGTTGCCGTTAAATATGGAGGCCGCTGTACAGGGTTTAAACGCCGAACAGTTACATACTCCTTATCGGGAAGGTGGATGGTCTCCGGCTCAGTTTGTACATCACATGGCAGACAGCAGCCTCAATTATTACGCAAGGTGCAAGTTTGCTTTGGCACAGGACAATCCTATGGTAACACCTTTTGATCAGGATGCGTGGATAAAACTGAATGATAGCACCACGTCTGTTGATGTTTCGCTTTCCTTGCTGCATGCTCTCCATAAAAAATGGGAAACCCTGCTGAGTGGTTTATCTGAACAGGACTGGATGCGTACAGTTGTCTATCCTGATAGAGAGAAACCCATAAAATTATGGAATCTTTTATTGGTAAGTGTATGGCATGGCAAGCATCATACTCAACAGATTGTAACATTCAGAGAAAGTAAAAACTGGTAATAATTATAATTATAAATAAAATTAAATAAACAAAATGGCAGAGTTAAGCGGTTCGCAGGCATTATTAGAAGCGCTCTTGGCAGAAGATGTAAAAACGATCTTTGGTTATCCCGGAGGTGCTATTATGCCTATCTACGATGCGTTGTATGACTACAACGAAAAAATAAAACATATTTTAGTTCGTCACGAACAAGGTGCAATTCATGCAGCACAAGGTTTTGCAAGAGTATCCGGAGAGGTAGGCGTAGTATTCGCTACCAGCGGACCCGGGGCAACTAATCTGGTGACAGGCTTGGCAGACGCTATGATAGACAGCACTCCGCTGGTTTGCATTACCGGCCAGGTGTTTGCACATCTTTTAGGAACGGATGCTTTTCAGGAAACAGATGTAGTAAACATTACCACACCCATTACTAAATGGAATTATCAAATTACGGAAGCTAAAGAGATTCCCGCAGTTTTGGCAAAAGCATTTTACATTGCCAAAACAGGAAGACCTGGTCCGGTTTTAATCGATATAACTAAAAACGCTCAATTAGAAAAATTTGAATGCCCGCCTTACGAAAAGTGCAATTACATAAGAAGTTTTCGCCCAAAGCCAATTGTAAGAAAAGAATATATTGAAAGAGCCGCGAATCTGATCAATGAAGCTAAAAAACCATTTGTGATTTTTGGCCAAGGAGTAATTTTGGGAAATGCGGAAAAAGAATTTATTGAATTTATTGAGAAGGCCGATATCCCCACTGGTTGGACGATTATGGGCGAAAGTGCAATTCCTTCCAATCACAGGCTTGCGGTGGGTATGTTAGGTATGCACGGTAATTACGCGCCTAATGTGATGACTAATGAATGCGATGTGTTAATAGCGATTGGTATGCGTTTCGACGACAGGGTGACAGGACGTTTAGATAAATACGCCAAGCAGGCGCAGGTAATACATCTGGACATAGATCCCGCTGAAATTGATAAAAATGTGAAATCTACGGTGCCTGTCTGGGGCGATTGTAAAGACACAATTCCTATGCTGACTGCTTTGGTAGAGAAAAAAGACAGAAGTGAATGGTTGCAGCAGTTTCGTGATTTGGAAAAAGAAGAGATTAAAGAAGTGATCACCGAAGAAATGAATCCGCAAACAGATATCATGACGATGGGAGAAGTTATTAAACATTTAAATGATCTCACCAACGGAGATGCAATATTGGTTACAGATGTTGGTCAGCATCAGATGGTTACCTGCCGCTATGGTAAATTCAATAAAACCAGAAGCAATGTCACGTCAGGAGGTTTGGGCACTATGGGCTTTGGTTTGCCAGCAGCCATTGGTGCGGCTTACGGCGCGCCCGACAGAACGGTTGTAGGTATCATCGGCGATGGCGGCATACAGATGACCATTCAGGAATTTGGCACCATTATGCAGTTTAAGCCCAATGTGAAAATATTGATTCTGAACAACGAATTTTTAGGAATGGTACGCCAATGGCAGCAATTGTTTCATGACAAACGCTATTCATTTGTAAATATAGAAAGTCCAAATTATCAAAAAGTTTCAGAAGGTTATGGCATTGCATCTAAAAAAATAACCGACAGAAAAGACCTGTTGCCGGGCTTGAAAGAAATGCTGGAGCATGACGGCGCTTATGTTTTAGAAGTGATGGTAGGTAAAGAAAACAACGTATTCCCAATGGTGCCGCAGGGAAATAGCGTAAGTGAAATAAGATTAAAATAAGTCATCATTCAAAAATTAATATATTAAAAATGAGCAATAAACAGGAATATACCATTACCATATTTACCGAAAACCAGATCGGCTTATTAAATCGTATAGCCATTATGTTTTCAAGAAGGAAAATAAATGTAGAAAGCCTGAACGTATCTCCTACAGAGATTGAGGGCATCTCAAGGTTTACAATAGTAATATACGAAACAGAAGAGCTGATACGCAAAATATGCCGTCAGATAGAAAAGCAGGTAGAAGTTTTAAAAGCCTATTACAGCACAAATGATGAAATTATTTGGCAGGAGCTGGCTTTGTATAAAGTGCCTACGGATGTAATCGCCGAAAAAGCTGTGGTAGAAAGATTATTACGCGAATGCGGCGCGCAGGCTGTAGTGATCAGAAACGATTATACTGTTTTTGAAAATGTAGGACACAGAGAAGAAATCAACAAACTGCTCGAAGCGCTGGCTCCGTTTGGTTTGATTGAATTTGTACGCAGCGCAAGAATCGCTATCATTAAAAACAGTGAAGGTTTCCATGCAAAACTGAAAGAGTTTGAAGCAGAAGCGCCCTCACGTGAAGTGATAGAAAATGAATTTCTTGACCAGAACGAACAGGTATTTACTATGTAAGCATCTGCCATACAGATGACTACAGATTTAATATAAAATTTCAATAAAAAAATTAATCAATAAAATAAGAACACAAAATGGCAAAACTAAATTTTGGCGGTGTAGAAGAAAATGTAGTAACCCGCGAAGAATTTCCACTTTCTAAAGCACAGGAAGTATTAAAAGACGAAACTGTTGCGGTTATTGGCTATGGTGTACAAGGACCCGGCCAGGCACTGAATCAAAAAGATAATGGTATCAATGTGATTGTTGGCCAGAGAAAAAATTCAAAAACCTGGGACAAAGCTATTGCAGACGGCTTCGTTCCAGGAGAAACTTTGTTTGAAATAGAAGAAGCATTAGAGAAAGGTACAATTATCTGCTACCTGCTGAGTGATGCCGCGCAAATAGAGCTGTGGCCTTTAGTACAAAAACATTTAACAGCCGGCAAAGCACTCTATTTTTCTCATGGATTTGGTATCACTTTCAATGAGCAAACAGGCATTGTTCCACCCGCTGATGTTGATGTAATTTTAGTAGCTCCTAAAGGATCCGGTACGTCATTGCGCCGTATGTTCCTGCAAGGCCGCGGCTTAAACAGCAGCTTCGCTATTTACCAGGATGCTACAGGCAAAGCCAAAGACAGAGCTATTGCACTAGGTATAGCCGTAGGCAGCGGTTATTTGTTTGAAACAGATTTTAAGAGAGAAGTTTATAGTGATCTGACGGGAGAAAGAGGAACTTTGATGGGCGCTATTCAGGGCATCTTTGCTGCTCAATACGAAGTGTTGCGCTCTAAAGGGCACACACCATCAGAAGCTTTCAATGAAACGGTTGAAGAGTTAACGCAATCTCTTATGCCTCTGGTAGCAGAAAATGGTATGGACTGGATGTATGCCAATTGCTCTACTACTGCACAACGTGGCGCTTTGGATTGGTGGAAGAAATTTAAAGATGCTACACAACCGGTGTTTGAAGAATTGTACGATAGCGTAGCTACAGGAAAAGAATCTCAACGCTCTATCGATAGTAATTCTCAGGCTGATTATCGCGAAAAGCTGAATGCGGAATTAAAAGAATTGCAAGACAGCGAAATGTGGCAGGCAGGCAAAACTGTAAGAAGTTTAAGACCTGAAAACAATTAAGTTCATCATCTGCAATGCCCATAAACCGGGCATTGCAGCTTTATAAAAAGAGAAGAGGATGTCTGACTTTGATCAAATAGAGAATCTGAATGTTGATTTTGAAAAGGCTGCGGCGCGGCTGAGTAAGGTTATAAAACATACTCCCTTACAGCTCAATAGGAATCTTTCTGCAAAATACAATTGCAAGGTTTATCTTAAACGTGAAGATCTGCAGATAGTACGATCCTATAAGTTACGCGGCGCATACAACATGATCAGTTCTTTGCCTAAAGAGGCAGTTAAGAATGGCGTGGTTTGTGCAAGTGCCGGAAATCATGCGCAGGGATTTGCCTATAGCTGCAAGGCTTTGGATATAAAAGGCATCGTATATATGCCCAGTATCACACCCAAGCAAAAGATCAATCAGACAAAAATGTTTGGCGGAGATAATATTGAGATTGTTTTGTTTGGAGATAATTTTGATGATTGCGCTATTGCTGCCAAAAAATTTGCTTTAGAAAATCTGATGACTTTTATTCCGCCATTTGATCATGAAAAAATCATTGAAGGGCAGGGTACAATAGCTTTGGAAATTTACGAAGACAATAAAAATGTAGATTATATTTTTATACCTGTGGGTGGTGGCGGATTGTTGTCGGGGGTAGGAGCGTATGCTAAAAAACATCATCCTGAAACAAAGATTATTGCAGTAGAGCCGGAAGGCGCGCCTTCTCTTACGGAAGCTTTTAAACATGGCGGCCCCGTTACTTTAAGCAAAATCAACAGCTTCGTAGATGGCGCTGCGGTAAAGCGTATAGGCGATTTAAACTACATTGTAGCCAAAGAAATTACTGACGAAATTAAAACCGTACCCGAAGGTAAAATCTGTAGCAGTATATTAGAATTATACAATAAAGACGCTATAGTTGCAGAGCCTGCCGGAGCCTTATCTATAGCCGCTTTAGATCAGTTCAAAGACCGTATAGCCGGTAAAAATGTTGTTTGTATTGTTAGTGGCAGCAATAATGATATTGACCGTATGCCCGAGATTAAAGAACTGTCTTTGCAATACGAAGGATTAAAGCATTATTTCCTTATACGGTTTATACAAAGACCCGGAGCTTTAAGAGAATTCTTAAACGAAATATTAGGTCCTAATGATGATATTTCCAGGTTTGAATATATTCATAAAACCAATAAAGAAAATGGTCCCGCACTGGTAGGTATAGAACTGCTGAATAAAACAGATTACAACCCTCTTATTGAAAGAATGATAAAATCTAATATTGATTTTACAGAATTGAATAAAAACGACATATTGTTTGAGTATCTCGTGTAATGCTGTATTGATAAGGCTTACAGAATTTCTTTATTGAATGTTTGTTAGTGAAGTTGTTTACAAAATATGTAAAAGATTATTTCTATTAATACAGTAAGTAAATAATTGATTGTTACATTTGACATCGAAAAAATAAAATAAATAAAATGGAAAGAGTATATAATTTTTCAGCAGGACCATCTGCATTACCGGAAGCAGTTTTAAGAAAAGCACAAAGTGAAATACTGGACTATAGATCAACAGGAATGTCGGTGATGGAAATGAGCCATCGTTCAAAAGATTATATGGCTATTATTAATGAAGCAGAGAGTTCTTTACGTGAACTAATGCGTATTCCTGATAATTATAAAGTTTTGTTTTTGCAAGGCGGAGCTTCTTTACAATTTTCTATGGTGCCTTTAAATTTATTAAACAAAAACAAAACAGCAGATTATGTGCTTACCGGAGTGTGGGCAAAGAAAGCTTATAAAGAAGCAAGTCGTTATGGAAACATCAAGGTTGTAGCTTCATCTGAAGATAAAACCTTTAATTATATTCCTGAATTGGATAGTAATCAGTTCGATAAAGAGGCCGATTATTTTCATATCACTACCAATAATACTATTTATGGTACAAGATACACACAACTGCCTGAGACCGATTCGGTTCCTTTGGTTGCCGATATGTCTTCAGATATTTTATCTAAAAACTATGATGTATCTAAATTCGGATTGATATATGCGGGTGCTCAAAAAAACTTAGGCGCCGCAGGCGTTACAATTGTCATCATCCGCGATGATCTGGCCGGCCACGCGATGGATTTTACACCTACCATGCTCAAATATCAAACGCACATAGACAACGAGTCTATGTTTAATACGCCACCTACCTATGGAATATATATCTGCAAACTGGTTTTCGACTGGCTAAAACAATTGGGCGGCGTAGATGCAATAGAAAAAATCAATATTGAAAAAGCAGCTATTCTTTATGGCTTTCTCGATGAGTCTGCCATGTTCAGCGCTACGGCAAACAAAAAAGATCGTTCGGTAATGAATGTACCGTTTGTAACAGATAGTAACGAGCTCAACGATAAATTTATTAAAGAAGCAACAGCGGCAGGTTTTGTACAGTTAAAAGGCCATCGTAGTGTGGGCGGCATGCGCGCCAGCATGTATAACGCTATGCCTCTAGAAGGCGTAAAAGCCTTGGTAGCGTTTATGAAACAATTTGAAACAGATAATAAATAAAAGCAGAAACAGTGTATCAGATAAAAACATTAAACCAGATATCAGAAGTAGGATTAAAAAATTTCGGAGAAAAATATGTAATCAACGATGAGAACGCATTGCCCGATGCGGTGTTGCTTAGGAGCGCCAATCTACACGATGCAAAATTTTCTGAATCGCTCGTATCCATAGCCAGAGCCGGGGCCGGGGTAAACAATATACCTGTAGAAAGATGTTCGGAAGAAGGAATAGTGGTATTCAACACGCCTGGCGCTAACGCCAACGCGGTTAAAGAACTGGCGATTACCGCAATGTTGCTCTCATCCAGAAAAGTATATGATGGTATTTTATGGGCCAATTCTTTAGACGGAAATGATGTAGCCAAGCAAGTGGAAAAAGGAAAAGCGCAATTCGTAGGCCCTGAAATTGATGGTAAAACCCTCGGTGTTATTGGTCTCGGAGCAATTGGTGTAATGTTGGCCAACGCCGCTGTGAATTTAGGGATGAATGTATTGGGCTACGATCCTTACATTTCTGTAGATGCAGCCTGGGGACTTTCAAGAGCAGTGCAGCGCGCCGCTGATTTAAAAGTATTATTTGAAAACAGTGATTACATTAGCCTGCACGTACCGCTCACAAAAGAAACCAACGGTTATATAAATACCGAAGCTTTTCAGCAAATGAAATATGGAGTGAGAATCATTAACCTTTCTCGTGGCGAGTTGGTAAATAATAACGATATTATGACTGCATTAGACAGCGGTAAAGTAGGCAAGTATGTAACAGATTTTCCTTCCAGCGATATTATTAAGCACCAGGGCGTAATTGCCATTCCGCATCTGGGAGCCTCCACGCCCGAATCTGAAGATAATTGCGCAGTTATGGCCGTGAAGCAGACAAAAGATTTTCTCGAAAACGGCAATATCAAAAACTCTGTAAACTTTCCTAATTGCGAGCTTGGCATATCTTCTGCCGCTCACCGCATCACGGTTGCACACAAAAATATACCTAATATGCTTGGGCAGATATCTACCGCATTAGCAGAAGATCATATCAACATTACAGACATGATCAATAAAAGTAAAGGAGATTTTGCTTATACCATGATAGATGTAGAAAGCGACATGACAGGTTATGATTTAAGTAAGATCAAACAAATAGAAGGCGTACTAAAAGTAAGGCTGATATAATAAAGATGTCTTTTACAAAATCAACGTTATCGCAGCCTTTGATGTGATAACGTTTTCTCTTTTAAAATAGCATCTTACTCAGGTTTATTTTTATATATTTGCAACAATCAAAACTTATAAGTTAAATTTTTAATGAATTACACTTACAACAAATCGCTCAAAAGCTTCAAAACCCTTGTAGGTACAAGGTTTCAGTTATATAATAGTTTATTTACTTCTTTACCTTTTCACAAAGTGGAAAAGACCGGCGTGCTCTTATCGTTGTTTTTATTGCATTGTGAAGAAGGCTACATGAAAGGCAAAAGCCCTATGGAGCTTATCGATTCTTTTGTAGCTCAATATGCGCATTACAATAAAGAACAGCAAAAGGTAGATTTATTATTTCGCTTTATTCAATACGCCGAGCGCCAGGTAGTATTGTTTGATGCTTTGGAAGATGCGGCATTTGCCAAAGTAAATGATATGAACGGCAGAGGAACAGTAAAGCATCTTCAAAATCAGGTAAACCAAAATAAGAAAGAAGAAAACCTTAGAAAAAAATTAGAGGATTTTTCTATAAGACTGGTGCTTACAGCCCATCCCACGCAATTTTATCCGGGCGAGGTATTAGGAATTATTAATGATCTGGCCGAGGCAGTAGAAGAAAGCGATACGGAAGATGTAAATTCTTACCTGAAACAATTGGGCAGAACAGCTTTTTTCAGAAAACAAAAACCCACACCTTACAACGAAGCATTAAGCCTTATCTGGTATCTGGAAAATGTTTTTTACAAGGCGGCAGGCAAAATATTAACCGTATTGAAAAGCCAATTCAATGATGTTGTCAACGAAAAAAACCCGATCATGCGTATGGGCTTTTGGCCCGGTGGCGACAGGGACGGAAACCCTTTTGTAAAGGCCGATACCACTTTGCAGGTAGCTGCTAAATTAAAGAGTTCCATTATACAATGTTACTATAAAGATGTGCGGCAAATGAAGCGCAGGCTTACTTTTAAGAATGTTGATACCATTTTGCAGGAGGTAGAATACGCTTTGTACAACTTTATATATAATAATATAGAAAGCAAATATATAGCTCAGCAGGAATTGATCAATACCTTTAAACATTTACGAAAAATTATAGTGAACGAGCACAATGGAATGTTCGTAAATATTGTAGATGTGTTTATCTCTAAAGTAGAAATATTCGGAACTTTCTTTGCTACTTTAGATATCCGTCAGGATAGCTCCGTACATACAAAAGTGCTGACAGCTTTGAACAAAGAGCATCATATTTTTTCAAAAGATTATCAGGCATTGACAGACGAAGAAAAACAAAAGGAACTATTGCGATTAAAACCCATTAAAGACTGGGCTTTAAAAGATGAAGTGCTTGCAGATACACAGGATGTGATGAAGATAATCAAAAAAATTCAGCAGCAAAACGGAGAAGAAGGCTGTAACCGGTATATCATCAGCCATTGCGAAACGGCGGTGCACGTGATGGAAGTATTTGCTTTGTTCAGGCTATCGGGCTGGAGCGCCGAAAAACTTTCTGTAGATATAATTCCTTTGTTTGAAACTATTGAAGATTTGCAGAACGCTGAAAAAGTAATGAAGGAACTGTATGAAAATAAAGTTTACAAAAAACATCTCGCGCAGCGCAACAAAAGACAAACCATCATGCTTGGCTTTTCTGACGGCACAAAAGATGGGGGTTATTTAATGGCTAACTGGCGTATTTATCAGGCAAAAGAAACGCTCACCGCATTGTCAAGACAATATGGTATTGACGTTGTTTTCTTTGATGGCAGGGGCGGACCACCGGCAAGAGGCGGTGGCAAAACGCATCGTTTCTACGCGTCTATGGGCAAGACTATTGAAGATAAAGAAATACAATTAACGGTGCAGGGGCAAACCGTAAGCGCCAACTTTGGTACGGTAGACGCCGCGCGCTACAACATAGAGCAATTGATTAATGCGGGCATATTAGACGACGTTACAGAAGAAAAAGTACCTCCCTTTACCAACGAAGAAGTACAATTGTTTGAAGAGCTTTCGGTAGAAAGCTACAAATCGTACGACACATTGAAATCGCATCCTGATTTTCTGGAATATCTTACAAAAGCAAGCCCGCTAAAATTCTATGGCGATACCAATATAGGCAGCAGACCCGCTAAGCGTAATCTTTCTGCAAAATTTAATTTAAACGATTTGCGTGCTATACCTTATGTAGGTTCCTGGAGCCAGATCAAGCAGAATGTTACCGGCTATTATGGTTTAGGTACAGCCCTTAAAATCATGGAAGAGCGTGGCAGATGGAAAGACCTGAAAAAATTGTACAGCACTTCGTTGTTCTTCAGAGCACTGCTTGATAATAGCGAAATGTCAATGCAAAAATGTTTTTTCCCTTTGACCCAGTTTCAATCAAAAAACCCTGTTTACGGTGAGGTGTGGAACATGGTATATGAAGAATATTTGATGACAGAAAAAATGGTATTGAGGCTGGCAGGAAAGTCTGAACTGATGGAAAATTACCCGGTAGAAAAAATGTCTGTACTCATGCGCGAAAGAATAGTATTGCCATTATTGACCATACAGCAGTACGCCATGCACAAGCTAAGCGAACTGGAAGCAAAGTCTGCGACCGAAAAAGCAGTGTACGAAAAAATGGTGATGCGTTGTTCTTTCGGTATTATTAATGCAGGCCGAAACTCTGCGTAGATTAAATTGCCCGTTAATAAATATTTAATAGGAAAATCTCTTTAAAATCAATAAATTTGTAATGCATCTGCAATGTCCGGTGCATTATTTTTTATCCATAAAATTATATTAGTTATGTATCTAACTTACATCGTAGTCTTTATCTTATTCTTAGTAGTTTTCGGGGCTTTTTTTATAGTAAAACAACAAACTTCCGTAATTCTTGAAAGGTTTGGAAAGTTTCAGAGTGTAAGAGGCCCGGGTATTCAAATGAAAATACCTTTTGTAGACCGGGTGGCAGGCAGAATATCTTTAAAAATACAGCAACTGGATGTGATGGTAGAAACCAAAACCAAAGATGATGTATTTGTGAAAATAAAAGTTTCGGTACAATATGTAGTTATTCAAAACAAAGTATTTGAAGCTTTCTATAAACTGCAAAACCCTTACGCACAAATCACCTCGTATGTATTTGATGTGGTGCGTGCAGAAGTTCCTAAGCTGAGACTGGACGATGTATTTGAAAAGAAAGATGATATAGCCATAGCCGTAAAAGGCGAATTGCAGGAAGCTATGAATGAATACGGTTACGACATTATTAAAACACTTGTAACCGATATTGATCCTGATGAGCAGGTAAAACATGCCATGAACCGCATCAACGCCGCAGAGAGAGATAAGGTAGCAGCACAATATCAGGGCGACGCGCAAAGAATTTTAATAGTAGAAAAAGCAAGAGCGGAAGCCGAAAGCAAAAGATTACAGGGGCAGGGTATTGCCGATCAAAGAAGAGAGATTGCAAGAGGTCTGGAAGAATCTGTAAATGTATTAAACCGCGTAGGCATCAACTCTCAAGAGGCTTCCGCGCTTATAGTAGTTACGCAGCACTACGATACATTGCATGCTATTGGAAGCATGAATAAATCTAATCTTATTTTATTGCCCAATTCACCAAGCGCCGCAGGTGAAATGCTCAATAACATGGTCACTTCTTTTGTAGCGGCCAATAAAATTGGAGAAGAATTGCAGAGTCAGACAAATGCATCGTACAAAAAGAATAACGACGAAACTAATTTTCTAGATGCTTCTGATTCCTCTAACGACAGTAGTTCTCCGTACTAATCTTAAAAAAATCTTATAACTTTTTAAAATAACTTAGATAGTATATTGCTCAAATGCGACTTTTAAAAATAAGAGTTACATTTGAGCAATTTTATTAAATAATCCTAACAGTATATCAATGAGGAAAATCGCATTTACGATTGCAAGTTTTATTGCATTATTACAAATATCTTGTGGAAATATGGATACAAGCAACAATGGGGTAGACAGCATTTCGGCTACCGCTTCTAACAATCCCCTGTTTAAAGAAAGTGTTTTGCCTTACCAGACCGTGCCTTTCGATAAGTTAAGAGACAATCATTTTAAACCGGCATTGCTGGAAGGTATGAAACAGCAAATGACAGAAATAGACAGCATTGCAAATAGTGCAGAACCGGCTACTTTTGAAAATACGATGGTGGCAATGGAAAAAAGCGGCCGACTATTGTCAAGAGCAAGCAGCGCTTTTTATGCCCTTACAAGTGCCAATACGAACGATAAGCTGAAAGCGGTGCAGCAGGAAATGGCACCCAAAATGGCACAGCACAGAGACGCGATATTTTTGAATGAAAAACTATTTGCCAGAGTAGATACAATTTATAAACAGTTGTCCACGCTTGAACTGGATGACGAATCTAAAAAGCTGGTAGAATATTATTACAAAGAGTTTAAAATGGCAGGAGCCGATCTCTCGCTAGAGAAAAAAACACAGCTAAAGGCATTGAACGAAGAAGAGGCAACGCTTACTACAAAGTTTCGCAATCAGCTTTTAGATGCCGGTAAAAACGGCGCTGTGGTAATAGAGGATGTAAAGCAGCTGGACGGCTTATCGCAAGCTGAATTAGACGCGGCACAGCAAAGCGCTAAAGGCCGCGATCTTTCGGGTAAGTGGTTGCTTTCTCTGCAAAATACAATACAGCAGCCCGCGCTGCAGTCTTTGAAAAACAGGGAAACAAGGCAAAAGCTGTTTGAAGCTTCTTTGCGTAGGACAGAAAAAAGTGATAGCAATGATACTAGGAAAACATTAACGCGCATAGCTAAAATCCGAGCAGATAAAGCCAAACTAATGGGATATAAAAATTACGCCGAATGGAAGTTGCAGGATCAGATGGCGAAATCTCCGCAGGCCGTACAACAATTTTTGTCAAAATTGGTGACACCGGCGGTGAACAAAGCCAAAGGCGAATTGAAAGATATTCAGGCGATGATCAATAAGCAGCAGGATACCTTTACAGCGCAAGCCTGGGACTGGAACTATTACGCCGAACAAGTAAGGAAAGAAAAGTTTGACCTGGATGAAAGCCTTATCAAACCTTATTTTGAAATAAATACAGTTTTAGAAAAAGGTATTTTTTATACAGCTACTAAGCTGTTCGGTATTACTTTCAAAGAAAGAACAGACATCCCGGTATATCATGAAGATGTACGTGTTTTTGAAGTGTTTGATAAGGATTCTTCCGAGTTAGCGTTATTTTATTTTGATCCTTACAAAAGAGACAATAAATCAGGTGGCGCCTGGATGGGCAACTTTGTAGAACAATCAAAACTGTTGGGTACCAAGCCAGTAATATACAATGTATGCAACTATACCAAGCCGGCGGAAGGGCAACCGGCGTTGATTAGTTTTGATGATGTGATCACCATGTTCCATGAGTTTGGCCATGCTACGCACGGACTATTTGCCAACCAGACATATCCCAGCCTGTCGGGTACCAATGTGGCAAGAGATTTTGTAGAGCTGCCATCACAAATCAATGAGCATTGGGCTTTATATCCTGAAGTATTAAAAAATTATGCGGTGCATTATCAAACCGGCGAACCGATGCCGCAGGATTTGATAGATAAAATTACGAAAGCCGCTACTTTCAATCAGGGTTATATGCTTACAGAATTTTTAGCGGCAGCACAGTTAGATATGCAATGGCATTCTTTAAGCGCCGATCTGCCTGAGCAGGATGCCAATCAGTTTGAAAGAGAAGCATTGGAGAGAACCGGCTTATATTTGCAGCAAGTGCCTCCTCGTTATACTTCCTCTGTATTCCAACACGTTTTTGGTGGCGGATACGCGGCTGGCTATTATGCGTACAGTTGGGCCGAAATGTTGGATAATGACGCGTTTGCATGGTTTATGGAAAACGGCGGACTGAAACCGGAAAACGGCCAGCGCTTCAGAGATATGATTTTATCTATCGGCAACACGCAGGATTACAACAAAGCATTTAAAGCGTTCAGAGGCAAAGATCCCAGCATACAACCCATGCTGAAGAAGAGAGGGATTAATTAAATGTCTACAATTATGAGTTTCATTATAGACCGTATACCTGTAAAGAGATACGGTCTATTTTTATATTTAAATGAAAAATAACTTACAGATAATATGAAATAAGTTTCAGCGTATCGATTTTTTCTGTTATTTTGTATTCAATTTTACGATACCTTTTATTTTATTACTATGCAAAGAAGAGATTTTTTTAAGAATGGTTCCCTGGCATTCTTAGGCACAGCGCTACTCAATCCCATTAGTGGAAAAACAACCAGCATACTCGACAGCTCGTTAAAAGGCAAAACCGCCAAAAACATCATCTTTATGGTGAGTGATGGTATGAGCATAGGTACGCTGCAGTTGGCCGATACCTTTAAGTACAGGAAAGAAGGCAAGCACAGCAACTGGGTGCAATTATTACAAGACCCGGTAACCAGGAGAGCGTTAATGGATACAGCCTCTAACAATTCTATCGTTACAGATTCTGCAGCGGCCAGTTCCTCATGGGGCGGCGGCAAAAGGGTAAATAACGGTGCCTTAAACGTAAATCCGGATGGAAGCTACAATAAACCTATCCTGCAAAAATTTAAGGCCAAAGGAAAATCTGTAGGATGCGTAACTTCTGTACCCATAACACATGCCACACCCGCCGGCTTTTGTGTAAATAATAATAGGCGTGGTGATATGGATGAAATAGCTGCCGACTATCTTAAGCTAAGGTTTGATGTAATGATGGGTGGTGGCGTAGATGTATTCTCTGCCAATAAAAGGAAGGATAAAAGAGATTTGTTTACCGAGTTTAAAAACGCAGGATTTGCCGTTGCCAGAAACAGAAAAGAAATGCTGGCCATAAACAAACTCAACAATAAACCCGTGTTAGGCATTTTTCATGCAGATAGTTTGCCTTACAGTGTAGACAGAAACAGCGATAATCAATTAATTGATAATACACCTACCTTGGCAGAAATGACCAAGACGGCTATTGACCAGCTCAGCAAAAACAAAAACGGATTTGTAATGCAGGTGGAAGGTGGTAAAATAGACTGGGCCGCGCACGCCAACGATGCCGCCGCTCTTATTTATGAGCAACTGGCTTTTGACGATGCGGTAAAGGTGGCTATGGATTTTGCAAGAAGCAACAAAGATACTCTGCTGATTGTAACTACCGATCATGGCAATGCCAATCCGGGTATTTTCTCCGGGAAAAATACTGATAAACACTTTGATAGCTTACAGTTTTATAAACATTCCAACGATTGGATTTTAATGGGTATTAATAATAAGAATACCGTAGACCAGGTGCGTGAAAGAATAGAAGCGGCACAGGGCATAGGAATCACAAAAGAAGAGGCTAAATTAATTTTAGATCACTATAATAAGCTGGACGACGAAGGATTGTACAATTCTTACAAACTACCTTTTAAAGATCTTTCCGTAGTCTTAGGCAATTACAATGCTATAGGCTTCGGATCCATGAGCCATTCCGGCGATTATGTAGAATTAACCGCATATGGCCCGGGAAGTGAATTGATCACTCCCTTCGTAAAAAATTACGAGATGCACAATATTATGCTAACAGCAGCAGGTGTATTGGCTTAGCTATAAACAGCTATTACCATGCATAAAAAAACCACTCCGATAAGAGTGGTTTTTTTATGTTGAATAATTTTTGTATGAAAATTAGTCTTTCAAATTAAATGTAGCTTTTACGGCATTGTAATCCTTAAGATTTACGTCAGTATTTGCTATTAGTCTTGCAGGAATAACTACAATTTTTACAGTTAATGTTGGAGGCAGTGCAGTTTGTGTGCCATCAACATTCTCTGCGACTAAAACCACATTGTATGTGTTACCTGCATCTACGCCATGTGTATAGGAATAAGCAACATATCTATTATGAGTTTCATCTAAAAGAGTGGTGTTTAAGGCTTGATAATTTCTACCTCCGTCTAAAGAAATATAAACAACTACAGCATCAGCTTTCAGCGTGTTAACGTCAATCATATCGTTCATTTCTAAGCCATGGTAATATCCCAAACCTTCTGCAATCCATCCATTGGAGTTAATAGTAAAGTTGTCAGAATATGCCTGCATAGATGTATCGGTGTTATTAACTGTTTTAGTACAGCTTGATACAACCGCGGCAACGGCAATCATTGCAAATAATCCGAATAGTATTCTTTTCATAGTATATTTTTTAAATTGTTAGTTAATTACTTTATTAATAATCATATAAAGCATAAATATGATGCCATATTTTGTTAAAAGATTAATTTAAGGAAAAATATATTCTTATTCTTAACCGAAGAAAAGATAAGCCAGCCCTATAGCCGTGCAAATACCTACAAGGTCGGCCAGCAGCATAGCGCCGATAGAGTATCGTACATTTTTAATACCTACCGCACCAAAGTATACAGCTACCACATAAAAAGTAGTATCGGAAGAACCCTGCAATACACTTGCCAGCCTGCCTGCAAAAGAATCAGCGCCAAAAGTGTTCATGGTATCTACCATCATGCCTCTGGCGGCTCCGCCACTCAAAGGTTTTATCAGTGCTGTAGGCAGTCCGTCTACAAAACGTGTATCGCCTGCAAACAGGCTAAAGAAGCTTTTTAAACCGTCAATCACATAATCAAAAGTGCCGCTGGTGCGCAGCAGGCTTATGGCTACAAGCATACCTACCAGGTAAGGAATTATTTTTACAGAAACTTCAAATCCGCCTTTGGCGCCATCAATAAAGCTGTCAAAAATATCTACCTTTTTGTAAATCCCTCCTAATATGATAGCAAAGAAAATAAATAGTATCAATCCATTGCTAAGTATCAGCGAAAAATTTTGCAGATTGTTGGCAGATAAAGAAGTAAGGTACCATACCAGTAAGCCTATGACTGCACTGATACCGCCAATCCACGCGATGATTACGGGTTGAAATAAATTGATTTTTTGTTTGAAAGAAACAATGCTCATAGATGCCATGGTAGCAGCGAAAGTTGCTATCATGCAGGGTATAAAAATATCTGTGGGATTAGCAGAACCCATCAATGCGCGCATGGCAATGATGCTCACCGGAATCAATGTAAGTCCGCTCGCGTGCAGACTTAAAAACATTACTTGGGCGTTGGTAGCCCTTTCTTTGCTGGGATTAAGCTCCTGCAGGCTCTCCATAGCTTTGATGCCGAATGGCGTAGCCGCGTTATCAAGCCCTAATAAATTGGCGGAGAAATTCATAAGCATATGCCCGATAGCCGGATGATCTTTAGGTACTTCCGGAAATAATTTGGTGAAGAACGGACCGATAATTCTGGACAGAAATCTTATGCCGCCTGCTTTTTCGGCGATGGCCATAAAGCCCATAAATAAAGCCATCACACCAATTAATCCTAAACAAAGCGTTACGGCAAATTTGGCAGTTTCTATTACACCGTCTACCGGGCGGGTTTTCACTTTAAGCAATTGCTCGTAGGTTCTTACTTTAAGGCCGGGCGCTATTGCCTGTAAAGCCTTCAGAGAATCGTTATTCTTATTATCTACCACTACAAAGTCTGCTTTATCAAGCGTGGATGGCGCAAAACCGTATTGCCTTACATCAGTTGCCAGGCTATCCAGTGTAGGGTAGCCCTGGTTAGACGGCGAGCCTATTGCATAATAGTTGGTTACATCTTTGCTGGTGCCGGTAACCATTTTACCGAATATGTCTTCATTGCCATCGACAAATACCATTTTTACGGTTGCCACCACAATGGAAATAATTACAAACGCCGACCATATTTTGCTTAATGTCATTGAATAGTATTAATGGGCTAAAGTAAGATTTTTTTGACAAAATAATTTTCCGAGAAAGAGATTGCCACATTTTTGCTGAACAGGCCAAATACGGTGCTGCCCGATCCGGTCATTGAAGCGTATAGCGCGCCATGAGTGTACAAAGATTTTTTTACGTGGTCAATTGCAGGATAAAGCTGCATAACCGGTTTTTCAAAATCGTTGATTACGGCATCTTTCCAGTCTTTTACAGGAAGTTGTATCAGTTGCCGTAAATTATTTGCAGGCTTGCGCGGCTGTACTAAAGAAAAAGCTTTGGCGGTGCTTATATGAATACCCGGGTTCACTAAAACTATGCAATAACCCGAAAGATCAAGCGCTATAGGAGTCATTTTTTCTCCTCTTCCTTCGGCGTAGCAGGAAGTATTTTTTATGAAAAAAGGGCAATCGCTTCCCAGCTGCAAAGCCAGATCCATAAGCTGTTCTGTAGACATGCCCAATTCAAATTTCTCATTCAGCATCCGCAGCATAAAAGCGCCGTCGGCACTTCCGCCACCGAGTCCTGCACCTGTAGGAATATTTTTATGTAAATGAACTTTTAGTGAAGGTAAGGATTGTATATAATTGATGACCAGATTGTAAGCCTTAATGCAGATGTTGTTTTCATTTTCTGTATTTATGGCTATGCCGCTTGTTGTAAAAGTATAATGGTTGCCTGTCTGTGCATCATTGTCTCGTATGATTTCCAAGACATCGTAAAAAGGAACAGGGTAAAAAATTGTTTCCAGATCGTGAAACCCGTCCGATCTTTTTTGAACTATGTTTAACCCGATATTTATTTTGCAGTTGGGAAAAGAGAGCATTATTACAATTTGGCGGCTGAATTATTTTCTTCGGTTAATTTCGTCCCGAATGGCTGCTGCTTTTATATAGTCTTCTTTTTCTAACACTTCATCTAAAAGTGCTTCCAGCTCTTCCATTGTTTTGTATTCAAGACTATCTTTGGACGAAGGTGGATTTACCGGGGGGGCAGGCATGTCTGCATTAGCTTCGGGTTCATCTTCCATGACAAGAGAAGCCGAATCCATGATATTTTCATAAGTATATATGGGACAGCCAAAACGGACAGCCAAAGCCAGCGCATCGCTTGTGCGACTGTCAATTTCAATGGTTTGTTGCGCGTTGCTGCAAACCAATTTTGAGTAGAATATACCTTCTTCCAGACTGTTGATCACGACTTCTATTAATTCTATTTCGAAAGAATGAAAAAAATTCTTGATCAAATCGTGTGTAAGCGGACGGCTTGGATGCATTTTCTCCAGGGCCACGGCTATAGCCTGCGCTTCAAATCCACCAATAACAATGGGCAACCTTCTTTGTCCGAAAACTTCACCTAAAACAACCGCATAAGAATGCGTTTGCGTAATGCTGTGCGAAAGGGCTATGATTTCCAATTCAATCTTCTTCATATCAGGGAATAAATTCTTGATTGTGTTTTCAGCAACAAATTTATATATTTTAACCGTCTTTTCATACCTAATTGTAAAAATAATTCAATATCCTTTGCTTCGTGCTGCTGTTTTATTGCAAAACTCACAAACAATTATTATCTGTTTTGTTTGCAAAAAATTAATAAAATAATTATTCAAGAAACTTTGAGAACAAAAAAAGTTTCCATAGTTTCGCAGCCGAAATGCAAGAAGTACCTGAAATAAAGAAAAGAATACTGAAACATTCTCTCAGGCTTTTTATACAATATGGTGTAAAAAGTGTAACGATGGATGATATTGCTTCGGACACCGGTATAAGTAAAAAAACATTGTACCAATATTGTAAAGACAAAAAAGAACTGGTGGAAAATGCAATAGAAACCATATTGAATAAGAATGATTGCGACAACGCGTCAACCAAACGCAATGCAAAAAATGCTATTGAAGAAAGTTTTGTAATGATTGAGCAAAGCGCGGATCTGTTTAAAACCATCAACCCACTGGTATTGTACGATCTTAAAAAATACTATCCGGCTGCTTATGAGAAGTTTATACAATACAAGAATAACGAGCTTTACAATAAGCTAAAAGAAAATGTGGAATGGGGTATAGCCGATGGATTGTTCAGAGCTGATTTAAATATTGAAGTAGCTGTGCATTACAGGTTAGAAAATATTCTGATTGCTTTTTTACCCGATTTTCAATCTAAAGTAAAAATTAGTCTTGCAGAAATATATAGCGAGCTGTTTGATCTTTTCACGTTTGGCATCGCTACCAAAAAAGGATACGAACTGTTTATTAAAATGAAAACCAAAGAGAAAAAAAATAATATACATGCGCATAATTAAGTTATTGATAATTTCAAGCATACTGTTCATGGGCATTTCCGCTAGCGCGCAGGAACATCAGCTTACGTTAAAAGAAAGTATAGGCTATGGTTTAAATAATCATTCCTCTATTTTTATAGGAAAGAACAGAATTGAAATGGCCAAGGAAAAGAAAAGAGAAACACTTGCCGCGTACTTGCCCCAGGTAAATATTTCCAGTACACTGGACGCTAACTTAAAAGTACAGTCTACATATTTTCCAGCTATACCTATTACTTTGCCCAACGGAGAAACTTTTTCTATGGGTGGCGGACCTGTAGCATTTGGTCAAAAATACAATTCCAGCATCACAGCGCAACTTGACCAGCAATTGTACAACCAGCAAATACTGGTAGGCTTAAAAGCGGCAGAACCTAATAACAGGCTGGCCGAACAAACTTTTGAGCAGACAAGGCAAAACCTGATTTATAATATTGCTTATGCCTATTATCAAATCATTATAGCACAAAAAAGAATAGAACTGCTGAATGCGAATATTGCCAGATATCAGGAACTGTTGAGAGTTGTAAACCTACGTGAAGAGCAGGGTGTGGCTACCAAAGTTGATGTATCGCAAACGAGACTGAATTTAAATAATATTCTATCGCAATTGGAAATAGCCAAAAACACTTACCAGGTTGCGTTAAATTCTTTTAAAACCAATGTAGGTATAAATCAGAGCACATCTGTAGCTTTGGCAGATACTTCGAGGTGGCTCAATAGAATGCCCGATGAGGTTTTTATGCCGGATTTTGAATATTCCAACAGTATAGAAAAAAAGTTGCAGGAAACACAGATCGAATTGCTGCAATTAAACAAAGAAAATATTAAAGCAGAGGCTTTTCCGTCATTAGGCTTTTATGCCCGGTATGGTTTTAACGGATTTGGTGATAAGTTGGGGCAGGCGTTTGATCCTTTGTATAATTTTTCTTCTGTAGGCATTAGATTAGCTTGGAATCCTTTCAGCGGGTTTGGAAGAGACGCGAGATATAAGCAGGCAAATTATGAATATCTAAATGCAGTAGAATCTTTAAAGCTAAATGAACAGTTGCAGAACCTTCAGTTTCAAAATTCCAAAACACAATTATTGTCTGCATATAATACCATTACTGTCAACAGGCAAAACCTTGCGCTTGCGCAGGAAGTTTATAACAATACAAACCTGCAGTACAAGCAGGGCGTGGCTCAGCTTTCAGACTTATTAAATGTAGAAATGTCTATGTGGACCGCGCAAAACAACTATATGCAATCCCTTCTTGATTTCTATATTGCAGAGTTGGAATTGAATAAAGCAAACGGAACGTTATATCAATACTATCAAAATCTATAAAAAACATTAAATTATAAATTTTATGACTTCGAGAAACAGAAAGATATTAATATTTTCTATAATTAGCATCGTTGTATTGGCACTAATTATTTGGAGGCTGGTAGATAATAAAAAATATCTTGATGCTGAGAAAGCCAAAACCGTAAGTGTAAAGGAAGTGCTGATTCCGGTAAACTATGTGGTGGCCGGTTTTCAAAATATAAATGATGGACTGATCAAAACAGGTACACTCATTCCTTATCGAGAAGCAGATATCAATGCTATTTCTGGCGGAAAGCTGGTTGGCGTAAACTTTCAACTGGGTTCGTATGTAAGACAGGGACAAACACTGGCAAGGGTAGACAATGAGAATATGAACCTGAACATGCGCCAGGCTGAACTGGAGCGCGACCGGGCCGCGAAAGATGTAAAACGTTTTACAGTTTTAGTAGAAGGCAATGCCGCTACACAAATGAATCTTGATGATGCGAAATTAAGGTTAGACAATGCCAATGCACAAATAAGAATTTTGCAACGCCAGTCAACAGACAATGCTATAAAAGCGCCTATCAGCGGAGAAGTTACTTTAAAGAATAGCGAGCAGGGAGAATTTGTAGGTCCCGGTTCCGTACTGGGGCACATTGTAGATGTATCAAGGCTTAAAGCCTCTGTAATGATTAACGAGTCGGATGTTTACTCTCTCAGGGAAGGCACAAGAGTAAAAGTAACAACCGATATTTACCCGGGTGTGGAATATGACGGAACCATAACCTACATCAGCAAGCAAGGCGATGCGGCGCATAATTATCAGGTAGAAGTGACTATTAACAATAGTGGCGCTAATCCTTTAAAAGCAGGCACATTCGTAAATGTAAACTTTACAAGACCAATGGACAGAGCCATGTTGCTAGTACCAAGAAGCGCTTTTGTAGACGGATTGAAACAGCCGAAGCTATATATCATTAGAGATAGCCTGGCAATTTTGCAGCAGGTAACAATCGGCAGAGATATGGGGCAGGAAGTAGAAGTAGCTTCAGGACTGAACGAAGGGGATAAAGTAATTGTAAACGGACAAATAAACCTCAGCGACAGCACTAAAGTAAACGCTATGCCTTTAAAAACAAACTTACAGTAAAAATATTTAAAAGAAACAAATGGCAAGTGTAACCGAGATTTCGTTAAAAAGACCCTTACTTATCATTGTAATATTTACCGTACTTATTTTGTTCGGCGCACTCTTCTATGGTAGACTTAACTATGAATTGTTACCCAAGTTTGACGCTAATATCGTTACAGCGCAAACAATGTACATTGGCGCCTCGGCGGAAGAAGTGGAAAATACCATTACCAAACATGTGGAAGAGATGCTTTCTACGGTAGAAGGCGTGGATAAAATTACAGCCTCCAGCCAACAGAATGTATCCAGTGTATTGCTTGAGCTGAAAAACGGCGTAGACGTAGAGAAAGCACTGGCCGATGCCCAGCGCAAACTGGATCAGATATCCAGCATACTTCCGGAAGACAGCGAAAGTCCGATATTGATGAAATTCAGTACAAGTGATTTTCCTGTATTGCAAATGGGTGTATCTTCCGATCTGGATAACGCCGCACTCTACGATTTGATAGACAAGCAGCTAAAGCCGCAAATATCCAATGTAGAAGGAGTAGGGCAGGTAATTGTTATTGGAGGCACCGAACGACAAATTACGGTAAATGCCAATAGAGATAAATTAAAGGCTTATGGACTAACCATTGCACAATTGGCGCAGGTGGTAAATGCATCCAGTATTTCTACCCCGGCAGGAAGCCTGGAAACAGAAGCCAATAACTACGCCATCACCTATAATGTAAAATTCAACAATGTAGATGATCTGCAAAACATGGTGATATCCTCTACACCAACAGGCGCTAAAATATATTTAAGAGATGTTGCCGATGTGCAGGAAGGCACAGAAAAGCAAACAGCTATCAACCGTACCAACGGCATACCGTCAATTGGTATTATGGTAATGAAGCAAACCGATGCCAATTCGGTATCAGTAAGCCAGGGTGTGCAGGAAAGATTACAAACAATGGAGGCTTTGTACAAAGCCAATAACCTGAAATTTGTTATTGCCGATGATCAGTCCATCTATACGCTGGAATCTGCCAATGCGGTAATGCTCGATCTGTTTCTGGCAATCGTGATTGTATCGCTCGTCATGCTTTTCTTTTTGCATAGCTTCAGAAGTTCTACGTTTGTATTGGTGGCGCTCCCGGCATCTATCATCCCCACATTCATTGCAATGTATGTGTTCGGTATGTCGCTTAACCTGATGACGTTGATGGGACTTTCTTTGGTTGTAGGTATTCTTGTGGATGACTCTATCGTAATATTGGAGAACATTATGCGGCACCTGGAAATGGGCAAAAACAAATGGTTTGCTACGCTCGAAGGCCGGTCAGAGATTGGCTTTACAGCTGTGGCCATCACAATGGTGGATGTGGTAGTATTTTTACCATTGGCACTTTCAGGAGGTATTATCGGCGCTGTGTTGCGCGAGTTTGCCTTAGTGGTGGTGGTTTCTACGCTCATGAGTTTATTTGTCTGTTTTACCTTAACGCCCCTGCTTGCATCAAGGTTTGGGAAAGTAGTGCATCTTAATCCTAAAACCTTATGGGGAAGAATGAATATTGGGTTTGAAAATTTCATTACGTCTATGAGAGACAGCTATACGGCTGTTTTACAATGGGCGCTTAAACATAAATTAATTGTTTTTAGTGGCGTTATATTTTTATTCCTTCTTGCCGGAGCCTTAGTGCCGCTTGGTTTTATCGGGTTCTCATTCATGTCTAAAACAGATGATGGCAAAATGAGCGTAAAGATTGAAACTGCCTCGCAGTCTTCTTTATACAATACCAATCAACTGACTATGGAGATTGAAAAAATCCTTCTTCGGCAGCCGGAGGTAGTCCATGTATTTTCCAATATTGGTTATTCCACGGAAAGTTTTGGAGGCAATAGCTCTAACTATGCAGAGATGACGGTGCAGTTGGTAGATAAAAAAGAAAGAGCATTGTCTGTAGATGATTTCAGTGCCAAAATGCAGGATAGCGTAGCACATATTCCGGGTATAAAAGCTACTATGACAGGCGTTTCTTTTGCCAATGGCGGACAGGCGGATATGCAGGTAGCTGTAAAAGGCCCCGTTCGTGAAGATGTTAGGGTAGCCGCGGAAAAAGTAAGACAAATAGTGGAAGACGTAAACGGTACACGCTATGTGGAATTCAGTACAAAAACGCCGAGGCCGGAAGTGCATGTAGAGCTCAACAGAGAAAAAATGTCGCTATTTGGCATTAATGCATCAGAAGTGGGAGCAGGCATGGCCAGTGGCTTCAGGGGCAATGATAATGCGAAATACACCTATCAGGGCAATGAATACGACATTATGGTAAAACTTGACGAAGCCGATACGCGTTCTGTAAAAGATATAGAAGCACTTACTTTTAGAAATGCCCAGGGATTGCCCATAGAGCTTTCGCAGTTTGCTACCGTAAGTGAGGTGCAGGGTGAGTCTATTCTTCAACGTATGGACAGGCTGCCATCTATGACAGTAAACGCTTATACATTAGGGCGCTCTGCCGGGGAAATAGGACAGGAGATAAGTGATAAGCTGGAAGAAGTAAAACTACCTGAAGGAACCAGCTGGCAATTTGTAGGAGCACAGGAAAACATGAATGACTCTTTTGCCAGTTTGTTCATGGCTTTGGGAATAGCTATTTTACTGGTGTATTTTGTAATGGTTGCTTTGTATGATAATGCTATCTATCCTTTTGTGGTATTGTTTGCTTTGCCTCTGGCATTGATAGGCGCTTTGTTCGCTTTGGCTCTCACGAGGGAAGAGCTTACTATTTTTGCCATGATCGGGTTCATCATGTTGATGGGGCTGGTTGCTAAAAACGGTATATTACTTGTCGATTTTGCCAATCATCGTAAAGCACAGGGAGAAAATCTGGTGCAGGCATTGATAGATGCCGGTCGCGAAAGATTTCGTCCTATTATGATGACAACGCTGGCCATGGTATTCGGTATGATGCCGATTGCCTTAGCATCGGGCGCCGGTTCTGAATTTAAAAATGGTATGGCATGGGTAATCATTGGTGGGCTGACAAGCTCGTTATTCCTTACTTTGCTGGTAGTGCCTTGCGTTTATTACATAGTAGACAGAATAAAGGCAAAAATATTTGCAAGACGCTTTAGAAAAATGAGAGTAAAAGTGATAGAACGTCAAACAACCGATGATGAATCTAAAAAGAAAAGAAGATATCTTAGTGCTGCGGAAAGAAAAAGAAAATTTCATTAACCAGTGAAAGCATACTGATAAAAAAGCCGGTAAATACGCCGGCTTTTTTTATTTACATAAAACATAGGTTGGGTATTATTTCTTATTTATTAAAGAATATTGCTTTCACTATTTCCTGATAAAAATCATCTTCAAAAATTATTCATTATATTTACTTTTACCTGTTGACTTTATTGTATGGAAGCAAAATATCATTACGTAAACAGAAGTGGCTGGCTAAGAGCTGCCGTTCTTGGAGCCAACGATGGCATCATCTCTGTCACCAGTTTGGCTATTGGTGTAGCGGCTGCCAATGCTTCAAGAGATACGATCATTCTTTCTACTGTTGCAGGGTTAGTAGCAGGAGCTTTGTCGATGGCTGCAGGAGAGTATGTTTCAGTAAGTTCGCAATCGGATGTAGAAAATTCCGATTTGAAAAGAGAATTGCAGGCGCTGAATGAAACACCCGAAAAAGAATTTGAAGAGTTAACCAGAATATATGAAAGCAGGGGCCTGGATCATGATACAGCAATACTTGTAGCTGAAAAATTAACCAGTCACAATGCATTGGAAGCACATGCGCGTGATGAGCTGGGCATTAATGAAATCACCAAAGCAAGACCATTTCAGGCTGCTTTTGCATCAGCGGCCGCATTTATATTTGGAGGGTCGCTGCCGTTGCTGGTTACTTTATTTGCTCCTATCAAATCAATGGTTTATACCTTATACGGCTCTTCAATTATTTTTCTCATATTTCTTGGAGCAATGACGGCGAAGACCGGAGGATCTAATATGCTGAAAGCTATACTGCGTATTACTTTTTGGGGAACTGCAGCCATGATCATTACCGCTATAATCGGCAATATGTTTAACGTAAGTGTGTAGAAAAGAAGAGTTGAACACTATTTCGCAAGTAGCAAAATTTTCCAACTAACTAAAAAACTTCTTTTACTACGCTTCTGATTATGGAAGGTTTGCCCAATGTATAATAGTGCAATACTGGTACGCCATATTCTTTGAGCTCTTTGCTTTGATTGATCAGCCACTCTATGCCCACTTTTTCGGTATCGATATCGTTAGTGGTTTTTTCCATTTCCTTTATTAAATCTCCGGGAAGTTCAAGACTAAATATTTTAGGGATTGTTTTCAGCTGATTTTTTGTGGTCAATGCTTTCAATCCCGGAATAATAGGCACATTTATGTCAAGGCTTCTGCAGGCATCTACAAAACTGAAAAATTTTTTATTGTCAAAAAACATTTGGGTCATGATGTATTCCGCGCCTGCGGCCACTTTTCTTTTTAAATATTCCAGATCTTCCGCTAAGCTGGTGCATTCAAAATGTTTTTCAGGATAGCCTGCCACACCAATGCAAAAATCCGTTCTTTCGGCATTTTTAATATCACTGTCAAGATATCTTCCATTGTTCATATCTACTATTTGCTTTACTAAATCCACTGCATAGGCATGTCCGTCTGTATGTGGAATGAAATGGTCATCATTTCTCGCAGCATCGCCTCTTAGAGCCAAGACATTATTAACGCCTAAAAAATTGAGATCGATCAATGCTTCTTCCGTTTCGCTTTTGGAAAATCCGCCGCAAATGAGGTGTGGCACGGCATCAACGCTGTAATGATTCATAATGGCAGAGCATATTCCTACGGTGCCGGGTCTTTTTCGCGTAATGATTTTTTCAAGATTCCCGTCCTCTTTTGTTTTGAGAATGGTTTCGCTTCTATGATACGTAACGTTTATCCACGAGGGGTTAAACTCCATCAACGGATCTAAATGATTGTATATAGATTGTATATTTTTTCCCTTTAGCGGAGGCAGTATTTCGTATGACAACAAGGTGTCGTTGCTTCTTTGTAAATGCTCAATAACCTTCATTTCCTTAAAAATTGTGTTGCAAGATACTTAATATTTGCTAACTGTAAAATTAGCAAAATAGTAAAATTATTATGCCTATTTTTGTGCTGATTAAAACGATAGAATCATTGAGCCTTACAATTAATACCAAAGAACTGGTAAAGACATACAAAAGTAGAACGGTTGTAGATAAAGTATCCATCAATGTAAATCAGGGAGAGATAGTTGGCTTGCTGGGCCCGAATGGAGCAGGAAAGACCACCACTTTCTATATGGTGGTAGGACTTATAAAACCCGACTCCGGCACCGTATATCTGAATGAAGAAGATATAACCAAGTTTCCCATGTATAAACGCGCGAATATGGGTATAGGCTATCTGCCGCAGGAAGCTTCGGTATTTCGTAAGCTGACTGTAGAAGACAATTTGCTTGCCGTACTGCAAATGACGGATCTTAGCAGGACAGAGCAAAAAAGAAAGCTGGAAGAATTGCTGGACGAGTTTAACCTGCATCATGTAAGAAAAAACAATGGCGACAGCCTGAGCGGGGGCGAGAGAAGGCGCACGGAGATTGCAAGAGCTTTGGCGGTGGATCCTAAATTCATTTTACTGGACGAGCCTTTCGCGGGGGTTGATCCTATTGCCGTTGAAGATATTCAGGGTGTAGTGGCGCGCTTAAAATATAAAAACATCGGCATACTTATTACAGACCACAATGTAAATGAAACTTTATCTATTTGCGACAGGGCGTATTTGCTTATTGATGGCATAATATTTCGACACGGCACCGCGGAAGAACTGGCTGCCGATGAGCAGGTGAAAAGATTGTATCTGGGTACTAACTTCGAACTGAAACGTAAAGACTGGATATTGGAAATGGGCAGAGAACAAAAAATGCGTAAAAACATTAACCCCGATGATTTTCTTGAAGACAAAGAAGAGTAAAAATAATCAATAATTTTGTTCCTGATACATTGTTACAGCCAGTTCATTTATTCCCAAAGCAAGTGCATAATCTTCGCTACTTTCTATGCTCCAAACGGCCGAAAGCGCGGAATAAGCAATAACCCACTGCAGTAATCTTTCTTTTTCTATTCCTGTATTGTCAGAAATAAAATTCAATTGTCGTGCAATTCGCTGCTCACTTAAAGCTGTTTGTTTATCAGGGTTACAGAAAATATTGGCATAGTCAAACGCGGCATCGCCCCATAAACCTTTCGGATCAATAGCCAGCCATCCTCTTTCGTTAGCATATAAAACATTCGCATGATGCATATCACCATGAAGTGTGCAGCATTCCTGCTGATTATTCAACAGGTTTTGACTTAATACTTTGCTGAACTGTATTGTTGGAAAATGGTTAGACGAGTGTAATAAAGAAGAAAACCGGTCTTTTAATTCTGTCAGTTCGGGATGTTTTGGCAGCGAATGTATTTGTGCAAGAACAACGCACATTATCCCGGAAGCCTTCGTATCATTGGTTTTAGCCAAATCTGCCAGAGAGGGTTTGGCATTGAGCAGCTCCATAACAATCGCGTTTTGATGATGGTCATAAACAGTTGCGCAGCCTTTGCCCTGCCAATGCAATAAAACTTTATTACCTCTTATTTCTTCTTCTTCAAAAGAGATTTTTAAGAGGGCTTTTTGAGATTTGTAAGTGATCGGAATAATGTATGAAGCGTTTGTTGTAAGAATTTCATCTGCTATTTCAGCACAGAAATAAGACAGGTAGTAATCAATAACTGAATTTCTCTCAACTGTCATGCTAATAATTGTACAGTAAAGACTTATTCCAATTGTATAAATTGAAAGCCACGGCACGCATTCCGTCAACTCTTAGTTTGGTGATATCAAAAACAAATTTTTTCTGAATCATTGCTTGGCAATCTTCCGATTTAGCCAAGTCAATTTTTATAGTACGCTGCACAGGGTTAGATTCCATGATAACGCCGGCATCTATTAAAACAGCTTTAAAGCTATTGCCATTGCAGCCGGCTGCACTCAACGTTACTTCAAGCATGTCGCCTTTTATGGCAGCATTCACAATAGTATAATCACTTCCTTTAGAGCTAGCGAAGGCATTATGATCTATTACCACTACATTGTCCGGCTGGGCAAACATGGCGTCGGGTTCGCTTTTAGCACATCCATTAAAAATAAGGGCAAACAAAAGCAAATAAAAAAAGGTATAGAATTTCATATTCAATGCAATTTGATATTACAAAAGTATAAAATTTTTTGACTACGCTGAAAAAATATCTTTATTTTGATAAATAGCAGCATTTAAAATGAAGAAGGAGTTAAGTACTTTTGATCTATCTATGATTGTCATTAGCTTAGTGATAGGCATGGGTATTTTTCGTAGTTCTGTGGAGGTTGCCAATGCGGCATCTTCTCCTAAAATATTCTTCAGCGCATGGATTGCAGGCGGCATCATTGCTTTGTTTGGGGCGCTTACCTTTGCCGAAATAGGCAGCCGTTACCCGGTAACCGGCGGCTATTACAAAGTGTTTTCCTATTGTTATCATCCCTCCATTGCTTTTACGGTCAACTCTATTGCTTTAATATCCAACGCGGCTTCGTTGAGCGCCGTGGCGTTGGTTGGCGTAGGGTATTTAAAAGGCTTGTTACCGGCAGCTATGCAAACGGATTTTGCTGTGCAGATGATAGCTTTGATTACCATCATTGCATTTCTGCTACTCAATTTCACCGGGTTTAAAATGAGTGTGCGTACGCAGAATTTTTTGATGATGGCTAAAATAGGAATTGTATTACTCTTGTGCTTAGGCATTTTTTTTCCTTCTCAGGTGGCATCTTCACCTATTTCCCTGGTAGCGCCTGAAGGAACCGGCAATGTCATCAGAGCATTTGGCGCCGCTTTGATCGCCGTTTCTTTTACATACGGAGGTTATCAGCAGAGCATTAACTTTGGCGCGGAAGTGAAGCGTCCGGCCAAAACGGTTCCCAAAGCTATCTTTATAGGCATTGCTGTTATCATTGTTTTATATTGCCTCATAAATTATGCATATTATAATGTACTTGGTTTTGAAGGTATTATTTATAATAATGAAGGAGTAGTGTCTAAAAGTGATTTGGCTGCAAGGCACGTAGGAGCAATGTTTGGGAGTGGGGCTTACAATATGATGAGCCTGCTGCTGTTTTTTGCTGTATTGGGCTATGTAAATGTAGGATTGATGAGCAATCCCAGGGTTATGTATGCAATGGCCGAAGATAAAGTATTGCCAGAAATAGTAAAAAAAGTAAACCGGAAAACGCAGGTGCTTACCGTGGCCTTGCCTCTGTTTGCGGCGGTGGCTATTGTTACTTTATTTTTTTCTACATCTTTTGATATAATTGTAAACTGGGTAATATTCTTAGATTCTATAGCTTTGGCTTCAGCTGCCGGCAGTATTTTCATTTTAAGAAAACGAACCAAACACCTGGACAAAACCGGGATCTATAAAATGAAGCTATATCCTGTAATGCCATTGATATATATAGGCGCTTATATTTTTATTGCTGTAAACTGTGTAATGACCGACCCAATAGGCACTACTTATGGCATGATGTTGTTTGCGGCTTTATTCCTTTTGTATTTTATCATTCAACATAAAAATAAAAGCAAGAAACATGTAAGTGATATTTAGTAAACATTTTATATCAAATTCATTTGATTTATCCCTGCGAAACAGTAAATTCGCACATACAAAAAACACTTAAAAAAATTATGTCAGTATTAGTCAATAAAGATTCTAAAGTAATAGTTCAGGGCTTCACAGGTACTGAAGGTACTTTTCATGCTCAGCAAATGATTGAATACGGAACCAATCTTGTTGGTGGCGTTACACCGGGAAAAGGCGGAATGACGCATTTAGACAAGCCTGTATTCAACACTGTGGAAGAAGCGGTAAAAGCCACAGGCGCCAATGTAAGTATTATTTTTGTGCCGCCTGCATTTGCAGCAGATTCTGTAATGGAAGCAGCTAATTCCGGGATAAAACTTATTGTATGCATTACAGAAGGAATACCCGTGCAGGATATGATAAAAGTGAAGGCGTATGTTGACGCACGGGATTGCAGGCTGATTGGACCTAACTGTCCGGGAGTAATAACTCCGGAAGAATGCAAAGTGGGCATTATGCCCGGCTTTGTTTTTAAGAAAGGATCAATAGGCATTGTTTCTAAATCGGGCACACTTACTTATGAAGCTGCAGATCAGGTGGTAAAAGCAGGGCTTGGCATTAGTACCGCTATTGGCATTGGTGGTGATCCTATTATAGGCACTACCACCAAAGAAGCTATTGAATTGCTGATGAATGATGACGAAACAGAGGGTATAATTATGATTGGTGAAATTGGTGGCAGCATGGAAGCAGATGCGGCAAGGTGGATAAAAGAAAATAACAAAAAACCTGTTGTAGGTTTTATTGCAGGGCAAACAGCTCCTCCGGGCAGAAGAATGGGGCATGCCGGGGCTATCATTGGTGGTGCGGAAGATACAGCCGAGGCTAAAATGAAAATAATGGCCGAATGTGGTCTCACGGTAGTAAAGAGCCCGGCCGATATCGGGAAAGAAATGGCTAAAGCTTTAGCTAAGTAAAATTAGCGGATCCAAAATATTCAATTTAATAAGCTGCCTTCTAAGACAGCTTATTTTTTTGCAGATAAATGAGTGGAATGCTTATAAAATAATTGGCAAAGTAATTGTATAAATATATTAGGTATAGAAATCAATTACTTAACACTTTAATTTTTTAAATCATGGAAGGAATATTATATGCGATTATTATTGGCGCCATTGCTGGCTGGTTAGGCAGTTTAATTTTTAAAGGTTATGGCTTAGGATTACTTTGGAATATTATTGTCGGAATCCTAGGAGGTATTTTAGGTTCCTGGCTGTTGGGCATGGCAGGTCTTGGTATGGGCGGAGGCGTGTTAGGACAAATACTCACAGGTACTATAGGAGCGATCGTGTTATTAGCTATTATAAATTTATTATCGGGCAGAAGGGTATAAACATTTGCTTCAATATAGCACATAAAAAAAATCCGGCACGATGTCGGATTTTTTTATTAGATGTCATTTGCGGATGATAATAAATTATACACCTATTTTAAATCCATCGTTTAAAACAGCGAATTTTTTAATCACCACAATTCCGTCTTTTACGGTAAACTTATCCGTATCCTGATCTTCAATGTGCGCACCACCTCTGATGATTACGTTGTTGCCAATGAATACATTTTTATCAATAATCGCATTATCTATATAACAGTTTTCACCTATGCCCAAAGCGGGTGTGCCTTCCTCGTTATGTTTGTTGATTCTTTCCAACGTTTCGTAGTAATCATTTCCCATTACATAGGTATTAAAAATTTTAGTGTTAAAACCAATGCGTGATCTCACACCAATAATACTTCTTTCAATAAGATTAGCCATTATGATACTGCCTTCGGCAATGACGGCTCTATTGAGGAGGGAACCATTGATTTTAGCTGTAGGAAGCATTCTAGGGCGGGTGAATATTGCCTGCTTGGTATTGTACAAATCTATAGACGGGATGTCTTTTGTCAAATCAAGATTGGCTTCAAAGAAGGAAGATATATTTCCTATATCTTCCCAATATCCTTCATATTGAAAGCTAATCACTTTGTGTTCACTAATTGATTGTGGTATTATTTCTTTACCAAAATCTGTGGCTTCGGGGTGTACACTTTTCAAAAGATTTTCTAAGATATTTCTTTTAAAAACATATATACCCATTGATGCTATATAATTTCTGCCTGTTTTTTGCATGGCATCACCTGTATCGCTTGTCCAGTCGGGCAGCAAATCGGCTTTTGGTTTTTCAATAAAGGAAGTAATAATGTTTTCTTCATTGGTTTTCATTATCCCGAATCCTTGTGCATCTCTGCTGTTTACGGGAATAGTGGCTATGCTAATATCGGCATCTGATTCCATGTGTGCTTCAATCATTTTGGCAAAATCTATTTGATACAATTGATCTCCACTCAGAATAAGCACATAATCATAATCCTGGTTATTGTATTGTCTGGAAGCCTGTCGTACAGCGTCTGCGGTTCCCTGAAACCAGCCCGTGTTGGCGTGCGGGGTTTGCTCTGCAGCTACAATGTCTACAAACCCTTTGCTGAATGGTCCAAATTGATAGGTGTTTTTGATGTGCCTGTTCAGAGAGGCTGAATTAAATTGCGTTAATACAAATATTCTGTGTATACCCGAATTCATACAGTTACTGATTGGAATATCTACAAGCCTGTATTTGCCTGCTATGGGTACCGCCGGCTTTGACCGTGATGCAGTAAGCGGATAAAGTCTGCTACCGGCTCCTCCGCCAAGTATAACACTAATGACACGTTCGTTTAATCTTCCATCCATGATATTTTAGTTTTACTGTTGTTGGTTTTTGTTTTATAAGACACTGTTGTATAAATGTATGTATTTTCCTACTGTATTTTCCCAGCTGTTATCAATTTTCATCATTTTTTTTCTGTAGGCGGTCATTGTTTTTGGCTGCTTATATACTTCCAGCGCTCTTTTTACGGCGTTTACCAATTCCTGTACATGGGCATTGTTGAAGCAAATGCCCCAGCCGTCATCGCCTATATCTGTTACTGTATCATTTAGTCCGCCGGTTCTTCTTACCAATGGCATGGTGCCATAGCGCATAGCGTACATTTGATTTAATCCACAAGGTTCTACACGACTTGGCATTAACAGAAAATCTCCTCCCGCATACATAATATGGCTCAATTGCTCATTATAGCCAATCATGCAATTATAATTATCGGGTACAATTCTTTTTAATTGGTTTAATAACCATTCTACATGCGGATCACCGCTTCCTAATACTAAAAAGTTTACTTCTTTATTGAGCTGATGAATGGCTGATCCAATAGCATCGGGAAGAATATCGGCGGCTTTTTCTCCTACCAGTCTTCCTATAAAAATGAATAAAGGCTTTTCTACATCAAGGCCAAACTTATTGCATAATATTTCTTTATTTACTCTTTTGCCTTTGCCGGCAGATAGCGTAGAGTAGTGTGCTTCTAAATATTTATCTGTTTTAGGATTCCACACTTCGGTATCAATACCGTTAAGGATGCCTACACATTTTCCCTTTTCATATTCAAATAAAAACTCCAGGCCGTTACTGTTATGTCGCAACTCTTTCATATAGCTTGGGCTTACTGTAGTTACTCGCCAGGCGTTTTTTACCCCGGCGGCTAAAGGGTTGATAGTGTTTTTCCATTCCAGCATACCCGATTTCCATGTGTCGTATTCGGGAATCAATACGCTTTTGTCCCAGGTCATCCATCCCTGATACTCGGCATTATGTATCGTAAATATTGTGGGCACTTTTGCAAGGGATGCAAAGGCATAACAATATTTAAACATGAAAGGAATAAGCCCCGCATGAAAGTCGTGACAATGTACAACATCGGGCTTTGCCTGCCAAGAAGTAAGCCAATGGCAAACAGCTATCTGGAACGCTATGAATCTTAGAGAATCATCATCGTAACCATATATTTTGGGCCTGTCCAGCAGTCCGTTTATATCTACCAGAAATAATTCAAAGCCAAGTGAATTATTTTTTTCTTTAATGATAGTATAGTCAAAAAAATAATTTCCTGAATTGGTTCGACCTTTGTGGGCAACGGTAAATTCATTTTTTTCGAGAAAAGGAGTTCTGTACATGGGCATTACCAGCATGGCATTGTGCCCGGTTTTTTGCTGGTATTTTGGTAAGGCGCCTGCTACATCGCCCAGCCCGCCTGCTTTTGCTACAGGGTAGCATTCAGAAGTTATGTGCAAAATATTCATCATAAAATTATTATCTAACCCGCCCGTGAGGGCTAACTAATATCAGTTTCCAAGTTAGTGTTTTTTTATATATTAAAAAATGTTTTTTATCATAAAACGAATTTAATGGATATAAAAATTCAATCTACGCAAAAAGATTTCATAACAATAAATTGTTATAGAAAACTTTTATAGAACGCTTCATACTGCGGTATGATTTTTTTTATATCGAACTGTTGCGCATGTTTAAAAGCATTTTCTTTAACTGTAGCAAGAAGTTGCGCATCAGACAGTAAAAGGTTGGCTTTTTCAGCCGCGGTATCTATATCGCCTATATTAAACATGAACCCTGTTTCTCCTTCTATATTCACTTCTGGTATACCGCCTACATTTGTGCTTATCACAGCCGTATGTGCAGCCATGGCTTCCAGTGCCGCCAGCCCGAAGCTCTCATATTCCGATGGTAGCAGGAAGATATCTGCACAGGGAAAGATCTCTTCTACCTTTTCCTGTTTGCCCAAAAAGCGCACATAAGGAAATATATCCAGATCTTTGACCAGCTCTTCGGCATTTCCTCTTTCCGGCCCGTCACCTACCATTAATAAAATAGCACTGTGCTTTTCTCTTACTTTGGCAAATATTTTTATAGCGTCATTCACACGTTTTACTTTTCTAAAGTTAGACATGTGCAGCAATATCTTCTCATTATCGGGCGCAAACAGGCAACGGTTTTTTTCTCTGAAATGATCATCAAATCTTTTTACATCTACAAAGTTGTATATGACTTTGATATCTTTTGTAATAGGGAAATTTTTATAGGTTTCGTCTTTCAGGTTTTTTGAGACGGCCGTAATACCGTCACTTTTGTTGATGGAATAAGTTACGGCAGGCTCAAATGTTTTATCTTTTCCTACCAGTGTTATATCCGTGCCATGCAGGGTTGTGATCAATGGTATGCATTTACCCGTTTTAGACAACAGTATATTTTTTGCCAAAAGCCCCGCAGAAGCGTGGGGTATAGCATAATGCACATGCAAAATATCCAGTTTATATTTTGTGATAACATCTACCAATGTACTTGCCAGTGCCAGTTCGTAAGGAGGATATTCGAATAAAGGATAAGAAGGCACGGGCACTTCATGATAATATACATTCGGATTAAAAATGTCTAATCTTACCGGTTGGCTATAAGTTATAAAATGCACTTGATGCCCATTGAGCGCCAGTCCTTTTCCTAATTCTGTAGCCAGTACACCGCTACCGCCAAAAGTAGGGTAGCAAACAATTCCTATTTTCATTTGTTTATTTTAAGTTTATAGATCTTCATGCAATGATATTTTTTATTCTAAATAGGCTAATAAATGGTTAAGGTACAGGGTCATAGCCACTGCCGCCCCAGGGGTGGCATTTGGAAATTCTCTTAACCGTTAATACAAATCCTTTTATTACACCATATTTTTTAAAAGCTTCTATAGAATATTGCGAACAGGTAGGTGTATACCTGCATTTAGGACCCAGAAGCGGAGATATGCCGTACTGATATATTTTAATCAGTAAAATGAAAGGATAGCTGAGTATTTTTAATAGTCTGTTCACGTTATTTATTTATCATCATAGTCATCAATGCCACTACTTTTTTTTCTATTTCGCTGTAAGATAATATTTCCGCTGAAGTATACAGAAAAAAAATGTGGGCAGTTCTATTTTTGTTGTTTGCATTATCAGTGATTATATGCTTATTTAGTCTGTATGCTTCGCGCAGGAGTCTTTTTATCCTGTTTCTTTTTACCGCGCTTTTAAAATATTTCTTACTTACACCCACTCCTGCCTTAACGTTGGGTAGTACATCCTCTGAATTAAAAAAATAAAACAATTTTACGGGATAGTTGTTTACACTTTTGCCCTGAGTAAAAAGTTGTTCAATTTGTTTTCTGCTTTTTAATCTTTCCTTTTTGTTATATGTGAAAAGGCGAGTCATTTATCTTTTCAAAAATACTTGTTTTCTCTCAAATACTAAAAAAGCTCCCGTTAAGGAGCTTTAAATATTTTTATCAATAAAATAAATTGAATATTATTTTAATTTGCTTTCATCAGATACAGTCAGTTTTTTACGACCTTTTGCACGACGTGAAGCCAATACTTTACGACCGTTTGCCGAAGCCATACGCTTACGGAAACCATGAACAGATTTACGACGGCGGTTATGAGGTTGAAATGTACGTTTCATTGTTTAATCTCTTTTAATGTTTTTTAATTTACTTTAGAAATACCGGGCCAAATTTCGAGAAGCAAATTAGCCTTCATTTCATTTTCAAATTACTAAAATAATGTTTTCATTGTCTGTACAGAAAAGGTCACCATTACCTCTTCCTGTGAAAGGTGTGCAAAATTAAGTATTAACTGCCGTAAATCAAAAAAATATCACCTGTTTTTTTAGAAAGGAAGTGTATACCTGTATAAAGGAATAGCTTGTATGTTATTGCCTTTACGCATCAACACAGATTCTACATAAGAAGGTTTTTTACTTTTGATATCAAAAGTATTATAATTCTTAAGAGGTTGAGAAGAAGTCTCTTGTTTTACATTAAGAGAAAATTTATTATTGGTAGATACTTTATTTAAAGATAAATTATTAAATTTCCTGATAGCCGCGGTATCTCCTGTATTTTCTAGCTTTGTTAACACTATGGATGCTTCAGCAGAAATAGAGAGGATAGAAAAACTAATAATCAATGCAATAACTTTAAATGTTTTCATAATTATCAAGATTATTATTAAATAATGTTTACTATTTTACTACTAATTTTGTACCAAAGGTACTAAAACAAAGTTAATTTAGATGCAAAAATTAACTTTATTATGAGAATTAATAAAAAATTAATTCTCGCTACTGTTAATCTGGTTAACATTTTATTTGGAAAAGTAATAATATAACCTACTTTATTCATTATTTTGTATTTTTATCTGCTTAAAATAATTGTATGGCAAAAATAGAATTAGTAAAGGTTCAGGGAGAATTTGGTTTTGAAACCACCGATGAAAACGGACATCTTACAAAAATAGACGGAAGCGCTGATATTGGCGGTCAGGAATTTGGTTCCAGACCTATGCACCTGCTGCTTAAAGGTCTGGCGGGTTGCGCGGGCATTGACGTATTGCTTATTTTGAAGAAGCAAAAGCAGGAAGTGAACGGCTTTAAAATAATCATTAATGCAGAAAGAGAGGCTGTTGATCATTTTTCTCTTTGGAGAAATATAGAAATGACCTTTCATGTATCTGGTCATGTAGAAAGGGGTAAAGTGGAAAGGGCGGTAGAACTTTCTTTGAACAAATATTGCTCGGTTGCAGAAACGCTCAGAAGAGCCGGCGCGGAAATAACCACTAACATTATAGTTAACAACGAAAACTAAAACAACGTATTTATTTTGGAGAGAAAAAAATTACATCCGTCCACTTTGGCTATTCGTGCCAGGATGGATAAAACGTATCAGGGAGAGCATACGTCTCCTATGTATTTAACAAGCAGCTATTCCTTTGACACTTCAGAAGATATAAGGGCTGCATTTGCAGAAGAATATCCGGCAAATACCTATAGCAGGTATACCAACCCTAATGTGGAAGAGCTTTCCAATAAAATAGCATTGCTTGAAAATGCTGAGCACGGCTTTGCTGTAGCAAGCGGCATGGCGGCTATCTTTGGCACTTTCATGGCTTTGCTGCAAAACGGCGATCACCTGCTTTGTTGCAGTTCTGTTTTTGGCGGCACTAATGCCATCGTAACAAAATACCTTCCTAAATTTGGAATAGAATATACGTATGTAAAAGCAGCTGATACCGATGCGTGGGAAAAAGAAATAAAACCTAACACTAAGATGATTTATTTTGAAACACCCACCAATCCGCAGCTTGAAATTATTGATCTGGAGAAAATAGCCGCAATAGCAAAGAGGCACAATATTATAACAGTGGTAGACAATTGTTTTGCTACACCCATTGTGCAGCGACCTATTGAGCATGGCATCGACATTGTAGTGCACTCTGCTACTAAATGGATGGACGGGCAAGGCAGGGTACTGGCCGGATCAATTTCCGGGAAAAAAGAGCTGGTGCACGAAGTGTATTTGTTTTGCAGAAGTACGGGGCCTACGCTTTCCGCGTTTAATGCATGGACTATAAGCAAGAGCCTGGAAACGCTGCATGTGCGCATAGATAAACACTGTGCAAATGCTTTATACATAGCTGAGGCATTAGAAAAGCATGATAAAATTAGTTTAGTTAAATATCCTATGCTTGCTTCGCATCCTGATTATGCAGTTGCAAAAAAACAAATGTCGGCAGGCGGCGGTATCGTATGCTTTGAGGTGGCAGGAGGATTGAAATCCGCGCAAAGTTTCATGGATAATCTTGAATGGCTTACACTTACTTCTAATCTCGGAGACAGCAGAACCATTGTATCGCATCCTACCACTACAACACACGCTAAACTTACGGAAGACGAGCGGTTGGCAGTAGGTATCACGCCTGGTTTGATAAGATTATCTGTAGGACTGGAATACGCAGATGATATACTGGACGATATTTACCAAGCACTGGAAAAGATTTAATTCTCTGCCCGGAGAATTAAATCTTTAAAAATTTTCATTCCCTCGGAAGCGCTTTTTTGTATAAAATTCTCCCGGGGGAATTTTGTTTCCGGGGCTATTGGATCTATTAAATATACTGCACAATTTACCGGTCTGTAGTGCAGCAAACCCGCAGCAGGATATACTTGCAGCGAGGTGCCTACAATAAGAAAAATATCAGCGGTTTCAGTAGCCAATGTTGCGGGTTCTATCATGGGTACAGGTTCTCCAAACCATACTATGTGTGGTCTTAGCTGCGCACCATCTTCTGCCAGATCGCCTATTGCAATATCTGCATGGCAGTCGTATACAAGTTCTTCGTTTTTTTCACTTCTGGCTTTTTTAAGTTCGCCATGCAAATGAATGACATTTTCAGATCCTGCTCTTTCGTGTAGGTCATCTACGTTTTGTGTGATGATAGTTACATTGAAATATTTTTGTAGTTCAGCCAGTTTTTTGTGGGCTTCATTCGGCTCGGCTTTCATCAGACCTCTGCGTCTTTCGTTATAGAAGTCAAGCACCAGTTGCTTATTTTTATACCATCCCTCGGGCGTGGCTACGTCTTCTACCCGGTGATTGCACCACAATCCGTTCGAGTCGCGAAACGTAGCAATGCCGCTTTCCGCGCTTATGCCCGCGCCAGTAAGTACTACTAAATTTTTCATAATGGAGTATATCTAGTATTTTTTAAGATTATCAAGCAACTTATACATTTTAGGAACTATAGAGTAGGAGCTTCCATCGTAGTTATTAATGATAATGGAGAATACATATTGCTTACCGGAAGCAGAAGTTTGATATCCTGCAAATCCTTTACAGCGCGCGATGGTGCCACTCTTCATTTTCATATCGTTGTACAGTGGTATGGATTCATAAAACTCTTTGAAATAGCTTTGGTCTTTGGCATACAATAAAGCCTGTACTTCGGCATGAGGAGATACCGCGTTTTGCGGAGAAAGCCCACTGCCATCTATCATTTTTAGTTCTTTTAAATTAATCCCTTTCTCTTCCCAAAATTTTTTTATTAACTCTATTCCATTATCTGTAGAACCATATCCGTTTTTCTGATACGCAATTGTTTTGGCAAATGCTTCTCCATAGAGGTTTACGCTTTTCCGCATAAACCAGTATTCAATTTTGTCCATAGACGGAGAAATAAATGTCCCGATTTCTGTGCCGTTTTGCGGTATAATTTTATTATTCATCTGGTAATCTATCGCTGATAAATATTCACCCGTAGTATAAATATTTTTTTCCGTTAACCATTTTTTTATCTCATGCAAAAACTGCCTGGGAGGATTGGGCATGGCTCCGCTGGCTGTTACTACCGATTTACCCACGGGCACCGTTCCTTCCGCGAAAGCCACTTTTGAATATGGTGCGAAGTATAGTTGCGTATTATCTTCTTTGGTAGTTTTTAATTTATTAATGATAGTTACATCCTGCAGCTCGGGTTCGCTGCCGATTATTGCGGCGTTACTGCCCACGGTGTTCCCGGGCTTTATTTTTAAATCAAATTGATTCTCATTCCAGTTCAGTCCCCAATCGCCGGCACCATAATAGTTACCAATATCATCCCACGGCCAGCCGCCGGGCAGAGGCTGCAGGTCATAATGATTGTTGTCAATGATTATATTTCCGTCTATGGCCCTGATACCCGCATTAGCAATGATATCAAGAAAGACTTTTTTTACATCATTATATTTATAACCGTCGTATCTCCAACTTCCGAAACTCGGGTCGCCCGAAGCTTTTATGATAAGGTCTCCTTTAAGAATACCGTCGTCAATGGTTCCTGTGTGTAGCACAGGTGTTTTGTATGTAAAATCTTTCCCTAATATATCCAACGCGGCAATAGCGGTAAAAGTTTTTTGTGTGCTGGCCGGAGATAGTATGGAGTAACCGTTCTTTTGATACAAAAGCTTTCCGGTTTGCCTGTCGGCCACATACAATCCAAAAGACGCGTGCTTCATTTGAGGATCATTGAGCAGGGTATTAACCGCTCTGTCCAAAACAGAAGAAATAGACTGAGCTAAAATAGCAGTAGAGATAAAAAGAAAAATGAATAGTGACAAAAGTTTACGCATGTATTGATTTTTTTAGTGGAATAAAAATAAGGAATTAATTATTTTTTCATTGCTAATAAAAAAAATAAAGAATTATTTATGGAAAAATATAAGGAAAACGATCTTATATATGAACACAAAAAATCAGAATAAGTTTATAGGAAAATAATGATACTGTGCATCAAAGCTATATTTGATGCGCCTTGTAAAGAATTGCTTATAACAAAAAAACACTAAATCTATATTTTATGGCACTTATTATACAAACCTCAGGAAGAGGGCAGGGAAAATATGCCCTGAAGCGTAATCAAAGAAAAGTCTTAAGCGTTGATCTGACACCGATGGTTGATTTAGGATTTTTGCTGATCACTTTTTTTGTATTCACTACTACATTAAGTTCTCCTGCCGCTATGCGCCTGTCAATGCCGGATGAGAAAGGGGCTGCCACAAAAACACCTGAGTCGGGAGCTGTAATCATATTGCCCGACGGAGATAAGCTTTATTATTACGTGGGCGCATTAAAAGAAAATTTATCGAATGTGAAGGAAGTAAGCTATAAAGAAATAAGGAATATCCTGATAAGCGCTAAAAAAAATATATCGTCTGAAAAGCTGATGGTTATTATTGTTCCGGGAAACAACAGCACATATAAAAATGTAGTTGATATATTGGACGAGATGCATATTTCGCTTATTGACAGGTATGCTTTACTCACCAATCATCAACCAGAGCATCTAACGGTATTTAAAAAAATGTAAATCTGATCTTTCACTATAAAAAAGTCAATCATGGAAAAAGCAATGATCCTTCAGTCCGATATTTTAGATATCGTTTTTCACGACAGAAACAAAGCATACGGAGCCTACGAATTACGAAAGACATATAATAAGCGGCTTGTAGCGGCAATATTAGCTATGAGTGCTTTTGCTTTTTTAATCGTATTGTTTACAGGCTATGCCACTAATCAAAAGCATGAGCATGTATTGTATGTAACCGATGAAATAAATTTATCTCCTGTAACTCCGGCCAAAGAAGTTCAGACCGTCAAGCCATTGCCGCCTATTGAAAAAATAAAAGCAGAACCCGTAAAGTTAGCCATAACAAAGTTTGTAACGCCAAAAGTAGCTAATGATAAACTGGTGACAGAAGTAATAAAAGAACAGAACGAGCTGTCTAATGTACGCATAGGGCTTGAAAATCAGGAAGGGCTAATAACTAATGCTGTTGCGCCTCCTGTATATATAAAAGGCGAAGGAGGAGCAAAGTTTGAAGCTATTGCGGCAAGTGTTACCAATAAAAAAGTAGAAGAAGAAATATTTCCCGTAGTGCAGGTGCAGGCAAGTTATGATGGCGACTGGGAAAACTTTTTAAAAAGAAATTTAAATGCCGATTTGCCGGTAGAAAATGGCGCGCCAGCCGGAACCTATAAAGTTACCGTAAGTTTTGTAGTAGCAAAAAATGGTAAGATTAGTAACGTGAAAGCCTTGAACAATCCCGGTTTTGGTGCCGCCGAAGAAGCTGTACGCGTTATTAAAAACAGTGGCAATTGGAACCCGGGTATTCAAAACAACATTCAAGTAAATTCTTACAAGAAGCAGACTATAGTTTTTGTTGTGGAATAATTATCTGTCTTTTACTTTATTCCTTCCCATGCTTGCACGAGGCGAAAATTTAGTCGCAAGCATTCGCGTGTGACAGTTGCCATCTGGCGATGGAGAAGGTGCGTACATGCTGCCTTTGAGATTGGGAGGTATAAAAAATTTAATCAAAAGACTGGACGATGAAGAGAGACGAAAAAATCAAATTGCTGAAAGCCATACAGGCGAGTAGTATTAATCTTAATAACATTGAAGCGTTACCAGAATACAATTTTACGGCTATTACAGCCGATTTGTCGGAGGTTATTTTGATAAGTGTGAGTATTCGTTTTATTTAGCAAAGTCCTATGAATGCAGTCTAACAGGGCAAATATTCAATAGTTCGGGAGTACTGGAGCTAATGCAGAAAAGAAGCAAGTATATTTTAGACGTTTTGCCAATTGTTGAGAAAGCAGACATCAGCTTGTATGCGTCCGGAATAATATTCAAATCAATATCAAAATATGAGCAAATACAGGTACAGCTTAATGAGGATAGCAGCGGCATTACGCCTTAAGGATTATGATGCTATCGTGGATGAAGTGCAGCGTTTATGCTACTTGTTTGATAAAGAAGTACACCCGGCAGACTTGCACCGCAATATCTTGTGTCTATACCCGGCTGGCATCTCCTGCCAAAATAAAGGTGTAACGCATTATACTCGCTGGCGACCACACAAGCCTAAAAGTCTTAATTAAATGTATTGTATTCTTTTTATAACAGAGCCGTCCGGTTGGATGGCTTTTTTAGTGCCTTATTTTAAGTTTGTTTCGGAATTGTTACGGAGTAGGAAACAAAAAAGCAGCTATAACGCTATAACTGCTTGATTATTAGGCTCCTCAGACTGGACTTGAACCAGTGACCCTCTGATTAACTGTCAGATGCTCTAACCAGCTGAGCTACTGAGGAATGTTTTGGGAGTGCAAATATAAACTCATTTTTATTGATTCCAAAAATAATTAAAAATATTTTTTCAAAATTTTATTTCAAAAGCTCAACGGTGCGCAATACTACCGGATCGGTGTAATTGTTCACTATAAAATAACCGGGATTGTGCCATATCTGCCTTCCTAAAAAGGCTTTAAATGTATTTAAAAGTTCTTTCTTTGCCGTAGGATTAACCTGGCTGATTTCATAATTATGCATGGCAGCGAAATGCACAATGCCTTGCCAAAGGCTATCGTTATTTATAGTAAAATCTCTGCAAAATTGCTGAGGAGTTGCATAGCTTTTTAATTCATCTGCATGGGATATATAATAACGGTATACATGCTGACTCAGCAGACCCTTTACGTAAAACTCTCTTACCTCTTCAGGATAGGCAAGCGAATCTTTTTCAATGACCATATCGGGTTGTATGCCGCTGTAGGAATAAAGTTTTTTGCCTGCTTTGGTAATGTATTGTTTATGCCCGGTTGTGTCGGTACTGCCGGTAATTTGAATATTTCTTCCCAAAGGTGTAAAGTATCTGGCTACAGAAATTCTGATGGCGCCTCCGTTGGTCAGCCTGAAAAGATTTTGTACCAGGGCTTTGCCATAGGTTTGCTTACCTGTGAGCAGCGCTCTGTCATAATCCTGCATGGCTCCGGCAAAAATTTCGGCAGATGAAGCGGTGGATTCATCTACTAATACTGCCAGCTTCAGGTCTTTTAATATGCCGTCGCGTATGGTTCTAAACTCTTTCTTGCCTTCTCTGTCTTCGGTTGAGAATATGAGTGTATTGGCCGGAAAAAATTCTCCTGCAATCTGGTTGGCCTGCTCCATGATTCCGCCGGCATTTCCACGTAAATCAATTATGAGGCTTTTCATGCCGATTTTCAAAAGAGAATCGGTTGCCGACATGAATTCTACATAAGATGTTTCTGAAAATTTGCTAAGTTTTATAAGGCCTGTGCCGGGAGTGATCAGGTAAGAAACGTTGATGGAAGGAAGTGGTACAATAGCGGCTCTCAGCGGGATTTCAATAATTTTATTATTGCGCGAAATAGTAAAGTTAAGGTCGTTGTTTTTTTTGATCTGCTCCCTTAAGGTTTTTCTAAAATCAAAACCGGGTTGGTTTGTGTATGTTACGTCTATTCCGTTTAGCTTAACAATGTGGTCGCCTACGTTCATATTGGCTTTCTCTGCCGGGCTGTTTTCTGTAATACTTAGAATGTGCAAAGTATCGTTTATTTTTTCGTAATCTATGCCAATGCCTTTGAAGTTACCCTGCATTTCTTCGTTAAATACCTGCGCTTCAATAGGAGTAAGGTAAGCGGAGTAGGGATCCAATTGTTTTAAAAAGATGTTTACCGCGTCGTTTTTTAAAGCTCTTTCATCTATGGTATCTACATAATTTCTTTCTATGATTCTTACAATCTCAGCTAAAGAAGAAGGCGCGGAATTATCAATAAAACCTCCGGCGGGCCTGGTGCCTTCACGCAGCTTAAAGCCAATGGCCATTCCCAGTATGATGGATACGGCTATCAGCAAAGGAAGCGCCACATTGAGTTTTGTTTTATTACGGTTCATTATTACTTCAGTTCATATAAAACGATTTGCGAATATCGAACAAAAAAACCATAATATGCATGATTATCAGGAATAACAAAAGTATTTTTTTGATAATCAAGATTAAATCTATAATTTAGATACTCATTTAATTAAATCTGACTAAATACGCTTTTAATGCCTTCAATACTTATAGCCGATAGTGGCTCTACCAAATGCGACTGGTGTTTTGTACACAAAGGGAAAAGAAATTTTATAACTACTATGGGCATAAGTCCGTACTTTCTTTCATCTGAGCAAATGGATGAATTGATACGAAAAGAAGTATTTCCTAAAATAGCAGCTAAAGTCAATAATATTTATTTCTACGGTACGGGAATGGGGGAGAAGACCAATGTGCAAAATCTTAAAAAGGTTTTCCGTAAAATATTTCCGTCTGCCGAAATAAGCGTTTCAGACGATATGCACGGTGCGGCAATATCTGTATGTGGCGATGGTAAAGGCGTGGTTTCTATATTAGGTACAGGCTCCAGCTCTTGCTATTACAATGGCAAAAAAATTGCGAAAAGCAGGTTCGGACTGGGTTATGTTTTAGGAGACGAAGGCAGCGGTTCTTATTTTGGTAAAAAAGTTTTGCAGCATTATTTATATGAGGTATTTGATGATGAACTGATGGCGAAATTTGCATTGCAATACAATCTTACGCGGGCAGACATACTTAACAACGTATATCGCCAGCCTTTCGCTAATCGTTACCTGGCAACGTTTACAATGTTTTTAGCAGAAAATAGGGGACATTACATAATAGAAAATATTATTGAAGACGGCATAAATGATTTTGTACACAATCATATTTATAAATTCAGCGAGTCGTGGAAGATGCCGGTAAGTTTTGTAGGCAGTGTAGCCAACGGTTTTAAAGATGTGATACAAGCTGTGTGCGAGTCATCCGGGTTAGACTGCGGCAAAATCATTCACAAGCCATTAGACGGATTGGTAGATTATCATGTGAAAAAAAACTGAGCATAATGCATTTTCTGTATGGATAATTTTTAACTGAAATAAAAAGCCGGTTTTTATTTTTGGTATGTATTTTGATTCTTTCTAAACAGATATATAAACAATCATTAAAAAATAAAAACTATGTCAGTAAAACCAAAAGATATCGCAACTTTTCTATTAGGCGCAGCTGCCGGAGCAGCGGTTTTGAAATACGCGTCAATGACCGATGAAGAAAAAGAAAAAATGATCAGCTCTATTAAAGACAAAGCCAACGAATTTAAAGATCAGGCAGAAGGGTCTGTTGATAAGGCCAAAGATTATTTTACAGAGTTAAAATCTAAAAGCTCTGATTTCTTAAAAGACAACTGGTCTGAAGCAGAAAAATATTTACACGAGCTTTTTAAAGGAAAAACGCAAGCTGAAGATGCTGTGGAAAATGTTGCATCAGATGTTAAAGATGCCGTAAGAGACGTAGATACGGCTGTTTCAGATATAGCAGATGATGTAGATAACGCTACCGACGAAGGGAAAGTAATTCCCGTATAGTTGTAGCTGCTTTTATATAAACACAACATGAGTAAAGCAATGTAAACAGATAGCTGTATTGCTTTACTCATGTTTTTTTATTAAATCTTATAAAAAAATGATAATGAAAAAATTATTGATACTTTGTTGCGCCTCCTTTTTATTTGCTTCCTGTGCCGATGATAAAGTTGTTTCAGAAAGTGATACTCCCGAAACGGTGCAAAGCAGCGTAGCGTCTCATTTTCCCGATAAAAAAGTAGCGCAAATAAGCGCAGATGCCGAAGGTATCGGCGGAAAAGTATATACTGTTATTTTCGATGATAACACCAAAGCAGAATATAGCGCAAATGGCATTTTACAAGAGGCGGAATCCGTAGCTCAGTTGCCTGATGCGATAATTCCGCAGGGTATTCTGAACTATGTAAAGGCTACTTATCCTTCCAATTTTATAACGCATGTAAATTTGGATGACGACAATTCAAAAGATGTGAAATTAAATTCAGGGTTGGAACTGGAATTTGACCGCGATAATAATTTTGTAAGAATAGAAGATTAATTCAGTCTTACCAAGAAAAAGAAAGAGGTTGGCAAATGCTGAGCTCTTTTTTTGTGCTTACACTTATTTTTTTAATGAAATAAGGCTCATTTCCTATATTTATACATACCGATAAGTAAAAGTGGTATGATATTGGCTGCTATGTACATAATCAATTGTTATTGATTCTCAATAATTTATTATATAAAAACACTTTCAAAAAAACTATATAAATGGAAAAGAAAAAAAACACTGCAGCAAAAACTACTACTAAAAAAGCACAAGCAAAGAACGATGCTGCCAAAAGTTTGACAGACTTATTTGAAGACGGGCTGAAGGATATTTACTGGGCCGAAAATGCACTTGTAAAGGCACTGCCTGCAATGTTTGATAATGCCACAGATAATAAATTGAAGACCGCTATTAAAGAACATTTAGATCAAACAAAAGAGCAGGTAAAACGCCTGGAAGATGTTTTTGCGTCTATAGGTTCAAAAGCGGAAGGCAAAAAATGCGACGCTATGGAAGGCCTTTTAAAAGAAGGGGAATCCATTATGCAAGAAACGGAAGCCGGTGCGGTTCGCGATGCAGGCATCATTGGTGCAGCGCAAAAAGTGGAGCATTATGAAATAGCGGCGTACGGCACACTGGCGGCTTATGCAAAAACGCTCAATGAGAGAACTGCTTTGGATTTATTATTAAAGAACTTAGGCGAAGAAAAGAAATCGGACTGCCTGTTGAGCGCTATTGCAGATACGAATTTAAATTCACAGGCAATGTCAGATGGTTTTCAGGCTAAAAAAATTAATGCCGTTTAAAAGGCACTTCTACTTTAACTTAATCAATGAAATAATGTGAACCATCTTGATAACTGCAAATGATAAGGAAGATTTTATACAAGATGTTTCATACTATAACAGAAAATAAAATATAAAAAAACAGATGAAAATAAATGAAAAAGAGCCATACGAAAATGGCGCTAATCCCAAGAAAGAGCAACTCGGAAAATTTACCAGCGATAGTCAGGGCGAACTGATGAACACGAACCAGGGACTAAAAATAAACGATGATCAGAATTCATTAAAAGCCGGCGACAGAGGGCCCTCTTTGCTGGAAGATTTTATCCTTCGGGAAAAGATCACACACTTTGATCATGAGCGCATACCGGAAAGAATAGTACACGCAAGAGGCTCGGGCGCGCATGGTGTGTTTGAGTTGTTTGAGTCGTTGAGAGAATATACGAAAGCAAAATTTTTAAACGATACTTCGATCAAAACACCTGTGTTTGTAAGGTTTTCAACGGTGCAGGGAGCAAAGGGTTCTACGGATATGGCTCGTGATATTCGCGGCTTTGCTGTAAAGTTTTATACACAGGAAGGAAACTACGATCTGGTGGGGAACAATACGCCTGTTTTCTTTATACAGGATGCTATGAAGTTTCCTGATCTGGTACATGCTGTAAAACCCGAACCCGATAATGAAATGCCGCAGGCTGCTTCCGCGCATGATACTTTTTGGGATTTTATTTCCCTGATGCCCGAATCTATGCACAACATTATGTGGCTGATGAGTGATCGTGGCATTCCGCGTAGCTTGCGTATGATGGAAGGATTTGGGATTCACACATTTCGTTTTGTTAATGAAGAGGGCAAATCTCATTTTGTAAAATTTCATTGGAAACCTTTGCTGGGCGTGCACTCTCTTGTATGGGACGAAAACCAGCGCATAGCCGGTAAGGATACTGATTTTCACCGCCGTGATCTTTGGGAAGCCATTGATAGCGGACATTTCCCGGAATGGCATCTGGGTGTACAAATCATTCCGACGGAAGATGAACATAAATATCCTTTTGATCTTTTAGATCCTACTAAGTTGATTCCTGAAGAATTGGTGCCGGTTAAGATCATTGGTAAAATGACGCTGAATAAAAATCCGGATAATTTCTTTGCCGAAACAGAGCAGGTAGCTTTTCATCCGGGGCATATTGTACCGGGTATTGATTTTACAAATGATCCGTTGTTGCAGGGACGGTTGTTCTCTTATACAGATACGCAGATATCAAGATTAGGCGGACCAAACTTCCACGAAATTCCTATCAATAAATCCATTCCGGAAGTATTCAATCATCAACGCGACGGTATGCATCGTATGCAAATCAATAAGGGAAAAGTTTCTTACAACCCTAATAGTTTAGGCGGTGGCTGTCCTTTCCAGGCAATGGCTGCAGAAGGAGGTTTCACATCTTTTGAAGAAAGAATTGACGCTTCCAAAATCAGGAAAAGGAGCAAAAGTTTTTTTGATCATTTTAGTCAGCCTGCTATGTTTTACAACAGCCTTAGTGAGCATGAAAAAAGGCATTTGCAGGATGCGTTTGCCTTTGAATTAGGGAAAGTGCAAACAGTTCCTATCCGCCAGCGTATGGTAAATATGCTACTGGAAGTAGATGAAAACCTGGCCAATATTGTGGCAGATAAATTAGGTTTGGTTGCGCAAAAATTACCGCAACCCATCACGGGCAGTATTCCTGCTGATGATGATCCGGCAGATCATCATTCCTTCAAAGCCAAACTTTCGTTGGAAGCCTCGAAAGCAGTAAGTATGGCGAATACAGTAAAAGATACCGTTAAATCAAGAAGGATTGCGATTTTGACAGCGGATGGCGTAAATGATGAAGCATTTACTGTTGTCAAAAAAACATTGTGCGAACTGGATACTGTGGTTAAGATCATCGCTCCAAAACATGGCTTTGTAAAAACAGCGGGTGGTGATGAATATCCGGTCTGTGATAGCCTGTTAACCGCTGCCTCTGTAGTGTTTGATGCCGTGTATGTTCCGGGTGGAAAGAGCGCGGAAGTATTAATGACCAAGCCTGAAGCCGTTCATTTTATAGCAGAGGCTTTCAAACATTGCAAAGCCATAGGTGCAGAAGGAGAGGGGATTGAATTGCTGAAAACAGCGTTGCCCGATGATAAGGTGCCTTCGGCAGGTGTAATTACCAGCGGCAATCTTGATGAATTTATCAACGCGGTAAAACAGCATCGTTTCTTTCAAAGAGAAGAAGACCCGGTAGTGCCGGCATAAATACAGTACCGACAATTCATTTTTATAAAAAGAAGTATACGGATGAAAGCAATATGGACAGGCGCAATCGGATTTGGCCTTGTGAACATTCCGGTAAAAATGTATTCCGCAACGGAAGACAGTAATATAGATTTGGACATGCTGGATAAAAAAGATCACAGCAATATAAAGTTTAAAAGAGTGAATGAAAAAACCGGTAAGGAAGTGGCGTGGGAAAATATTGTAAAAGCGTATGACTATGAAGGAAAGTATGTAGTGCTGGATGACGAAGACTTTGATAAGGCTATGCCGGAAAAAACTAAAATATTGTCTATTGACAGTTTCGTAAAAGAAGACGAGATAGATAGTATTTTTTTTGAAACTCCTTATTATCTCGAACCTCAAAAAAACGGGGAAGCGCCCTATAAACTATTGACAGAAGCGCTAAAAAAAACCAGTATGGTAGGCGTAGGCACTTTTGTTATGCGCAATAAAGAGGCCTTGGGTATTTTAAGGGTATATCAAGAGGTATTGACGTTTCATCGTATCAGGTATGCGCAGGAAATTCGGAGCACTTCAGATTTGACGATTCCTTCTAAAGCCGTTAAACCGGCAGAACTGAAAATGGCAGTAGCTTTGATAGAACAATTATCTGAAAAGTTTGATATAAGCGCTTATAAGGATGAATATGCAAAAGCACTGATGAAAGTGATAGAGACCAAAGCGAAGGGTAAAAAACTTACACAACCTAAAATGAAAGTAGTGCATAATAAAGCGAAAGACCTAATGGAACAGTTAAAAGAAAGTCTTGCTAATTCTAAAAAGAAAGTTTCGTAAAATCCACATGTGCGCACTTGAGAAATATAAGCAGAAGCGTAAATTTAATGAAACTACCGAACCGAGGCCTAAAGTCAAAAGAGGCAGCAGGCTACTTTCATTTGTAGTACAACGCCATGCCGCCAGTCGCCTGCATTACGACTTCAGGTTAGAAATGAATGGCGTATTGAAAAGCTGGGCTGTGCCCAAAGGCCCGTCGTTAAATCCTGCGGATAAGCGATTGGCCGTAATGGTTGAAGATCATCCTTATGATTATAAAGATTTTGAAGGTACCATACCCAAAGGAAATTACGGTGCAGGCGAAGTAGAAATATGGGATGAAGGAACATACGAAGCAGCAAACAAGCTAAACGCTAAAAAGGACGAAACCATTTTACTCAACGAGTTGGCAGCAGGCTCCATTAAAATTATTCTTCATGGTAAAAAGTTAAAAGGTGAATTCGCTTTAGTACGATTAAAATCTTCTGATGAAGAAAACGCCTGGTTGTTGATCAAGCACAAAGACCAATATGCTGTTACCGAATCATACAATGCGGAGGAACATACAAAAACAAATTCCAAAGTTACCAAGGCTGTCATAGCAAAGAAAGCTAAAAACAACAGTAAAAATAAATCTTCACCTGCAGAGCAATCTACGGGAAAATCAAATAGTGTAAAGTCACGGAAAAACTTTTCTTCCTATCTGTCCAATGCCAAAAAGTTGGAAAAATATATCAGGCCCATGTTAGCTACAGCGCACAAATATCCTTTTAGCAGCGAAGACTGGGTTTTTGAAATTAAATGGGATGGTTATCGCGCTATTGCGGAAGTAGGCAAGGAGTTTCGTTTTTATTCGCGCAATGGATTATCTTTTGCAGACAAATATCCCGCCATCATCGATTCACTGAAACAACAGACACACGAGATGATTCTTGATGGTGAAATAGTAGCGTATAAAGATGGGATGCCTTCTTTCCAGGCGCTTCAGCATTTCGATGAGAACCATTCTACCATTATTTATCATGTGTTTGACTTGTTATATCTCAACGGACATGACACGCGCGAACTTTCTCTTTTACAGCGCAAAGAATTACTGAAAGAAGCACTAATAGAGAGCGACCACCTAAAATATTGCGATCATGTAGCTAAAGAAGGCGAGGCTTTTTTTAAAGCGATTGAAGAGAATAATCTTGAAGGAATGATTGCCAAGCGCATAGACAGTGCGTATGCAGATAATGTAAGAAGCAGCAATTGGTTGAAAATAAAAAGGCAGCAAACCGAAGATGTAATAATTGCAGGCTATACAGCGCCCCAGGGTGCAAGGAGTAAATTTGGAGCGCTTATTCTGGGTAGGTATAATGAAAATAATGAATTGATCTATGCAGGTCATGCAGGAACGGGATTTACGGAAGACACCTTGAAAAAACTGTATGATACTATGCAACCGTTGATCATTAAAACTGCCGCTTTTAAAAAAATACCCAAAACCAACGCGCCTGCCACCTGGATAAAACCGGAGTTGGTAGCTGAAATAAAATATAGTGAATTAACCAAAGACAATATTTTTCGCCACCCTGTTTTTATGGGTTTGCGACAGGATAAAAGCGCCGAAGAAGTAATCATACACAAGGAAGGAGGCGGGGTTTCAACAGTTGCGAACAAAAAAAGTACACAGAATAAAAAAAACACAGACAAAAAAAATGAATATATTGTAAAAATCAATCGTAAGGAAGTAAAGCTAACCAATCAGAATAAAATATATTGGCCCGATGCAGGCTATACCAAAGGCGACCTGGTTGATTATTATAATCAAATGTCACGCTTTATACTTCCTTATTTGAAAGGACGCCCGGAAAGCCTCAATCGTTTTCCCAATGGTATCAGTGGTGATAGCTTTTATCAAAAGGACGCCGGCGACAATGCGGCTGACTGGGTTGCCACAGAAAAGATTTTATCAGAAAGTAATCAGAAATACATTGATTATATCATCTGCAATGACAAGCCAACGCTTCTATATCTTGCCAACTTGGGTTGTATTGAAATGAACCCGTGGAACTCAACCATTCAAAAACCTGAACATCCTACTTATTTAATTATAGACATTGACCCGTCAGAGAAAAATACCTTTGATGATGTAGTAGAGGTGGCAATGGCTACAAAGCAGGTATTGGACGAATGTGGCGCCGCCTGTTACTGTAAAACATCAGGCGCGTCCGGGATGCATGTATTTGTGCCAATGGCAAATAAATACGATTATGAGCAAGTAAAAATCTTTGCCCACCTTATTGCCATTAAGGTAGTAGATTTGCTACCGGAACTTACTACTTTAGAGCGTAGTTTAAGCAAGCGTGATAGAGCTAAAATATATGTTGATTATCTGCAAAACCGCAAGGGTCAGACAATTTCCAGTGTTTATAGCCCAAGACCCAAGCCGGGCGCGACTGTCTCCACACCTCTGGACTGGAAAGAAGTGAAAAAAGGTTTGCATCCTTCACAATTTACCATTCAGTCGCTTCCTGAAAGAGTAGAGAAAATAGGAGATATATTTAAGCCCGTTTTAGGGAAAGGTATTGATCTGAAAAAATGTTTGGATCGGCTGAGTTAGTTGTCATTATTTAATAAGTATAATATGAGAAATTTTTTTATTTTACTTTTTTGGCTTACATCTTTGCAGTTATTCTCGCAGGAATCATTTAAGTATACTGACGGGCATCTTCTGAATTTACGCGGCAGTAGCTTTTTCACCTCAAATGATTATGACAGGATTGATTCAGTACAAAGAAAAAAACTGCCACCAGCGGTTCAGTCACTCGCACAAAACTCTGCCGGTCTAAATATTAATTTCGAAACCAATGCTACCTGCATCCGTGTAAATTGGGAATTGGATAAATTTGTAGAACTATAGAATATGACGCCGGTTGCGGTAAATGGATTAGATCTGTATGCATTAAAAAATGGAAAGTGGCAATATGTTGCTTCTGCACGTCCGCAAGGGAATAAGAATTCAGTATTATTAATTGATAACTTGAACGGAGATAAAACCACTTACAGATTGCATCTTCCTTTATATTCAAAACTAACAAAACTAAAAGTAGGAGTGCCCGTTTCCGCGGATATTGCGCCGGCAGATAAAGTTTTTTCTCTCTCTGAGAAAATAGCAATTTACGGCTCCAGTATTACGCAGGGCGCTTCAGCTTCTCGTCCGGGTATGGCCTATCCCTCCATTATTGCACGTAAATTAGGCGTTGAAACCATCAATTTAGGATTTAGTGGTAGTGCTAAGATGGAAATTGAGATGGCTGAAATTTTGGCAAATATTTCCGCGGATGTTTATATTTTAGATTGTGTTCCTAATGCTTCGCCTGAGCAAATTAAACAAAGAGCTGTTCCTTTTGTAAGACTTTTACGAAAAAAAAGACCTGATGCCCGGATAATTGTATGTCTTCAAAAGAAAGTGTACTTTTTCTTAGAGAGTGTTTTCTGTTTCAAATATAGAATTTAAAGTTTAGTTTTTTGCTTTTAAAAAGAAAAAAAATTAGGTTTCGATTAATTTTCTTTTGTA
>JAEWKC010000016.1 GCA_023386235.1 Bacteroidota bacterium | reverse complement strand
CTATCCAAAGTCAGAAAAGCAAATCATAGTAGTAGACAAATCCAATATTCAAAAAGTGGAATTTTCAATTAGAGGAATGACTTGTACCAGTTGCGGTGAACACGTAAATCACGAAGTGAATAAATTGAAAGGAATTATAAATTCAAATGCATCATATGAAAACGGAAACGCAATCGTAGAGTTTGACAATTCCAAAATAAACATTACCGAAATTGAAAAAGCAATTAACTCAACAGGATATTCTGTAACCGACAAAAAAGAAAATTAAAATGGAAATCAAATTACAATCAACAATAACTTGCCCCAACTGCGGACATAAGAAAGAAGAAACAATGCCGACAGACGCTTGCCAATATTTTTACGAATGTGAAAAATGCAAACAAGTTCTAAAACCAAAACAAGGCGACTGCTGTGTTTATTGTAGCTACGGAAGTGTTGCTTGTCCACCAATTCAGCAGGACAAAAAATGTTGCTGACAGACGGAAAACAAAGAAGCCCAGCCACTAACAGCGGTTTGGCAAAAGTGGCGGTTCAGTGCTTCGTATGAACATTTGTGGTTAAATCGCCACCTTCGCCAAGCCGCAAACCGTTGTGTGCAATATAACAAGCGATACAAATGAACATCATCAATAAATGAGACCTAAAATAGCATTTTCTAAATTTGTTCACTCTGACAAGCATTTTGACGTTGAGAAACTCAAAACTTCAAATCCATCTGTATGGAAAAAACTAAAGAAGCAATTTGACACTGGGAGGAAGATAGTTCATGTTCAGCTGAATAATGGATTAGACAGAACAAATGAAAATACCTTGAGATACTATCTGATGGAATTTGCCAGCAGGTTTTTACAATATGGTCCAAAATCATTTCCTACTTCTTTTAATCCTTTAGAACCATTTTTCGTTTTTAATCATCATAATTCTATTATTCAGTTACATCCTGAAGAGGAGTCATATGGTGTTTCATTAATAGACTTTTTAGATTTTGTAACAGAAAAAAGTTTTGATTTAAATAAAGTTGATTTTTTTGAAAACATTCCTGAAAATGTGATATACCATTTCTCATTTTCAACAGGTTTTGATGAGATTAATTTTTCAAATAATGGAAAAACTTTTTTAATAAGTGGTCTATCCTTAGTGCGACAGGGAGATGAGGCTTCCATTTTGATGCAAGCAGGCGAATCTTATGATAAAAAAGAAGCAGATGAATATTTTAAGAAAAATACCAGAAGTTCAATTGAGCAATCACTAAATCCATCTAAAAAAGCTCTTGGTAGGCATCTTGAAAATAAAGAAGAACCAAAAGTTGTGAATTTTAAAGAGAAGCAAGACTTATGGGCGCATAATGTTGCAATACTATTCGATTTGAAAAACAAAAGTACCGATATCAGATTTGTTGCAAGGGATGAAAATCTAAGTTTTAAAATATTTAGCGATGATTTTGACGCAATATTTCTAAGTCAAGAAGAACTATCAAAAGAGGAAATAAAGGAATATTATGAAAATCATTTAAATGAGCTTAAAAATTATGATGCAGTCTTTGATTTTGCGAAATATTGCTTGGCTCTACCATACTATGTTTTTGAAAACGAACAACGAATTGTGGATGTTACCTATGAAACACAACTTAACACCGTTATTAAAAGTCCAATTTCAAAAAGGGAGTTTTCCACTGTTCCACCAGAGTTCAAGGTTTTTGCAAAACCTATTTATTACCTTGAGTCAAAAGAACAGACTGTCATTAACAGCACTGAGTTAAATGACGAGAGTTTTAAAGTCGAAAAGTCAGGTTATTGGAAAAGATTAGGTATAGATGAAGAGGGATTTGATAAAAGGGGTAAAAAAATCATAGGTAAAACTTGGGTTGAGAGAAACGACATTTTTTACTCTACACTTAAAGGTGTTACTAAAGTTCAACAAGTTGAAGTTTTTAACCAAGAAAATGCTGGTTACGTCTACATCATGAGGCAACCAATACACGAAGAAAATATTTTTAAAATTGGATTAACAAGAAGAAGTTCAGAAGAACGTAGTAAGGAACTTTCAAATACAAGTTCTGCAGACAAGTTTTTTATTATTAACAGCTATCACACTAAAGACTGTATCGAAGCTGAAAAACAAATCCATAGAGAATTAGAAAATTATAGACTAACTTCAAGAAGAGAATTTTTCCGATGTGATTTGAAAATAATAATGGACACTTGCGATAAAATAATTGGAAACATAAACAAATGAATACTGCACACAACAGCACCTACCCAAAAGTGGCGGTTCAGTGGTTAAATCAAGCTTTGTGCATCTATCAAAGTTTCTGCTTGGTTGACAGTGAAGTGCTTCGAAATCGCCACCTTCGGGTAGCTGCAAACCGTTGACACGCAACCCACGCTCGCAAGCCTCTTCGTTTGGCTTATAAAGCCAAACTCCCGAGTCTTTCTCCCAAAGCGTGTCAACAGTGGCAACCTTATCGAAACAGCGACCAACAAAGAAAGAATGGAAAATATTGACATTGAAAAAATAACAATAAGTGACATTGACGAATTACAAAAAATTGGTCGACAAACTTTTTATGAAACATTTTCTGAAAGCAACACGGAAGAAAATATGAAAAATTATTTGGAAAGTGGTTTTTCAGTTGACAAAATAAAAACCGATTTGAGTGATGAAAATGCTGAGTTTTATTTTGCGAAAATTGACAAAAAAATAATTGGATATTTAAAACTCAACTTCGGACAATCTCAAACCGAACTAAAAGATGACAAAGCTCTTGAAATCGAAAGAATTTATGTTCTCAAAGAATTTCAAGGCAAAAAAGTTGGACAAATTTTATATGATAAGGCAATCGAAATAGCAAAACAAAAAAAAGCGGACTTTGTTTGGTTAGGCGTTTGGGAAGAAAATCCGAGAGCAATAAATTTTTACAAAAAAAATGGTTTCGTAGAGTTTGACAAACATATTTTTAAACTTGGCAACGACGAGCAAACGGATATTATGATGAAACTAAAAATAACAAATTAAACCATACACAAAAAAGGGCAGCCACTAACACAGGTAGCCGTTGCACAATCCCTGATTTGAGCAAGAACCTCCAAAGTATAGCTTTCTGATTGCTTTTACAGCCTCGTTTACAGCTAATCTATTTTCGTTATCGTTTTAACAAATACAAAATTTAAACGGTACATTCAGGCCGTAAACTATTACTCCACTTTGTGGCAACCGGCGGTTGAAATTCAGGTATCATATACGCCGTAGACGAAAACACGTGGGTAGCAATACTACCCATCAATTATCTCGATGGGATAAATTTGATTTCGTTCTCGCATCGTCTCTCACTTCGCTACAGAGTATCATTAACAAAAACTGATAAAATAAATCTTTGTAGTTTGACGAAAGAATATACATATTCAACTGCAAATTGAATGAAATAGGAATAGATAGTTGGAGTTTCGTTACGAACATAAATAAATTGGTGATGAATCCGACACACAAGCTTACAGACAACACTAAAAACGGCAGAAGAGAGACAAAGAATATACAACAGATAAACCAGTTTAAGGTTGTACTTTTACGTAAAATAAAATGTACTTGGTAGACATTCACATGTATTAATATATAGCATTATCTTTAAACAAATTTCTTTATATATGAGATATCTTACATTTTTAGTATTAGGTTTTATACTTTTAAACAGTTGTACTGCACCCAGGTTATCTACAGCCGGTAACGATCTCACCCGCTATGTAGATCCAAATATTGGTACTGCGCACAGTCGCTGGTTTTTTTATACACCTGCCGCCAAACCTTTTGGTATGGCAAAGCTGGCTCCGTCAACCGACGGCTCCTACGGAAATAAAGACGGCTGGGAAGCTGTTGGTTACGATGATCGTCACACTTCTATAGAAGGTTTCGCTAATTTTCATGAGTTTCAGGTGGGCGGTGTTATGTTTGCCGCTACCACAGGAGCATTGCAAACCACACCCGGCAAACTGGAAAATCCCGATGAAGGCTATCGTTCCCGTTTCGACAGAAAAGACGAACATGCCACGGCAGGCTATTACTCCGTGCTATTAAAAGATTATAACATCAGGGCAGAATTAACCGCCACGGACAGAGTAGGTTTTCACAGGTATACTTTCCCCCAATCAAACGCCTCAAATATTATCTTCGATATTGGAAACCGACTGGGAGAAAGCGGCAGAGTAAAAGATGCCTATGTAAAATATCTTGACAACGGCGATGTGGAAGGCTATGTAATTACTTATCCCGAATATGTACAAAAGTATCAGCAGGGCGCAAGTGTAGCTATGTATTTCTATGCAAAAATGGATAAAAAGCCCAAGGCTTTCGGTACATTTATCAGCAACAAACAAAATGCAGGTCAACGTGAAGTAAGGGGCGTAGGCTCCGGCATGTACTTTACTTTTGATACCAGATCCAATGAAGCAGTTAATATAAAAGTAGGCCTGTCTTATACATCTATAGAAAATGCCAGGTTGAATATGGTTGCCGAAGCCAATAATATGAATTTTGACCAAGCGAAAACCATCGCAAAAAATTCCTGGAATGAATATATGGGCAGGATAACGGTAGATGGAAAGAACCATGCCGATAAAGTAAAATTCTACACCGGTTTATTTCACGCGCTGCTTGGTCGCGGCCTGGCAAGCGATGTGAACGGCGCTTATCCTAAAAATGATGGCACGGTAGGCCAGATAAAACTTGCGGGTGGCAAGCCTGTTCATCATCATTATAATACAGATGCCATGTGGGGCGGCTACTGGAACCTCTCGCAGCTATGGGCATTGGCGTATCCGGAATACTTTGCAGATTTTGTGCAAAGCCAGTTATTGGTTTATAAAGATGCCGGTTGGTTGGGCGATGGAATTGCCACCAGCAAGTATGTTTCAGGAGTGGGTACTAATTTTACCGGGCTTATCATTGCATCGGCATATAATGTAGGCATTCGGAATTTTGATGTAAATCTCGGGTACGAAGCTGCCCGTAAAAATGAATTGGAATACAAAAACAGGATTCCCGGCGCCGGTAAAATGGATGTGGGCGCATTCGTGAAAAAAGGCTATGCTCCTTACATTCCCCAGGGAGATCAGCATGCGGAGCTTACAACGGAAGGCTCTGCGTTTGGTACATCGCACACCCTGGAATATTCTTTCAGTGCATACGCGGTAGCACAATTTGCCAGAGCTTTGGGTAAAACTGCCGATTATAACCAGTTGATGGAATTATCCAAAGGCTGGAAGAAAGTGTATGACCCAACTACCAAATTTGTGCGTCCGAAAGACAGGGAGGGCAATTTCATTAGAGATTTTAATCCAACTGAGCCGTGGAAAGGCTTTCAGGAAGGAAATGCCTGGCAATACACTTTTTATGTGCCGCACGATGCAGAAGAATTGGTAGCTACCATTGGCAAAAATGAATTTAACCAGCGGCTCGACAGTATCTTTACCATCTCCAGGTCAAGTATTTTCGGTGGCGGCAAAACCGTTGACGCCTTCGCCGGCTTGCAGGGATTGTACAATCATGGCAACCAGCCCAATCTGCACATTTCATGGCTGTTTAATTTTTCCGGCAGACCCGATCTGTCGCAAAAATGGGTAAGAGCTATCTGCGATGAATTTTACGGTACGGAAGGCATCCATGGCTATGGCTATGGCCAGGACGAAGACCAGGGCCAATTGGGTGCCTGGTACGTGATGTCTGCGATAGGTTTGTTTGATGTAAAAGGATTGACCGCGCCTGACCCGTCTTTCCAAATTGGCAGCCCGGTATTTGATAAGATAACTATTCAGGCGCCTGGTCGCAGAAAGTTTGTGATAGATGCAAATAATAATTCCAAGCAAAATGTTTACATACAAAATGCTTCCCTTAATGGTAAACTCAATACCGATCTCAGGTTGCCGTTCTCTGAAGTTGTAAAAGGCGGCACACTGAAGTTGGAAATGGATAGCAGGAATTAAGAGCATATATATACACTAAACGTCATTTGCGAGCCGCGGCAGCGGAGAAGCAATCTCCAAGAATTACTTAATTGATAATGTAGAATGAAGACGGGACAATTGAGAGCATATACCACTGACCGTCATTGCGAGCCGCGACATCGGAGAAGCAATCTCTAAGAATTGCTTAGTTGATAATGTAGAATAGATGCCAACTGCGTTATGAGCAAAATGAAATTTGAAATATTATCCGCCAACCTGTTGGAAAAGTATTGCGTAAACATTACCGATTTCTACGCTTTTCGTAATGTCAGGTGATTATAAAAAAACCTTTCGACGAATGATTAAAACGTCGAAAGGTTTTGGCTGGATGTCCTGTGTTTTATTATCTCAGCAGCAGCATTTCCCTGTATTTTGGAAGCGACCATATTTCATCGTCAACCAGGTTTTCCAGTTTGTCTACATGATAACGGATCTCATCAAAATATTTAGCTTTTACATCACTGTCGTACATGATAGCCTTTTCTCTTACATTTTCAATTTTGTTGGCTACTTTGCGTGCTTCAATCATCTCGTGTATCTTATTATAAGCGGTTTCAATGTGCGTAGACAATCTTTCTATCAATTCTAGCTGGCTTGCATAAGCACCTTCTTGTAAGCCAATATTTTTTAATTTATATACATTGTCGGCCAATACCTGTTGGTACCTGATGGCTTCCGGTATTACGTGGTTAAGCGCCAGGTCACCCATTACACGGCCTTCTATCTGTACTTTTTTCAAATAGTTTTCCAGCTCAATTTCGTGGCGGGCGTGTAATTCTCTTTTGGTGTATACCGCGTTGACTTCAAACAGGTTCAGCGCTTTTTCTGTAGAAAGCGCGTCTAGAGATAATGGTGTTGTTTTTACATTGGGTAATCCGCGTCTTTCAGCTTCCAGTTCCCAATCGTAGCTGTAACCATCGCCTTCAAAGATAACATCCTTGCTTTCTACTACATATTTTTGAATTACCTGCATTACGGCAATATCTTTTTTGTGACCGTTGGCAATTAACTCATCTACCTCACTTTTAAAATTTTTCAGTGTTTCTGCTACAATGGTATTTAAAGTGATCATGGCATTGGCGCAGTTTGCCGAGGAGCCTACCGCTCTAAATTCAAATTTGTTGCCGGTAAATGCAAAGGGCGATGTTCTGTTCCTGTCTGTATTGTCTAATAACAATTCGGGAATAGAACGATGTAGATCAAGCTTCAGGATAGCTTCATCCTGCTCATCAAAGTCTTCACCTACTCTTTCTTCAATATCATTCAGTACTTTGCGCAGGTTTTGCCCTACGAATACAGAAATGATGGCCGGCGGCGCTTCGTTGGCGCCTAAACGGTGATCGTTGCCGGCAGATGCTATGGATGCGCGTAAAATTTCGGCATAATCATGCACCGCCTTAATGGTATTGACAAAAAACGTAAGGAAGATTAAATTTGTTTTAGGCGTTTTGCCGGGTGCTAATAAATTGATGCCCGTGTCGGTTGCCAGGCTCCAGTTATTGTGTTTGCCGCTGCCGTTGATGCCGGCAAATGGTTTTTCGTGCAGCAATACTTTTAGCTTGTGTCTTCTGGCTACACGGTTCATAATATCCATCAAAAGTATATTATGATCTACGGCTATGTTTACTTCTTCAAAAATGGGCGCTGCTTCAAACTGGGCAGGCGCTACTTCGTTGTGGCGTGTTCTTAAAGGGATACCCAGCTTATAAGATTCGTATTCAAACTCGCGCATAAAAGCGTATACTCTTTGGGGTATAGCGCCGAAATAGTGATCTTCCAGCTGCTGACCTTTAGCGGGAGAAGCGCCGAAAACCGTTCTGCCACATTGTGTGATATCGGGTCTTGCATTGGCTAATCCTTCATCTATTACAAAATACTCCTGTTCCCATCCAAGCGTTGGAGTTACTTTAGTAATTGCCTTGTCAAATAGATTGGCTACATCTGTTGCTGATTTATTTACTGCATCTAATGCCTTTAATAGCGGAGCTTTATAGTCAAGAGATTCTCCTGTGTAAGAAACAAATATAGTAGGAATACAGAGTGTTCTGCCATTGGCTACCTCATAAATAAAAGCAGGAGAGGTGGGATCCCAGGCTGTGTAGCCTCTTGCTTCAAAAGTAGCACGAATGCCTCCGTTAGGAAAAGATGACGCGTCGGGTTCCTGCTGAATCAATGCTGCTCCGTCAAACTCTTCAATGGCGGTACCATCGCTTTTGAGTGTAAAGAATGAATCATGCTTTTCAGCAGTAGTACCCGTAAGTGGCTGGAACCAGTGTGTATAGTGGGTAACACCTTTGGTTTCGGCCCAGGCTCTCATGCCTACGGCGATTTGCCCTGAAAGCACCCTGTCTAATTTCCTGTTGCCCTTAATGGCCTGTACCAAGCCTTTGTAAGCCTCATCGTTCAGGTATTTTCTTGCTTTGTCTAATGTAAATACATTTTCCCCGAATACAGAAGTGATTGGTGGCAATTCTTCTGTAACTTTTCTGTAGCTTTCATTTTCTGTAAGCGCATCGAGCGCTTTAAATCTTAATAACATATTATAATTAAATTTATTTGTATTATATTTCCATTTATCAAATTTCTTCGGCAAAAGTAGTTCAATACAAATAAAAAATATTATTTTCTCATAAAAAATAATATATATTTTATATTATAATCTATAAGATAATATATTTATAACATATAAATTAATTAGAAATTATTTAAGTAGAATGTAAAATAAATAGAAAATAAATATATTTCTCCCAAAAAACTACTTTTCTGTCGAAATGGGAATATCCACAATAAAGCTAGAACCTTTTCCAAGTTCACTATCAATTCTTACTTTGCCTTTGTGTGCTTCCACAATAGATTTTACATAGTTCATCCCTAAGCCAAAGCCTTTTACATTGTGCAGATTACCGGTATGCGCACGATAAAATTTTTCAAAAACGCGTTTGGCGGTTTCTTTAGACATACCAATGCCATTGTCCTGCACTTTTACTGTAAAGTATTTTCCTGTATTTACGGTAGAGACAATTACTTTGGCCTGTACGTCGGGTTTGGAATATTTTACAGCATTGTCCATCAGGTTGTTGATCAGGTTGCCAAAATGTACGGGATCGGCAGTAATAAGATCATTTTTAGCGTCCAGTTTCAGTTCGGCAAAGCCATCATTCTTATCGCGAAGTTGCAAAGCAAAAGAATCCACTACAGATTGTATAACCGTGTGCGCATGCATGTTTTTCATGTCTAGGTTAAATTCCTGCTTATCGGTAAAGGCCGCTTTTAAGATGGTTTCTACGTGCTTGTTCATGCGCAGATTTTCATCTTTGATGATTTGGGTAAAGTATGCCTGCTTTTCAGGGTTCTCCACTACTTTTTTATTTTGAAGAGCATCTACGGCGAGCGATATGGTAGCAAGCGGCGTTTTAAACTCATGCGTCATATTGTTGATAAAGTCGTTCTTTATTTTACCCAGATTACGCTGTTGAATGATTGTTTTAATGGCCATATAAAAAGCCGCGAGTGTAATGATGGAATACATGAAAAAGCCCAGCAATACCAGCCATTGCGAAAACAATACCTGCATGGTAATATTAGGTATGTACACGATAAGACTTTCTGAAACGCCTCCATTCTCTATATTCATCCCAATATTTTTTATGATAGGCTTTGCCGCTTTATTTTCTAAGGTTGAATCTCGGCTTAATTCAATAAATCCCGGCGTACTAAGAGAAACTGTTTTTATTTGTGGGGCGATGTTGTTAACCACTCCAAACTCTATGTACAGGTTTTTTTCATCGTTGTTGTTGAGCGCTTTGTTAAACATCTCCTGTATCTCTGCCAGAGAAAAAGTACCCTTGACCGTGGTGATGCGTGGTATATTGAAAAAAATATCTTCGGGAAACTGCAGAGGCGTACGTGGCACCGGCCGGTAGGATATGGATAACCGGTCGGCAATATTATTGGCAACTTCTTCGGTGGCCGCGGTAGCTCTTTCAATGGTTCTTTGTCTGGAAGAATCAATAAGGTTGACCACCCAGGATGCTTGTATGATAAAGAATCCTGCAAGGGAAATCATGACCAGTAATATGCTCAGTGGTATTTGTTTTTTCATCCGTACTTTTTAGTTATTTTTTTGGTTCCCGATAGTTGTCCGGAAAACTCCGCATATAAATATAATCATGCTCCGTTTCATTTGTATTTACTTATTTCCAGTGCTTAGCCGGTTTTTTAAAAAGTGTTGGAGCAAAAATAATATAATAAACAAATTGCCACATATCCAATAGCGGAAACCATTTCCAAAGGTCTTTTTCGTCAAGCTTCTCCATACTGTTTTTCCAAACTACCGCCAAAACTACCATCCGCAAAATATATACCGCTAACGCGAGCCACCAATTATAGAAAATAGCTGTGAGTATAAATAACGGATATACCAGGAAACCCGAAAGTGAATAAAGCCCCAGCAGAAATTTGATATTGCCACGGTAAAATTTACCGGTGGTGTAATGTCTTGATTTTTGTTTCTTCCATTCTTTCCAGGTTTTTTTAGGCTCACTTATGGTATAAGTATCCTTATCAATCATAATAGTAACATTGTCTTTAGTGGCTACTTTAGAAATAAACAAATCATCATCGCCCCCTGGAATGTGATTGATGGAGGAGAAGCCTTTATTTTGTAGAAATAATGATTTTTTATAAGCCAGATTGCGGCCCACGCCCATGTAAGGAAGTCCGGCCAGCGCATAGGAAAAATATTGCAGCGCGGTATGAAATGTTTCGAACCGGATAAGCTTATTCAGCCATCCTTTTCTTTTGCTGTAAGGTCCGTAGCCCAGTACTATATCTTTTTGATCGGTAAAAGCCGATTGCATTTTTTGCATCCAAAATTCACTCACGGGCATACAGTCTGCGTCTGTTAGCAGCAACAGTTCTGTTTTGGCTTCCATAATGCCCATGGATAAAGGAAATTTTTTGCCCGGAATGTTTGCAGAGCTTTGTTCTAGTTTAAGTATATGTAGTTGCCTGAACGACTTTTGTAATTCTTCCAGTATGTATTTAGATTCGTCGGTAGAATTATCATTGACTACCAATACCGAGTGTGTGGTGTTGTAATTTTGAACCAATATACCCGGAAGATTTTTAACCAGATTGGCCGCTTCGTCTTTGGCGCAAATAATTACGGTTAACGGGTTGTTTAAGGTATAGTCTCTTGGCTTTTCTTTGTAGAATACCAGTTTTACAAAGATAAAAAGATAGTAAAACAGCTGTATAAGTATTATTAAACAGAAAAATATAAATAGTAGCAGGGTTCGGTGCTGATTTAAATAATCCAGTATATCCATGATGCAAAAGTAGGTCTTTAGAATGAATGAGCACAGTAGATTTTTGCCCAAATTTTTAAGAAGTTGAAATATACTTGTACGGCTTTCGATATAAAAGATACTACGCCATCGACCTGTTTGCTGAATTGCTTTTATTCGATAACTTCGTAATAATCGAACTTAAATCAAAAATACACAGATGAAAAAATGTATCTTTTTCCTTTTAGCGATATTTACCTACTTTGTTTTGCAGGCCCAGGAAGGCACTGAAAGCAAGGTTTTGTCTAATACTATTAAAAGCAAAGTGTTGAATGTTGACAGATCTTACACCATTTTTCTTCCAAAGAGTTATGAAACAAAAAGTCAAAAAAAATACCCGATACTGTATTTGCTGCACGGATTGATGGATACAGATACACGTTGGTATGAAAGAGGACACTTAAAGGATGTGATGGATCAGCTGGTAGCGTCGGGAGAAGCAAAAGAAATGATAATAGTAACACCCAATGCCGGTGGCGATGTTTTTAAAGGTTACTGGAACGGTTATTTCGATATGCCGGGTTGGAAGTACGAAACTTTTTTCTTCGATGAGTTTTTGCCATACATAGAAAAAACTTATCGTGTAGTGGGCGATAAACAAAACAGAGCTATTGCCGGATTGTCAATGGGCGGTGGCGGCACAACCGTTTATGCGCAAAAGCACACCGATATGTTTTGTGCCGCATATCCTATGAGTGCGCTGATGCAGCGAGAAGAAAAGCATACTGAAATTCCTAAAGAGTTAACACAATGGTATTGGCTGAATGAAGCGGTAAAAGAAAATGATTGTGTAAAATTTGTATGGAATGCCGATGAGCAAACACTTAATAAGTTAAGGTCGGTAAAATGGTTTATAGATTGTGGCGACGATGATTTTTTACTGAATTATAATTTAAACTTTGTAAAAGCCATGAACGATAAAAAAGTTCCGCTGGAGTTTAGAGTGCGCGATGGCGGTCATACCTGGGAGTACTGGCACTCTGCCTTGTACACGTGCCTGCCTTTTATATCGCGTGTGTTTCAGAGCGAATAATCTTATAACCTTCTCTGATTGATGATTGTTTATTTTTTGTGAAAGGTGTAAACAAACTGATAAATCTTGGCAGAAATACCTACACTTTAAGATTTTATGTACTGCTTATAAATTATTTTAATTTATTATTGTTAATTGATGTTGCATTTTTTTAAAAATATACTTCCGGTTTTTTTATTTATGTCTTGCCAGTCAGGGCATAGCCAAATGGTGGCTGAAAGCCTTAGCGCTCATCATGAAAATCATAATTATTTTGCATTGGATAGTCTTTACAAAATAAAAAAAGACAGCCTCTCCTCAGCGCATCAACTGTATTTTGAATCTATTATTGATAACGCTTTTAATCGTTCTGCCATCTCTAACGGAAAAATACAGACTTTACTCAGGAAGCATAAAAGTTTACTCAGCCAGACAGAGCTACGCAATGTATACCAGACGAAGCTGAGCAATCACACCAATTTGTATGAGTATGCGGAAGCGTATAAGGCTACGGCATTGATAGCGCCGTTGTATCATCAGCAAAAAGACAGAGCTTTCTTAACCGATATCTATAACTCCGCGGCTATATGGCGCGCTTTGCAAAGCACGCCGGCGCAAAAAATCAACAAGCAGAAAGACTATCTTATACAACTTACAAGAGACAGGGTAGGCCTAATGAATATTGATACAGAGATTAAAGATACGTCCATCAGCATGATCTTTGATACAGGCGCCAACTTTTCTGTTTTGCAAAGATCGGTAGCGCAGAAGCTGGGCTTGCATATTATTCAGTCCGGGGCTTATGTAAATTCATCTACGGGCGTAAAATTTAGAAGTGATATAGCGGTAGCAGACAAGCTTAGCTTTGGAGGGCTGGTGGTTGAAAACGTTGTTTTTCTTGTTTCTAATGATAATGATCTTAGCTTCCCGCAAATAAAATATAATATCAATGGAGTTATCGGGTATCCCGTAATCAGGGCGTTTGAAGAGTTTCATATCGATAAAAAAGACAGGTTGTATATTCCGTATACCTCAAACGTGTATAACTATAATAATTTTGCAATAGACAACCTTACGCCTATAGTGCAGGCGGTTCACAACAATAAGAATCTTATTTTTCATTTTGATACCGGAGCTACCAATACAGACCTGTACAGACTTTTTTATGATGAAAACAGGGAAGAAGTAGAAGCTAATTTCAGAAAAAGAACGTTTAGTTCCGGCGGTGCCGGTGGCATCACAACAACGCAGGGCTATCAGGTAAATAATTTTAAACTGCAGATAGGCGATGCTGCCGCGGAACTGAACAGGATAAGATTATCAACGGTTGATATAAAACAGGGCGATGAATATTATCATGGCAATCTGGGACAGGATTTTATGCGGAAATTTGATAAAATGATTATCAGCTTCAAACACTCTTCCATTATTTTTGAATAAAAAATAAAGCACTTTTGGATAGCAAAAGAGGCTGTTTAGATCCTTCATTTCATTCAGGATGACAAAGCTTTTCAGGATGACAATTTTTGAGACAACTTCTTATTTATCGCTTATATTTATTTAGTTGCCAGTGCCGTCAACAGAGCAGGAGTTTCCTTCACTCACCTGTAAGCGTATTGCTGGATCTTCTTTTCTCCATTCTTCAAAAACCTTTTTTATGGTTTGTATAAAAGTTTCCACAGGCTGTGCGCCGGATGCAGCGTACTTTCTGTCGAATACAAAAAACAGTACGCCTTATAAAATAATGAAGGCAAAAATGCGCCTTGATTAATTTTGCTGCCAATAAGGCAAGTTATTTCAATGTATCCAGCATTTTGTCCAGGTTGAGACTTCTTGCAGAGGCGTCAAAAATTTTTCTGTATACGCCGTTTTTATCATAGAGCTCATCAGGCGCGCCCGATTCGGTAATGCGGCCTTTCTCCATGGCGTAAATTACATCGGCATCAATTATCTGCGAAAGAGAATGAGAAATGATAACTACGGTCCTGTCTTTTTTTATGGCATCCAGGCTGTTTTTGATCTGTTCGGTGGCAATGGCATCCAGGCTGGCGGTGGGTTCGTCTAAAAATAATATGGGAGGGTCTTTAAGGAAAAGGCGGGCAATGGCTATACGTTGCTGCTGGCCGCCGCTCAATAGCTGCGCATCGGTATTGTAGCCGTGGGGCAGCTCTTCAATCTGGTCGTGCAGAAAAGCTTTTTTTGCCGCGTCAATAATATTTTCTTTTGTGGCGGTAATATTTCCATAGCGAATATTGTCTTCTATGCTGCCTTTAAAAATATGATTTTTTTGCAGCACCAGGCCTATCTGATTTCGGAGAGAATGATTATCGTAATCGTGTAAGTTGATATTATCCAGGCATATTTCTCCCTGGTCGGGAGCGTAGAATTTACATAGCAAATTAATGACGGTACTTTTGCCGGCGCCGCTCAGGCCTACCAGCGCGGTGGTTTTTCCGTTCTCTAAAGTTAAGCTTACATTGTGCAAAGCTTTGGTACCATTGGGATAAGTAAAATCTACATTTTTCATTTCAATTTTTCCCTTAATATTCTCTGCTATGATTTTTCCGGAAGGTTCTATTTCATCGTCAGAATTAAGCACGTCAAAATAACCTTCTGCATAAATAAGCGCATCATTCATTTGATCGTAAATCCGGTGCAATTGCCGTATGGGCGCAGATACATTATTGAACAGCATGATGTGCATCATGATAGCGCCGATGGTCATTTGCCTGTCAAGCACAAAATACACCGTAAGCACAATAATAATTACCACGCCGATTTGCTCAATAAAAGTTTTCACGCCATCATACATAAAATTGGTGCGCCTTGTTTTAAGCTGGCTGCTCATCAGTTGCATTTGCAGACTGTATTGTTTTTCTCCTTCCAGCTTTTCTCTTACAAAACTTTTGATCACCGGTATAGAGCTTATCAGGTTCAGCAATCCGTTGGTTTTTTCTTCTCGCTGGCTTCTTAGCTGTCTTCTCACACCTTGTAATTTCTTTGCCTGCATAGAACTTACGAAAAAATAAACAGGTACTATGATGGTGGCAACAATGCCTATGTATACATTTTGCATATACATTACTACCAATGAAATAATGGCGCTGGAGAAGATAGGCATAATGTCTATGAAGAAGCTTTGTACAAGGGTAGTTAAGCTCTCAACGCCCCTGTCTATGCGCGTTTGCAACTTTCCGAACTGGTGATCTTCTTCTGTAAAAAAAGACATCCGGTAGGTCATTATTTTTTCAATAACGGTTTGAGCCAGCTCGCTGCCTATGTTGATGCGTATTTTTTCTCCGAAAAATTTTTGCCCGAATTGTATCAGAATATTCATTACTTCCTTACCAAGCAAAATTGCGGATATCAGCAATAGCAACTCTCCTCCCTGCTGCAATGCATCAGGATCGGACAGCAGTTGTTCTACACGATCTACGGCATATTTTAGTACCAGTGGATTTACCTGTGCGGCGAGGGCTCCGAGCAGTGTAAGTATTATTGTGCCAAAGATGATTTTCCTGTAGGGTTTTACAAAAGGTTTTAATTGTTTAAAAACATTTACCAGATTAATCGTCTTGCTGAAAGGTTTTTTAGGCATTATTCAAAAATAAAATAATTATGCATCAAAAAGAAGAAAATGTAGTATAAAGGCTTGTTGCTGCTGCTTTTTACAGGTTTTATTATTACATTTGAAAACGGAAAAACATACTTTTAAAATTGATGATCCATAAAAAATATCTCATTATTTTAATGCTGGCGCTGGCTACCGCAGCAGGGGTGTTTTTTGTAAGCACCGGTTGCAATGAAGTAAACGATTTTAATCTTTCTACAACAAATGCATACGCCGGAGATGCTTCCTGTCAAAGTTGCCATGCCAAGGAACATGCCGAATGGAAAATTTCCGATCATTTCAAAGCGATGCAGCCGGCCAATGACAGTTCTGTTTTAGGCGACTTTAATAATACTGTTTTTTCTGCCGATGGCATTACTTCTAAGTTCTTCAAGCGCGACGGGAAGTTTTTTATCAATACACAAAGCGAAGCAGGAGAATATAAAGATTACGAGATAAAATATGCATTCGGGCATTATCCTTTGCAGCAATACCTGATAGAATTTCCGGGAGGAAAAATGCAGGTAACACGCCAAAGCTGGGACAGTCGTGAAGGCAAATGGTTTCATCAATACGCGGGGCAAAAGATTCCGGCAGGCGACTGGCTGCACTGGACGGGCAACGCCCAAAACTGGAATACAATGTGCGCAGAATGCCACAGTACCAATCTGGTAAAAAATTATGATGTAGAAAGTGATACCTACCACACTACCTACGACCTTGTGACCGTGAGTTGCGAAAGCTGCCACGGAAAAGCGCAGCATCATATAGACTATATGAACAGTGATGCTTATAAAAAGGGGAAAAGACAGAAGGGCTCTTTTGTTGAAACGCTTGCAGCGCGTAGCACACAGGCTATGGAGATCAATACCTGCTTTCCCTGCCATGCAAGGAAAGGAAATATCAGCGCAGATATGATTGTATCAGATGAGCTGATGGATAATTATATTCCGGAGATACCCGCTACAGAATTGTATTACGCCGATGGGCAGGCTTTAGATGAGGTGTATAAGTATGCATCCTTCATTCAGAGCAAAATGTATATGCATGGCGTAAAGTGCAGCAGCTGCCACAATCCGCATAGCGGCAAGCTTATTTTTACCGGCAATAAAGTATGCAATCAATGCCATGCAGAAACTGTATACGATACGCCTGCACATACATTTCATGCTGTAAATACCACAGCTTCTGAATGTGTAAGCTGCCACATGCCCACAGAAACCTATATGGGTAATGATATTCGTCATGACCATGTTTTTCGCGCGCCACGGCCAGATTTGTCTGTAAAGTATGCCGTGCCGAATGCTTGCAGCGATTGCCATACCGATAAATCGGCGCAATGGGCTGCAGACGCCATAGTGAAGTGGTATGGCCCGGAACGAAAATATCATTTCGCCGAAGATTTGATATTAGGAAGCAGGAACGACTCGCTTTCAGAAAAGCATTTGACTAAGCTTATAAAAGATACCGCTACGCCCAAAAATATTATTGCCACAGCTGTGCATTATATGGCGAATATTAATACGCCATCATCTTTACAGATGATCATTGATCAATTGAAAAATACAGACGCCCAGGTTAGATATAGGTCGTTGAGAGCACTGACTAATTTTTCACCGGCAGCCTGGACGCAGGATGTAACACCTTTGCTGAACGATAAAGTAAGAGCTGTGCGTATAGCCGCTGCGGATTTATTGCTTACAAGTCGCACCGCTGTACCGGAAGAAACCATGGACGCGTATAACAGAGCGCAGGCAGAACTACGGTCTTACATTTTATACCAAACAGATTTTGCAACCGGCAATGCTATGGCGGGAGATTATTTTTTAAAGCACAACGATCTACCGCAGGCAGAAAAATTTTATTTGCGAGGACTGCAAAAAGATAATGCCATGAATTACGCGCGGCTTAATCTTTCTACCTTGTACAATATGGAGGGAAAAAATCAGGAAGCTTTGAAAATTTTAAATGAAGCTTTAAAGTATGATACTCAGAACGACAGGATCTATTTTAACATGGCATTGCTCAACAATGAAATGAACGATAAAGCAAGCGCCGCGGCCAACCTGGAAAAAGCGGTTTCTTTAAAAAGTCTTAACCCCAGGGTATACTATAACTACGGTGTTTTGCTGCAGCAAAACGATAAGACAAAACAGGCCGAAGCCGTTTATTTAAAAGGCTTACAGATTGCTCCGAACAATTTAGACCTGCATTATGCCATAGCCATTCTGTATCTTCAAAACAATCAGCGACAAAAAGCTATGCCGCACCTGCAAACGCTGAAACAATACGGGGGCAATAATCCCACCTACGCGCAATTGATCATGCAAGCCGGCGTTTAGTTCTTTCTCCAGTCTAATGCTACATCATTAGCCTTTTTAGTAGTGTTTTTATAGAGCAGCTTAAACGGATGAAGACCTTTCTTTAGAAGAATGCTTTCCTTCTTTTCACTTTGTGGAGAATAATTATAATCTGCGTCTATCAATAAAATGTTGTGCAACTTCAGTACGGCTCCCTTATTGGCTTTTAGTGAAAAAATATACTCACCGTCTTCAGGTATATGTATGCAACCTTCCACCACTGTCACTCCCTGTTTTTTAGACCCTTTTATTTTTTTAGCTATTTCGGCTTTCGTCTTTCCTCTGTTTGTGGGTATTGTAAAAGGGTTTTTGTCTTCGGGCAGATCTATACCCGGTAGCCATGAGTAGTTGCCCGCAAAAAATTGTTTTCTTAAGTACCATACATCATCGTATTCATTGAGCGGCTTCTTCTCAATTGCGGGAACCAATTCTTTGTCGTAAGGCCTTTTAGCGGTTGCGTTCGGTCTTCTTGATTGCAAAACCTTATCTTTCATTTGTTTTTGTAAAGAGAAAAATTGAGGAGCGGTAGTAGCAAGATTATAGATTTGCTTCGGATCTTTTACTACATCGTATATTTCAAAATTATCTGAATGATTTTTTATATCGTATCTCACACCCATATAGTTTCCAATTCTTACGGCCTGCATTTCATTTCTTGTTTTATTTTGTTTATTCATTTCATAGCTTTTATAAGCCGGCGTTTTAGAGTTATTGAAATACTCCACGTATACAAGGCTTTCTTTTTGATTTTTCTTTTCCGTTAAAGCAGGCAGTAGCGATACGCCATCGCTTCTGTATAATAAAGGCATACTGGCGGCATCTAAAAATGTATTCAGCCAGTCAGAAGTCATGGATGGTGTATGGTTTATTTTTCCCGAAGGAATGGTTCCACGCCATTTTACAAGAGCAGGTACCCTGATGCCGCCTTCCCATACATCCCGTTTTAACCCGTCGAAACCGTTGGAACTTTCAAAGAAAGTAGGATGAAAATTCTCTTTGATATAAGATTCGTTTGAAGCGCCATTGTCGGAAGTGAAAACTACGAGCGTATTGTCGTCAATGTGCAAATCTTTGAGCAATTGCAAAATGTCTTCTACCTGGTTGTCTATACGCTGCACCATTGTAGCGTATCTTTTATAAACGTCCGGCCATGCAATTTGAGGAGTTGAGGAATCATTGTCGTGATCATAAGTTGCGTTGGCTACGTTCGGATCTATCCAGCTGTCTATCTCTCCCGAAGCAGTGTTGATATATTTGCCGGGTGTTCCTATGTATTGTATGCCTCCGTTGAGTCCTTTGCCGTCAGGATATTTTTGTGTGCCGACTTGTGTAGCGGCATGAGGTGTATCGAAAGATAGGAACATGAAAAACGGCTGCTTCGGATTTTTCTTCCGATGATCAATGATGGCTTTTTTGGTGATGGCAGTAAACAAATCGCCTGTGTAGCATTTATCCAGTTTATCGGTAATATCTGTTCGATTTTCGTACAATTCTTTTCTGCCGCGTGCAGGACCTTCTTTGGGATAATGTTCATGTCCGTCTATATGCCTGATGTAGCCAAAGAAATAATCAAACCCGCGATTCAGCGGATGCGCCACCCACGCTTCGGGAGTATCTTCTTTCTCTTCTCCGCCCTGCAATCCCCATTTTCCAATGGCAAATGTTTTGTAACCTGCTTGTTTCAGCGTATTCGCTACTGTATAATTGTCTTCCAGCGCTTTGTCAAATTGATTGTTTCTTACATTGGAGTGGCCTTGTGTCAGTCCCGAAAGAAAGGAGGCCCTCGACGGAGCGCACACTGGCGCATTGGCGTAGTTTTGCGTAAGCGTAACCCCTTCAGAAGCAAGTTTATCCAATCCCGGAGTTTCTATATGTGGCTTGTTTGCTTCTTTTAATTTCTGCTGATGATACACGCCTATATCTCCGATTCCTAAATCATCGGTAAGAATAAACAGGATATTGGGCTTTTGTTTTTGTTGTGAAAAAGATTGGGAAAAAAGAACCAGCAGAAACAGGGAAAGAAGAAAATGCTTCATTGAAAATATATTTTTATTTCGGCAAACTTACAAAAATCAGCCTGCAAAAAAATATTCTCTTTAGTTTTGCAAAATGAGGAAAGCGTTAATCACAGCCAAAGTACACGATATACTAATTGAAACATTGAATAAGAATGAGTTTGAGGTAGTGTATCTGCCAAAGATCACTTATCAGGAGTTAGAAAAACAAATTAGTGATATAGATGGTTTAATCGTAACCACGAGAGTACGAGTGGATAAAAATATACTCGACAAAGCCGTAAAGCTAAAGTGGATAGGTCGCCTGGGTAGTGGAATGGAGCTGATTGATGTGCCTTACGCGGAAGCAAAAGGTATACAATGTGTAAGCAGTCCCGAAGGAAATGCCAATGCCGTAGCGGAGCAAAACCTGGGCATTTTATTATCTCTGCTGAATAACATAAAAAAAGCCACACATGAAGTGGCGGAAGGCATCTGGCAACGAGAGGCCAACCGCGGCACGGAACTTTCGGGTAAAACCATAGGGATTATCGGCTATGGCAACACGGGCAGCGCGTTTGCTAAATTATTGCAAGGGTTTGATGTTACTGTGCTGGCGCATGATAAGTACAAAGAAGGCTTCGCGCATGAATATATCAAGGAAGCGGAGTTGGAGCAGATCGTTCGCTATGCCGATGTGATAAGCCTGCACCTGCCACTTACAGAAGAAACATTTCACTATGCCGATGAAGCTTTTTTTAAAAGCCTGGAAAACAACCCGGTTTTCATAAATGCCTGTCGCGGTAAGGTTACAGACACCGCCGCTTTAATAAACGCTTTGCAAAACGGATATATTTCCGGCGCCGGTATTGATGTGCTGGAAAATGAAAAGCTCGATACTTTCTCTTCGCCGGAACAAGAAAATCTCCACTGGCTTACACAGCAGCCAAACGTAATAGTTACGCCACACATAGCCGGCTACACACACGAAGCATTTTACAAAATGGCTACCGTGGTGCTGGAAAAATTAGGGATTTTACCTTGGTAAATTTGAGCTGCTGTCCCACTGCATTTCGAAAAAAAGGAATCAAAAACTATGTGTATAGCAATCTACGCAAACGTTAATCTTGTTTATATTTTCCAATAGCAAAAAAGCATATTTTTGTAGAAGCGTTTTTTATTTGTTGATAATGGAATTATCCATAATCATTGTAGCATTTATTTGTTGCGCTCATCTTTTTGATACAATAAAAACGAGTAATATAGTTCAATACAATTCCCGATAAAATAATTTATCAATGATACACTTTAAAAAATCTCTTCTCTTTTTACTTTTTTTAGCTGGCGGTATTACAGTATCTGCTCAAAATGCAGCGCCTCAGATCATTCCTGCGGTAAAAGAATGGCGTGGCAGCAGCGGCAGTTTTAGTTTTAAAAAGCAAACCAAAATTGGTTATCAGGCAAGTCATCAAACACTGCTTCAGCCGATATTGCAAATATTTGCCAACGATTTAAAAACAGCGTTTGGCTTGTCAGCCGATGTTCTTAGTAATGCTGATATTGCCAGGAACGATATCATCATTCAACTTAAACCTAATGACACTTCTATAAAAGAGGAAGAATACCGGATTAATATTCTCAGCGATAAAATAAACATTACAGCACGTACAGCACAGGGCGTAACATGGGCTACCAAATCTTTATTGCAAATGTTGCACAATCATGGCAATGCCTTACCATGCGGCGAGATAAAAGATTTTCCCGATTATCCCAACCGTGGTTTTATGCTGGATTTGGGTCGTAAATTTTTCACGATTGATTATTTGCGCAATTACGTAAAAATTCTTTCTTACTATAAGTTCAATGAATTCCAGATTCATTTAAATGACAATGGCTTCCCTGAGTATTTCGATAACGACTGGGATAAAACGTATTCTGCCTTTAGATTAGAAAGCGATTGGTTTCCCGGTCTCACTGCCAAAGACGGGCATTATACCAAAGCCGAGTTCAGGGACTTGCAGCGTTTAGGTCAGCAATACGGCGTAAACATTATTCCCGAGATTGATATTCCGGCGCACTCACTTGCCTTTGCACATTACCGGCCGGAATTAGGTAGCGATAAATATGGTAGAGATCATCTTGACTTATACAATCCGAACACTTATACTTTTTTAGATTCTTTGTATAAAGAATATATTACGGGCGAAAATCCGGTGTTTATTGGTCCCGATGTACACATAGGCACGGATGAATACGATGTAAGAGAAAGCGAAAAATACCGTGAGTTTACCGACAGGTATTTAAAATATATTCAAAGTTTGGGCAAGCAAGTGCGCATGTGGGGCGGGTTGCGCTGGCTAAAAGGTAAAACACCCGTGCACGCGAAAGATGTAATTATGAATGCCTGGTCTTATGATTGGGTAGATCCTTTCCAGTCATTAAAAGATGGGTTTAAACTCATCAGCACCTGCGATATCTGGTTGTACATTGTGCCTGCAACAGGCTACTACCGCGAGTTTTTAGACACTGAATGGCTGTATACCAACTGGAAGCCCGAAAAGATAAATTCAAAAGAGACACTTCCTGACGGTACGCCGGGATTGATAGGCGGCATGTTTGCCGTATGGAACGACCATAGCGGCAATGGCATTAGTGAAAAAGATGTGCACATACGTACCATGCCCGCCATAAAAGTATTGAGCGAAAGAATGTGGAAGCGGCTGGATGGTTCGGAGAAACAAAGCCTGGCTAAGTTTCTTGACCTGTCAAAAAAACAAATAGAAGCGCCGGGGATTAACCTCGCGGCAAAATTCCCGTTAGAGAAGACGCTGGATTCCAACAGAACAGTTCTGCAATATGCGCTCTCCTCCAATAAAGAAAAAGATATTTCCGGCAATGCTTATCATGAAGTAAAAAGAAAAAATGTAAAAAGAAATAAAGCACAAAAATCACTTCGCTTCAACGGAAATTCATTCTTGCAGACAGCGCTTCCTGAAATCGGTTATGAATACAATGTGGATTTTGATCTGAAACCCGCGGCAGGCAATGCTTCTAACGCTGTTCTTTTTAACGGGAAGAATAGTGTCATTACATTAAACACCAATGGCGGCGGTAAACTCGGGTTTAGTCGCGATGGTTATACATACACATTTAATTACACTCCACAACCCAATGAATGGTCTGCAATTGGCATTACCGGCGATTGGAAAGGCACATCTTTGTACGTAAACGGAAAGTTGGTAGAAAGACTGCAGGGCAAAACCAAATTGTCTGCATTGAATAAACACGGCAGAAAGACCAACATGTATATACAGGAAACTTTGTTTTTCCCGTTGCAGTTTATTGGCAGCGCTACAAATGGTTTTAAAGGTGAAATGAGAAACCTGAAAGTGGTACAAAAATAAATAACGGAAGAAGAAGCTATGCACGAAATAGCTATATCGCAATAAAACAGTTGCTATGCAACGCAGTAAAAATTAATATGAACAGAATCTTTCTACTTGGGATTTTTCTTGTCTTTTGTAATATAAGTATTGCTCAGACGGAGCCGATAATTTTACCAACGCCACAAAAAGTAACAGTAACGCCAGGCGATCTTTCTATTTCAAAAGCAAAAAAAGTAAAGCGTATAAAAAACAATAGCATTCCTTCTGAAGGATATAAACTATCAATTACTAAAAAAGGAGTTTCCATTTCGTATTCCGATCACAATGGATATATCTATGGACTGCAAACCCTGGAAATGCTTAAAAATCAGTATCGTGCAGAAGGAAAAATTCCCTGTATGGTAATAACCGATGCGCCAAGAGTAAGCTGGCGGAGCTTTCTGCTGGATTCCGGGCGCCAATACCAAAAACCTGAAACAATCAAAAAGTACATCGATTTGCTTTCTATCCTCAAATTCAACCGCTTTCATTGGCATCTTACAGAAGGCTTAGGGTGGAGAATGGAAATAAAACAATATCCTTTACTTACGCAGGTTGGGGCTTTTGTAGGAAAAGGTAAAGAGCAGCAAGGGTTTTATACTCAAACGGAAATAGCAGAGCTTATACAATACGCTAAATCAAAAGGCATCACTATAGTACCCGAAATAGATATGCCCGGTCATGCGGAAGCGGCCCTTATCGCTTATCCTGAGCTGGGTTGTTTTGGCGAAAAAATTACTGCTCCCGAAACCGGGTTCACACAGCATATTTTCTGTGCCGGTAAACCCGCCACCATTGCATTCCTGAAAAATGTACTGGATGAGGTATGCAATGTTTTTCCTTCGGAATATATTCATTTAGGGGGCGATGAAGCGCCCAAAGGCAACTGGGATAAATGTCCCGATTGCCAGAAAAAAATTGCGGAAATAGGATTAAAAGATAGCGAAGGTTTGCAAATGTGGTTTTCCGCCGAAATGGCCAATCACCTAAAAACAAAAAGCAGGAAAGCGATCTTTTGGGACGACATAATAGTACATGGAGGCTATCCTCTTCCGGATAATATCACCATACATTGGTGGAACTGGTTCGGGCGCAAAGATTTAGCTTACAACCGCGCGCTGCAAAAAGGATTGGAAGTAATTTGCGGCACGAATGTATTTACGTATCTTAATTACCCGGTTACGCCCTGGGCAGAGTATGCAAAAGGTAGAATGTTTGATATGCACGATGTTTATGAAAACAATCCGTCTTTTGTAATTACCCAGAATCCTTTGGTATTGGGCATGAGCACGAGCTTGTGGACAGATTTTAACGTAACAGAGAATATGATTGACCGTCGAATCCTGCCCCGGATATTCGCCCTTGCCCAGCAAATGTGGTATAGCGGCAACAAAATACCTTTTCCCGAGTTTTACCGGCAGGTAAAAACCCTACAACCTTATTTTGAGGAGTTGCAGTACGAATTTGGTCCCGGCTTAAGAAGCGAAGTAGATAGTACCTATAAATGGGATTAGGACTATTCTGTAAATTTATTATATTTAAAATTGCATAAAAGAGACAACAATTCACTTTTAAAAAAAATATTTATAGTGTATGTGCATAGTTACAGATTTGAAAGCGGGAGATGAAACAGCATTAAATTTTATTTTTAATGAATATCGACAAGCAATTTATTTTTATGTTTATGATAAAACAAAATCTACATTTTGTGCCAAAGAAGTAGTACAACTTTCTTTCATAAAATTATGGAAATACAGGCACAATCTTAAAGAAAATGTAGACATATCTTATCAGCTATTCAGAATTGCACGGACTACAATGATTGATGAATTAAGAAAAGTACAGCTAAATTATTCGGTAGAGAATCTTTCAAATTCTTATACAAAAACACAAGATCTTGAGGAGAAGATAAGTTATAACGACACAAAAAGAAAACTGGAAAAATTAATCGGGATGTTGCCACCGTTAAGACAGCGCGTTTTTTATCTTAGCAGGATAAATAATTACAGCCACAAGGAAATCGCGAAAATGCTTTCTATTTCTCCGAAAACAGTAGAAAACCATATAAACCTTGCATTGAAATTTATTAAACCCTTTTTTATTTTAATTTTGCTTTTCAATACTATACAGGTCGTTTCATGAATAAAGAATTAGTAGATAAATATCTCCAGGGTCAATGCAACAGTGCCGAAACCCGTTATATACGCCGTTATTTCAAAGAAAATCCTTTGGAGTTAGAAACTTATTTTACGACTGAGGAGTGGAAAAATTATTTGGATGAGGATAAAAATAAACTGCATCACACTCTTTCCGATGAAATGTACCGTGCAATACACTCTTCTATATATGAGAAAAAAAATAATATATATACGATTGTAAAATGGGCAGGAGCAGCTGCAGCAATAGTTCTTTTATTTTTTGGAGTTAAGCTTTTTTATACAGAAAATACTTTGCCTCAAAAAGATATGATTGCAAAAGCAACCGAAGAAATAAAAATAAACAAAAATACTACTCCAAATATCCAGCAGATTAGTTTGCCAGACGGAACTTTAGTTTTTTTATCACCCGGAAGTGAAATAAAATACGATATAGAATACAATATGGCTAAACGCGATGTTTACCTGGAAGGGAAGGCGGAGTTTGATGTAGCACCTGATAAAGAAAAACCTTTTACTGTTTTTTGTGGAAAAATATCTACGCAGGCATTAGGTACACGTTTTGAAGTAAATGGGTTTTCAAAAAACCCATCTGTAAAGTTATTTGAAGGGAAAGTAGTAGTAAAGAATATAGAAAATGACAAGATTAAAACTTATTTAGAAGCCGGAGATAAAACCGCATTTATTTCTAATAAAAATATATTTGAAACAATTTTCCATCTTGAAGATCGAATTGTATTTGAAACACAGAAAAAATCTGAAAGAAGTAAGAAAATGACTGTAGAGTCTCATATAGAAGAAAATACACAATCCGAAGAAATTTTAGTAAAAAAGAATAACACCAACACTGAAAATTCATCAACTTATTTGAGATTTGAGAATGAAAGTCTGAAAAGTGTTATCAATCAATTGTCTCAACTTTACGATGTAGAAATAAATTATCCTACAGAGATATCATCTGCTATTAATTTATACATGTCCGTAGATTCACGGCAGCCTATTGAAAAAATCTTAAAAAACATTTCGATTACTAATGGATTGGAGATTAATAAGATAGATAGTAATAAATATATTATATCAAAATAGCTTTCTTTGGATTAGGGGATAAGCATGCTTACAATCGTTTTACTTTATATTAATAAAATTAAAGTTAAAAATCATGAGTAAAAAGAAGCTGCTCTTAATTCCGCTGTATTTGTTTTTATTATTATTAGCGGAAAACGTATTAGCACAGCAGGCAAGAGTGCCAGTAAATGGAATAGTTACAGACGAATCGGGAAATCCGGTAGGGTTTGTGTCGGTCGTGGCAAAAAACACAGCTACGCAACAAATATATCAGGCAGTTGCAGACTCTTTAGGAAAGTTCTCCATAACAAACCTGCCTGTTGAAGGTTTATATAATTTTGATTTTACGGCCATTGGCTATCAAAGTCGAAGTATTGCAGGCTATGCTCTTAAAGCAGATGCGCCTAATTCCATAATTGTAAGTTTGAAAACAGATGCTGAAAGTTTAGACGAAATTGTGGTGGTAGGCTTTGGACGTCAAAGAAAAGTAAATCTTACGGGTGCTGTATCTACTGTTAATACAGAATTGCTTGAGTCTAGGCCTGTATCACAACTTGGCCAAGCATTACAAGGTACTGTGCCGGGATTAAACTTAAACGTAGGAGGTCTTGGAGGACAATTGGGCCAAAATATGAATGTAAATATACGTGGTGTAGGAACGATCGGAACAGGGTCTAATGCGTCTCCCCTAATATTAATAGATGGAATAGAGGGTAATATGGAAAATCTAAACCCCAACGACATAGAGAGTATTTCTGTATTAAAGGATGCCTCTTCTTCTGCCATTTATGGTTCTAGAGCCGCTTTTGGGGTTATTCTTATTACTACAAAAACAGGCAGATCAGGAAAAATGGTGTTGGAGTACGGTAATAATTTTAGATACAGTGGTCCATCCAACTTGCCTAATCAATTAAATTCTTGGGAGTTTGCAAACTACTTCAATGAAGCAGCTCAAAATCAAGGAGAAGCAGCAGTTTTCAATGATAACACATTGGATCGAATTCAAAAATATATTAATGGTGAAATTACCACTACCACTATTCCCAATGGCAGTAATTGGCATTTTCATCAACAGGCAAACGATAATGTAAATTGGTGGACTACACATTTCGGTTGGAATTGGACTGGTGAGCATAATGTTAATTTCCGAGGGGGAAGTGACAGAGTAAGATATTATGCTTCTGCTAGTTACCTAGACCAAAACGGAAACTTGAATTATGGTAATGATAATTTTAAGCGATTTAATACCATGATAAGAGTAAATACAAAAGTTACTGATTATCTTGATTTTAATATAAATACAAAATTTATCAGATTTAATTTAGACAATCCTCTTTATTCAGATATGAATGGCTTGTTGTATCATGATATCTTAAGAATGTGGCCTATGATGCCTTTTAAAGACCCGAACGGATACTACATGAGAAATGGTAAATTAAGTCAATTGACTGAGGGTGGCAGAGCTATTACACGTAATGATAACTTATATGCACAAGCTGAATTGGTAATAAGACCTTTAACTAATTGGAATATATTTGTACAAGCAGGAGGAAGAGTTATTAATCAAAATAAGAACAGTTATTTAACACCTGTGTATGAACATGACGTGAATGGCAATCCTTTATTACTACCCTTTTCAGGCGAATATTCACCCGGGGCTACTTTTGCTCGCGAGTCATATGCCAACACAAATTATTATGCTACAAGTATATATTCAGATTATACATTCGATATCCAAAAACACAACTTTAAGGTTATGGCAGGCATGAACACTGAAGAAAGTGTAAATAAAGGATTAGATGCAAGGAGAAACAACCTAATATCTATCTCAGTGCCTGTAATTAATGCGGCTACAGGTGAAGATGAGATACTTGGAGCGAGTCTTTACGACTGGGCCACAGCAGGTTTTTTCGGACGATTAAACTATGTTTTTGATGATAGGTATCTTCTAGAAGCTAATTTAAGATATGATGGATCTTCAAGATTTTTAAGAGATCAGCGATGGACATGGCAACCTTCTTTCTCTTTAGGTTGGAATATAGCTAATGAAGCATTTTTCGAACCATTGAGAGACTATGTAAATGTATTGAAGCCGAGGTTCTCATGGGGTAGCTTAGGAAACCAGAATACAGATGCTCTTTATCCGTTTTATTTAACTCAGGGCGTAAGTGCTACTGCGGCTTCTTGGTTAATTGGCGGAGCTCGTCCAACAATAGCGTATACTCCAGGCATGGTTAGTTCTTTTCTTACGTGGGAAAGAGTGTATAGTACGAATATCGGTTTAGATGCAGGCTTTTTGCGTAATAGACTGCAGCTAACATTCGATTATTTTAATAGGACAACAGAAGATATGGTGGGCCCTCCGGCAGAGGTAGGTGCTGTTTTAGGTATAAGCCTTCCTAATACTAATAACGCGAAATTACAGAATAAAGGATGGGAGTTAACACTTAATTGGAATGATAGAACTGATAATGATTTTAGATATTCTGTAGGATTCAACTTGTCAGATAACAGAGCAAAAGTGCTCGAATATCCAAACCCGTCCTATTCTTTAGGGACTTATTACAATGGAATGGAATTGGGAAATATATGGGGCTATGAAACGTACGGTATTGCTAAATCTAATGATGAAATGACCGAATGGCTAAAAACAAATAATCCCGCTTTTGGCACCAACTGGGGCGAGGGTGATATTATGTATAGAGATTTGAATGGAGACAGTATCATTAATGGAGGTGCAAATACATTGGACAATCATGGAGACCTCAAATTAATTGGCAATTCCAACCCTCGATTTAGATTTGGTTTAAACTTATCGGCTGCATATAAAGGTTTTGATGTTAGCATGTTCTTGCAAGGTGTAATGAAAAGAGATTATTGGCTTGGAGGAAACTACTTCTGGGGAGCGTCAGGTAATTTATGGCAGTCCACAGGCTTTAAAGAGCATCTTGATTATTACAGACCTGAAAATACACAATCTATATTTGGAGCAAATATTGATTCTTACTTCCCAAGACCTTATATGGGTGGACGGTCTGGCAAAAACGAACAAGTGCAAACTCGTTATTTACAAGATGCTTCATATCTAAGGCTGAAGAATTTACAGCTTGGTTATACTTTTAGCCCAAGTTTACTTAGTAAGATTCATCTCGAAAAGCTACGAATATATGTAAGCGGAGAAAATTTGCTTACTTTCACAAAGTTGGCAAACATGTATGATCCTGAAGTTTTGGATGCTCCTTGGGGATCTGGAAAAGCTTACCCTTTATCAAAGACTTTTTCTTTTGGTTTGAATCTTTCATTGTAAAACGTATCATTCAAAAATTAATTAAAAATGAAATATATATCATATAGTATAGGTGTTTTATTAATATTATTTACATCTTGTAATAAATTTTTAGACAGGCAGCCGCTTGATGCAGTACCCGCTAATCAATATTTATTTGCTGAATCAGACTTAGCTGCATATTCTGCTCGCCAGTATGGTAGATTACCTAGCCATGCGGGTTACGGTCTGGGAACTTTTTCTATAGACAACAATAGCGATAATCAGGCAGGAACAGGTGAAAACGGATTATTTGTTTTGCAAAGAACGAGAGTGCCACAATCTGGAGGCTCTTGGGAGTTTTCTGGAATTAGAGATGTTAATTATTTTATTAGTAATGTAAAACCTCGTCTTGAAACAGGTCAACTTACAGGTAATGATAGTAATATAAAACATTATTTAGGAGAAATGTACTTCTTTAGAGCGTTTATATACTTTGATAAACTAGTAGCTCTGGGAGATTTCCCCATTATCAAACAGTGGATTAGTGAAGAGTATGAGACAGTTAGAGAAAACAGTAAACGCAGGCCAAGAAACGAGGTGGCAAGATTTATTTTACAAGACTTAGACTCTGCGGTTTATTATCTTAGAGATGTGGCTCCAGCAAGTAATAGATTAACTAAAAATGCAGCATATCTTTTCAAAAGTCGTGTAGCACTTTTTGAAGGAACTTGGTTAAAATATCATAAAGGAACCGCTCGTGTTCCAGCTGGACCAGGATGGCCAGGTGCATCGAAGGATTATTTAAATGCATTTACGATTAATATTGATCAGGAAATATCTTTCTTTTTAGAACAGGCTAAAAGTGCAGCCAAAGTTGTTGCCGATAATATTTCTTTACATAACAACTACGAAGCGTTATTTAATAGCAATACTTTAAACTCTGTTCCGGAAGCGATACTTTGGAGGCAATATAATCAAAATCTTACTCCATCGGTAAATCATTTTGTAGTGGGATACATTCAAAGAAATGGAGGAGGCAATAGTGGTTTTACAAAAAGTTTTGTAGAATCTATACTAATGTCTAATGGGTTACCCATTTATTCTGCACTATCTGGTTATCAGGGAGATATAAATGATGAAAGCCTATTTGCTGGAAGAGATAATAGAATGTATTACAATATTCTTAAAGAAGGTGATATACTTACAACTAAAGCTGTAATAACAGAGTATAAAGATGCAAATGGTATAGGTTACTTCTATAGGCCACCTATTACTGAAATTGCCGAAAACAGATCGACAACCGGATATTCGGTAAAAAAAGGATTGACTACCGATCCTTCACAAGGCCCAACATTACCTTCTATTACTGCAAGTATAGTATTCAGAGCAGCAGAGGCTTATCTAAATTATATAGAAGCAAACTATGAGTTGAATGGTTCATTAGATGAAAATAGTATTAATTATTGGAAAGCTATTCGCCAACGTGCAGGCGTCAATACAGATTATAATATTACAATTCAAGCGACGGACTTAAACAAAGAGAATGATTTAGCAAAGTTTTCTGGTAGTAATCTAATAAACCCCACTCTTTACAATATTCGTAGAGAAAGAAGAATAGAGCTTGCAGCAGAAGGTTTTAGATTAAATGATCTAAAAAGGTGGAGGTCATTAGATAATATGAAAAATTATATTGTCGAAGGTTTTAATCTTTGGGATGAAAATTATCTAAAATATACTCAGCCAGAAAATGGATTACAGGCAATCACTTTAAGAGAAACCGGACAAAATAATCCAAATGTTTCTGCAAAAACGGACGGAAAATATTTAAAGCCATATCGTATAAATTCTAACAATCTGGCATTTAACGGTTACAATTTTAATCCTGTAAAATATCTGAACCCTATAGCTTTTGACCATTTCAGACTTACAACAGCAGAGCCAGGATCATCAGATTATAATAGTTCCACTATTTATCAAAATCCTGGTTGGAAAATAGAAACAAGTTCTTTGCCTGAGGGAGAATAGCTTTTATACTTTTGAAATAAATTATATAGCAGTTGGGTTTACTGACTGCTATTTTTCAAAAACACACTGTTCGAAAAAATAAAGAAAAAAAACTGTTTACTTTTGTGGTACGTTCAACGATTATACTCATCCGGCAATAGCGTAAAAATTAAAACATATACATGAACAAATTTCTTACAGTCGCTCTTCTGTTTTTTTCACTGGCGGCCATAGCACAAAACACGCGACCCAATCTCGTGTTCATTATGGCAGACCAGTGGCGGGGCGATGCTATCGGGTACAACGGAACCGAACCCGTGCAAACTCCCAACCTGGATAAGCTTTCCGGGGAAGGAGTAACCTTTACCAACGCCGTGAGCGGATATCCTGTTTGTTCGCCTGCGCGCGCCATGTTAATGACCGGAAGGTACCCGCATAAAAATGGAGTAACAGGCAATTGTAATTCTGCCACGGCACCCTACGGAGTGGAAATGGCAACGGACGCCCGTTGCTGGTCCGACGTGCTGGAAGACAATGGATACGATTTGGCTTACTTGGGAAAATGGCATCTCGACTCGCCACACAAACCGTACATAGATACATATAACAATCGTGGTGAAGTAGCCTGGAATGAATGGTGTCCGCTCGAACGCCGGCACGGCTTCAGGCACTGGATCGCCTACGGCACTTACGATTATCACCTTAAGCCAATGTATTGGACAGCAGACGCGCCGCGCGACAGCTTTTACTACGTGAATCAATGGGGACCTGAATATGAAGCCGATGAGGCAATCAAATACATAGATCTTAAAAATGGACTTCGCCCGGCCGATAAGCCTTTCGCACTGGTAGTTTCCATGAATCCGCCGCATACGGGTTACGAGCTGGTGCCGGAGCGATATAAAAAAATATACAAGGATATTGATGTGGAAAAACTGGCTGCTCAATTTCCCAACATTCCACCAAAAGGCACCAAAATGGGGGATTATTTCCGAAATAATATTCAGAATTATTATGCCTGTATGACCGGTGTGGATGAAAACGTAGGACGCATTGTAGAGGCGCTGAAAGCCAATGGCTTGTTTGATAATACGATCGTCGTTTTTACTTCCGACCACGGTATACAGATGGGTGCGCACAATGAAGCAGGAAAGAATGTGTTCTACGAAGAGTCGATGCGCATTCCTATGATCATCAGTTATCCTGGAAAGATACAGCCGCGTAGTAGCCACCTCAACATAGCATTTGCAGACTTGTACCCCACATTACTTTCGCTGATGGGTTTTCAAAAAGCTATTCCCAATGAAGTGCAGACATTCGATTTATCTACAATGCTTCTTGATCCAAAGGCAGAAAAAGAGATCGCTCAGCCTTACTATTTTGTAGATGTAGCCAATCATGCAACCGGCTATCGCGGGCTGCGAACCATGCGGCATACATTTGTAGTGCATGCCATTGATGGCAAAGCAGACAAACTGCTGCTCTATGACCGGCAAACCGATCCATTTCAGCAAAACAACATCGCGGCTCAAAATCCAAAATTGATAAAAAAATTTAAAAAACAACTTTTGCGCTGGCTGAAAAAAACAGAAGATCCGTTTGCAGTGGCGTTAAAATAATCATCACAATAAAATCTATAAATTAAAAATAAAAGTACTTAGTTATATACTTATTATATTGCTGCTCATAGTTGCCGGCGCTATGATCTATCTCGGAATCAAAGGCGATATACTACCTCCAACCCTTACCGGCATTGGGTTTATACTGATCGCTGTGCTGTTTGTAATAAGAGGCTCTGACAAGGCGGGTGACTAAGCTGCAATAAATTAAATAATATATTAAAAAAACAGATATGAATTTTAAATTCTTTTTTCTTTTCTTTATTTCGATATTTTCTTCGTCGTTATGTTTTTCTCAACCCACATTGCCTGTGCCTAATGAACGGCAAATTGCCTGGCAAGAGGCAGAGCTGGGTTTTATATTTCATTACGACCTGCACGTGTTCGATTCTTCTTTGTACAATCAGGCCAGGAACAGGGTTACACCTATTCCTGATTACAATATTTTTAACCCGCAACAGTTAGATGTGGAGCAATGGGTGCTCGCTGCAGAATCAGCCGGGGCAAGGTTTGCATTGCTTACAGCAACTCATGAAACCGGCTTTGCTCTGTATCAGTCCGATGTAAATCCCTACAGTTTAAAAGCTGTGAAATGGAGAGAAGGTAAAGGAGATATTTTAAAAGAATTTGTAGACGCCTGTCGCAAGCACGATATTAAGCCGGGCGTGTACATAGGTATTCGCTGGAATTCATTTTTAGGCGTGCATGATTTTAAAGTAGACGGCACCGGCCAGATGCAAAAGAACCGCCAGGCCTATTACAATAAAATGGTGGAGGGCATGGTTACCGAGATTTGTACCCGCTACGGGCCGCTTTTTGAAATATGGTTCGATGGCGGCGCCAGCAGCCCTGAAAAGGGTGCGCCGGATGTATTGCCGATTGTAAAAAAATACCAACCGGACGCGTTGTTTTATCACAACGACCAGCTGGCAGAAGCGCGCTGGGGCGGCAGCGAAAGCGGTACGGTAGGCTATCCCTGCTGGGCTACATTCCCTTATCACTTTACCGGCTCGGGCGAAAGCGCTCCCAAACCAATCTGGGAAAACAGGTATGCATTGCTAAAGCACGGCGACAGTTTAGGAAAATATTGGATGCCTGCCATGTCCGATGCGCCCCTGCGCGGGCATAGCGGCCGTCACGAGTGGTTCTGGGAACCCGGTGATGAAAAACATATTTACCCGCTGAAAGACCTGATGGATATGTATATAAAATCTGTGGGAAGAAACTCCACGCTGATCGTTGGGCTTACACCGGACAACCGCGGGCTGATGCCGGAGCCGGATGTGCAAAGATTAAAAGAATGGGGCGATGAATTGAAAAGGGTCTTTGGTAGTCCGCTGGCAGTTACCTCGGGTAAAGGAAAAAATATTTCATTAAATTTGAAAAAGCAAACGGCAATAAAATACATCGTCATACAGGAAAATATTGCCAAAGGACATCGGGTGAAAAAGTTTAAGGTACAAGCCCAGCTAAAAGGTAAATGGGTAACCATTACAGAAGGATCGGCGATTGGTCATAAATTTATTTATCCTCTGGAAAATGCAGTTACTGCAAGCAAATTGCGTTTGGTAATAGACGATGTTTTCGCAGAGCCGGATATCAGTAACCTTTCGGCGTATTAATTAAAAAATTTAAAAAAGATAACCGTATACGATATGCATGTTTTCAAACACAAACACAAATTCTTTATTGCATTGCTGTTTATATTTTTCACAACGATGATTTATGGGCAAACGCAACGCCCCAATATCATTGTATTTATGGTTGATGATATGGGCTGGCAGGACACATTCGTTCCTTTCTGGACAGAGGAAACACCGTTGAACAAACAGTTTCAAACGCCGTCTATGGAAAGGCTTGCGGCAGAGGGTATGAAATTTACCAATGCGTATGCCACGCCCGTTTGTACGCCCACGCGTGTAAGCATGCTTACGGGTATGAATGCGGCACATCATCGTATTACAAACTGGACATCGCCGCGCCGCGATGTACCAACCGATAATCCTGATGAACAGTTTATACACAACGATTGGAATTACAATGGTTATAGTCCCGTTGCTGGTATCAACAATACTGTTCATGCTACCTCTTTTGTGCAATTGCTGAAAGATGCAGGATATTTTACCGTACATGTGGGTAAAGCGCATTGGGGATCTAATGGTACGCCGGGCAGCAGCCCACTGAACCTGGGTTTTATGGTGAATGTTGCCGGCAGCGCTACAGGACATCCGCAAAGTTTTTTAGGAACCGATAATTACGGGAATATGCCTGGTAAAGCAGGGTGGCATGCGGTTCCGGGTCTCCAGGAATATTACGGTACAGATACTTTCTTAACAGAAGCGCTAACATTGGAAGCCTTAAAGTCTATTGATGAACCTATCAAAAGAAAGCAGCCCTTCTTTTTGCATCTGTCGCACTACGCCGTGCATGTACCTATTATGCCCGACAAGCGGTTTATTCAAAAATATCTGGATGCGGGTCTTGACAAAACAGAGGCGGCCTATGCCACACTGGTAGAAGGCATGGATAAAAGCCTGGGCGATGTAATGGATTATTTAAAGAAGAAGGGCGTGGATAAAAATACCGTTATCATTTTCATGAGTGATAACGGTGGATTGAGCAACCCCGGAGACAGGGGAGGCGCCGGTCCTTACACGCATAACCTGCCGCTAAGGGCGGGCAAAGGTTCTGTGTATGAAGGAGGCATTCGTGAGCCCATGATTGTGAAGTGGCCCAAAATTGTAAAGCCGGGCTCTGTTGCCAACCAGTACGTAATGATAGAAGATTTTTTCCCGTCCATTTTAGAAATGGCGCAGGTAAAAAATCACAAGCTATTGCAAACCGTAGATGGAAAATCTTTCCTGCCGATTTTAAAAAATCCGTCTTATACCAATAATAGCAGAGCGTTGATCTGGCATACGCCTAATAAGTGGATTCCCAAAGACGGTCCGGGCATTAATTATTACAGCGCTATCAGAAAAGGCGACTGGAAACTGGTGTATAGCCTGCGAACCGGCAAATCGGAGTTATACAATTTGAAAAACGATATAGGCGAATCAAAAGACTTGTCATCTGCCAATCCGACGATAGTTCAATCCTTGCTGAAAGAATTATCAACACAGTTACAGCAATGGAAAGCGCCAATGCCGGTAATAAAAGCTACCGGGAAAAGGCTGGCATATCCCGGTTTGTAGAAGTGGAAGATGGAAGATCAAAGTACCAAAGCTGGGATGTGAAGTAATTCGTCTCTATCCCCCGCTGTAGGTACAACGAATAGTTTTGTTTTCGTTATGGAAGTTGGAAGTAATTCGTCTCTATCCCCCGCCGGCGGGGGCAGGGGGTGGAAGATCGAAGCCCTGCAAAACTTTATTTTCAATATTCGCAATAAATTATTTACCTTTGCATAGTCAAAGAGATGCTGATTAAGGGAACGGGTACCGTTCCCTTATCTTTTACCCAATATAAAACTATTAGAGATGGAAAAGGAAGTGCTTTTAGATAAAATTGATCATTGGGTGGGTGAAATGCTAACCGAAGAACCTGAATACTTTCTGGTAAACGCTAAAATAAAACCTACCAACAATATCAAGGTATATTTAGATGGAGATAAAGGCATTAACATTGACAAATGTATCCGGTTCAATCGAATGCTGAGAGCTAAGATTGAAGAGGCGGGAATTTTTCCCGAAGGAGATTTTTCCCTGGAAGTTTCTTCACCCGGCATTGACGAACCGCTGAAAAGCATTCGCCAATACAAAAAAAATATAGGGCGCAAAGTGGAAATCACTTTCAACGATACAGAAAAAAAACAAAAAGAAGGGAAGCTTATAGAAGTGAATGAGGAAGCGGTGGTCATCGAAGAAAAATCCGGTAAGGGCAAAAATGCAAAGACAGAAAATGTAAGCATACCCTTGCATGAAATAAAGAAAACCGTAGTGCAGATTCAGTTTTAAATAAAAAAATAAATTTTAATATAAAAAGATATGGCAAGTATAAACCTTATCGAGGCCTTTCAGGAGTTTAAAGATGCGGAAAATATAGATCGTCCCACGATGATGAAAGTTGTGGAAGATGTTTTTAAAACACTGTTAAGAAAAAAATTTGGGAGCGACGATAATTTTGACGTGATTGTAAACGCCGAACAAGGCGACCTTGAAATCTTTAGAAGACGTATGATTGTTGAAGATGGCGAACTGGAAGATCCTCTGGCAGAAGTGGAATATAGCGAAGCTATAAAAATTGAGCCGGATTTTGAGGTAGGCGAAGAGCTGTATCAGGAAGTGGATTTATACGATTTCGGAAGAAGAGCCATTCTGGCCGCCAAGCAAACGTTGGCCAGCCGCATTGGAGATTTGAAGAAAAATTCCTTGGTAAAAAAATACGAAGACAGAATAGGAGAGCTGATATCTGCCGAAGTATACCAGGTGTGGAATAAAGAAGTTTTATTATTGGATGAAGACGGAAACGAGCTGATACTGCCTAAATCAGAACAAATACCGCAGGATTATTTCAAAAAAGGAGAATCTATAAGAGCTATTATTCGCAGGGTAGATGTAAAAAACAATAATCCCGTTATTATCCTTAGTCGCACAGCCCCCGAGTTTTTAGCAAAACTGCTTGAACTGGAAGTGCCTGAAATATTTGATGGGTTGATTACAATAAAGAAAATAGTACGCGAACCCGGCGACAGGGCAAAAGTAGCGGTGGAAAGCTACGACGACAGAATAGACCCGGTGGGCGCTTGCGTGGGAATGAAAGGAAGCCGCATTCATGGAATAGTAAGAGAACTGAAAAATGAAAACATTGATGTTATCAACTACACCAACAATATTCAATTATTAATACAGCGTTCACTCACCCCGGCAAAGATTACTTCTTTCGATATAGACATGGAAAATAAACACGCCGATGTGTATTTAAAAGCCGACCAGGTATCTTTAGCCATCGGGCGCAGAGGTGTAAATATAAAATTGGCCTGCGAATTGACAGGTTATAATATAGATGTATTCAGAGATATGGAAGAGGAAGACGATTACGATATTGACCTGATGGAGTTTTCCGACGAAATTGATCAATGGGTGATCGATGAATTAAAAAGAGTAGGATGCGATACCGCGAAAAGCGTATTGGAACTATCGCCGGAAGAGCTGGAAAGAAGAACAGACCTCGAAATAGAAACAATCAACGAGGTGTTACGTGTTCTAAAAGAAGAATTTGAAAATGAGTAGGTTGCAGACTAATTGCATTTGTCTGTAAAAAAAATACCTGCTACAAACTTATATATGTCAGAAATAAGATTACCAAGATTATTAGCGGCAGCTAAAGAGTTTAATATCGGTGCAGAAACATTGATAGATTTTTTAGTTGACAAAGGATTCAACAAAGACGATCTAAAGCCTTCGGCAAAACTGTCCGAAGACATGTATCGTGCGCTTCAGTCAGAGTTTCAAAGTGATAAATTAGCTAAAAACAAAGCTGACCAAATTGAAATTCCTAAAAGCGCTGGCGGTTCAGTCATTGAAAAAGAAAAAAAGAAAAAAGAAGAAAAGCCGGAACCAAAACCCGTTGTTGAAGAAAAACCCGATGTAGCAGAACCCGTTCAGGAAGAAACCAACGAACCAGAGCCCATTGTAGCGCCCGAGCCTGTGGCGCCCGTACAGGAAGAGCCTGAAGTAGTACCTGAGCCTGCCACTCCGGAAATAATAGAAGAAACTCCGCAGCCCGAAGAAACAGCGGCTCCTCAGCCCGAAGAAAAAGAAAACAAAACCACCGATAATAATTTCATTGAAACAAAATCCGTAGGTATAGAAGGTCCTAAAGTGATTCACAAAATAGACCTTTCTGAAATAGATTCTTCCACAAGGCCAAAAAAGGCATCACCTAAACCAAAGCAGGAAAAACCGGCCCAGGTTAAGGAAGTTAAAAAAGAGCCTGTAACCCAAGCACCAAAACAAGAAAAACCACAACCGGTGGCAGAGCCTCAGAAACCTGTAGAAGAACCCAAAGAGATTCCGGTAGCAAAGAAAGAAGAAGCTCCTGTACACGAACATATAGAAATAAAAGCCGATAAACTGGAAGGTCCTAAAATTGTAGGAAAAATAGATTTACCGGTTGATAATGATACAAGACCTAAAACGAGCAGAGGCGAAAAAAGAAAGCGGAAAAGAATACCTGTAGATCGTGCAGGAACGCCTGATGGTAAAACGTCTACACCTTCTACAGATAAGCCCGGGTTTAATAAAGACAGGAAGCCTGCCATACAAGACGACAGAAACAGACCGGGACAACAATCTGGGCAAAACAGGGGCGGCAACCAGAAAGATAATAAATTTGGTCCAAGAAGAGACCGAAACAGAAATCGTCCGCAAACACAGGAAGAAAAAGAAATAGACCAAAAAGCTATTCAGGACAAGATCAGAGAAACACAGGCGAAGCTCGCCGGCAATACAAATAAAGGAAAGTCAAGAGCGCAATACCGCAAAGTAAAACGCCAGGAAATGGCCGATGCCGCGGCTATGAATGAGCTTGAAAACAGCGATAATAAACTGCAGGTTACAGAGTTTATCACAGTAAGCGAATTGGCCAATCTTATGGACGTAAGTTTTGCCGAAGTAATCGCTAAATGTATGGGACTGGGTATTATGGTGTCTATCAATCAGCGCCTGGATGCTGAAGTAATAGAACTGGTAGCCGGTGAATTTGATTACGAAGTAGAATTCTTAGGACTGGATGATTTAGAAGAAGAAAATGAAGAAGAGGAAGAAGAAGATCCTGAAAATTTACATTCGCGTTATCCTATTGTAACCATCATGGGACACGTAGACCATGGTAAAACATCCTTGCTGGATTATATCAGAAGCGCCAATGTGGTAGCGGGCGAAGCGGGAGGCATTACCCAGCACATAGGGGCGTATGTGGTAGAAGTGCCCGGGGGCAAAAAGATTACCTTCCTGGATACACCGGGTCACGAAGCGTTTACAGCCATGCGTGCCAGGGGTGCAAAGATTACAGACGTTGCAGTTATTGTGGTAGCGGCGGATGATGCCGTGATGCCACAAACCAAAGAAGCCATCAGCCATGCCCAGGCGGCAGGCGTACCCATGATATTTGCCATCAACAAAATAGACAAAGAAGGAGCTAATCCGCAAAAAATATATGAGCAATTGTCTCAAATGAATATTTTGGTAGAAGAATGGGGCGGCAAGTTCCAAAGCCAGGAATTATCTGCCAAGCAGGGCCTGAATGTAGACCTGCTGATGGAAAAAATATTGCTCGAGGCCGAGTTGCTTGATTTAAAAGCAAATCCTAATAAAGAAGCTACCGGTTCGGTAATTGAAGCTTCCCTTGATAAGGGGCGCGGCTATGTGGCAACCCTTCTGGTGCAAAACGGAACGCTTCACCAGGGAGACCTTATCGTTTCCGGGCAATATTACGGACGCTTAAAAGCGATGTTCAACGAAAGAAACCAGCGGATAACCAAAGCCGGTCCTTCCATACCGGTACAGGTGCTGGGACTGAACGGCGCGCCGCAGGCAGGTGAGAAATTCAAAATGTATGAAGAGGAAAGTGAAGCCAAGGAAATAGCAACCAAGCGCGCGCAAATATTGCGCGAGCAGGGCTTGCGTACACGTAAGCACATTACGCTCGACGAAATCGGAAGACGTTTGGCACTGGGCAACTTTAAAGAGTTAAATGTAATTATCAAAGGTGATGTGGATGGTTCGGTAGAAGCATTGAGCGATTCGCTACAGAAACTTTCTACTGAAGAAATTGTGGTAAGTGTGGTACATAAAGCCGTTGGTCAGATTTCAGAAAGTGATGTATTGTTGGCCACAGCCTCCGACGCTATTATTATCGGGTTCAACGTACGCCCGTCTATGCAGGCTTCCAGGCTGGCAGAAAATGAAGGAGTACAGATTAAAACCTACTCCATCATCTACGATGCTATCAATGAATTGAAGAGCGCTATGGAAGGAATGCTCGAACCTAAGGTAGAGCAGAAAGAAGTAGCCACCGTGGAAGTGCGCGAAGTATACAAGTTTGACAAAGCTACCGTTGCCGGTTCTTATGTACTGGAAGGAAAAATTAAACGCGATCATAAAATTAAAGTGTTCAGAGACGGTATCCTCGTATTCCCACGCCAGGAAGGCGGATTTGGAGAACTGGGCAGCCTAAAGCGTTTCAAAGACGACGTGAAAGATGTGGCGCAGGGTTATGAATGCGGGCTTACAGTAAAAAACTTTACCGATATTTCTGTAGGAGATCACGTAGTAGCATATGAAGAAGAAGAAATTAAGAGAACATTATAAAACAATAGTCTAATTTAGCGGTTTAATATATATGTGGATGAAAAAAAATATCCTGGTTTTTATACTGCTTGCTATAGGTTCAGCAACCTTTGCACAAAACAATCCGTCAGAGCCCAGAATAATGATGGATGGTGTAGTGGCAGTAGTAGGCAATAGTGTTATTTTAAAGTCAGATGTTGATTTAGCAATAGCCGAACACAAACAAAATTCCGGTCAGACCTTTCTTCCGCCGGGAACCAATTGTTATATTCTCGCTTCTTTTATCCAGAATAAAGTGCTGGCTATTCATGCGGAAATAGATTCTATTCCTGTTACAGATGATATGATAGATCAGCAATTGGACTACAGAATTAATGCGCAGATCTATCAATACGGCTCTAAAGAACAGGTAGAAAAAATAATAGGAAAGCCCATTTACCAGTTCAGAGAAGAGATGCGTCCGCAAGTAAGAGAGATGGTTTTAGCACAGTCCGCTCAGCAGGATATAATTAAAAATGTACGCATTACGCCCACTGAAGTAGAAGCTTATTATAATTCCATCCCGCAGGATAGCCTCCGCTTCAAAGAAAGCCAGTACGAGGTAAGCCAGCTCATAATGGATCCTACGCCCACCAAAGAGGCCGAGGATGCATTAATAGCGCAATTAAACTCCTGGAAGGCTGATGTGGAAAGCGGAAAATCTAATTTTGCAGACCTGGCAAGGCAATATTCAGACGAGCCTTCCGCCAAACAAAGCGGCGGACAAATTGCTATGAACCGCTCTGTCGGCGGCTTTGACCCGATATTTATGAACGCTGCTTTCCGTTTGAAAGAAGGACAGGTATCGCCTGTGGTAAAATCTTCTTTTGGCTATCATATCATTCAAATGGTTTCAAAGGTAGGCGACGACGCGGTAGTAAGGCATATAGTGAAACTACCTCCCATAAATGATAATGATGTAAGACTGGCCATAGAAAGAGCCGATAGTATTCGAAATGTGATTATCAAAGAAAACATTCCGTTCAATACCGCTGTAAATCGCTACAGCGACGATGATAATATGAAATATACCGGCGGAGCCGTTTTTATGCAAACACCCGGCGGTGGCTTTGAAACAGTATTATCTCTGGATCAGTTTACCGACAAGCAAATTGCTGATGCTATTACTACAATGAAAGTAGGTGATATCTCTGAAGCACAAATGTTTCAAAACCCGCAAAACGGTAAGATACAGGTGCGCCTGCTTACGCTGCGCTCTAAAACAGAACCGCACAGGGAAAACCTGAAAGATGATTTCAATGAAATTTCTCAAAGAGCTTTATACATCAAACAGCAGCAAACACTCGCTAACTGGCTTACCAGAAACGTAGGAAACTACTATATAAAAGTAGATGAATCACTGTATGATTGTCCGGAAATAAAAGAGTGGACAATACGCTCGCAGGAAAATCTTAATCACTTCTCAACAAGATAAGATCTAGTTAGTATAAAAATATTCTAATTAACCGTTCTGCGAAGCGCCCTCTCTTCGTAGCCTTATTTTATCGTCTCCGGCGATTTTCAATTCTTATGAACAATGAGTTTCAGGAATGACTATCCCCGCTTGCGGGCGCAGGGAATGAACGGAATTCAGGATTACAAATACCAGTAATGAAATAAAATGTAATAAGACTTAAATAAAAATAGCAGATTTTGTTTTTTGCTCTATTTTTGTTTGAAATGATGACAATTTTTTTGAGGCCCATATTTTTCATATTATCTTTTATTATCGCTACAAATGTGTTTGCCCAAACCCAGGCGGAGCAACAGTTGCAGCATTTTCTTCTGCAACGTGTAGAAAATATGCAGGTAAAAGAAGACGATTTTTTCCTGAAAGGAATTTATCCTTCTTTTATAAATAATAAACAAAAGTACACTACTAAGAAAAAAGACCTTACCATTTTTTACAACGCGTTGATTGATGAAACATTGCAGCAAATCTATCCACAATTGGCACCGCGAAATAAAGCCATTGTAGATAAGATGTATCAGGCGTCTCTGCCTCTGTATCCACGCTTTAAAAATCAAAAAGGAAGAAACAGCTACAATTTTTGGGTAAGAGATTCTTTGTACACATTTCCTTATTCCTGGTGGATCCCGTTAATTAAAAAAGACCCGCACGTGCCCGATGATATGGATGATACCTCCATATCGCATCTGGCGTTAAATAGTTCAACAGACTCTGTAAAGGTCGTTCACGCCTTGTTTCAGCAGTTTATCAATCAACCACAATCGCCTTTAAAGACCGTTGAAAAAAAGTACAGAGATCAGCCTGCCTATTCCACCTGGTTCGGTGAAAAATTTCCTGTTGTGTTTGATATTTCTGTATTGGCCAATACCTTATTTTTTGTACAGACGCATCATCTTGAATGGACGGCCGTAGATTCCGCTTCGCTTAATGTAATGATTGAAGCTCTGGATTCGCGAGATTATTTTAAAAATGCCCGGTTGATTTCGCCTTACTATGGCAAGCCGGCCATTATCATGTATCATTTATCAAGACTAATGAAAGTGAAGCCTATAAAGGCGTTGGAGGAAAGAAGACAATATATGATAGAAGATACAAAGGCCATGTACATTACCAGTCAGTCGTGGTTTGAAAAAACAATATTATCGGCAGCCTTAAAGAAGTGGGGGGTAGAAACGGGGCTGAAGCAGGAAATAATTGCGGCGCATTTGCAAGACGATAAATTTATTGAAAAAGAAATAGAACAAAGCGATTATCCTTACTTCATTGGTAATATTCCTTCTTACTTTCCGTATGGAATAAAGAAAGTATTTACAAAGATGGACGCTTTATTGTATTACCATTTTTGCCCTGCCTACAACAATGTAATTTTATTGGAATACCTGGCAGAATAGTTAAGACAATAAATAATGCAAGAATACTATTACTTGTCATTGACTTGCTGACTCATTGTTGTGTGAAGTTAAGGTGATTTCTTTGTTGTGTAAAGCGTCTTCGCTTCACATAACAATTATATCGCCTCCGGCGATGATCTGAGCGCGCCTTCTTGCTTGTGAGCTTCCAAAAAACTAATTCTTCTTTTAAGTTTTATTTCACCCCCTGCATTAATTTTTTAACTAAAGGAGAAATAATAATCAGTAGCACACCGGCAATAATAGCGTAGTAGCCTAATTGTTTGTAGCCATCCGTATAAGTAAGTAATTTTTCTACTAACGACGCGTCTTCATTGGCTTTGGCCATACCGGCACCCAGCAGGCCTGCTACATATTGCCCGTAGGCGCTGGCCAAAAACCACATACCCATCATCATACCCTGAAGTCTTGCAGGAGACAATTTTGTCATGGTAGAAAGCCCAATCGGCGATAAGCAAAGCTCGCCAAATGTCATTACCAGATAAGCAAGCGTAAACATATCAAGGCTTGCGATACCCGGTACAATCTGGAAGAAACGCGTAGCAAAAAGTAAAAGAAAAGATCCTCCCAGGAACAAAAATCCCAGTCCAAACTTTACTACAGTATTGGGCTCTTTATTTTTTTTGGCTAAAGCCAGCCATCCCAGGCCAAACATCCAGGCAAAAATGATAACGAATAAAGCATTGGCAGAATTGTTTACGCCATTAGGGTCGGCCGGAATGAATCCCAATAATGTATCATTAAGATTGTTAGCGGCAAACAGGCTAAGCGAGCCACCGCTTTGTTCGAAAAATGCCCAGAAAACAATAGAGAATATGATGAATATCAAAGCTGCTGATAATTTCTTTACTTCGGCTTTGGTACATTTGGTCATTTCATAAAAAAGATAGATCAAAGTGGCCGGCCCGATGATGTACATAAACCAATCGGTATATTGCGGTGTTGCTACCATTTTCATGATAACGGGTACTGCCAGCAAAGATCCTGCGTATACAGCGATCATTGCCCAATCGGTTTTGTTTTTGATGGGTTCTGTAACAATTGTAGCAGGATTCTGTTCGGGGTTGTTGCCGATAGCGCCATAGTCCACAACTTTGTTTTTTTGCTTTCTTACCGGTGCAAGGCCAATGGTTCCTAAATGTCTTTTTGTAAAAATAAAAGTGATAAGGCTGATAGTCATTACCACCGCTGCAAATCCAAAAGCTATATTCCATCTCAGGTTTTCAGGAATAACGCCTCCGAGCAAGGTGCCCTTACCTACGGCCACACATACATAGCCGCCCAGTAAAGCGCCCAGGTTAATACCTGTATAAAACAAAGAAAAGCCCGCGTCTCTTCTCGGGTCTCCGTCTTTATACAATTGGCCTACCATAGTAGAGATGTTCGGCTTAAAGAAACCGGTGCCTATTACCGTAACACTAATGCCCAGAAAGAAAAACTTGTGTGGATCGGTAGCCAGTATCAGACTTCCGGCAATCATCAGCAGTCCACCCCAGAAGAGCGAGCGCCTGAAGCCGAGTATTTTATCGGCAAATAAGCCGCCTATGAAAGTAAAAGCGTATACAAATGCCTGTGTAGCGCCGTATTGCAGGTTGGCCTGATCTTCTTTCATGAACAGCTCATGAACCATAAAGAAAGTAAGCATGCCCCGCATTCCGTAAAAACAGAAACGCTCCCACATTTCTGAAAAGAACAAATGCCACAACTGTTTGGGATATTTGCCTTCAAAAGACTGAATTTCTTCTAATGTTTCTTCTTTGTGCATTCTATGATCAATTTTTTAAATGATAGGGATTTAATACTATAAGGTATCTTTATTTGTCTGAAGTGGTTGTATCTCAACTTTTTCTTTTGGTTTTATAACCATTCTGTCGTAAATGTACAATGCCAGAACTGTTACAATGCCAATTGCTACAATTACGTATGCAATTTTATGCGGATGGTAGTTATTCCAAAGCATTTCTGTTATTTGATGAGGAGTCATTCCCAATTTTTCGCCGGCCATAGTATAGTAATCATTTTTTGAGAATTGCGCGTTCATTTCAGGCATGGCAATATTGCGTGCTGACATTTCGGTTTGTAAGAGCGTAAGCTTGTCTGACCAGGATTGATATAAATTACCGGATATAAATGTAGTAAGAAAGTTGCCCGCTGCAACCGGAAGGAAATAAGTACCTTGGTATAGCGCTTCTTTTCCTTTAGGAGAAATGCTGCCAATAAAGGATGAAAATGTTGGGTTAGTGGTCATTTCACCAATCGCAAATATTACAATACCTACAATGGTAAAGAGTCCGTTCTGAAAATAAAAAGTAAGGCCTATACCTATTATAGCTATGATAAATCCTCGGATCATGGCAGTTACATGCCGCATGTTGGTTACCAGCAGAGATATCATTATTTGAAACAGCACAATGGCACCGGCATCAATATTAATCAGCATTTCCGGTTGTACACTATTACCACCTCCACTCATAAAGTTAGCAAGCCAAGGAGCAAAGGAAGCTATTTGATCATGTAGTTTAACGGTGTCAACCCAATCTTCAATAAAAGTAGGAAGCGTATAGAAAAGTTGATTAAACATTGTCCAGAACCCGATCATTATAATAAGTAAAACAGTAAGCTTTACATCTTTTACAGCCTCCCATACATTGGTAAAAGCACTTTTTATTGCCTGTCCTACAGGTTCTTTACTTCTTTCTACTTTTGGCTCTTTAAAAAAGAATATTACAAGAAGTAAATTTAAAAGGATGACAACGGAAGCCTGAATAAATATAAGCTTCCATCCATAAGTTGTTCTCAGGTAGGAAGACATGGCAGGGCCAACGAATCCGCCCACATTCACCATCATATAAAAAAGTCCGAAGCCTAATTTAGAATTATGATTATCTGTAGATTTGGTAACAGATCCTGAAGCTACAGGTTTAAAGAAAGCCGCACCAAAAGCCACAAAAAGAAATACGGCAAAAAATCCGCTATAACTTGTAACTGTGCCCATCAGGTAATAACCAATTGCCAAGATTATAAAGGATATAATAAGGGAAATCTTGAAGCCTATTTTATCGGCGACTACCCCTAACACTAAAGGCATAAAATAGAGTATGGCGGTGACTATACCCATGATTTGTCCTTTTTGTACCTGGCTAAAACCCAGTCCGCCCGTATCTATAGAGCCGGTAAGATATAAAGCTAATACGGCAAATATTCCGTACCATGCCCAACGTTCAAACAGTTCCATTATACTGACAATCCAGAAATTGCCTTTGAACGTTTTTACTAATTTAAAAAACGATTTATCTGCCATTGAATGTGTAGATAGTTATGATGAAATATCAATTAAAAAATTGAAATGTTTTAACAATGCGCTAAGATACAGAGTTTTTTTTCAAATTATTAATCATCTTCTTAACTTTATTATTCTACATTACCTTATCCCATGCATCAGTTTCTTCACTAAAGGAGTAAGCAGCATAGCTACCGCTCCTATGGCTATGGCCGCGATGGTTATCAATAAGAAGAAGTGGCTAATACCATCTTTGGCGGCTATTTCTACCGCGTTTTCGCCCAATAGTCCGGCTACTTTGTTGGCAATGGCTACCGCTAAATACCATACGCCAAACATAAAGGCGATCATGCGTGCGGGTACCAGTTTGCTCACATAAGAAAGTCCCACCGGCGATATGCATAACTCTGCCATTGTATGAAATAAATATACCAGTATCAGCCATATCATGCTTACCGACGCGGTTTGCGCGCCCGCCGGAATATTTTTAGCGCCCACTACAAGTGCAGCCATGCCCACACCTAACAGCATCAATCCAAAACCAAACTTAATGGTTGCCGGCGGATTGTATTTACTTTCCCATATTTTAGAAAATAAGGGTGCCAGTGTAATGATGAATAAAGAATTAAGCACACTAAACCACGATGCGGGCACTTCGGTACTCTCCGCCTGAAACTCCTTTACAACCATCCAAAGTGTGATGCCCCATACAATAATAAAACTAAAGCTTAAAATGATATTGCCTATGGCGTATTTTTTAAATGTTTGTTTAAATAGCAGTATCAGCACCCAGGTAATAATAGCTAAAGGTACGATGGCTATAAGCGAGTTTACCACTTTGAAGATAGTGCCTGCACTGCCTTCCAATACTCTGTTGGTATAGTCTTTGGCGAAAATGGTGAGTATGCCCGGCGCCTGCTCAAAGATGGCAAAAAACGTAAACACGAACGTGGCGAAGATGGTTACAGTATACAATCTCTGTTTGGTAACAAGTGAGTATTTACTAAGCCTGTAAAAAAGTAAAAACAAAAACAACGCTAAGCCAAATAATATAGTAAAATTAGATCCGTCTAAGCCGAAAATAGAAAAGTTGAGAAAGTTTACGCTGCCTCCCGATATTTTCGATACCGGATCGTTGATAATCCAAACCAGCCCAATAATACAGCATAGCGCTATGATAATGAGCTGCCATTTAGCAAATGGCACCCGCTTGTCTGTATCTACTACTTCTGCAATTTTTTGTTGCTCTTCCGTGCCTTTTTCTACCTTTCCGGGTTTCAGTCCAATGTTACCAAAAATATTTTGTGTAAAATAAAACTGCAACAATCCAAACAACATAAAAATACCTGCCAGTCCAAAGCCAAGACTCCAACCAACTTTTTCACCTAAATAACCACAAAGTAAAATGCCAAAAAAAGCACCGGCATTTACGCCCATATAAAAAATAGTATAAGCACCATCTTTCTTTTCTGGATGGTCTTTATACATTAAAGCTATCATAGAGGTCATGTTGGGCTTAAAGAATCCTGTACCAAATACCAAAAAAGTAAGTCCCGAATAAATAAAGAACGGCGTTTCAATAGCCATGCACGCATGTCCTATTGTCATTAACAAAGCGCCCAATATCACAGATTTTCTGTATCCTATTTTATTATCTGCGACGTAGCCGCCCAGCATGGTAGATAAATAGACCAGTGCGGTGTATGAGCCAAACAACGCCAGCGCGTTGCCTCTTTCCCAGCCCCAGCCGGGATGCTCGCCGGTAATAGCAGCGGTTAAAAACAAAATCAATAAAGCGCGCATACCATAGTAGGAAAATCTTTCCCACATCTCGGTAAAAAATAATACAAACAAGCCGGACGGATGACCTAATACTTTTGATTTGAAAATGTCGTTGCTATTGTATTGCATAAATTTTTTTCATTCTTGGTTATGTTAAATAATAAGCCGACAAAATACATTATTTTAATTAAATATTGATGTTTGTAATATAAAATCAGTTTTTTTGGTAAAAAATAATTGATAAAACGGCCGCTCTGTTTTTAAAATAACACAGTTTAAGGCATTTTATTAGACAAAAAACTAAAACATCAGTAAATTCGCAACCAACAATTTTACTGTAAATATGAATATTCTGATTATTGGTTCGGGTGGAAGAGAGCACGCGCTTGCCTGGAAAATAAAACAAAGCCCGCTTTGCGAGGAATTGTTTGTAGCGCCGGGCAATGCCGGAACGGCGCAAATAGCTACGAACGAACCTATAGATGTAAATAACTTTCAGGCGCAAAAAGATTTTTGTATTGCCCATAATATAAAATTGATTGTGGTGGGGCCCGAAGATCCTTTGGTAAATGGCATATATGATTTTTTTGAAGAAAATGCTCCGGATATTCAGGTGGTAGGCCCCTCAGAAAAAGGAGCGCAGTTGGAAGGAAGCAAAGCCTTCTCTAAAAAGTTCATGAAGCGCAACGATATTCCTACTGCGGCTTACGCCGAATTTACCCAGGACAATTATGAAATAGGAAAGAAATATATAGAACTGCATCCGCTGCCGATAGTGCTGAAAGCGGACGGGCTTGCGGCCGGAAAAGGCGTGATAATAGCCAACACGCACCAAGAAGCGCTGGATGCTTTTGAGGCAATGATTGTAAATAAACAGTTTGGCGAGGCGTCTTCTACAGTGGTGGTTGAGCAGTTTCTGTCAGGTGTGGAAGTGAGTGTGTTTGTATTGACCGATGGTAAAGATTATAAAATTATTGGTCACGCTAAAGACTATAAACGTATAGGCGAAGGTGATACCGGATTAAATACAGGCGGCATGGGCTGCGTAACTCCCGTACCTTTTGCAGACGAAGCATTTATGCAAAAAGTAGAAGAAAACATTATAAAACCTACTATTGACGGATTGGCGAATGAGCATATAACCTATAAAGGATTTGTATTTTTCGGGTTGATTAATGTAGAAGGCGAACCTTACGTAATTGAATACAACGCGCGCATGGGCGATCCGGAAACCGAAGTGGTAATGCCCGGCTTGGAGAACGATTTGGTAGAAATGTTTGTAACTTTAGAGAAAGGCACACTTAATAAAACCGAAGTAACGTTTCGCGATAAATCGATAGCTACCGTAGTGGCTGTAAGCAAAGGCTATCCCGGTGATTATGAAAAAGGAAAAAAAATTCAATTGCCCGAAAATACAGGTGACAGTATTGTTTTTCATGCAGGAACCAAAGCAGATGGCGAAAATATACTTACCAATGGCGGAAGAGTGGTAGCCGTAACTTCTTTTGGCGATACTATTGCCGAAGCTGCCCAAAGATCGAAAGATATTCTTTCTTCTGAATTATCGTTTGAAGGCATGTATTTCAGAAGAGATATCGGGTATGAGTTTGAATAAATTGTTTGATTAAATATTACAATTTTTATATAATGAATTTTAAGCAATAGCATGATGATCAGGTTGCTTCCTCTTTATTCAGCGCACAAAAAAGCGGCAATTGCGTCGCCGGAAAGGCGTTGTGATTGCTACGATAAAGCTGTGGCCGAAAAACGAAGCAATGCATTTTTGCCTGGCTGTATGCTTATATTTCAAAGAGTATGCCTGTCTGCTTTTTTTCTTTTCTTATTCGCGCAAACCGGGCTTGCGCAGGAAGCCGACGATAAACACTATCAACGTGCAAAACGTATTTTGACAGAAAAAGTAAATGCGGGAGAAAATGTAGACTTCAATGATGTGGGATATGTACTGGAGCAATATACGCTCAACAATCCCGGAAACCCCGAAGCCTGGTATTTCTTAGGATATGCCATTGACAAATTTAATAGCTACGAGGGTGAAAATCTTATCCGTTCCAATTTATTGTTGGCTCAAAAAGCAAGTCAGTGTTTTGAAAACGCTTTAGAACTGAGCAATGGTTTGTACAAAGGAAAAAGATTAAATCTCGATCCGCATACCAAAATACTTTCTATATGGGGCGGGCAGGCTTTGCGATATCTGTACGAGAATAAAACAGATTCTACTGTCTGGTGTCTGGAGCAGGCAAAAAAGCGCGGCGGTATTAATGAAACGGTACTCCGGTATTTTTCTCAGCTGCTTGATGATGTAAGCGATAGTGCCTATCTGTTTAATGCCGGGGATATGCAGGTATATTATATCGCTTATTTACAACATGTGCTAAAAGCAAGAACAGATGTAAGAAATATCAATTTAGATTATCTTAATACAATCTGGTATCCGCAAATGATGAAAGAGCGTGGAAGGCTGGAGTTGCAAATAAACAATGAAGAACTACGCAATATAAAACCTGTAGCCTGGATTGCACGGGACATCAGCATCCCCAACGCGCGCTTCCCCGCGGGCGATAGTGTGCTTACCTGGCATCTGCGTCCAACTTTCGAGGGCGGCCTGCTGCGCTCAGACCAGATTCTGCTAAGATTGCTGGAGCAAAACGCTATGAAACGCGATGTGTTTTTCCCTTCCGGGCTGCCGGGAAACTTCAGGCTGTATTTATCTACCACCAATTATTTACAGCTTAGAGGCTTAACGGTAAAGGTAAATACCGTAGAAGGCACTAACGATGTAGATTATTTGCGGGCAAGACTGCCTTCCTTATCGCCACTTACCGGCAAGAATACCGATTACCTTCAAAACCCCGATAATCTGCAAGTGCTTAATATACTTCGTTTCGCCCATGCCTGGACGGCAGAGTACGCGCTACTTGAAAAAGATACAGCGCTTGCAAAAAGAACATTTGAAGTAGCAGAAGAAAAATACCCGGAAACCTTATTGCCTTTCTACGACGATAATGACAAGAACTGGTACATGACATTAAAAGAAAAGATAGAAGCGATGGAAGTAGTACAAGATGGATTGCACACTCAAACAAGTCTTTTGTTAAATAATAAATAATCCTATTTCTAAATTGAAATAAACACGTAAACTTGCATAAACTGTTTTTACCGGCAGAAAAATAGTCTCTTATTTCAATTTTAGTTTTGGTAAATTCAGAAATATTAATTCATTTTGCAGATTAAATTTAAAAAAAAGAGATATATAAAATAGAATGGGATTATTCAATTTTTTTACTCAGGAAATAGCAATGGACCTGGGCACTGCCAATACCCTTATCATTCATAACGATGAGATCGTAGTTAACGAACCTTCTATTGTGGCTTTAAACAGAAACAATCCTAAGGAGGTATTAGGCGTAGGAAAGAAGGCTTTATTGATGCATGAAAAAACCCACGAAAGCATTAAAACTATTCGCCCGTTAAAAGACGGGGTGATAGCAGATTTTAACGCGGCAGAGCTCATGATCAGAGAATTGATAAGAATGCTGCATACCAAAAAACCTATTATTCCGCCAAGCTGGAGAATGCTTATCTGCATTCCTTCAAGCATTACGGAAGTAGAAAAAAGGGCGGTAAGAGACAGCGCAGCACAGGCCGGCGCTAAAGAGGTATATTTAATTGACGAGCCTATGGCTGCGGCAATCGGTATTGGTATAGATGTAGAAGAGCCTGTAGGAAACATGATCATTGACATTGGCGGTGGTACCACCGGCATCACCGTTATAGCTTTGGCTGGTATTGTTTGCGACCAAAGTATCCGTATAGCGGGCGACGAATTCACCGCCGATATAATGGAAGCGCTAAGACGCTACCACAGCTTATTGATAGGAGAGCGCACGGCAGAGCAGATCAAAATTGAATTAGGTGCCGCATTAAAGGATTTAGACAATCCGCCGGATGATTTGCCTGTAAGCGGCAGAGATCTGGTAACCGGCGTGCCTAAGCAAATAATGGTAAGCTACCAGGAAGTAGCCGAAGCTTTGGATAAATCCATCTTTAAAATTGAAGAAGCTATTTTGCGCGCGTTAGAAACCACGCCTCCTGAGCTTTCGGCCGATATATACCGCAGAGGCCTGTACCTTACGGGTGGTGGCGCATTGCTGAGAGGTTTAGATAAAAGATTAAGCCAAAAGATTAAGCTGCCTGTACATATTGCCGACGATCCGCTGAAAAGTGTGGTGCGCGGCACCGGTATTGCTCTGAAAAATTATCAGAGATATCCATTTATAATGAGATAATGCAAAGCGAAAATTAAAAGCAAAGTCAAAAGTAAAATATCGGTAGATTTTTTTTGCTTTTGACTTTTTACATTTATCTTTCATCTGTTGTTTTTTTTTAATTTTTTAATTTATTGTCAGGTGGAATTCGCCAAAATATTCATTCCTTTGTGTTTCAGAATATTGATGGTTCATTTCCGAAGATAACCTATGCGAAATATTATTTTATTTTTAAAGAAGTACTTTACATTTTTCCTTTTTCTTTTTTTAGAAGGAGTATGTATTTCTTTTTTGGTAAAATACAACGACAGTTACGCGGCAGCTTATTCCAATGTATTTAATGAATATGTAGGCCGGTTGCAGCGCAGGTACAACGATGTAGAATATTTCTTTAATCTTAAAAGCACTAATAAGGCATTGGTAGATGAAAATACAAGATTGCGCAACGCGTTGTCAGCATCTATTTACGCAATGGATTCGCTCAATACAGATTCTACAAGAGTATTAAGAGATTCGTTGCTTCGCGATACGTCCGGGGCAAGAATATACCAGCAATTCAGTTATTTGCCGGCAAAGGTGGTCAACAATTCTCTTAGCCTGGAAAATAATTATATCACGCTGCAAAAAGGCACCAGCGATGGTATTGCCGTGGATATGGCTGTTACCAGCCCGGAAGGCGTAGTTGGAAAAGTAGTATCGGTAAGCTCTAACTTTTCTATAGTTATGGGGCTGCTCAATCACAACAGCCGTATAAGCGCCATGTTGCTCAACAATAAAACTACCGGCACTATTACATGGGATGGTAAATCGCCCGACGTGATAGAGCTAAAAGAAATTCCACGCATCATACCGGTGAAAAAAGGAGATACGATTGTTACCAGTAACATATCGCCCAACTTCCCTACGGGATTAATCATAGGTACGGTAAGCGCGGTGAAGAAAGACCCCACATCAAGTTTTCATAAGCTGGAAGTAAAGCCTGGCGTTAGCTTCAGAAGTTTACAATATGCTTATATAATAAAAAACCAGCTTTTTACAGAGCAGAGAGCACTGGAAGATGCTATGAAATTAAAAGAGATACAGGCTACCGGAGGTGTGCCTAAAAGATAATGAGCGTTATACTTAAAAATATTATCCGTTTTATACTGTTTATTTTTATTCAGGCTTTTATAATGGATAAAGTTCCTTTATTGCATCAGTATATAAAGCCCTGGTTATATTTCCTGTTCATTTTATGGCTGCCTTTTGATATCTCTAAAAACTGGTTGCTGATTATCAGCTTTATTTTTGGCATTACGATGGACTATTTTTCGCAGTCTATGGGCATGTACGCGGCGGCCTGTGTGTTTATAGCTTACCTGCGTCCGTTTATACTCAATGCCCTGCTTCCGCATGAAAAAGTAGAGATTACTTATTTTGAGCCCGGCATTCGCAGTATGGGTTTCCAGCCTTATCTTATCTATCTGCTTATACTCACCTTCGCGCATCATTTTGTAGTGGTGTTGATTGAGTGGATGCGTTTTGGCGATTTTCTTTTCTTTATAGGTAAGGTCACTCTTTCTACGGTTGTAAGCATTGTATTGATACTCATTACAGAGGCTTTGGCATTCAGAAAAGGACGATTTAAAACCAATGCCGAATAAATAGTTTTGGAATTTAATTCATGATTTTGCATTTTTGTTTACCTATCTTTTTTCTATTTTTGTAAAAATCACTCAGGCCGCTTTCAAACTTTGGAGAAATAAATTAAAATGCTCAACCCGCAGACGTTACAGGTAAGAAGTAGAATTATCACAATCATTATTGTTGCTGTTTTTTTAGTAATGGTGGCGCAGCTTATCAACCTGCAACTGTTTTCAAAAGACTTAAAATTACAGGCGCAGGGCAATGCCATTACAAGAAGGGTAATTTATCCTGACAGAGGCATTATTTTCGACAGAAAAAACAGGATTATACTGGCCAATGAGGTCTCTTACGATTTAATGGTGGTGCCTTCCGAAGCAAGAAGAGGCGTGGATACAGCAGCTTTGTGTGCCATATTAAATATTGATACTGCGGAGTATCACAACAGGATGCTTACTTCCATTATTAAAAACGGAAGTTACAAGCCCAGTGCTTTTGAGCCCTTGCTTTCCTCCAGGCTGTACGCCACGTTAAACGAAAATATATACAAATTTCCCGGTTTTTATTTGCAAGACAGGCCTACCCGTCAATATCCTTACAAAGTAGCGGCGAATATCGTAGGACGCTTAGGAGAAGTAGATGCGAAATACCTGGAAGAACATCCCGAAGAGGGTTATCAGTCTGGCGATTACAAAGGCGTGGCAGGACTGGAGTTTACTTACGAAAAAGTATTGATGGGGCAGCGAGGCGTGCAGCAATTGATAAGAGACAATAAATCGCGCATCATTGGCTCTTTTGATAATGGCGCTTACGATACGGTGGCCGTAGCCGGCAGAAATCTTTACTCAAGCCTTGATATAGAGCTGCAGCAACTGGGCGAAAAATTATTTACCAATAAATTAGGCGCAGCGGTTGCCATAGACCCCAAAACCGGGGGCATTCTGGCAATGATCACCGCGCCCAACTACGATCCCGACCTGTTGTCGCCAAGCGAAAGAAGAAAAAACTATGGCAGGCTTGTGCTGGATACGGCGCGCCCCATGTTTAACAGAGCTATACAAGGTACGTATCCGCCGGGTTCTACATTCAAGCCATTAGGAGCTTTGGTGGCATTGGATGAAGGGCTTATCACTCCTTCTTACGGCTATCCCTGCCCCGGCTATTATGTTGGATGCCGTGGTGTACACATTCGTTGTACACATGCAGGTGGAGCACATTCGGCTAATCTCAGAAATGCAATGGCTTATTCCTGCAACTCTTATTTCAATCAGATGTTTAAGATAGCGGTAGACAATCCTAAATTCAAAAGTCCTAAAGAAGGCTACAACAGATGGAAGCAATATATGAACTCCTTTAGTCTGGGTGTGAGAACAGGCGTTGACCTTCCCGGTGAGTACAGAGGCAATATACCTGATACTTCGGTTTACAATAAAGATTATGGAAATAATTGGGTATCGTGCAATATGATCACTTTAGGCATAGGACAGGATAAAATGACTACCACACCCTTGCAAATGGCCAACAGCATGTGCATCATCGCCAATAAAGGATATTATTTTGTACCGCATTTAATAGATAGCATACAAGATGAAACAATTGCCGATACGGTGTATATGGGAAAGTTCAGAGAAAAACATGCCGGATTACATATTACCGATACAGCTTTCAACGCGGTTATCCGTGGTATGGCAGACGTGGCTACCATAGGCACGGCAGCCAGGATAAAAGTGCCGGGTCATGCCATTGCAGCTAAAACGGGTACGGCGCAAAATCCACATGGCGAGCACCATGCATTGTTTGTAGCATTTGCTCCTGTAGAAAATCCTACAATAGCCATTGCGGTTGTTGTGGAAAATGCCGGTTACGGTGGTACCTGGGCGGGCCCAATAGCCGGTTGGATGATGGAGAAATACCTGAATGATACTTTGTCTGAAGCCAGCCAGAAAAAGGCTGATGAGTATATTAAAATAGATAAAATACCGCCGGCCATCAAGCGTTGGTATCGCAACCGAGACTCGTCGCGGGCCGCGGCTATGCAAAAAAGTGTTTCGAAAAATGTAGATGTTGCTTTTTCGGAAAGAGAACTTTCTTATACCGAAAAGCAGGTGGCCATAGTAAAGCGTACATTTGACCCCGAAGCAGAACCGAGAAGGAAGAATAATGAAGTGCCGTTGCAGAATGACCAGCCGAAGCAGGAAGCCATAAGGCCGGAGCAAAAAGATACAACCAAAAGAAGAGGATAAATTTATGTACGTACAGGACGATAACAGGCTCTCGAAAGGAATTGACTGGACAATGGTATTGCTATACGCGATACTTGTGGTGGTGGGCGTTATCTGTATTTTTATGGTAGAGTTTAATCCTGATGCCGGCGAAAGCTGGACCTCCACTTTTTTATCGGGAGATACAAACTACAGCAAACAGTTTATTTTTGCACTGGTTAGTGCCGTTGTGGCCACGCTTATTCTCCTCAGCGATAGTAAGCTATATACATCCTTTGCCAATCTTTCTTATTTGTTTGGAATATTTTTAATGCTCATTACGTTCGTGATTGGCAGAAACATAAGTGGCTCTAGAAGCTGGATTCCTTTGGGCGGAGGATTTAACCTGCAGCCTGCGGAAATCTGTAAAATATTTACGGCACTGGCTTTGGCTAAATATTTATCTATGCAGGATCTGGATTTCTCCAAAATAAAATCACAGCTAATAGCAATGGGTATAGCGCTGCTTCCGGCAATGTTATCAATATTGCAGAATGAAACCGGCCTGGCCCTGGTATACTTTGGATTTTTTATTGTGATGTTTCGCGAGGGACTGCCATCCTGGATATTAATTGTAGGCTTTTCATTTGCTGTGCTGGTGGTGGCTACGTTACTGTTAGAACCTAATACGCTGGCGGTGATACTTACACTCATTACCGTGGGCGCTATTTATTTTATGCGCCGGAAACTGAAGCGCGACAGGGGCTTGCTGCTTACCATATTATTTGTATGGATCGCTTGCGTAGGTATTCAGCGTTTTGCCGTGCCTTATATTTTTAATAATGTATTTCAATGTTACCAGTCGGCAAGGGTATACGCCATGGTTGGCAAAGATTATGATTGCAGCCAGAACATACACGCGCAGCGAAAGGAAGCCGAAGATAAAAAAGTAATGAAGCCCGACGATTATAATGTGCGCCAAAGTAAAATAGCGATTGGATCCGGAGGCTTGATGGGCAGAGGGTTTATGCAGGGTACGCAAACCAGGGGGAAATACGTGCCCGAACAGCATACCGATTTTATATTCACATCTATTGGTGAGGCTTTCGGGCTTTTTGGAACAGTTACTTTTTTGGGCATCTATCTTTTTATGCTGCTGCGCATAATTAAAATAGCCGAACGACAGCGAAGCGCCTTTAGTCGTATTTATGCCTATTGCGTAGCAAGTGTTTTGTTTATGCATATAGCCATCAATGTAAGTATGACTATTGGATTGTTTCCTGTTATTGGCATTCCACTGCCGCTTATCAGCTACGGTGGTTCTTCGCTATTGTCCTTTACTATACTTATATTTGTTTTGATAAGATTAGATGCCGACAGAAATATGGTATTAAGATAATTGCCTAAACTGCATACACAATCATGAGTATTACCTCTACTTTTAACGATGTTTTTTCTTTCCTTAAAATGGGCGAGTCAAGGCAAATCTTTCGTGAAAATCCTATCAACAATCAATTGCGCCAAAATGCGGATAAGTATATTATTCATCTGTATGAATACAACGAAACAGAGGTAAGAGAGCACAAACTGCAATCGGCCGAAGAGTGCAGGGCTTTTAAAGATTCTTCCTATAATATCTGGCTTAATATTGAAGGGTTAGATAAGCAGGCCATTCATACGATTTCCGAAATGTTTGAAATAAACGAATTGATAGAAGAGGATATTTACAGCTTGGGGCACAATACCAAATTAGACCAGTTCGACAATTATATTTATTGCCTGGTGTATATGCTTTCGTACAATGATACAAGATTCTTTATAGAACAAGAGCAGGTGTCTATTATTTTGGGCAGAACAAGGGTGATTACTTTTCAGGAAGAGGCAGAAAAAGATTCATTCAATAAAATCAGAAACAAGCTGAAAAACAAGGCCAGCAAAATAAGGCAGAATGGAGTAGACTTTTTGTTTTACGAGCTGCTGGACGCTATTGTAGATGATTATTTTTATTTGATGGACAAACTATCGGCCAGAATTGAAACCGTAGAAGACGAAGTATTGAACAATCAAAACAAAAGATCCTTTGCTAAAATTATTTTCTACAGAAGAGAGCTAATGATATTGCGTAGAAACATATACCCACTGCGCGACGTAATCACGATGCTGCTGCGCAATGAAGAAGAGATTTTCAACAAAAAAACACTGCGCTATTTAAAAGACGTGAGTGATCACATTAATCAGGCAAAAGAAATGGTAGAGAATTACCGGGAGTCAATTGCCAATATTCATGATTTGTATCTGAACCAGGAAAACAACAAGCTGAACCAGTCAATGAAAGTTACCGCTATTGTTACCTGCTTGCTGGCGCCTGCCACAGTAATCGGCGGTATCTTCGGTATGAACTTTAAGCATATACCTTACCTCGACAATCCGTATGCTTTTTATTTTGCCATCAGCTTAATGCTGCTTATTCCCGTATACATGATTTATGTATTTAAAAAAAGGGGCTGGTTTTAAAAAAAGTATCAAACAATTACAAATCGCCCAGTTGTGGCCTTAGTACAATATCTTCCATCACCGCCTGGGGCGAAAGCTGCATAGCGGCATGTATCATTTTTGCTACGTCTTCGGCTTCCATAATCCGTGTGGCATCCACACCGGAGCCTGCCCAGCTATCGCTCATGGTGGCGCCGGGATAAACGCCACAAACCTTTATTCCAAAAGGTTTCATTTCTTCACGTAGATTTTTGGTAAAGCCCGATAAGGCGTATTTGCTTATACTATAGCTGCCGCCATTAGGATAAGGAGTAAAAGAAGCGATAGAGCAAATATTAAATATCGTACCTTTTTTTTGCGCTATGAATTGCGGAATCAACTTTCTTGTTAAATGGTATGCGCTAAACAAATTCACCTGCAACATTTCTTCTAAACTGCCTTCAGCTTCATTGTATACACTGCCCGGAATAAAAATTCCTGCGTTATTGATCAGTATATCAATAGGTTTATCCAGGTTCAGTATATATTGGGCAAATTGGTTAATATCTTCTTTGTCGCTCACATCGCAGGCTTTTATCAGCACTTCCGTAGCAGGATAGGCGGCTTCAAGGTCGTTTTTCAGTTCTGCAAGCGCATCGGTATTTCTTGCACATATGATTAAAGTGTGTGCATTGTCTTTTGCAAAAATTGTGGCAATAGCCTTTCCTATACCTTTGCTGGCTCCTGTAATTACAATCTGCATCGTTATTTTTTTATGTGCAATGTAATTAATTTATTTAGATGTGATGACGGGCATTCATTTTTTTACCACTTTTGTAGAATTATTCTTTTACTCACCCATTACGTTATTAAAAAAAAGTAACGTTCAGGTAAAATTAAAAAAAATGAAAGCATCGTTTAAAGAATCGGTTAAGTTAACGCTGGAATATTTGTTTCAGGGAATTGTGGTAGTAGCGCCCATTGCCATCACTATTTATTTTATAGTGTGGTTGTTTAGTTTCATAGACAGCATATTGCCTATGTTTCTTTCTAACTTCCTGGAAGATAAAGAAAACTTTATAAAAAGTATGCCGGGTTTAGGTTTTATTATGGTTCTTTTACTGCTTATTCTTATCGGCAGATCTTCTTCTACGTATATTATGAGTAAGTTTTTAGAACTGCTGGAAAGAGTGCTGAACAGAACGCCGGGTGTAAAGCTTATTTATTCATCCGTGAATGATGTTATGAAAGCGTTTACAGGCAATAAAAAGAAATTTGACAAACCCGTATTGGTAAATGTAGATGCTGAGGATGTATGGCGGTTAGGATTCATTACGCAAAGCAACGCGTCTATGTTTGATCTGGAAGATCATTTTGTAGTATATGTACCTCATTCCTATGCGCTGTCGGGCATTACCTATGTAGTGCCCGCGCACAAAGTAAAATTCATTAAAGATAAGATGAAGTCCACCGAAGCCATGAAATTTACCGTATCGGGAGGAGTAACGGAGCTGGAAGTAAACTAAAAAAATAAAGCCATCTGTGTAAGACGGCTTTAAAAATAATACCTTATAATAATTATGCTTTGTTGTTGTTACCGCCTCTTAAAAGAGCTACTAACAACAGAATGAATACAAGGCCTCCCACAATCCATACCCAGGTTTGAGAATACCAGGCGCCGCCTGCGGGGCCGTCGCCGCCCAAATCAACGTCTACATCCAATTTAGACGTTTCTTGAGCTATAGTAGTCATAATGCTCATAAAAAACAGAGCTACAGTTGCATAAATGCTTTTCAATGCTGGTTTTGTGAATTTAGTCATAGTATATACAATTTAATTTTTTTTAATAAAAATGTTGTAATATGCTTGCATAAATCTAAAACCATGCCAAGATAACGCTTTATTAAAAGAATATCAATACATTTAATTTAATTTGTAAATATATTTATTTTGAAATCATTAAGTTATAAAATTGTATACATGTTTCAACAACTTTCAATAAATAGTATGCATTTAAAAATAAACACACACAGGCAGGTTGCGCTTCCAACCTGAGCGTAGAAATTTAAAAAAAAGCAAAAATTATTTGGATTAAAAAAATAATATAGTACCTTTGCAATCCCAAATTAAAAAATTGGGTCAGATTATGTCTCAAAGAATTAGAATCAAATTACAGTCATACGATCACAGCCTTGTTGACAAGTCTGCTGAGAAAATCGTAAAAACAGTTCGCGGAACAGGAGCGGTAGTTACAGGACCTATTCCTTTGCCTACGCATAAAAAAATATTTACTGTTTTGCGTTCTCCACACGTAAACAAAAAGAGCCGTGAGCAGTTTCAATTAGCTACGCACAAGCGCTTGTTGGATATTTATACTTCTTCTTCAAGAACAGTGGATGCGTTAAGCAAATTAGACCTGCCATCAGGCGTTGAAGTAGAGATCAAAGCATAATCTGGATTTATAATTACGCGGTATAAAATATCGCATCAGTTCTTTCTAAATAAAAAAATGTCATCTCTCAATCGTGCTAAGTACGAGAAAAGAGCTCTGATCAGAAAAATATTAAACCGTTTCTGGCAAAAGTCAGAAGCATAACATATAAACAAAGCCCTTCGAGGTTTGTTTATCGTCGGTACTTCCGAAATTTCAAGTGGGAAATAGCAAAGGAAAAGGTCGATGAAAACGAGAGATTGAATTTCTGCACCATTCAGAAATGTCTCCATAACCAAGCGGGGCATAAACCGCAAAATAAAATGAAAGCAATTATTGGTAAAAAAATTGGTATGACCAGTGTATTTGGTCCCGAAGGGAAACAAGTAGCGGTTACTATCATTGAAGCTGAGCCAAACGTTGTTACACAGGTAAAAACCGGTGAAACAGATGGCTATAGCGCATTGCAACTTGCATTCGGCGAGAAAAAAGAAAAAAATACTCCCAAAGCCGAATTGAATCACTTCTCTAAAGCCAACACCACGGCAAAAAAAGTTGTAAAAGAATTTCGTGATTTTTCAATCGAAAAAAATATAGGTGAAACTGTAAGCGTAGACATCTTCGAAGAAGGTGAAACCGTAAGCGTTGTGGGTATCACAAAAGGTAAAGGTTTTCAGGGTGTTGTAAAGCGCCACGGATTTGCCGGTGTGGGAGAGCAATCGCACGGTCAGCACGACCGTCAGAGAGCGCCGGGTTCTATCGGTGGATCATCTTATCCTTCCAGGGTTTTCAAAGGAATGAGAATGGCCGGAAGAATGGGTGGCGACAGAGTGAAAATGAAAGGATTGAAAGTAGTAAAAATATTCCCTGAGAAAAACTATATCTTGGTAAGTGGTTCTGTGCCCGGTCATAACGGGTCGGTAGTTTTCATCCAGAAATAATAAATAGTAAAGCAATTACATTTCTTTACAGAAAAAAGAAAAAAATGCAAGTAGAAGTTTTAAATAGAAAAGGACAAAATACCGGTAGAACAATTGAGCTTCCGGAAGATGTATTTGGAATTGAGCCAAATGATCATGCCATTTATCTGGCTGTTAAGCAGTACTTAGCATCTCAGCGCCAGGGTACACACAAAGTAAAAACCCGCGCCGAGGTAAAAGGTTCAAGCCGCAAACTACACAAGCAGAAAGGTACGGGAGGCTCTCGTAAAGGCAATATCCGTAACCCTTTATATAAAGGCGGTGGTACTATATTTGGCCCCAAACCGCACGGTTACTCTTTCAAATTAAATAAGAAAGTAAAAAATCTGGCCAAGTTTAGTGCACTTTCTCACAAAATGAAAGACAGCGCGTTGATGGTAGTAGAAGATTTTAACCTGGATGCACCAAAAACAAAAGAAGTAGTAGACGTTCTGAAAGGAATGAACATAGGCGATAAGAAAGTGCTTTATGTACTTACACAAGACAATAAGAACATGTACTTAAGCTTGCGCAACCTGCCAAAAATTGAAAGCACCATTATTGACGATATCAATACATACAGCATTATCAATGCAGATGTACTGGTACTTAGCGAAGGAGCGGTAAAGCTTATGAATGAAGCAGAAGAGGTAGAAGCTTAATAAACACAGATTGAATAATTAATTAAATTAAAAAGAAATGAAACTTACAGAAGTTTTACTAAAACCTATACTTACCGAAAAAGCCAATCTGCAACAGGAAAAGCAGAACAGATACACTTTTAAAGTAAGTCGTAAGGCTAATAAATTAGAGATCAAATCTGCTGTTGAAGCTTTTTATGGAGTGGCGGTAGTGGATGTAAACACGGTGGTAGTACCCGGCAAAAACAAATCGCGTTTTACAAAAACCGGTTATGTGCAAGGTGTAAAACCAGCTTACAAAAAAGCCTATGTAACATTGGCTGAAGGCGAAACAATTGATTTGTATTCAAATATTTAATCTAAATAAATAAACTATAGTAATCGGAGCTGATAATTCCGAAAAAAGAAAAACAATGGCTTTAAAAAATTTTAAATCAGTAACCGCAGGCACCCGCTGGAAAATCGGTAATGCATATGCTGAGATTACTACCAATAAACCCGAAAAAAGTTTGTTGGAGCCCCAGCACAAAACGGGCGGCAGAAACTCACAGGGACGTCGTTCTATGAGGCACAGAGGAGGCGGAAATAAGCATCATTATCGCATTATAGATTTTAAACGCGACAAAAAAGGAATAGAAGCAAAAGTGGTATCTATTGAGTACGATCCAAACCGTACCGCTTTTATCGCATTAGTAGAATATACTGATGGAGAAAAAAGATACATCATTGCGCCAAAAGGATTACAGGTAGGCGCCACGGTAATTTCAGGAGATAGCGTAGCCCCCGAATTGGGCAATGCGCTTCAATTGAAAAATATGCCCCTGGGTACTATCATTCACAACGTAGAACTGCAGCCAGGACATGGTGCTAAAATGGTAAGAAGCGCAGGCGCTTCTGCACAATTGAGCAATAAGGAAGAAAAATACGCGGTATTGAAAATGCCTTCAGGTGAATTGAGAAAAGTATTGATTAACGTATATGCTACTGTTGGAGAAGTTTCTAATTCCGACCATAGCCTTAAAAGCCTGGGTAAAGCGGGCGCCAAACGCTGGAAAGGCATTCGCCCAAGAGTTAGAGGTGTAGCTATGAACCCTGTAGATCACCCAATGGGTGGTGGTGAAGGTAGAGCTTCCGGCGGACACCCAAGAAGCAGAACAGGTAAGTACGCCAAAGGTGAAATTACCCGTAAGAAAAAAGGTTCAGACAAACTGATTATTCAGCGTAAAAACGGTAAAAAGTTAGGTAAATAATAATTAATTTTTTTAACAGTTAAAATGGTCTCGTACCAACGAGACAAATCAACTAAAAACTTATAAAATATGGGTCGTTCAATTAAAAAAGGTCCTTACGTAGATCACAACCTCGAAGGAAAAGTATTGGGAATGAATGAAGGCGGAGTGAAAAAAACTGTAATTAAAACATGGAGCAGGCGCTCTACCATTACACCCGATTTCGTAGGACATACATTTGCCGTACACAACGGAAATAAATTTATACCTGTATACGTAACAGAGTTTATGGTAGGCCACAAATTAGGAGAATTTGCCCCTACAAGAAACTTCAGAGGACACGCAGGAAGCAAAAAATAATTAAGATAATAGTAAAGTTGACAGCTTACAAATAACATCTTTTCAACTTTTACCATAGTAACTTTTCAACTAAAAGAAAATGGAAGCAGTAGCTAAATTAAGAAATTATCCTACAGGACCACGCAAAATGCGTTTGCTGGCAGATGTAATCCGCGGAATGGAAGTGGAAAAAGCACTTTCTACTCTTGAGCATCACCCTCAGCACAATGCAGTTCCGTTAGCTAAATTGCTAAAAAGCGCAATCGCTAACTGGGAGCAGGGCAATGAAGGACAAAGCGCAGCAGATGCAGATTTGATTGTAAAAACCATCTATGTAGATGAAGGCCGCACTATCAAACGCATGCGCCCGGCACCTCAGGGTCGTGGATACAAAATTCGCAAACGCAGCAATCACGTAACAATAGTAGTAGATTCAAAAAAATAAAAATATTAACCTGAAGTTTAGCAATAAACTTCAAATCACAAATAAGCAATATGGGTCAAAAAGCAAATCCTATTGGTAACAGACTGGGAATCATCCGCGGATGGGACAGTAATTGGTATGGCAATAGCAAAGAGTATTCTAAACGCTTAATCGAAGATCACAAAATCAGAACTTACCTCAATGCACGTATTAACAAAGGAGGAATTTCTAAAATTGTTATCGAGCGCACCTTAGGAAAACTAATCGTTACCATTCATACTTCCAAGCCGGGCATCATCATTGGTAAAGGCGGAAATGAAGTAGACAGAATTAAAGAGGAGCTGAAAAAATTAACCAACAATAACGACGTTCAAATCAATATTCTTGAAATTCGCCGTCCTGAGCTTGATGCCGCTATCGTAGGCGATACAATTGCCCGTCAGATAGAAAACCGTATCAACTTTAAACGCGCCATTAAAATGGCCATCGCTTCTACCCTTAGAATGGGCGCAGAAGGGATAAAGGTGAAAGCCAGCGGTCGTTTGGGAGGAGCTGAAATAGCCCGTTCTGAGGAGTTCAAACAAGGCAGGGTGCCTTTGCATACTTTCCGTATGGATATAGATTATGCAAGCGTATACGCACAAACCGTTTATGGTAAAATAGGGCTTAAAATCTGGATTTGTAAAGGAGAAGTTTTAGGTAAAAGAGATTTGAATCCTAATTTTATAGGTGGTGGCAAAGAAGCCGGTCCTCATGCAGGTGGTGGTCATCACGACAGAAGAGACAGAAGAGGCGGTGGAGATAGAGACAGAAGAGGTGGTGGAGACAGAAGAGACAGAAGAAATTAATTTATTTGATAGATTGACAACAAACCAAACAATCATCAGATTACAAAATATTTAATCAAGAACAATGTTACAGCCGAAAAGATCAAAACACAGAAAAGCCCAGAAAGGCAGAATAAGAAACGTAGCTAAAAGAGGTACAACCATATCTTTTGGGTCTTACGCACTAAAAGCAGTAGAGCCCATATGGTTAAATAACCGCCAGATAGAAGCTGCTCGTCAGGCTATGACACGTGCTATGAAACGTGAAGGTAATGTATGGATTCGCATATTCCCCGATAAGCCCATTACCAAAAAACCAGCGGAAGTACGTATGGGTAAGGGTAAAGGTAATCCCGAATATTGGGCTGCTGTAGTAGAACCCGGGCGCATCATCTTTGAATGCGATGGCGTACCAATGGAAGTAGCCAAAAGAGCTATGGAATTGGCAGCACAAAAGCTACCCATCCAAACAAGGTTTGTAGTTCGTAAAGACTTAATATCAGCATAATCAATTTTAAATATATTATATAATGGCGAAGGCATCAGAATTTAATAAAGCAATCAAAGATCTTTCTACAGAAGATTTGAAAGCTCGTATTCTTGAAGATAAACAGCGTTTGAAAAAAGTAGAATTTGCACATGCAATCTCTCCGCTGGAAAATCCGATGAATATCCGTAGCCTGAGAAAAGATATTGCTCGTTTAAAAACAGAATTAAACACAAGAAAAGCGTAAAAATAGCAGCGAGCTCTGCTCTAAGCATAAAATAAATAACAATGGTTGAAAGAAATTTGCGTAAAACAAGAATAGGTGTTGTTAACAGCAATAAGATGGATAAAACTATCAGTGTTGGTGTACAAAGAAAAGTAAAACACCCTCTTTATGGAAAATTCGTAAAGAAAACAACAAAATTCCACGTTCACGACGAAAAGCAGGAAGCCAACGTTGGAGATATTGTTAGAATAATGGAAACCCGTCCGTTGAGCAAAACAAAACGTTGGAGATTGGTAGAAATCGTTGAAAAAGCAAAATAGTTTTAAAAGTACTCAGTACTCGGTACCCTGTACTTAGTACTGAATCAAATAAAAATAGAGTAAAATGATTCAGCAAGAAAGCAGATTATCAGTAGCAGATAACAGTGGCGCAAAAGAAGTGCTTTGCATTAGAGTACTTGGCAACTCCGGACAGGACTATGCTAAAATCGGCGATAAAATAGTAGTTACCGTAAAAAGCGCTATTCCTGCGGGAGGTATCAAAAAAGGTACTGTATCTAAAGCAGTAATTGTACGCACAACCAACAAACTGCGTCGTAAAGACGGTTCTTACATCCGCTTCGACGATAACGCAGTAGTGTTATTGAATAATGCCGATGAGCCAAGAGGTACACGTATCTTCGGACCCGTGGCGCGCGAACTCCGTGATAAAGGATATATGAAAATTATTTCCTTAGCTCCCGAAGTACTTTAAAATAAACAAAAGCCAACAGGCATTATAATATTATATATCAGGTACGCTTTGAGCATAAAGCTTTAAGCCAAAAGCATAAAAAATATGAGCAACAGATTTAAACCTAAATACAATATCAAAAAAGGCGATCAGGTAGTGATCATCGCCGGAGATGATAAGGATCTAAAAAAACCACGTACTGTGCTGGAAGTGATCTTAGACAAAGGTCGCGTAGTGGTAGAAGGTGCCAACTTCGTAAGTAAGCACACCAAGCCCTCGGCTCAGAATACAAAGGGCGGCATAGTAAAAACAGAAGCGCCAATAGCCATAAGCAACGTAATGCTTTGGGACGCTAAAAAAAGCGCGCCAACTAAAGTGAAACGCTCTCGTGAAAATGGTCAACTAGTTCGTATTTCTAAAAAATCAGGGGAGGCAATTAAATAATGAGTACAAATACATACCAGCCAAGACTGGCTCAAAAATATACAAAAGAAGTGGTGCCCGCATTAATCAAAAAATTTGATTACAAAACACCCATGCAAGCTCCTAAGCTTGAAAAAATTTGCTTAAACAGAGGCGTTAACGGTGCCGTAGCAGATAAAAAACTGGTTGATATAGCAGTAGATGAACTAACGCAAATCACCGGTCAAAAAGCTATAGCCACCTTTTCTAAAAAAGATATCTCTAACTTTAAGCTCCGTAAAGGAATGCCCATAGGCGCAAGAGTAACTTTAAGAGGAAGCAAAATGTACGAATTTCTTGACCGCCTTATCTCTGTATCTCTGCCACGTGTACGCGACTTCAAAGGCATCAGCGATAAATCATTCGACGGAAGAGGCAACTATACATTAGGCGTAACGGAGCAAATCATTTTCCCTGAAATAGATATCGATAAAGTAAACAAAATCACAGGCTTGGATATCACTTTCGTTACTTCCGCTCAAAGCAATGAAGAAGCATACGAGCTGTTGAAAGAATTGGGATTGCCTTTCAAAAACGCTAAAAAAGATAATAACTAATAAAAATTAGGATATAAAAATATGGCAAAAGAATCAATAAAAGCAAGACAAAGAAAACGCGAAGCAACTGTTGCCCGCTATGCCGAAAAGCGTAAAGCTTTAAAAGAAGCTGGCGATTATGAAGCTTTAGACAAACTTCCTCGTAATGCATCTCCGGTTAGACTTAAAAACCGTTGCCAGCTTACAGGTCGCCCTAAAGGTTACATAAGATATTTTGGTATGTCAAGAGTAATCTTCCGCGATATGGCTTTAGATGGTAAGATTCCGGGCGTAAAGAAAGCCAGCTGGTAAAAACTAAGTAGCTAAAAGCTACACTTCTGCTGGGCAAAAAAGCCCTTAGCAGAGCACAAACAAATTATTTTTGAAAGCATTTAATTAAATATAAAATGGTAACAGATCCAATTGCAGACTTTTTGACAAGAGTGCGTAATGCACAAATGGCCGGACACAGAATTGTGGAAATTCCTGCGTCTAATCTAAAAAAGCGCATAACTGAAATTTTGTACACTCAAGGATATATTCTTAAATACAAATTTGAAGAAGATAACAAACAAGGTGTAATTAAAATAGCGCTGAAATATGACCCTGAAACAAAACAGCCTGCTATCCAATCTCTGGAACGCGTTAGCAGACCGGGCCTGCGTCAATATTCAAAACCGGCAGACTTTAAAAGAGTAATCAATGGTTTAGGTATTGCCATCATCAGCACATCCAAAGGTGTAATGACCGACAAGCAGGCAAAGTCTGAAAATGTGGGTGGAGAAGTTCTTTGTCATATCTATTAATAAAAAATATAAGACGCAGCCAGATTGCTTGAAAATGGATCTTGCACGTCTCAAAACAATAAAAACCTACCGGCAATTTAAGTTTTCTATACGGTAACTGAAAGCGCTAGGTAATACATTTTCAAACAATTTTTTAAAAAAATAAAAATTAATACATTATGTCTCGTATAGGAAAAAAACCAATCACCATACCAAACGGAGTTACAGTAACGGTTGGAAAAGACAATGTGATCACTGCCAAAGGCAGCAAAGGAGAGTTAACGCAGGCAATTGACCGCGATATCGTTGTAGAAGTAAAAGACGGAGAGATTGTATTGACCCGTCCTACAGATCAGATACGCCATAGATCATTGCACGGTCTTTCCCGCGCTTTACTTGCCAATATTGTAAACGGTGCGCACGAAGGATTTAAAAAAGACCTTGAACTGGTGGGTGTGGGTTTTAAAGCCGCCAATCAGGGCAATACATTAGACCTTTCTTTAGGCTATTCACACAATATTATTTTTGAAATTCCTAAAGAATTAAAAGTAACCACCGTTACAGAAAAAGGTAAAAACCCTTTGATTTCACTGGAAGGTTCCGATAAGCAATTGTTGGGCCAGGTAGCGGCAAAGATCAGAAGCCTACGTAAACCAGAGCCTTACAAAGGAAAAGGTGTTAAATACGTTGGAGAATACATTCGTCGTAAATCAGGTAAAGCGGCCGGTAAATAAAATATTTAATTAATCTGCATCTTCCGGCAGCATCGGAAGTATAAAATATAAAAAGATGGATTTAAAATTAAAAAAACAAAAAATTCGCTACAGAATCCGTAAAAAAGTTTCCGGAACAGCTCAAAAGCCACGCTTATCAGTGTTTCGTAGCAATAGCGACATATATCTTCAGCTAATCAACGATGAAGATGGCGTTACAATTTCTTCTGCTTCTACTAAAGATAAAGATATAGCAGCGGCCAAAGGAACTAAGATAGAAAAATCAAAACTTGCCGGAGAAGCATTAGCTAAAAAAGCAGTAGACTTGGGTATTACCGAAGCTATATTTGATCGTGGCGGCAACCTGTATCACGGACGTGTAAAAGCCGTAGCCGAAGGTGCCAGAGAAGGTGGATTGAAAATTTAATTGTACAAAATATTTATTTTAAAAGAAAAAAGATTTAAATGTCTAAAGTAACCGAAAATAAAGTAAAGCCTATCGCGGACGTGGAAATGAAAGAGAAGGTAGTAGCTATCAACCGCGTAGTAAAAACTACTAAAGGCGGACGTACTTTCAGCTTTTCAGCGTTAGTAGTTGTTGGAAACGAAAACGGTGTAGTTGGTCAGGGTCTGGGTAAAGCTAAAGAAGTACAGGAAGCTATTACAAAAGGTATTGAAGATGCTAAAAAGAACCTGGTAAAAGTACCTATTCGCCGCGGAACTATTCCGCATGCGCAGGCAGCTAAATCCGGAGCTGCAAAAGTGTTGATAAAACCAGCCGCTGAAGGTACAGGCGTAATTGCCGGAGGCAGCATGCGTGCCGTATTGGAAAGCGCCGGACTTACAGATGTTTTGGCTAAAAGCCTTGGTTCTGCTAATCCGCACAATGTGGTTAAAGCTACCGTAAATGCTTTAACAATGCTAAGAGAACCAATCGCTGTAGCAAAACAACGCAATATCAAACTAAGTAAAGTATTTAATGGATAAATTAGGATGTAGCGGCACAAGAGCATAGAGCATAAGCCAAACGAGCTACACCCTACACCACAAACATATATCATTATGGCAAAAATTAAAATTACTCAGGTAAAAAGCAGTATTGACAGACCTAAAAAACAAAAGGATACATTGCTGGCTTTGGGCTTGAGAAAACTGAATGCTTCTAAAGAGGTAGAAGGAACTCCACAGGTATTGGGTATGGTGGAAAAAGTATCTCACCTGGTAACTGTAGAAGAAGTAAAGGAATAAATAATCTATTTTTAATACAGTGTTCTGAAAAGAACACTTGCGAGGGAGATTTTCCCGCTGAGTAAAAAATCAAATAAGAAATGAAACTACACAATCTAAAACCTGCAGAAGGTTCTGTACACAAACAAAAACGTCTTGGACGTGGTGAAGCATCAGGCAAAGGCGGCACATCTACAAAAGGTAATAAAGGTCAGCAAAGCCGTGCCGGTTTTAAAAATAAAATGGCACACGAAGGCGGTCAGATGCCTATTCAAAGACGTGTTCCCAAACGCGGATTTAAAAACAATAACCGCATAGACTATAAAGTATTTAACCTTGCTCAGATAGAATTATTAATTGCTAAATACGGATTTACCGAATTTACTGTTGATAATCTCAGAAGCTACGCACTGGTTAAAAAAACAGATAAAGTTAAAATCTTAGGTAACGGAGAATTGGCCACAAAGCTTACTTTTAAAGTACATGCAATAAGCGATAAAGCAAAGAGCGCCATTGAAGATTTGGGCGGCACAATAGAAATCCTTAAATAAGAAAAAAGCAAATTCAGACGTGTCAGCCGATACGTCTTTTTAGCATTTAAACAATAGTGCATATTTTCTTACATAATATTTTAGGAAAATATATTAAAATGAGTATTTTTACGGATTGAAACTTAACGAGCCTTTTCGATAAATTTCATCGGTTAATAACAAAAGGTACACAAACAAAAGTCTACGGAAAAGATAACAGTTCGTCTCTTCTATCAGATAAAAGTACTGACAATTAAAAATAGCCGGCTACAGCAGGCAAATTGAAATATAATATACAGATGAAAAAATTTATTCAAACCCTAAAGCACATCTGGGAAATTGAAGACCTACGTAATAAGATTTTAGTTACTCTATTATTAATTTTTGTATACAGATTCGGCACACACATAGTATTACCGGGCTTAGACCCTGTATTATTGCAGCAATCTGCCCAGAATGCCACCAACAGTGGCCTGCTCGGCTTGTTTGATACCTTTGCAGGAGGTGCGTTTTCTCAGGCTTCATTTCTAGCCTTGGGCGTAATGCCTTACATCTCTGCTTCTATCTTTATGCAGTTGATGACGGTATTGGTACCGCAATTGCAAAAAATACAAAAAGAGGGCGCGAGCGGACAGAAAAAGATCAATCAATGGACAAGATATCTTACCGTAATTGTTACACTGCTTCAGGGAAGCGCTTATGTATCTTATCTTAACAGTCCCGCTTATGCGTCTGCTTTAATTCCTGCTTATCAGCCTTACTTCTTTATTTCCACCATCATCTGTCTTACCGCAGGTACATTGTTTGTAATGTGGCTGGGCGAAAAAATTCAGGACAAAGGTTTGGGCAATGGAGTTTCCATTATCATCATGATTGGTATTCTTGCACGTTTACCCCAATCCATTATTCAGGAATTTGAATCTAAGAGCACCAGAGGCGGTGGCGGATTATTGATCTTCCTTATTGAAATAGCTGCTTACGTGCTTATTGTAATGGCCATTATAGTATTGGTGCAGGGTGTGAGAAAGGTGCAGGTAAACTATGCCAAACAGGTGGTCGGAAACAGAACGGTCGGCGGCGCAAGACAATTTCTTCCATTGAAAGTGAACGCTGCAGGTGTAATGCCTATCATCTTTGCACAGGCTATCATGTTCCTGCCTACATTGGTATCTTTTACAAAAATAGAGTCTGCGGGCACCATCGTGCAAATGTTTAGCGATCATACCAATGCCTGGTACATGATTATTTACTCCGTAATGGTTATCGCGTTCACATTTTTATATACCGCGTTAATTTTTAATCCTAAGCAGATGGCAGAGGATCTGAAAAGAAATAATGGCTTTATTCCCGGTGTACAACCCGGCAAACCCACAGCAGATTATATAGGTACCATAATGGACAGAATAACTTTGCCGGGAGCTATATTCCTGGCCATAGTAGGTATTCTTCCGGGTTTTGCGCAGTTACTGGGCGTTACGCAAGGCTTCAGTTATTTCTTTGGCGGTACATCCCTATTGATTCAGGTAGCGGTAATTTTAGATACTTTGCAACAAATAGAAACGCATTTGCTTATGCGCTCTTACGATGGATTAATGGGCAAAGGACAAAGAATACATGGCAGATCAGGAATATAAATACAATACCTCAACTTAAACTTAACATACCAAAATCCGTTCTTATGCAAGAGCGGATTTTTTTGTTTGCTAATTTTTCAAAGATTTACAAAGTCCGGGTAACGCGCTGTCTTAGTTGTCTAAAGCGTACACCGCAAAACTTGCCAGCCAATGATCTCCGCCATAGTTGCCTGCAAAAATCAGCGGAAGCGCATTGCTCAAAAATGCTTCGGCGCGGCTGTTGAACTTCTCTTTTAAAGGATGTTGCCGCGGTAATTTTTTGGCTACTTCTTTCATACACCATGCTTTGGAAAACGATAAACCTACCAAGTGCACTGTCTGATAATCGCTCAGGTCGCTTACTATGGGTATTTTAAAAATGTTGTCAATACTTTTTTTTTCATAGAAATTATTAAGCCAGACGGCAAAGTTTTCCTGAGGTAAAACCCTGCTCATTAGTTCGGCAATTTCTAAAGTGGGCGAAAAAAAATCTGAACCGTCTGGTTCCAGATAAGCAGGAGTGTTTTTATCATTCAGATAAAAATATTTTGCTTTCTCGGTCAGTTGTTTTTCAAAAGCAGTATCGCCGGTAGCTCTGGCCCAGTCAATGGCAAAAGCCATGGCAAAGGCGCTGTTGGGGTGTACACCCGTTCGGTTAGGATAGGTTTGCTTAGGCAGGTAGGCTTTCCATTTGTTTACAATAGTATCTGTAAGTGGCTGTAAGTTTTTATGCCACTGTTGTGCGCGAGGATCGTGCCATGTAGCAAGTTCTTCATCTAGCTTTAATAGCCATGCCCATCCGTAAGTTCTTTCAAATGTGTTGGTAAGCGCATATCTGGCAAAATAATCGGCTTCTTCCTGTAGCTTTTCTTTGTCGAACGAAAGATTTAAAACACTGTCGATTGTTGAGCTATTGGTCATGTGTGGCCGGGTTTTTAGCAAACGCACCAGCATCCAGTGACCGTGTACCGAACTGTGCCAGTCAAAACAGCCATAGAAGCTTGGATGTAGTTGTTTGGGCGTTAGCGTTGCTTCGTTTTCGTTGTTAATGATATGCGCTGTCTTATTGGGGTATTCTTCATTGATGCAATGCAGCGGTAACAAAGAAAGTTGATAGGCTATAGAGTCGGTAAGCTGTGGTCGTTGCTGCGCAATATTTTGTAAGGAAATAAAAACGGCTAAAAATAAAAGTAGTTGTTTCATGGTAACAGATAATTATTCTGAAAGATAAAAAAACTCCCGAACATACATGTGCGGGAGCAATAAAAATGGTTATGTAAACAAACTGCTTACCAGGAAATTTTAAAATCGTCAATAGCGGTACTTGGTCTGCTGCCACCACCTGTGGTTGCTGATAGATTGGCAATTCTAATCCAAACCTTACTATCAAGGTTATTCAATGCTGCCGGAAGAGTTACGGAAACCGGTGTGCTGGCAAAAGTACCCAACGTGGTAGATAATGAAGAGGGTGTGGTAGCGATTGTTGTAAAGTTGGCAGGATTATCTCCTGTGGCGTAATCAACAGTCCAGCTGGCTGTTCTTCCCGTACCTGAAGCGTCAAGTTGTTGCAGCAAAAAATCTATTTTAAGATTACTCTTTCCCTGGGTATTGCTGATGATGAAAACGAAAGCCGCGCTGCCATCTCCAAAAGATCCGGTTTGTCTGAGTCCCAGCGCACGATTTGTAGAGCCGTTTTGTGCGGCAGCGTCGCTTGTAGCACTGAGTCCTGTAGCGGAAGCAAAATTCTTAAATGCTCCGGACACCTGGTTCCAAAGTGTAGCGTTAGTTGTAAATGTAGCTTCTGTTCCTATGGCGTCTGCTTTAGCTCCGGTATAGATTTTAACACCGGCGGGCAAACCGCTGCCCACATTGTCAAAATTCAGAAGTAATGGCGAGGTTATACCTAAGTCTATAGCGCCGGTCGCAGGCGGATTGTCGGGAGGATTATTAGTACCTCCTGCAATATCATCTTGTGTACGTAGTACTAATTGTACTATAGGACTGGTGGCATTCGCGCTTTGATAAACAGAAACATACCCCGTAATGCCTGTAGCCGTGGTGGGCATGGTAATACCGGAAGAAGTTCTAATGAATGTAACCAACTCGCCGGTAGCATCTTTGATAGTGTAATTGCTACCGCTGCCCGAGATAGTAACATTTTTTATGGTTACTACCTGAGACTCCCAAATTCTGCCGGCCGCTATGATATCGGCAATGGTAGCGGTTTTGGGTGTTATGGTGCCTGTTCCCGTTTTGTTAGAGGTTTCCACTCCGTCTATTTGCAAACTTCCGTTAAACAAGCTTAGCTTCAATCCTCCTACATAAACAGCATATTTATCGCCTAACGCCGCGCCTGGATTTCCATTTGTAGTAAATCTTAATTGTAATCCTGCAGTGGCGTCTTGCAACCTGTAATTTCTTGCAGCTTCGTTTTTAGTGTCGGAAACTATTACGCCTTCTATCCATGTTCCGGCCGGAATAGTAGAATCACCCGCAGCATAAGCTAAAACTTCGGCGATGGTTTTAGTCGTATTTACAGGCGTTTGACCGCTGCATCGTTCTCCTTTAAATTGTATATCAAAAGTATCTCTGATAGCTATTTGCAATGTATTATTAAAAACACTTAGAATCCCTGCCATCGGACCATTTCCTTGTGGCACCGACAGGCCGGCAAAGGTTGCATAGCTGCTATTTCTAAGCACGATACTTTTTGTATCATCACAGGGTTTGATGGTAAAATTGCGGGCAGATTCCTGTGTAGGACTTTCTGCGTTGGCGTATGTTTTAATTAAATCGGCGTCTCTGAATTCCACATTATTAATTTGTACAAGCGTACTTAATAAGGCATCATTGATGTTGCCTGAAAACTGTGAAGGCTTTATGATTTTAGGCGTTACAACGTTTCCATAGGAGCCACCTGTAATATAATTGGGCAGTAATGTTTGAGGTATACGTCCGAGATTGAGAAACCTGCCGTCCGAGGATCTTACAGAATCCAATCCCAACTGTATGGTGCCGCCGTAATCGCCCATCATTAACCCTTTTAGCTTTACAAATATTCTTCTGCCAATAGGATAAGATGAATAAATACTGTTCATGTCTATTTGAATAGGCAGTCCGCCTGTTTCATCCTGTATAACTATTTGTTTAAAGAAGTTGCCGGAGCGATCATCGGCAACCACCACGCCGCTGATCACCTGCTCGTCATGGATGGTTTCAAAAATACCGGTTCCCTGATATCTTGCTTTCAGTTCCTGAATGGTCATGGTTACGGGAATTTCGGGGTCTGCATTAAGAGGTGGCTCGTCAAACTTTTTATTACAAGACAAAATCAATAAAAGCAGGGTTCCTGCCATGTAAGTAAAATATTTTAAATTGACTAAGTTTTTCATTATAGTTATTATTATTGAATTAAGAATAAAACTGTTTAAAAACGAAACATGATGCTGGCATAATAATTTAAGCCATAGGCATAATAATATTTTGACGGGAATTTATTCGCATCGAGTTTATAGGTAGGATCATTGTCAAATCTCGCCTGTTCAAATCCGCCTGAGCGTATATTTTTATTGTTCAAAATATTATTGATGCCCATATTTATTACCAGATACGAAGGCTTGCCTCGCAGGTTAAATGATTTAGGCAATCTTTTAGACCAGCCTCCAAAGAAGTCTAAAGTAAACTGGCTCTTATACTTTTCCTGTGTGGTCAATTCTTTGTAAAACTGCTGTGCATCTGCGCTTGTAGAGTCAAGGTTTTGAAACGCGGAAGAAGTTCTTCGTGAAGGTGCAGGATCTATCCACATATTATCAAAATAGTTTCCTGTCAGGCTCACGTACCAGTACTTAGGTGAACGATAAAACAGTCCTAAGCTGTACGCGTTTTGTGGTGTAGAAGGTATTCTGAAATTTTTTATATACACGGTTTGATTGGGTATGAACTCTCCGCTATTGTCAATGGTGATAGAAGCTTTTTGCCTGCTATCGTAATAGGCGCGGCCTACAGAAGCCGCGGCATTTAGCGTAAGTGTTTGGGTAAGCTTGGCTTCTACACCCAGCTCTGAACCAAAATATAATTTATCTATGCCGCTTAATGCGTAGTTTACAAAATCCTGATACTGTCCATCATCATAGTAAAAAGTTCTTACATCATAACCGTTTTTGCTTTGGGTATAATAGCCGGTAAGTACTGCTTTTACTTTTGGCGTTACCAGCCTGTAGCCCCCTTCCAGTGATTGAAATACCTCGCTCTTCACATCATTTTGCATAGTGTTTCTGGTGCGTGGCGAGTAGTATACATTGTCAAAATAAGGCGGCGCGGTAACATAGCTTCCGTTCAGGTAGAAGTAGTTTCTACCGTTAAGTTTATAGGTAACACCGGCTTTGATTTTTGTATTCAGAAAATGGAGCTTTTCTGAATTGCCCGATGATTGTTCAAGGAATAAGCCATTCTTATTTATACCGGTTCTGAAAAAAGAAGCAGAAGAAATTTCCCCGCCGGCAAAAAAGTCGAAACGGGCAAATTTAATAACTGTCTGCGCCCAGGCAGCCAGTTGTGTCATGGTCATCTTATAATCGTAGCCGTATTTTTCCCTGTTTTTCACTATGCGATTGGGCGAGTTTACATCGTGCTGCCATTTGGATGGGTCCAGCGGATATTCTCTTTGGGCAAACTGGTTTACGTTTAACCAGAAATCGCCGCCGAGCAAATCTTTTACTTCCTGGTAATATTCATTTACCTGGTTTTGGAAATTAGCGCCGGCATTCAGTGTTACTTTGTTGCTAAGTTCGGCTTTAAAAACAGAATTGGCCATTATTCTTTCTATATCTATAACCCTGTTGGAGAGTATATACAAGGAGCGTTTTCCTGTGATAGAATTACCTGCATCCCCGTTAATATTATTTTCGGTTACAAGATTGCCCCTGTTTACATTATACAATCGCTCCCAGTCAATTTGTAATTTATCAGGATTGGCAAGCAGGTAGTCTTCTAACATATTTGCTTTGCCGGGTTCGGTGTATTTGTAATAGCTGGGCAGATACCTGTAGTAGTCGGGTCTGGGGTCAGGCGCGTTGTACCAGTCCAGAGCAGAAGTTTTTCTTTTTCCGAAAACATACGCCACGCTGGTCATCCACGAGCTTTTGTTGGTGGGCTTGTATTCATGCACAGCCATAAAGGATGGCTGAAAGGTCTCGGCCACATTAGCATTTCTTACTTTACCGTTTTGATAGCCCCATGCAGGATTATAATAATTGGTGCCTGCCAAATCCATTGCTTCCTGCACACTTGGCGACTGTCTTCCGTTTTCGGTAGGAGCGCCAAACGTGATGAAAGAGAGCGTGTTTTTAGAACCTATCTTTTTATCTATGGCGGCATAATAGCTAAGGCTTCTATAATAACTACCGGGCACATATCCTGCATCGGCATAGCGGGGACTAAGCATAATACTATACGCCCAGCCTTTTTTATTAAATCCCGAACCATGCGTAAAAATTATCCTATGCCGGTAATTCCTGTTGGAAACGGCATATCCTATCTGCGTTTGCGACCATTGCGCACCAGCGCGCATATCTATATTGGTGTTTAAACCTAAGGCGCCAATGGCAAAATCTCCGGGACTTAGGCCGTACACGTTTTCACGCGAACGCATTACGTTGGTTAATCCCGACCATAATCCCCATGGCGTAAAGCCATTGTCTAAGCCGGTAAAGTCTATGCCATTAAGGTATACGGCATCACCATTTTCATAGCTTCTTAGCCGAAACCTCGCCGGACTAAAATTATAAGAAACGGCTGATAGAAAAGGATCTCTGCCTGCAGACAATATGGATGAAACCGTAGAGTTAGAGCCCTCGTCGAACAATTCATCATCATTTATGGTAATGGTGGGTAAATTGTCCTGTATCTGGGTTTTGATTTCGTAAATGGCAGAGTCGCTTCGGGGTATAGTATCCGGTACGGCTGCATTCTGAGCATACAATTCCGCGAAAGGGAATAGCAAAATGAGCATATAATATAGAACTCTCATCAAAAATATTTTTATAAAAATTAAAAAAAATTGTCAGAGCACTACAAACAAGCGTTAATATCTACACCAAATTTAATATAAATTTTATATATTTATACCAATAATAACAGCTTATTTTTGTAAAAATAAATTTATACAAGGGATGAAACAGTTTGTCTTATTTCTTTTTGTAAGTCTCCTAATGAGCATACAGCTCAGTGCACAGCAAAAATATTCTTCGGCTGTGATAGGATTTTATAATGTAGAAAACTTATACGATACAATTCTGCATCCTTCCAATGACGATGCATCCTTTACACCGCGGGGCTCTAAGGCCTATACTTCTAAAGTATATTACGATAAGCTGGATAAGCTGGCTAAAGTAATTTCGGAAATAGGAGTAGATGTAAACCCTGATGGTGCCGCGGTTTTAGGCGTTGCAGAGGTAGAAAATCTTAGCGTGCTGGAAGCGCTTATCAATCATCCTTTGCTAAAAAGCAGAGGATACAAAATAGTGCATTACGATTCAAAAGATTTTAGAGGTGTGGATGTAGCGCTGCTATACAATCCTGCATACTTTCAGGTAGCAAGCAGCAGGCAGCTCTTTGTGCAATTGCCGCAAGGAGCTAAAAGCTCTGTATTTACCCGGGATATTCTTTGGGTATCAGGAACATTACACGGCGAAAAAGTAGAGCTGTTTGTAAATCACTGGCCAAGCCGTTCGGGCGGTGAAAAAAGATCTATGCCGGGCAGAATGGCCGCTGCCGCCTCAGCAAGAAAGACGATAGACAATATTTTTAAAAATAATGAAAACGCTAAAATTATATTGATGGGAGATTTGAATGACGACCCTGTAAACGAAAGCCTCACCAAAGGTTTGAAAGCTAAAGGAGACGCCAAAGCGCTGAACACCGGTGAGTTGTACAATCCCTGGCTGGATCTTTATAAAAAAGGAATAGGCACACTCGCTTACCAGGATTCGTGGAGCTTATTTGATCAGATAGTGATATCTCAGGCTTTTTTAGATAAAAACCAGGAAGGACTGTTTTACTACAAAAATCAAATTTTCAGAAAAGAATATATGGTAGAGAATATAGGCAGATACAAAGGCTATCCAATGCGCACATACAGTGGCGATGTGTACAGAGGCGGCTATAGCGATCACTTTCCGGTGTATATAATTTTGCTGAAAAGAGTGCAACCGTAAGAAGAGGTCATTTAAATATCCAGCACATCATTCGCTATGCCTGCCGCTATCTGGCTGGCTTCTTTCTTGCTAAAGCCGGTACCCGAGGCTACCTGCTCACCGTTTAACATAATGGCCACAACGAATACACGCCTGCCGCGGTCATATTTTTCTTCTATGGTTTCAAAAGAGAGTTCGTGGTTATTTTTATTGGCCCAACCTATAATTTTGTTTTTAAGATTGATCTCTACATTTTCCAATGCATCCACACCCAGATAAGGGATGACCACCTGTTTCAATACCCATTTCTTGGTCTTATCATATCCGTTATCGAGGTAAATAGCTCCTATGATGGCTTCTAAAGTGTTTCCGAAAATCTGCTGGCTGTTTTTAATGGACTTGTCATGTTGATTAAATATCACTAAATTATTCAATCCCATTTTTATGGCAATGTCGTTCAACTTTTGTCGGTTGACCATCTTGCTTCTCATTTCTGTGAGGAAGCCTTCACTTTTGTAGGGGTATAGCTTAAACAGGTAATCCGCAACAATGGCGCCCAATATCGCATCACCTAAGTATTCAAGGCGCTCGTTATTGTCAATAGGATCATTATTGGCAGAGGAGTGACTAAGCGCCCTTTTGAAAAGAAGCGCATTTTTGAGCTTGAGTCCAAGGATGTACTCTACCTGCTTTCGTACAGAAGTTTTTTTCTCAAAAATATTTCTGTTGCCTGTCAAAATAATTTATTCAGTGTATTTCTTTACTATTATGGCTGCATTGTGTCCGCCAAAACCAAAGGTATTGCTTAAGGCGGCATTCACAGTTCTTTCCTGTGCTTTATTAAAAGTCATATTCAGCTTAGGATCTAAATCTTCATCGTCGGTGAAATGATTGATGGTAGGAGGCACTATATTGTTTTTTACCGCCATTATACAGGCAATTGTTTCAATAACACCGGCCGCGCCAAGGCAATGACCGGTCATAGATTTTGTAGAGCTGATGTTGAGTTTATAAGCGTGTTCGCCAAATACATTCAGTATGGCTTTTACTTCGGCCATATCGCCCAGTGGGGTAGAAGTGCCGTGGGTATTGATGTAATCAATTTCATCAATATTCATATTGGCATTTTCCAGCGCGTTGCGCATTACTTTTTCAGCTCCTATCCCTTCGGGATGTGGTGCTGTAATGTGGTAAGCATCGGCTGTGGCGCCGCCACCTGCCACTTCGCAATAAATTTTTGCTCCGCGTTTCTGCGCGTGTTCCAGCGTTTCAAATATCAGTACAGCTCCGGCTTCACCGATAACGAATCCGTCTCTGTCTTTATCGTATGGGCGAGACGCGGTTTTAGGATCATCATTGCGTTCGCTTAATGCTTTCATTGAGTTAAAGCCGCCAACACCGGCTTCGCTTATAACGGCTTCGCTGCCTCCGGTGAGGATAATGTCGGCCTTTCCCAGCCTGATCGTATCCAGCGCGTTGATCATAGCGTGTGTGCTACTGGCGCAGGCACTTACAGTGGCGTAGTTAGGACCTTTAAGATTGTGCTTTATAGATACCTGGCCGGGTGCAATGTCCAGTATCATTTTAGGAATAAAGAAGGGGTTAAAGCGTGGTGTGCCATCGCCGTTGGCAAAGTCCTGCACTTCTTTTTGAAAAGTAATCAGTCCGCCTATGCCGCTTCCTAAAATTACACCCGCACGTGTGGGATCAAAGTTTTCATTGGCTTTTAGCCCTGCATCTTCAATGGCCTGATCGCTTGCAGCTATTGCCAGCTGGGCAAATCTGTCAAGCTTGCGTGCTTCTTTTTTCTCCAGATATTGCTCCGGGTCAAAGTTTTTAATTTCGCAGGCAAACCTTGTCTTAAACTTTGATGCATCAAAAAGTGTAATAGGCTCAGCCCCTGAAACTCCGTTTTTCAATCCTTCCCAGTATTCTTCCGGAGTATTGCCAATAGGTGTAATGGCTCCGATTCCTGTAATTACTACTCTTTTATGCTCCATAAAAATATTAATAAATGTTTGTAGACCTTAATATACGTAAAACCGTACTTACAACGCCAAAAGGTATCAACGATGTGAGTACGGATTTATATCTTGTAGATTGTTGTTACCGAATAGACTTATTTAGCGTGTTCTTCCAAATAGCTTACAGCTTGGCCCACTGTAGTAATGGTTTCCGCCTGCTCATCCGGAATAGAAATGTTGAATTCTTTTTCGAATTCCATTATCAATTCTACGGTATCTAACGAATCTGCTCCCAAATCGTTTGTGAATGAAGCTTCAGTAACTACTTCTGATTCTTCAACACCCAACTTGTCAACGATTATTTTTTTTACTCTGCTTTCGATTTCTGACATTGTAATATGATTTTTGTTACAGACGCAAAAATATAGCTTTTAATCAAAATAAAAACAGTTTCTTCTAATTTTTTTAATTCGGCTTAATTATGTGCAAAAAAACTGTTTTACATATACATACAGAAATTAATATTTTTGGATGTAAATTATTATGAAGAATTGTCGAAATTGAGCAAGATAAATTTTTCAGGTACATAAAATCTGTTTAATTTTAATTCAAATTTGAAATTGCAGTTATGTCTCTCCAGTTTATAGACTATGGTTCTCCGCAATACCGGCAAATGGTAGAACTAAGAAGAAATGTTTTAAGAAAGCCATTGGGGCTTGATTTTGATCAGGCTTATTTAGATATGGATAAAGACAATATTCTGCTTGGTTGCTACGACGATGACAAGCTGGAAGGCTGCTGTCAGTTAAAAAAGATAGATAAAAATACCATGCAGCTAAGGCAAATGGCTGTGGCAAACGGTTTGCGCGGCAAAGGTATTGGGAAAGCTATTTTGCGATTTGCCGAAACCATTGCCAAAGACCTAGGGTATAAAAGAATATATATGCATGCCCGACAGGATTCTAAAAGTTTTTTTGAGCGCTGCGGCTATGTAGTGTACGGCGAACCTTTTGAACAGCAGGGAGTGCCGCATTTGCTTATGGAAAAAAAGTTTTACATGTAGCCCTAAAAAATAAGATAGGCTCTGCTGGGAAGCTTTTCAATATCAATTTCCGATATCATCTGCACTTCTTTGGTGCTGCGCACAATTTCAATTACTTCATTACATTCTTCCTCATCTATGTAATGTTCTCCTTTCATCAGCCAGAGAAAATCTATATGCTTAAATTCAGGAATAAGATATTCACCATCAAAACTGTTGTCGTATAAGTAATGCGATACACTGCTGTTTTTAATGCTGTGCTGGTATACCGGAAAAACGTATCTGCGCTCTTTTTTTTGAGTAATGATTTCTATATCTACATTCAGCTTAAAGTTGTAGCCCATCATTTTATTGATGTACCAGCAAAATTTGTAATTTTTAAAGTTGGTAACAATGCCGTAAATACGACAATCTTCAAAAAAATCATTGATCATACTGTCTACATCCAGAGACAATGCTTGTTGTTTAGCCATGAACAAATTTAGTTATTTTCCTTAATTCGTAAATTACTTTTCAAATCTAATTGTATTTTTGCCGTTCTCATGAGCAAAAATCAAAACAATGCCGATATAGCCGTTGTAGGCAATCCTAATTGTGGCAAGAGTTCGCTTTTTAATGCATTAACAGGACTGAATCAAAAAGTTGGAAATTTCCCGGGCGTTACCGTAGATAAAAAAACAGGTATGGCCCAGCTGGAGAAAAATATTTCCGTGAGCCTTATAGATCTGCCCGGCTCTTATAGCTTGTATCCTAGGCGAGAGGATGAATGGGTTACATACAATGTGCTTATGGAAAATGATGCTGCTAAAAAACCGCACATTGTATTGCTGGTGATGGATGCAAGCAACTTAAAAAGAAACCTGCTTTACTGCTCGCAGCTTATAGACCTTAACTACAAAGTAGTGGTGGCTATGACTATGGGCGACATCGCAGCAAAGAAAGGCATTAAGATAGATACCGATGAGCTGTCGATAGAATTGGGCGTACCCGTGGTGCCCGTAAATCCAAGAACCGGTAAGGGACTTGAGCAGCTCAAAAAGGTATTGCTGCTTACTATTGAAGAAAAGCATTATCATCACAAAGAAAGTTTTATAGATATAGACAGATTGACGCCGGTTGTAAAAGAAGCGCAGCAGATAATGCCGGACGTAACGCCCTACACGGTTTTGCATACGCTGATACATACAGATGCCATTGTGGATGATGCTGTGCTGAAAAATAAAATTAATGCTATAAAGCAGCAAAGCCAATTCAACGAAACTAAAATACAGGCGCAGGAGGTATTGCAGCGTTACCAAAAAATACAGCAAATTGTACAAAATACTTTGGTAGAGCCCGATCCGCTAAGAAAAAAAATATTTACCGAAAAAATTGATAACATTTTACTTCACAGAGTCTGGGGGTATATAGTGTTGCTGGCTGTGGTCTTTGTATTGTTTCAATGTATTTACTGGGTAGCTTCTTACCCGATGGATCTGATCGATGAAGGCTTCTCTGCATTAACGTCTTGGGTAGGTGCTGTGCTACCCGAAAGCTGGTGGTCTGACCTGTTGGTAAACGGCGTGCTTGCAGGCATTGGAGGCATTATTATTTTTCTGCCGCAAATCATGATTCTTTTTGGTTTAATAGGTATACTGGAAGATACGGGCTATATGGCACGCATTAGTTTCCTGATGGATAAGCTGATGCGTAAAGTAGGACTTAACGGCAAAAGCGTAATGCCCATGATCAGTGGCTTTGCGTGTGCTATTCCCGCGGTGATGTCTGCAAGAAATATCGAAAACAAAAAAGAGCGTTTACTTACTATTCTTATTACACCCTTAATGAGTTGCAGTGCAAGGTTGCCGGTGTATATAATTCTTATAGCCCTGGTTATTCCCAACACTTACATTGGCGGATTTATTTCGTTGCAAGGGCTGGTAATGATGGGCTTGTATTTGCTTGGTTTTGTTACCGCTTTGCTTGTAAGCTATGTATTAAAGTTCTTTATTAAGATAAAAGAAAAAAGCTATTTTATTCTGGAACTCCCTGTTTACAAGGTTCCGCGCTGGAAAAATATTTTTGTAACAATGGTAGAGAAGGGAAAGATATTTTTGATTGAAGCGGGAAAGATCATCATGATCATCAGCATTATTATATGGTTGCTGAGCAGTTATGGACCTTCTGCCAGAATGAACGCGGTAGATCAAAAGTATGAAGCAGCAATGCAAGGCACTTCATCAGACCCGGAAGAAATTCAAAAAAATTACGCTTCAGAAAAATTAGAAAACTCGTATGCCGGAATTCTCGGAAAGGCAATAGAGCCGTCGATAGAACCCTTAGGATTCGACTGGAAGATAGGCATAGCCATCATTACATCGTTTGCCGCAAGAGAAGTATTTGTAGGCACTATGGCTACATTGTATAGCGCAGACGAAACCAATGAAGCCACCCTGAGAGAAAAGATGGATAACGCTGTACGTGCCGATGGCACTAAGTTGTACACATTAGCAACCGGACTTTCGCTGATGATATTTTATGTATTTGCCATGCAGTGCATGAGTACGCTTGCCATAGTACGCAGAGAAACCGGTACCTGGAAGTGGCCCTTGTTTCAACTCTTTTATATGACGGGTATCGCGTACGTATTAAGCTTTATTGTTTACAGGGCATTTGTTTAAATATTTTTTTCTAAAAAAACAATATGATTTAAATCACAAAAAAATAATAATCATTTTGTCCGTTTTATTGATTTTTGTGATACATTTGTTTGTCATTTTTTAAAGAGTTATAGAGAAAATTGTATATTCACAGAAACTTTTTAAAAAGTTTTTTTGTTTTTCGGAAAAAACTTCTAAAATTGTGGCTCTGAAAATATTAAAACTAAAAAACTAAAATTTATCATTTAAAAAAAATCGTATCATGGCGGACATTAAACCAACAACACCAGTAGCAACTAAAACTGTAAAAGCTACACCTGCAAAAGCGAAGAAATCATCAAACGTGATTTCATGGATTGCTCCAATTCTTTGTATTATCTTAGGTTATGTAATTTGGAGGTATGTATTAGGAAATCCAAACAACTTTACTGATCCGGATCCAAATGGCGGCTTCTGGCCTAGTCACCACGGACCTAAAGATCCATTGACTCGTATGTATGAAGGTGGTATAGTGGTACCGTTCCTTTTAGCCGGTTTATTCATATGTTTAACTTTCGTTATCGAAAGAGCATTGACTTTATCTAAAGCAACTGGTAAAGGAAATATCAACGAATTTATCAGAAACGTACAGTATGCATTAGCAAATAAAGATGTAGATAAAGCATTGGCGCTATGCGACAGACAAAAAGGTTCTGTAGGCAATGTAATGAAACAAGGTTTATTGAAATATAAAGAAATGATCAATGTACCTACATCTGACTTAGATACCGACCAAAAATTATTGGTTATACAAAAAGAAATAGAAGAAGCAACGGCACTAGAGTTACCAATGCTGGAGAAAAACCTGGTTTTCCTTTCCACGCTTTCTTCTGTATCTACGTTAGTAGGGTTATTGGGTACGGTAATCGGTATGATTAGAGCGTTCTCTGCACTGGGAGCAGATGGCGGCGGCGGTAACGCTACTTCTCAGCTTTCTGTGGCTATTTCTGAGGCGTTGTATTGTACAGCTCTTGGTATCGGTACATCAGCTATAGCGATCATTACTTATAATATCTTTACTACGCGTATTGATGGTATTACCTATGGTATTGATGAATCCGGTTTTACTTTACAACAAAGCTTCGCGGCTAATTATAAATAATTTCCTGTTTAAGGTTTTTAGTTGTATTAACAATGCAGCTAAAAACTTTTTTTTTCGGTTTTGAAAAAAAGTTGGAAAAGTTTATGGAAAAAAGATGCCAAATACATCTTATTAATGACACAAAACAAAAAATAAAAAAATGGGAAGAGCAAAGGTCGCTCGAAAGAGTACATTTATAGACATGGCTGCAATGTGCGACGTTACGTTTTTGCTTTTGGCATTCTTTATAATGACCACAAAGTTTAAACCTGATGAAGCTGTTACAATAGAAACTCCAAGTTCTGTTGCAACTAAGCCGGCCCCTGAAAAAAACGTTATTACCATGTCTCTTGACAGAGAAGGAAGAGCTTTCTTTGGTGTATCAGAAGATTTAGAAGAAGATTTTGTAAAACTTATTGATGTAATCAACACACAAAAAGCGGCAGGTCTTACACAAGCTGAAGTAAATGCAATTGCCAAACAAGGCATGATTGCGGTACCAATACAAAATTTAAAGCAACAAGTAACCGTACCAAGATCTGAACTTGGAAAACTACCGGGAGTACCTATAACAGACACTTCCAATAACGAAATGAAATTTTGGATAGGTGCCTATAACCAGGTATATTTAGGAGAAGACGGACCTGCATTCATGTTGAAAGGAGATAATGTAGCAAAATTTCCTCAGTTTAAAAACATCTTGAAAGCGTTGACTGATAACAATATATTCAAGTTTTCTATGGTTACCAACCAAAAATCCGCCCCTGAAGGAACAGACTTATGGAGAAGGCAAATGCGCGGCGGAGGATCCTCTACGGCAGAATAGCATTAGTATAAAAAAGAACAATAAAATTTTAAAATAAAAAGAATATGGCAGATTTAGATACCTCGTCCCGGGACAATAAAAAAGGTCCAGGGGTCAAGAAAAGTCCGAAAAAGTCTTTACGGGTAGATTTAACACCAATGGTGGACTTGGGTTTCCTGTTGATTACGTTCTTCGTATTCACTACTACCATGAGCCAGCCAACGGGTATGTTTCTGAATATGCCTGATGATAAAGTTAAACCGGGAGAAGAGACATTGACAGCAGAATCCGGCGCATTAACTATTTTATTAGGAAATAATAACCACGTATATTATTACGAAGGACTTTTAGAAGAGAATGCAGCAAATGTAAAAGCATCCTCATTCAAAGAAATAAGAGACGTGATTATAAATAAGAAACAAACAACAGCTGAAAAGGATTTTATGGTACTCATAAAACCCGGAAACGAAAGCAATTATAAAAATGTAGTAGATATTTTAGATGAAATGGCTATCAATGGAGTCGACAGATATGCACTAATAAATAATGTAGAAGAGTCAGATCAGTTAGCTATTCAGCTTTCGGACGCAGCTAATTAACCAAATAAAAAAATTATTAACTATGATGGATGCAAAAAAAATAGCCACCTCCGATTTCCTCGATATCCTCTTTGATGGAAGGAACAAGGAATACGGTGCATACGAGCTAAGAAAAACGTATATCAGACGTTTAGCCTTAGCGCTGGCTGTAGTGGGAACTGTAGTTATAGCTGGAATAATACTAATGAAGGCAAATCTTGATAGTAAGAATAAAGATAAAACAACTATGTTGGTACAGGACATTCAGCTATCACAGATTCAGCAGCAAAGAGTAGAGGCTCCGCCTCCTCCACCTTTACCACCGCCACCACCGCCACCAAAATCTGAGCCGGTGAAATTGGATATTACCAAGTTTACTCCTCCAAAAGTAGCTCCGGATATTCAGGTAAAAGAACCGCCAAAAACTCAAACAGAACTGGTTGAGGAGCGTATCGGTACTTTTAATCAGGAAGGTTTGAAAACTACAGCTGTAGCGCCTCCTGTAGAAGTAAGCGGCGCGGGTGGTAAAGCTTTTGTAAACGTAACGGCTAGCGCGGCCCCTGCTGTAAAAGAAGATTATGATAAAGAATTTACTACGGTACAGGTAGAGGCTAAATACCCCGGCGATTGGGAAAACTTCTTAAGAAGAAACCTTAATCAGGATACACCCGTAGACAACGGAGCGCCTCCGGGAACCTACAGAGTAACAGTTTCTTTCCGTGTGGATAAAGAAGGAAAAGTTACGGAAGTAAAAGCCCTGAACGACCCCGGATATGGTACTGCTCAGGAAGCCGTAAGAGCTATTAAAGCCAGCGGTAAATGGGAGCCAGGTATACAGAATAACCAAAAAGTTATTTCACGTAAGAAACAATCAATCGTGTTCCAAGTACAAGAATAATTGGTTTAATTTGATAAAGGTAAAAAGTGGATATTAAATATATCCACTTTTTTATTTTATATTCGTTCGATAATAAAATATATCAACAACAATTAAAGATAGAATGAAATCTTCTATTACAGAAGTGATTTTAGGAATAGACCCCGGAACTTTACAAATGGGTTACAGCATAATTGACGCTAATAATGGGCAGCTTCAACTACAGTCTATGGGCACATTGTTACTTTCATCACAAAAAGATATGTATGTGCGGTTAGAAAAAATACATAGCACTATAAAAGAATTAATAGAGTTGTATCAACCGAAAGCACTCGCTATAGAAGCGCCTTTTTACGGTAAAAATGTACAGAGTATGCTCAAGTTAGGCAGGGCTCAGGGTATAGCCATTGCTGTAGCTATGCAATACGGTTTAAGCGTAACGGAATATTCTCCTAAAAAAGTAAAACAATCTGTTACGGGAAATGGCAATGCCTCTAAAGAACAGGTATGGAAAATGCTCCAAAGCACATTTTTGCTGGAAGAAAATCCTAAATACCTGGATGCGTCCGATGCTCTGGCCGTGGCCATGTGTCATTATTATCAATTGCAAAGTCCCGTACCGCTTAGTAAAAAATCTAAAGGTTGGGCCGATTTTATTAATAAAAATCCGGATAAAATAGTAAGATAGACATACTTTTTTTGAACATTAAAGTCTTTTAATACAATTGATGTATACATTAAAAAAATCATTAGGACAGCATTTTTTGAAAGATGAAAATATCTGTATAAAAATAGTAGAGGCGCTTAACCGGGAGCAATACGACAGATTATTAGAGATAGGTCCGGGTGGAGGCGCGCTTACAAAATATCTGCTTTCTATAGAAAATATACATTTTAAAGCACTGGAGCTTGACGAGGAAAAAATACACTATCTTATACAAACTTATCCTTCGGTCAAAAATAAAATTATTCATCAGGATATTTTAAAAGCTTCTGCACCCTTTGAAGAAACGTTTACTGTTGTAGGAAATTTTCCATACAATATTTCTTCGCAAATTCTTTTTAAGATTTTAGAGTGGAAAGAGCAGGTGCCACGGGTTGTAGGAATGTTTCAGAAAGAAGTGGCCATGCGCATTGCAGCAGGGCCGGGCTCTAAAGTATATGGAATTTTGAGTGTTTTGATCCAGGCATATTATAGTGTAGAGTATTTGTTTGATGTGCCGCCCGAAAGCTTTAACCCGCCTCCAAAAGTGATGAGCGGCGTAATTGCATTAAAGCGGCAAAAAGATATACCTGACATGAAATCTGAAAAAGCTTTTTTTACTTTAGTGAAGTTAGCTTTTAACCAGAGAAGAAAAATGCTGCGCAATGCTGTAAAACCTTTATTTAGCGAAGAAGTTTTGGCACAGGAAATATTCTCTAAAAGAGCAGAGCAATTGTCTGTAGAAGACTTTAGCAGGCTCACTTTCCAGATGCAATAAAGTTTTTTATTACCTTATTTCGAAGAAAAAATTGTATTTTAGAAACAAATGAAACTCACACACATGAAACAAATTATAAGCATATTATTTTTATTCCCAACCCTACATGTTATGGCACAAGAGAGTATTACGTATCAGAAACCACCTAAAGAAATTCTAGACCTTGTAGATTATCAGCGCCCACCCTCTGTGCTGTTAAGTGAGAAGAATAATACTGTCATTTTTCAATATAGAAATACTTATAAGACATTGCGTGAATTGTCAGCGGAAGAAATGCGATTGGCAGGGCTTAGAATAAATCCTACTACAAATATTTCCAGCACAGTCACCTACGTTACAAACCTTGAAACCAAGCCGCTTTCAGGAGAAAAAATAAATAAGGTGAACGGATTGCCGGCCAATGCGCAGCTGGCAAACTTTACTTTTTCGCCCAACGAAAAATTACTGGCATTTACGCATACCACCAACAATGGCCTTGAGCTCTGGGTGTTGGATGTATTGAGTAATTCTGCAAAAAAAATAGGTGATAAGCTATTAAATGCAAACATGGGCAATCCTATTCTCTGGTTCAGAGATAATCAGCATATACTTATCAAGACCCTGCCGGCAAACAGGGTAGCGATTATAAAGGAAGAAAATATATTGCCTTCCGGTCCACAGGTTTCAATGAGCGATGGCAGCAAAGCGCAAAACAGAACCTACCAGGATTTGCTGAAGAGCAAAGTAGATGAAGAAAACTTTGAAACCCTTATCAGCTCAGAGCTTCATAAGGTATCTCTTGACGGCAGCTCTACTCTCTGGAAAGCAAAAGGAATGTATGCTTCGCTGGAATTTTCGCCCGATGGCAAATTTATTTTAGTGAATAATATACAAAAACCTTTTTCTTATATTGTCCCGTATCACCGCTTTCCCAGAATTACATCGGTGTACGATATTGCAGGAAATTTAGTGAAAGAAATTGGCCGGCAGCCTTTGATAGAAACATTGCCACAAGGGTTTATGGCCGTTCCTACAGGCAAAAGAAATATAGGATGGAGAAATGATAAACCTGCTACACTATACTGGGTACAGGCTTTAGACGAGGGAGACCCTTCTAAAAAAACGGATTACAGAGATGAACTTTTTGTATCGGATTATCCTTTTAGAAATGAAATGCCGATAGCTAAAACCATCAATAGGTTTTCCCGCATAGTATGGGGAAACGATGATGTAGCCATGCTTTCAGATAACTGGTTTAACAACAGAAATACAAAAACCTATTTACTGAAACCTGAGTCGGGGAAGGCAGAGTTGCTTTTCGACAGGAACTATCAGGATGTATACGGCGACCCCGGCGACTTTGAAACACACAAAAATCAGTATGATAAATATGTGCTGAATATTAAAAATAATAAAGTGCTTCTTATAAGCCAGGGCTTTACCAAAGACGGGCAGTTCCCGTTTATTGATGAGCTGGATCTGGCAACAAAGAAAACAAAAAGATTGTATACATCAGCGTACAAAGATAAAGCGGAGAATATTTCGCAAATACTTGACAGAGATAAGGGAACCGTGTTGGTAAGCGTTCAGTCACCGGTAGATTATCCTAACTTTTTTATCAGAAACATAAAGAATAATACACTTACTAAAGTTACCTCCTTCGACAATCCTTTTAAAAGCTTGGGCAATGTGAAAAAAGAACTGATCACATACAAAAGAGCAGACGGGCTGGAGCTTTCAGGTACTTTATATTTACCGGCGGCGTATGATGGAAAAGAAAAATTACCTTTAATAATGTGGGCTTACCCGCAGGAGTTTAAAGATAAATCTACGGCAGGACAAACAACTACCAATCCTAATAATTTTATTTTTCCGTATTATGGATCGCCTATATATTGGGTTACACGTGGGTATGCCATTTTAGACAATGCGGCTTTTCCTATAGTGGGTGAAGGAGATAAGCAGCCCAATGATAGCTTTATAGAGCAGCTGGTAGACAATGCCAAAGCTGCAATTGATGTGTTGGACCAAAGAGGAATCATTGACAGGAAAAGGATCGCAGTAGGAGGACATTCTTACGGGGCATTCATGACAGCCAATCTCTTGTCGCATTCCAACTTATTCGCGGCCGGCATTGCAAGAAGTGGCGCGTACAACAGAACGCTTACGCCATTTGGCTTTCAGAGTGAAGAAAGAAATTATTGGGACGCGCCTATGATTTATAATGGCATGTCGCCTTTTCAGAATGCGCATAAAATGAAAACGCCGTTGCTTTTAATTCATGGTAGTGAAGACAATAACTCCGGTACTTTTACCATGCAAAGCGAAAGGTACTTTAATGCCCTTAAAGGTCTGGGCGCGCCTGCAAGATTGGTGCTGCTGCCCAAGGAAAGTCATGGCTATGCCGCTAAAGAATCTATACTGCATGTTTTGTGGGAGCAAGATCAATGGCTGGAAAAGTATTTGAAGAGCAAAGAAGAATAAAATCTACGTATCTGTTTTTTATAATTGAAAATATTAATTTAATAAGCGAACTTAGCGCCCGATCAAGGAAAAACAAAAGTAATGGATACGTTAGACATCGTTATTTACTGTGGTATTTTTATATTCGCTCTTGTGGGTACACTGAAGGCGCAGGCCCATCACTTTGATATTTTTGGTGCAATAGTGCTGGCATTTGTTACGGCTTACGGAGGCGGCACCATACGCGATTTAATTATGGATACTTCGCCCGTAAACTGGATGAATGATAATCTGGCTTTGACCTTGGTAATATCAGCGGTACTCATAGTTTCAATAATAAAATTTAATTTCAATAAACTTAGAAGACTCATTTTCTTTACTGATGCTGTGGGTTTAGGGTTGTTTACGGTAGCAGGTATAGACAGAAGTGCATTGTACGGAGCTAATGATGTTTATAGCTTGTTTATGGGCGTTGTAACGGCCACGTTTGGAGGATTGCTGGCAGATATGCTCTGCGGTAATGTGCCGGCCTTATTGCGCAAAGGAGAGCTTTATGCAACAGCATGTGGTATTGGCGGAGCAGTATATATAGGAGGTAAATATCTGGCTTTGGATGCTACGATAAATATTATTATATGTATAATAATTGTGCTGGGCATCAGAATTATATCTAAATGGAAAAGATTGATGCTTCCGGAAGCATAATATTATTCTTCAGTATAAATTCTTTTTACACGCTGTCCTATACCTGTAAGGATCTCGTAAGTGTTGGTATGGCACCATTCGGCAACTTTTTCTATAGGAAGATGCGTGCCGAAAATTTCTACAACATCTTCTTCCTGTACATTTTCAATACCGGTAATATCTATCATCGTCATATCCATACAAACAATGCCAACTACTGGCGCCATTTTCCCTTTTACATATACCGTACCCTTTCCATTGCCAAGGCTTCTTTTAAAACCGTCGGCATAGCCAACCCGTATGGTAGCAATAACCGCATCTTTCTTTAATAATCCTTTGCGGTTGTAGCCTACGGTTTCTCCGGCTTTTAATTTTCTTATTTGCGCTATTGTAGTTTTAAAAGAAATGGCGGGTTGCAAATCAAAGTCATTGCTTTGGGAGCTGTCAATGCCGTATAATCCTATCCCTAAACGAACCATATCGAATTGCAAATCGGGATGCCGAACAATGCCCGCTGAATTAGATAGATGTCGTAAGAAAGTGTAGCCAACTTCTTTCTCCAGCTGCGCGCAACATTTTGCAAACACAGCTGCCTGCTTTTGTGTAAACGCATCATCCTGCGCGTCTTCGCTGGCTACCAGATGGCTGAAAACCGATTTTATTTGAATAAAAGTATTTTTCTGTAGAAACGCTGCAAGGCTCGATATGTCTGCTTCTTCAAATCCCAGGCGGTGCATACCTGTATCTATTTTTATATGTACCGGATATTGTTGTATTCCTTCTTTTTGCAAATAATCGGCGAAGTTGTATAAAATTTTAAAAGAAAAAATTTCTGGTTCTAATCCGTAAGAAACAATTTTACGAAAAGAACTTTCTTCAATGTTCATTATCATAACAGGAAGCTGAATGCCTGCTTCTTTTAAATCAACAGCTTCATCTGTATAAGCAACCGTAAGATAATCAACCTTGTGAAACTGTAGTATACCGGCCACTTCCAGGCTGCCGCTTCCATAGCCGAAAGCTTTTACCATAGCCATAATTTTTGTATCGGGTAATAGTCGCTTCCTGTATTCTTTTATATTGTGAATAATGGCAGAAAGATTCACCTCTAAAAATGTAGAATGAATTTTTTGTTGAAATAAAGGTATGATGTTTTCGAAAGAAAATTTTCTGGCACCTTTAATTAAAACAGTTCTGTTTCTGAAATGCTGCGAATTGAACTGATTGATAAATTCCTGTGTAGATGTATAAAACGCTGTTTCCGGAAAAATACTTTTTAAAATTTCTTTCTTCCGGTACCATTCCGGTCCAATGGTTATCAGTTGTAAAGCGTTTCTGTTTTTCAACATGTCTATTGCTCTTTCGTATGCGTGGTTTTCAGCATTCGGAATGTCTGAAAGAATAACGGTTTTGGCGTTGGGTTGCATAAAGAGGAAGTCAAGAGCAATGTTGAGAGACTGCAAATCAAGGCTGTAGCTGTCATTGATAAACGTGCATCCGTTAATGCCCGGCAATACCTGCATCCGCATTTCAAGCGGTTGTAGCTTGCTTACTCTCTTCTGTATTTCTTCTATATTGATCCCCAGGTATAAGCAAAGAGCAATGCAAATAAAGCAATTGTGAAGACTGGCAGAATCTGTAAAAGGTAACGTGAGAGAATATCTCTTTTCTTTATAATAGGAAACTTCTTCCGTATTTTTAGCAGAGATTTTTCTATCTGATATAAATAGTGTACAGTCAGGAGTAAAACCTATAGAGAATATTTCTGAATGAATATTTTTTGATAAGTTATTTTTAATTAATTCATCATCATACAAAGCAAATACGATTTTTGTATGTTTAAATAATTGAAGTTTCTCTTGAAGTTTTTCTGCATTATCAGTAAAGTTTTTGCTGTGTGCTTCACCTATGTTAGTAATGATACCTATGTCAGGACGTATGATTTCTTCGAGCTTTTGCATTTCATTTTTCTCTGAAATTCCAGCTTCGAATATTGCCAGGTCATTATCATTACTCATTTCCCAAACACTAAGCGGTACGCCGGTTTGTGAGTTGTAGCTTCTGGGACTTCTTACTATTTTATAATCATCTGAAAGTAACTGGTAAAGCCATTCTTTTACGATTGTTTTTCCGTTGCTACCTGTAATGCCTATCACCGGGTAATGAAATTTTTGCCGATGGTTTGCGCTCGTTTCTTGCAGTGCCTTTAGTGTATCCTGAACTAAAAAAAAGTTAGCGTCGTTAAAAAGTGTATAGTTAAAATCTATGCTTACAACAAAGTTTCTTACTCCTTGTTCATAAGCCTCTTCAATAAAAGAGTGTCCGTCGCGGTCTTTTGTTTGTAAGGCAAAGAACAAGCCCTCTTCGGCAAATGAAATTTTTCTGCTGTCTACATATACATGTTTAATCAATGCATTTTCATTGCTAAGACGTGCTTTGCACTGTAATATATTTTTTAATTCTTTCGCTTTGTACATGAAAAGGAGATAGTTATAAAAACAATGCAAATGTACTGATACATTTGCATTGAAATTGGTTAAAAGTTATATGCAGTATTATTTCACGTTAACCCTGATGCCTTCACTGTGGCTTGCAAATTCAGGAGCATACATACACTGGATAGTAGCAATGCCTACGCTAAAGTCGCCGGTATGTGTTATATGCACCGGATACTCAAACACGTATGTGCCTTTTCTTAGAAAGTCGATAAAGAAGTTGGTAGAAGCGTCTTTAGTAGCCTCGTAGTAGCCTAATCCGTCTTGCCATTTATAACTGCTGATAACGTTTACCGGCTCCATAGAGGTCGCACGCATATCTTTCAGGTGCAGATATTCCATATCTCTGTCAGACTTCAATATTACACGAATAATTACTTTATCGCCCACTTTTAATACATCTCCTTTGTTTACAGGAGTCAGTTTTTTTCCTTGTGCTGTATTGGCTTCAGTGAATAGCTGTTTGGTTAACGATAAAGGCGTTGCCGCGCTCGTTACTTTATCCATCTCTTCAATGTATTGCCAGTAAACACTTCCATAAGCGGGTGTGCTGTTATACGTTTGGTGAGGTGTAGCGCTTGTGCTTACAGAAATGTTTCCCAGGCTGCTGGTGACCTTTTCTCCTTCTACCACCTCTTTAATATAGCCCGTGCCTGCTTCTCCGGTTTGGGTAGAAACAGTTAGCTGGTTGCCTAAATTTATACGAATGGTTTTTTGTACACCAATAAGATTATTTACGGCTATAAGCGCGTAACACGCGTCGGCAGTAGCTTTGGTTGTTTGCCAGTTGTTGGTTTGCTTGTTCCTGATAAGCCAGTTTTGCATACCATTTACAGCGGTTTTCAAAGCCGCATTATTTTTACTTAGGGCTATTTCGTTGGTGATCTCTATCATCAAAGCCTGTTGCTCAATAGGTGCCTGATACCAGTAATAACCGTAAGACATATCTTTCCAGTAGGTGCCTGCTACTTTATCTTCCACGGCGTTTTCAAGCAATGATTTAAGTACCGTATTCTCTGCAAACTCTTTGTCTGTGGCTCTGTACAGGAATGCGGTTATCATACCTTTGGAGTAAGAACTTTTGGTATTCCAGAATTTTTTAGCCTGTCCGTAATAATATTTTTCTGCTTCTGTTTTTGGTGAAGCATTGAAATAGCTGTTGGCAAAAAGATAATGGATCTGCAAAGCGCCCACATTATCCTTGGATAAATCCGCAGGCTTTACATCTCTTTTAAGCTTTGTATAATCTTTTGTCAGCTCATCGCTTAAGTACTTGTGTGCCTTATCAGCTATAGCTTTCAGCATGGTTTTGCTTTGCTGAGGTACCGCATTCAGTTTGTTTAACCTGCCGATGCCTGTAAGTATATATTGAGTAATGTACCTGTCTGCACGCCCTCCTTTGAACCAAGGGAATGCGCCGTTGCCCAGCTGCATTTCCTGTAACTTTGAAAGACTCGATTGTAATTGATTGCTCATTTTAGCCATATCAAATAACAGTGCGATATTCTTTTTCTGTTCGGCTTCACTGGCCGCATCCAATATCCAGGGCGTTTCCTCAATCAGTACTTGTTTTAATTCCTGATTTTTTTGCAGGTTACTCATTAATGCGGTAGAATCTTCCAGCCATTGGTCAAACACTTTTTTTATTCCCGGATTTTTATTCACGATATGTGCAGCCATAGCGTTTGCATAAAATCTGCTAAAGGTTTGTTCGCTGCATTCGTATGGATATTCCATAAGATAGGGCAGTGCCTGCACCGCATACCACACGGGGTTTGCAGTAAACTCCACCGTAAGCGCCTGCGTTTGCAAAGTATTACTATTGTTGTTTACTAATTTATCGAAGGTAAAATGTATGGTCGTATCGCCCTGTACATACATAGGCAATGCTTCTGTTACAAATATTTTATTGGTAAGCATTGGCAGAGTATGCTGTTCGCCGTCACTGAAATTTTCACTTGTACCATTTATTTTAATGGTCAATGGGTTGACTGCCGTAGATGAAATTATTACAGGAAATTTCACATTGCCGCTTTGCCCTGCCGGTACGCTAAACGCAGCACTGGATAGCTTTTGCCAATGAATAGTTTCGCCTGTGATAGCGTCTTCTATAGAAATATGTGCATTGCCACTGAGCGTTTTTTCGCTGAGGTTGCTGATTTTTACACTTAAATCCAATGTATCTCCCGCACGCAAAAATCTGGGCATATTGGGCTGTACCATTAGTGTTTTTTGCGTAACGGTAAATTGTTCATTGTAGCCATGCTGCAAGGCGGTATTGTAGGCAAAGTTCATCCAGCGCCATTTGGTCATGGCGTCGGGCATGGTAAAATCTATAGTGTATAAGCCATCTTTATCGGCATACACATGCGGCATGAAGAAAGCGGTTTCATTGAAGTTGGTGCGGAGTGGGGCTTGTAAACTGTTTGACTCTTTATTTAAAAATGCTGTAGTGTCTGGTTGCATAAAATCTATATCATTCATAGCGTCGGAACTGCCTGCACTTTCTTTTTGTACAGCACCCAAATTAATATCTCTTACAAAAAGGCTTTCTTCGTTAACGCTAGCAACTCCTCTTACTCTCGTGTTGGCTGGTGCAGCAACGCCATACACCGCACCTTGTGATGCATACACAATAGAAGCATCTTCTTCAAAAATAAATTTATCGTATATTTTATCTTCTACATTTTTAAAATCACTGTCTCTATAATTTTCAAACCCTCCTTTTTGTGAGAACTGCTGGTAGGCTGTACTCCATCCGTTATTAGGTATGGCACGATACTCATTGAAAGGCAGATCCCATTGATGAGGTTTTAACTCATCGAGCGAAGCATCATACATAGCCGTGAGCAATTCGGCAGCAACGTTTTTACCTTTACTATCTGCTATTTTTATCTGCCATTTTTCTTTGGCACCGGGTTCCGTTTTATCTCTGAACGTAGCAAATTCAATATTCAGTTTTTTTGAGGCGTCCATCACCATTATCGTATTGTCTGTAGTGTACAGCCGGTTGTGTTTGATAAAGCCATACGCGGTACGCGAAGGGTTTAAATCACTTGAAGCAGTATTGTTAACGATAGTTTTAATTTCATTATTTAACTTTAAAACAGATAAAACCGGGCTGGTATTTTCTCCGAGAATTTCTACCTCTATTGACTGTAATACATGCACATTATCAGCAGAAGTACCTATTTTAAAAATATCCTTGTCGCCTATCTTTTCTGCTCTTTGTGTTTTGCTTGTCCATAAATATACTTTCTCAGATAACTGATCGGCCTTATCGTCGTAAATATGGATATATTTTTTATTAATCACTTCATTGCCGTCTTTATCTTTTGCCGAAGCTTCTATCACATACCAGCCGGCTGCCAGTTTCTGATTGTTCAGGCTGAAAGCCTTGTCATCATTAGCGTTTGCAGTCTTGCTGTAAACTTCTTTAGTTTTTTGCCAGTTAGTTTTATCTGTTTCGTTGTCGTACTCATCATAAGGGAAATAGCTTATGTAAGTTTCTTTATCCATCACAAACTGGTCGGGTCGCTGCCAATAGCGGTCGCGTATCAGGCGGGCGGGCGTTTCTAAAGCAAATACTTTCACGGTTACAGATGCCGGTATTTCCTGGTCTGAAAGGTTTGTAGCGCTCACTTTTATTTCTTTAAAAGCATCTGTCTCTATATTTTCTGCATGTAGAATATCGAGCAGGAGCGACTGATAGCCTATGCTTAAAGAGGTTGTATTTTGCCTGGTCTCACCATTGTTATCAGTAACTGCGGCTTCAATTTTATAATGAAAAACAGGCTTTAAATTTTTATCTGTATTTTCATCGGGTACAGCTTTAAATGTAAAAGAGAATTTTCCGTTTTCGTCTGTAGTTACAATTTCATTGTGTATCTGTGCCTGCGGAGTCGGGGGCATGAAACCACGCCACAGCCACGGATAGGGATAACGTGCCGAGCGCGTTACGTTTATTTTTACCTGCGCGTTGTCAATGGTATTGCCGGCAAATGCTTTAGCTGTGCCGGTAATGGTTATACTGTCATTAAGCCTGTAATCTGTTTTTAAAGTATCATATTCTACCAAGAAAGTTGGGCGTTTATATTCTTCTACATTGAAATGTACAGAATTGTTTCCCCTGCTGTCTCCAATAGAAAAAGCTCCGGTGAGCACGCCTTGCGGGAGTTGGAAAGATCCGCTGAAAGAAGCATTATCATTGGCTTTAACTTTTACAGAATCTATCTTTCTTCCGTTTACATCTCTTAAAATTATACTGAGTGGTTCTTGTGTTTTATGCAGAATAGTTTGCCTTGTTTTGCTGTCAATACTGGTAACGATTCCTTTAAAATAAACGGTTTGACCCGGGCGATAAAGACTCCTGTCGGTAAAGAAATGAATTCTTGTATTCTTCTTTATGAATTCCTCGGCATTAGTTGAAGTATTTGTAATTTTTCTGGGATAATAATGATAGCCTCCATTAAATTCAAGCCGATCTTTTCCGTAGGTGATATAGCCATTATTGTAGCTGTGATTATTTTTAGATGCCGGTGCTAACGCGCTACCGTCGCTGCCTGTAATTACTTTCTGGTATACAGGTTTTTGATTGCTGTGATCTGTAAGAAAGTGAATAGTGGCGCCGCTTACAGGATGTCCCGTCTCGCGGTTGAGAACAAAAAAACGTTGCTGGTTTTGCATATAAGCAAGGTCAGACACATCAAACTCCTGGGCTGAAAGTTTGCTTTTTACGGTAAAGTCTTCGTTATCACTTGCGAGCAAAATATATCTTCCTGCGGAAAGCCCGTCAATTTTTATCTCTGCCCTATGTTGCTGGTAATCTGTAGGTAACGGCATTTGTTGAGAAAAGGATTGTACTATGTTTTTGCTATTCGTTACCTTTTTCCAAAATTCATTATTGTTATAAAAATTATTTTTTTCTAAAAAGTCTGATTGAATAATTTTTACAAAAATTTTGTTGATATTTTTATACGCTACCAATGCACGTAATGGCTTATTGCTGCTACTAATATTTTCGGTTGTAGTTGAAAGAGACTTTCCCATAATCACCTCTTTTAGATTCAGCAGGTTCTTAGCGGCATAGCTTGTATCCTTTGCATCGGTATATTTTTCTATCAATTCAAGTGCTGTAATGTTTTTCCACCTATTGGTAGTGTCGCTGGGCGTCTGGTATTTGTCTGCCTGTTCCCTATAGAATGAAGCCAGCAAAAACGCTGCTTGTTTTGCATAAGGGTTGCTGCCGTATTTGCTTAATATATTTTTCAGCGCCTCTGTATACAAAGTATCTTTATCTGCAATGACAGCGTTATTGTACATCCACTCTATTCTATTTACATCGGCATCTGCCAAGGCTGATGTGGACTTATTAGTGAGGTAATAAGCCAGTACTTCCTGAAATGTTTTTACCGTAATCAATTTTGAAGAAAGGGTATCTTCTGATTGAATGTTTAATTGTACAAATTGTTCGGACGGTAAAAAATATTCCGGCTTATTCAATAAAAATTCATTAGTGGGTTTTATTTCAAGATCATTGTTATTTTTGTAATAATCCAGCTTGTAATGCAGTATCAAGTCATACATCGTTAATCTTAGCCCGGGCGTATTTCCTTTTGCTATTACTGCTCTGTAATCCTTTAGCTGCGATTGTTTCAGCGTATTGGCATTGGCAAGAGAAGAGTCGAAAAGATGAGATATGGCATCATTGAAATCCGCGGCGCTCCAGGTAAGTACATCGCTTTTAACGTAATTCTCCGTTTCACTGCGCTGCCTTATTCTCCAGCTATTCGCATCTTTATACTCTATAAGTTTTTGCGCTTTTATTGCGTATAGCAAATTTTTTGCTAAGGGCTCTTTGCTGGAAGCAATCTCCTGATTTAATATTTGTATAACGTCATTGATTTCTTTTTCAGATGTTCTTTCTTCAAGGTTAAATTTATACACCAGTGCTTTTATCATTTCATCTGTATCACCCGATTTCTTTGCGTTACTGTAAATATCATTTACAATTGTCAAGGCAGATTTTGGTAATGATTGCCTGGCGAGTAAAGTATCCACCTGCTTCCATTGAGCAGCGTATTTGTTTGATTGTGCGTTAGATGAAAACATGCTTGTTGTTATTATCAATACAATTAAGAATAGTTTTTGCATATGATTAGGATCGGTTTTTATATAAGATGCAAACAGTGTGTAATTTACACAAATTTTTATTTGAATAAATTAAAAAGGCATTAAGATTTTTTCTTAATGCCTTTTTAATATGGTGATTACATTGGTTAAAAGTCGTCGTCAAAATCGTCTTCATCATCAAAGAACAAATCATCTTTATTGCCGAAGATGTCATCATCGTCGAAGTTTAAAGTATCATCGTCGTCCTCTTTTTTCTTTTTGACGCCGCTCTTGGTCGCTTTTTTAGAGGAGCTGCTTTTTGATTTTGGGATATCAAATTCATCAAAATCAGGATCCCAGTCGTCTTCATCGTCTACTTTGTTCCAGTCGTCTAAAAGATCATCGTCTTGTAAGTCGTCCAAATCATCGTTTTCCTCCTCGGTTCTGCTTTTTTTAGCTTTACTTTTTTTAGAAGTGTCGGGCGCGTCATCGTCAATGAGTTCGTCCTCATCTTCATCCAGTTCCTCATCTTCTCTTTTCTTTTTAGAAAGAGATAAATTTTCTTTCTTTGTGCTTGCAGGTTTTATTTCTTTACTTTCTTTCTTTGATTTTGCTGCCATAATTCAAAAATTTTCAATGTAAAAATGTTATGTCTTTTTTATTAAAACAAATTTTTTTTACGAAAAAATAATTGTATTAATTTTTTATAGGTTTATAATGCTACAATCTGCTCTCTTTCAGGTCCGTTAGATATGTATTTAACAGGACAGTCAAGATAAGTTCCGATAAAGTTAATATAATTTTTAAGTTCTTCAGGAAAATTTTCTACGCTATTTAATTTTTGAATATCCGTGTTCCATCCTTTGAAGGTTTTATACACAGGCTGCAGGTCGTGTTTTTCCATTTGTAGCGGCACTTGCTGTGTTTCTTTTCCATCCACTACGTAAGAAGTAGCTACGCTTAGCTCTTCAAAATCGTCCAGAACATCTGTTTTGGTCATGATAATCTGGGTGGCTCCGTTGATCATGCAAGCATATTTCAGGGCTACCAAGTCGTTCCATCCGCAACGGCGCGGGCGCCCGGTTGTAGAGCCAAATTCATTGCCGTTCTTTCTTAATTTTTCTCCTTTCTCATCGTGCAGCTCTGTTGGGAAAGGACCGCCTCCAACGCGTGTGCAGTATGACTTTGTAATGCCGTATACTTCATTTATTTTTTGTGGTGCTATACCCAGGCCGGTGCTTACTCCGGCAGAGATGGTATTAGAGGACGTTACAAAAGGATAGGTGCCAAAATCAATATCAAGCATCGCCGCCTGCGCGCCTTCTGCCAATACTTTTTTGCCTTCCGCCATTTTATCGTTGATGAAATATTCGCCGTTGATAATGTTGAATGTGCGCAGCAGTTCTATAGCTTCAAAAAACTCGTCTTCCCAGGCAGAGATATCTTCATTGAATCCGTAAGAATCCAACATGCGCTGGTGCTTCATGCGAAGTTTGATGTATTGCGATGTAAAGTTCTTGCTTAGCAAATCGCCCACACGCATGGCGTTTCTGCCGGTTCTGTCCATATAAGCCGGGCCAATGCCTTTAAGTGTAGAGCCTATTTTATCTTCGCCTTTCTGCATTTCAGAAGCTTTATCTAAAGCGCGATGCGTGGGCAGAATAATATTTGTTCTTTCGGCTATAAAAAGATTTTTAGTAACGTCAATGCCAAAAGCAGATACATTTTCGTACTCTTTCTTCAGCGTTACGGGATCTAAAACCACGCCGCCTCCAATAATGTTTATTTTTTCCTGATGGAAAATACCGGAAGGTATCTGGTGCAGCACAATTTTTTTATTATCTACGTAAAGCGTGTGCCCTGCGTTGGGGCCACCCTGAAAGCGAGCAATAATATCGTATCCGGGAGCGAAATAGTCTACCACTTTTCCTTTCCCTTCGTCGCCCCATTGCAGGCCTAAAATTACATCAACCATTTGTATGAAAATTATATGTTTTTTTGAAAAAGTAAAAGTACGATAGTTGCCGTAAATTTTCAAATCGAAAAAACATAAATAGAGGAAAAAGAGAATGAAAGGCAGAATAAATGAGATATCATGTAATATTACCCGGCAGCATCGAAAATATTGAGACTATAATATACCAAAGCCCAAATACCTTTATTATCAACTGAAAAAATATTTTTTTGTAATCGCAGTATATGTTGATGTATTACAACAAAAATTCAAAAAAAGCCGTCTCGAAAGATGATCATTAGAAAAATCTTTTAAGACAGCTTTTTTCAACTTTATCAATAAGCTTAGCTTTTAACCACTCCCAGCTCTTTGCCTACTTTGGTAAAAGCGGCAATGGCTTTATCTATATGATGCGGTTCGTGGGCGGCGCTAAGCTGCACGCGTATTCTGGCTTTGCCTTTAGGTACTACAGGATAGAAAAATCCGGTTACATAAATGCCTTCTTCCAGCAGTTTGGCGGCAAACTCCTGAGCTACTACAGCGTCGTACAACATCACTGGCACTATGGGATGCTCGCCTTGCGGAATGTCGAAGCCCGCTTCGGTCATCTTTTCACGAAAATGTTTGGTATTGGTTTCCAGTCTATCGCGTAATTCGGTGGTTTCGCTTAGCATATTTAATATGGCTATAGAGGCGCCTACAATGCTTGGCGCTAACGTGTTGGAAAACAAATAAGGGCGGCTTCTCTGGCGCAACATCTCTATTATTTCTTTTCTGCCCGAAGTAAAGCCTCCGCTTGCTCCGCCCAGCGCTTTGCCAAGCGTGCCGGTGATGATGTCTATTTTACCCATTACTCCGCAGTGCTCATGCGTGCCGCGCCCTGTTTTCCCCAGAAAGCCAGAAGAGTGGCTATCGTCTACCATTACTACGGCATCGTATTTTTCTGCCAGTTCTACAATTTTGTCTAACTGAGCAATGGTGCCGTCCATAGAGAAAGAGCCGTCTGTAACAATGATCCTGCTTCTGAGATGCGCGCTATCGAGTAATTTATCTTCCAAATCTTTCATGTCGTTGTGTTTGTAACGATACCGCTGCGCCTTGCACAAACGGACGCCGTCAATGATAGAGGCATGATTGAGTTCGTCGCTGAGGATGGCATCGGCTTCACCAAACAGGGGTTCAAATACGCCGCCGTTGGCATCAAACGCGGCTGCGTACAAAATGGTATCTTCGGTACCTAAAAATTCGGATAATTTCTTTTCCAGTTCTTTATGAATATCCTGTGTGCCGCAAATAAAGCGCACACTGCTTAACCCGTAGCCTCGCTCATCAACGGCTTTTTTGGCAGCTTCAATCGCTTTTGGGTGCGCTGACAAGCCTAAATAATTGTTGGCACAAAAGTTCAAGACGGTATTGCCATTTACGCGTATCTCAGCGCCCTGAGGACTTTGAATAATTCTTTCCTTTTTAAATAAACCGGCTTCTTTTATTTCTTCCAGTTCTTTACCTATGCGGGATACAAAATTTTCATTCATAAAAGTGTTTTTATTTTGTATAAAGATAAATAACAAAAGCAGTAAATGCAAGCTCAAACGTATGCAATCGTTTTATTGCAGCATATTTTCCATGGCAATACCTCTTGAGCCTTTCAGCAAAAAATAAGTATTTTCAAAATGTTGTTGCTGTAGCCATTCTTTTGCTTTTTGGGTGTCGGGGAAATAATAAAACGGATGATCTGTTTTTGCAAAGTCGCCGCCTACCAAAACCACGGCTTGCCAATTGTGTTTTTTTATAAGCTCTATTAAATCCTGGTGTTCTTTAACGCTGTCTTCGCCCAGCTCCTTCATGGCGCCCAGCAAAAGCACCTTTCGGGGAACATCCATATTTTTAAGGTTTTCTATGGCTACTTTCATGCTGGTAGGATTGGCGTTGTAAGCATCTACGATAAAATGGTTGCTGCCTGCTTTTTTCAGCTGCGAGCGGCTATTGGATGGAGCATAATTTTCAATGGCAGACTGAATGCGTTCTTGCGCGATGTCAAAATATTTTCCAACAGAAATAGCACACAGCACATTGGGCAGGTTGTAATCGCCGATAAGCTGTGTATGATAAATAGTATTGTTCTTTAACTGAACCGATAAAAAAGGTTTGGTACTCAAATCTCTGCCAATGGTAGTGCCTTTTTGCGTACCATACCAGACTACTTCTTTCATACCTTTGGTCATGGAGTGAAAATAATCGTAGTCGTCAAAAGCAAAGACAGTTCCTTTGTTTTGCCTTAAATAATCGTAGAGTTCTCCTTTGGCTATTTTAATATTTTCCTCGCTGCCAAAGCCTTCCAGGTGTGCCTTGCCGCAGTTGGTGATGATGCCGTGCGTGGGTTGGGTATAGCGGCAATAACTCTCAATCTCCTTGAGGTGATTGGCGCCCATTTCTATTACGGCCATTTGCGCGTCGGGCTTTATTCTAAGCAGGGTAAGCGGTATGCCAATGTGGTTATTTAGGTTGCCTTCCGTGGTATAGGTGATAAAGGAAGTGCTTAATACCTGGTGTATCAGTTCCTTGGTAGTGGTTTTGCCATTGCTGCCGGTAATTGCTATGAAGGGAATGGAAAACCGGGCGCGATGGTATGCTGCCAGCTGCTGAAGCGTTTCCAGCACGTTATCTACCAAAATGATTCTTTCGTTTTTACTACCTGTTGGTTCGTCTACAATACTGTAGGCAGCTCCGGCTTCCAGGGCTTTGGCCGCAAAAGTGTTTCCATTAAAATTTGGACCTTTTAAAGCAAAAAAAATATCTCCGGGCTGCAATTTCCTGGTATCTGTCTGCACGGACGTGTGCTGCTGATAGAGCCGGTAAATTTCTTGTATAGACATCATTCAACAAAAATAGCGATTGAACATATTCTAATCGCTATTATTTAAGTGTTTTTATAGTAAAGTTTTAATTGATTCTTACGGTAACAATATTTTGTTTACTCTCTTTTCCTTTAAGCATAATGGTTATATTAAATTCTTTGGCGCCGCGTAGCTTGCCGGCAATATACCGTGTAGAACCTAATTCTCTTTCAGAGGTAAGAGCGAAACTGTTGATATTATTATCCTCAAAAAATAGTTTCAAATTAATTCCTGCCTGATTCTTGCTTATAGATGCCATTTCAGAAGATTCGGGCAGCTTCATAGAAATCACGTCTCCAAAATATCTGCTTATACGCTGTGCGTCCGCATGTTTGAGCGCACTGATTATATCGGCCTGTTGAGAATAGTTCAAAACAAGCTCGTTCGCAGGCATTCTGTTTTTTTCCAACAAATTATGTATGGCAAAAACAGGTGCGACCGAAGATATGATGAGTATAGCAGTAAATATTAAAAAAACCTTTTTCATTATTCTATTCTAAATCTTAACATTTTATACAAATAAAATATTAGCAAATTTTGAGCCAACTATCTGTTTTTACACAAAATATAAACATGCAACATGCGCTTAAAAACGCTCCGTACTAAAATTTATAACATAACTGCTTTATTAAGATGCCATTCAGTACAAGAATGATTAAATGAATATTATCAAATTATTAACATATTTGTACTTCTTTGTAAGAACACGAACGATTTTAAATTATTGTTTGTAAATATCTATAAACCGAGGCCGAAAAAAGCGTAATTTTGCAAAAAATAAAAAAAGGAAATGAACAATAATAAGGCTATGCTAATCATCATGGATGGATGGGGCATTGGACAAAACGAGACAGGAGACGCTATAAAACAGGCGCATACTCCTTTTGTAGATTCTTTATACCATACATATCCTAATGCTACATTGGTTACCTGCGGAGAAGCCGTAGGTTTACCTGACGGACAGATGGGAAACAGCGAAGTAGGACACCTGAACTTGGGCGCCGGCAGAGTTGTATACCAGGAATTGCAAAGAATAAATGTAGCTATCAGAACCGGCGAGCTTCAGAAAAACCCGGTATTGCTGCAAGCAATTCAAAACGCTAAAGCCGGAAATAAATCATTTCACCTGATAGGTTTAGTAAGTGATGGCGGTGTACATAGCCATATTAATCATTTTAAAGCTATAATAGATACCTGTAAAGCACAAGGATTAGAGAAGAATGTATATGTGCAGGCTTTTACAGATGGCCGGGATTGCGATCCTAAAAGCGGCTTAGGCTTTATAAACGATTTAAGTAATTATTTAATAGAAGCAGGCGTGGGTAAAATAGCCTCTGTAACAGGCAGGTACTATGCTATGGACCGCGATAAGCGCTGGGAAAGAGTAAAACTGGCCTACGATGCTCTGGTAAACGGAGAAGGTACCAAAAGCAATAACATTATTAAATCAATTGAAGAGTCATACGAAAATGGCGTTACTGACGAGTTTATCAAACCTATAATTAATGCTGAATTAAATGAAGCTGCCCGAATTAAAGAAGGCGATGTGGTGATATGTGTCAATTTCAGAACCGACAGATGCCGTGAAATTACAATGGCGCTGACACAGTTTGACTTTGCAGATTATGGTATGCACAGAATGAACCTCGATTATACCACACTTACTGAATACGATGCCACCTATAAGGATGTGAAAGTAATGTTTGATAACGATAACCTCACTAAAACACTGGGCGAAGTATTAGAGTCGGCCGGAAAAAGGCAAATACGTATAGCTGAAACAGAAAAATATCCTCACGTAACATTCTTCTTTAGCGGGGGCAGAGAGCTGCCTTTTAATGGCGAATCAAGAATCATGGCCCAATCGCCCAAAGTAGCCACATACGATTTGCAACCCGAAATGAGCGCAGTAGAGATCACCGATAAAATTTTGCCCGAAATACAAAATGAAACAGCCGATTTCATTTGTCTTAATTTTGCCAATACAGACATGGTTGGGCATACCGGCGTTTTCTCTGCTGTAGTAAAAGCCGCTGAAACTGTTGATACCTGCGTATCGCGCATAGTACCCGAAGCTTTAGCGCATGGCTATTCTATCTTCCTCACAGCCGATCATGGCAATGCAGACAATATGGTAAACGAAGACGGATCGCCTAATACGCAGCATTCATTAAACCTGGTACCGCTTTTCTTCATCAGCAACAATTATCCTACAACGCTTAAAGCAGGAAAACTCGGAGATATAGCTCCTTCTATATTAAAAGTAATGGGCATAGCAATACCAAAGGAAATGACAGGAGACATATTGGTAGATTAAGCGGACCGACCGGCAATGACAGATTATATCCATATAGGTAAAATAGTAGCTACCCACGGTGTAAACGGCGACTTGATACTGGTACACAGTCTTGGTAATAAAAATACTTTTAAAAATGTAAAAGCTGTTTTTATTGAAGAGCGAAAAGGAGTCTACATTCCGCATTTCATTCAATCTGCTACAGCCAAAACAAGCGAAGAAACGCTGCTGAAAATAGAGGATACAGACAGTAAAGAAAAAGCACATCGTTTCATTAAAAAGAACGTGTGGCTGACGCAGCAGGACTTTGAAAAAATAGCTGAAAAAAATACACCCATCGCTTTGCTCGGCTATACAATAGTAGAAGAGGGCAGGTATTTAGGCATAGTGGAGGAAATAATAGAGCAGCCCCATCAGGTACTTTTAAAAACCAGCATAGAAGCTGTAGAAGTGCTGTTGCCGGTGCATGAAAACACATTGGTAAAAATAGATAACAAGCAGCGGCAAGTGCACCTGAAACTGCCAGAAGGCCTGTTAGACGTTTATCTTAAAAATTAATTTGATTTATATGCAAATATCCTTATATTGCATACCGATATGATTGATACAAACTATTGTAATGCCTACAATATTAAAAAAAGCAACAACTTAAGTAGTGTTGCTTTTTTTGTTTCCGGTAATGCAAAATTTAATTTGTATGATGTAACTTTATAAAAAAGATATCTCCACCCCCCGATGAAAAATATCTCTGTACTCATAGTAATGTTTTTTGCAGTTACGCTTGCTTCTTGTTTTCAGGTAGTGGAAGAGATAGATCTAAACGGCGACGGCAGCGGGCAGATGGTGCTCACACTAAATCTATCTGAAAGTAAAACCAAAATAGCATCTGTACTAAAAATGAAAACTTTCAACGGGCGGGCAATTCCCTCACAATCAGAGATAGTAAGCCGGATAAAAAAAACAGCAGAAACCATAGGGGAAACTCCCGGGATCTCTAACGTGAAAACCCATACTGATTTTAATAATTATATTGCCGAAATCTCTTTCCGTTTTAAAGATGTATCTCAGGTAAATGCCGTAAGCAAAAGACTTTTTACCGAATACAAAATTAAAATAGCAAATGCGGCCGTGTATAATTATAACAAAACCGATAAAGTTTTTTCAAGAAAATATATCCACAACGCGGAGACAAAAAAAGCGTACAACACACTCAACGCCACAGATAAATCTGTTTTTGAAAATGCAGACTATACCAGCATTTACCGTTTTGCTTCTCCGGTAGCTTCTCAATCCAACACCACGGCTAAAATTTCCAAATCAGGAAAGGCTGTCATGCAGCAAACAACCATGCTTTCGGTAATACACGCCCGTACAAACTTATCTAACACTATAAAACTAAAATAAGATATCATGTGTTTTAAACATTTTATTGCCTACATTATTGCAATCTTTACCTATACGGCATCTCTTGCACAAGCGCATATTCCCGCATCTAACAATGCCAGCGCCATAGTAGAGGTTAATCTGCCTGCTTTTGTTCAGTATGCAAATTATGAACAGCTTAATCAATCAAAAGCAACCCGTAATCTACTCGATAAATTATTGCAAAGACCGCAGAAGTACGATTATGTAGATGATAGCGTAATAGCCGTTCAGCAATATGGTATAGACTTTAATAGAAAAATATATACACAAACCATTACCACTGACAGCTGTGTCTATACACTTTCTTTGATACCCGTAGCCAACAACAAATTATTTAAAGACTATATTATCACTACTACAGGCGCAATTGGAAGTAATGCATATGCCGGCGGAGAAATATTTAAAACCGATAAAAAATCACTTGTGTACATTGGTGCTTCGTATGCAATAGCAGCCAAAGGTAAACACGATAATAATTTCTTTACAGATAGCGCCAATGCTAAAAGATATGATATAGAAAAACCGGCTTATCCATATATAAATGTAGCGACTGATACGGCTACGGCTATTTATGATGAAGGAGAATATGATGAAGAGGTGGAAGATACTACAGAAGCTGTTTATGATGAAGATTCTGATACGTTGTATGAAGATGTAGACGAATATGCGTATAAAGAAGATGATGAAGAAAGCGATTATGCTAATACGTATGCCACCTATCTCGGTAAGCTCGATTCTTTGAGCTATGCCTGGACGGAAGATTTTGTAAAAGACATCATACACAAAAATCAAAGTATCCATCAGCAATTAAATAGTTTAAAACAATATAAGCCACAATCGGCCAATGCGCTTGTATCGTACTACTCCATAAGTAATTTTATGAATGCTTACAATCAGATGTACAAGCAGATATTCGGGTTGTATGGTTTGGGTGGTAGCGGCGCAGCAAACAATAAAGCAGGTAAAGACACTGACTGGACGGGCTATCATTTAAGAATGGATGGAAAGAAAATGGTACTGAATGGTGGCTATTACACCAGTCCGGAGAATACCGCTATTTTTAAGAAAGTGTACGACAAGAAACTGAACAAAAAGCTTTTGAAATATATCAATGAAGAAAAAGATGCTTTAGTATTTACAAGTGCCGTAAATACACACAACTATTTCAAAGAAAGTCCTATGCTGGTTGCAAATCTTATTAATGCTAAGCCAAAAGAAATAAGCGCGGCAAGCATTGTGGCAGAACTGTTTTCCATAGCGCTCGACGAGAAAGAGTTAAGCAGGCTTTTTATGGGCGACGCGCTGTTTGCTATAAACGGTTATAAAGAAATAGAGATAGCATCTATAAAGTATACTACCGACGAAGAAAACTTCTCTACTAAAGCAGACACTGTTTTAAAAATACAAAAAATACCTACACTGATTGCTATGTTTACCACAGCGAAAGGAGAAACAGTAAGTAAGTGGTTGCGCTATGCTGCCTATAAAGATTGGCTGAGCGAAGACAACAAAGGAATTTATTCTATAAAAAAAACCAGCAATCAAAAGTACAGACCTTCTTATCTGAAGTCATTTGAAAAATATTTTTCCGGACATTTTTTTCAGCACAAAGGCATTGTGTTTTTTGCTACCGAAATGGATGATGTGCATAAAATCAAAAACCGAACTTACAAGAGCAAACTATCTAAAAACGTCAGAAGAGAAATACTGAACAATAACATGTACAGCTATACAGATATAAATGATATGGTTTCCCTATTTCTTTCCGAAGAAGAAAAAATATCCTACAAACATAAGTTGCAAATGCTGGATAAGCTGTATATCAAAAGCCGTATAACCGATGATAAAGATTCCGGAACCAGCTATATTTTAGAGGTGTCAGATCAATACAGCGGCAACGCATTGCAATTATTACTTGATTTGATGGGAGAAATTGAATAGAATTTTGTAGCTTTAGCAAGATGGGATATCTACACAGGCAATGACGCGTATTTGACATTAATTATAAAAGGTATTTCATTCAACTAAATGTAAATTAAAAAGTATACAGATGAAAAAAGTATTCATTTGGATATTGATTCTTGTGTTAATAGCTGCAGTTTCTGTTAATATCTGGCTCTTCTATAAAAGAGAGGCTTCTTTTAAAGTGCAAATTCCTGCTCAAACGCAGGGATTGATGAGGATAAACACAGAGAGAATAATCAAGAAAAATATTTTTTCCGACCTCCGCGATTCTGTAAAAAGCAGCACCGGATACGGATTGAATATTCCGCTGAATATTTTTGTATACAATTTTTCACATGATGAAAAAGAAGGCTGGGCTTCCGTCTTCAAGATAATTGAACCGCAAAAATTCCAAACTTTTTTAAATAAATATTTTACGGAAAAAACAGGGGCAGATATAGAGGGTGTGGAAGTATATAAAACCTATAAAGTGCCCATATACTGTATAACACAGCATGATAAAGCCATATTTGCTTATGCAAAAAATGATAGTATAGGCTATTGGATAAAAGAGCTTTTAGCAGAGAATAATTTTATAGATCTGTCTGAAAGTAAATTTGCCAAAATAAAAAAAGAGAGCGATGATTTGTTTGTGATGCTCAATAACAAAGAGCTTTCCGTTAATTTCCAGAAAGGACTAATCAGAACAGCTCTTTTGTTGGATAATATAAATACACAAATAGATACAGCCTACTCACCCGCAACAGATACGTCAGCGGCTGCGCTATTGGCATATAAAGGAAAACTGCCCAACGATTTAATGCAGTATTTTATTAAAGACCGCGCCAACATAAGCATTGATAGTATAGCGCTACATCTTCGTCCGGGCTTGTATTTTCAATCAAAAGGGAGCACCCCGCAATGGGTGAAAAAAGTAGCCTATGAATATGATGATAATTTTGAAAAGAAAGAAACAGCAACTTCAGAACTCCGGCAAGTACCATTGTCTTTTTTAGAGATGAATGCCGACTCCACCTTATGCGACTATCTTACAAAAAATAAGATGCTGATAGAAGACAGCGTTGATCGGGAAGCATTTCCTCTGTACGCGTTATATGGCAAGTGCTCAACAAATTCTTTTTTATTAAGCACTGCAAAAGATTATATACCGCAGCGTTCGGTTTCTTCTTTCATTCCCAATAAAAAAGTTTTAAAAGGGTATATTGATTTTACAAAAATGCACGATGCTGCTGAGTGGTCAGCATGGCACAGCTACCTTGTTCATCTTCAACATATAGAGACGTTAGGAAGCATAGAAGATAAACAGTTGCTGATAGATGCAAAACTGCGACTTACAGAACAGGATACCAATGCATTCGCTACTTTATACAAGGCGCTATTGACTATTCTGCGGTAATTTTTCTGGTGCTTTGATCAATTACATCAATCTGAATCTGTAACACATCTTCGGGCAATAGTTCGGCAGCTTTCTCCGGCCATTCTATCATGCATAAAAAAGCATCGGAGTATAAAGTGTCTTCCACACCGGCCTGTATGGCTTCTTCCTCATCTTTTAAACGATACAAATCGAGGTGGTAAATTTTGCCAAACAACGGACTGTTATATTCATTGATTATAGAAAAAGTAGGACTGCTTGACAGGTCTTCTATCTGTAATACTTCTTTGCACAAGGTATTGATGAAAGTAGTTTTGCCCGCACCCATCGGAGCGGTAAAAGCCCATACTTTTTTATGTTTATATTTTTCAAAAAGCTCTTTTGCAGCCAAGGCTATAGTATGAAGTGTAAAAACAGTTTCCACTTTTTTAAATTGATTATTGTACAAAAATAAAGAATTGCCTTATTTTTTATATTCATAGTAAAATGTTTATTTTTATTTTTTTAAAAAATGATGTATGCAGAAATTAATATTCCTTAGCTTTTTTCTATGTAGTTACTTTACCGGCTCTTTTGCGCAGGAGCTGTATATGCCGCGCAACATACAAACCGCTTATGCAAAAGGTACACGCTCTATGGATGGAAACCCTGGCAAAAACTATTGGCAAAATAAAGGTGTGTATGACATGCAGATTAAAGTAATGCCTGAAAATCGTATGGTAAGCGGGTTTGAGACAATTCAATACAGCAATAACAGTCCCGATACACTAACCTCTTTGGTTATAAGGTTTGTAAATAATATGCATAAACCTATTGCACCGCGCTCCGGTGTAGTTTCGGAGGATTATCTTACCAGAGGAATGGAAATTACTTCTTTGGTAATTGACGGAGAAAAATATAATGTAAACGCCGCAAGATGGGGTACGGTAGGTGAAGTAAAACTTAATAAAAGCATTATGCCAGGAACAACATCTGAAGTAGAGATAGAATGGAATTATCCATTATCAAAAATAAGCGGAAGAGAAGGGCAGATTGACAGTACTACATTTTTTGTTGCATACAGCTATCCGCGCGTTTCTGTTTATGATGATTATTATGGCTGGGATATGCTTGATCATAATGGTATGCAGGAGTATTATAATGATTTCAACGATTATAAGCTGGCTGTAACCGTTCCTAAGAATTATGTTGTTTGGTCTACGGGAGATTTTGCTAATCCAGATGAAGTGTTGCAGCCCTCAATAGCACAAAGGCTGAAGAGGTCAATGACGTCTAATGAAGTGATTCATATAGCCACAAGAGAAGAAATGCTGGCAGGAAAAGTAACGCAGCAAAATGAATGGAATACCTGGAAGTTTGCATATAATAATATCGTGGATTTTACTTTTGCGCTCAGCAATCATTACGTATGGGACGCTGGCAGTACGGTGGTAGATAAGGCCACCGGGCGCAGAGTAAGCATGCAGGCCGCTTATAATCATACGGCTACAGACTTTACCAACTCCGTAGCCTGGGGAAAGAATACTTTGGAATATTATTCGGAAAAAATGCCGGGAGTACCTTATCCATTCTCTAAAATGACAGCTGTGAACGGATATGGCAATATGGAATATCCCATGCTGGTAAATGATGTAACGGTGCCGAACGATCTTGTAGATGGCAGAATGCTGCAGGATCATGAAATAGCGCATACCTACTTCCCTTTTTATATGGGAACCAACGAAGCACGCTATGCTTTTATGGATGAAGGCTGGGCAGTGTTCTTTACTTATATATTATCACGCAAACTCTTTGGCGAAAAAACCGGTGACGATATTTTAAAGAACTCGCGCATTAAGAGATGGAACACAGATCCTTCAGGAGAGATGGATATGCCTATGATCACGATGAGTTCACAATTGACCGGCAAGGCTTACAGAAACAATTCTTACAACAAATCTGCTGCCTGTTATGTAGCTCTGCATCAGCTGCTGGGCGATGATTTGTTTAAAAAAGCTTTACATTATTATATGAATACGTGGAACGGTAAGCATCCTATTCCCTGGGATTTTTTCTTTAGCTTCAACGCGGCTACAGGGCAAAACCTGAACTGGTTTTGGAGTAACTGGTTTTTCTCAAACAAGTACATGGATCTGAAAATATCAGGGGTGAAAAATAATAAGAAAGATTTTGTTGTGCATGTATCAAACGCAGGTGGATTGTACATTCCGGCAAAGGTTATAGCTTATTATACCAATGGTACAACAGAAACAAAAGAGATAAAGGTAGCTGATTGGCGCTCTATGAAGCTGATTGATAAAAGAATAACTTTCCCGCAAAAATCAAACGCCGAAATCAATAAAGTAGAAATAGATAATTGGGTATTTGCAGATGCTACGCCTAGTGATAATGTATGGGTAAAATAAACAAAAAATTATATACTTAGAAAGATTACCTTGTGAGTAATTTAGAATTAATAATCAAAGGGTTTTGATTACTTAAAAAATATTCACATGAAACGAAGCATAATAATTTCTTCTCGCGCAGGAGAATGTATATGCGTGTCGTTAAAGACTCTTTAGATTTAATAAATTTAAAGACAGTTCTCACAAGACACTTTTTATAAGGTAAAATAACTTTTCATTTTTGTATCTTGCAGCAGATTCTAAAACCAAATTACCTTGCAGGAAGAAGTAATTTTACAGGAAGATAGCAGCGAAGAAATATACGAGCGGAAATCTTTTATTATAGATAAAGGAGAAGAACCCAAGCGCGTAGATAAATGGCTGCATGCAAGAATTGAAAATGCCACGCGTAATAAAATTCAGCAGGCAATAGAAATAGGGCTGCTCACGGTAAATGGGAAATCCGTAAAAAGCAATTACAAAATAAAACCCGGCGATAGTGTGGTTTTACTAAGCCTGGGCTCACCGGAAACCTCGGAAATTACTCCCGAAAAAATGCATCTTGATATCGTTTATGAAGATGACGCTGTAATGGTTATTAATAAACCTTCTAACATGGTGGTGCATCCGGGAGTAGGCAACTATTCAGGTACATTGCTCAATGGGGTTGCCTATCATCTTTTGCAGCAAAATCCTACCATTGATGAAAACAATCTTCCCCGTTATGGAATGGTGCACCGCATAGATAAAAATACAACCGGGTTGCTTCTATTGGCTAAAACCGCCGACACGGCTGTACATTTAGCCAAACAATTTTATAATCATACGGTAGACAGAAAATATACAGCGGTTGTATGGGGTAATGTAGAAGAAGAGGAAGGAACTATTAATGCTAATATAGCACGGCATCAGCGTTTCAGGAAAATGTTCACCACGTATCCTGATGGAGATTTTGGCAAAGTTGCCATAACGCATTATCGCGTATTGGAACGCATGAATTACGTTACCGTAGTAGAGTGCGTGCTGGAGACCGGTCGTACACACCAGATTCGTGTGCACATGAAATCTATAGGGCATACTTTATTTAACGATTGGGAATATGGCGGCGATAAAATCCTGAAAGGCACAGTTTATACTAAATACAAGCAGTTTGTAGATAATTGTTTTGCAATTTGCCCGCGCTGCGCGTTGCACGCAAAAACATTAGGGTTTGATCATCCGGTCACGGGCGAAAGAATGTTTTTTGAATCACAGCTACCGAATGATATGCAGCAGCTTATAGACAAATGGCGAAAATACACACATGTAAAGCCGCTGGATGAGGATTAAAATATTCTTTCCATGCACATAGAATCAATAAGGGATTTCTGTTTGAGTTTTGATGATGTAGAAGAGTCGTTTCCTTTTGGAGATGATACATTGGTTTTTAAAACAAAAGGAAAAATATTTTTGCTCTTGTCGTTGAATACGGAAGAGTTGCGTTTTAATGTGAAATGTGATCCGCAGGAAGCCATTGAGCTTCGCGAAAGATATGCCTCCATAATACCAGGTTGGCACATGAATAAAAAACACTGGAATACCATCATAGTTGATGGAGAATTACCCGCTTCACTTATCAAAGAACAAATACAAAATTCTTATTGGCTGGTAAGAGGAAAGAGATAATACCCACATCTGGTCAAACCACAATTTTCCAATCCCCCGATTAATGTTTACTTTTGTAAAGTATTTAAAATAATTATTTCGCTTACCTCTATATATAACAATGAACAAAAGAATTTTCGTAGAAAAAAGAGGAATTTTCGATGTAGAAAGTCCTAAAATTTTTAATGAAATCAAAAATATCGTTCCGGAAATTCAGAACGTCAAGATGTACAATGTCTACGACATTTTCGGACTGAATAATGAGGAATTTTCAAAAGTCGTGAACAACACATTTGTAGATCCGGTGACCGACATCCTTCACGAAAAGAATCCTGCAAAGGAATTGTATTTCGCTACCGAATACCTGCCGGGGCAATACGACCAGAGAGCCGATTCTGCGGAGCAGTGTATTGCACTTCTTACCGGAAACGAAAATCCCCAGGTACGCAGCGGCAAACTGATTGAACTTTCCGGCGTGTCTGAAAATGATCTTCAAAAAATCAAGAATTTACTCATCAACAAAGTTGAATCTCAGGAAAAAGATCTGAGCAAACTTGAAATTCCGGCAGAAGAAAAACCGGATCCGGTAATTACGCATGAGGGTTTTAAGGATTTTAATGCTGAAGAACTTAAAAATTTCTACGGAGAACATGGCTTTGCCCTCGGTTTGGACGATCTGGAACATATTCAGAATTATTTTAAATCTGAAGACAGAAATCCAACCGAAACGGAGCTGAAAGTACTGGATACTTATTGGAGTGACCATTGCCGTCACACGACATTTGAAACGGCTTTGACAGACATTAAATTTGAAGGTCCTTATAAAGAGACTTTAGAAAAAATATTCGCCGATTATCAGGAAAAAAGGAAATTCCTGGGCCGCGAGCACAGGGCGGTATCGCTGATGGATTTGGGTACGATTGCCGCAAAATATCTGTACAAAACCGGAAAGCTGGATAATCTGGTCATTTCCGATGAAATCAACGCCTGCACCGTAGAAATTGAAGCTGGGTATGACGGTAAAAAAGAACCATGGTACCTGCTTTTCAAAAATGAAACCCACAACCACCCGACGGAAATTGAACCTTTTGGCGGAGCGTCCACGTGTTTGGGTGGCGCGATTCGCGATCCGCTGTCGGGCCGTGCGTTTGTGTATCAGGCGATGCGTCTTACGGGCGCTGCTAATGTGTTGGAGCCGATTTCTGAAACGCTGCCGGGCAAACTTCCGCAGAGAACCATCACGAAACAGGCGGCCAACGGTTATTCTTCCTACGGAAACCAGATCGGTTTGGCGACCACTTTGGTGAGTGAAATTTACCATGAAGGTTTCAAAGCCAAGCGAATGGAAGTCGGTTTCGTAGTCGGAGCCGTACCCAAAGACTGGGTGAAAAGGGAAAAACCGGAAGCCGGAGATGTGGTGATTGTGCTGGGTGGCGCGACCGGAAGGGACGGCGTAGGCGGTGCGACCGGAAGTTCGAAGGAGCAGGACGAAACCTCAATTCACACCTTATCTACGGAAGTTCAGAAAGGTAATGCGGTGGAAGAACGGAAGATCCAGCGACTTTTCAGAAATCCGGAGGTCACGAGATTAATCAAGAAATCCAACGATTTCGGAGCAGGCGGTGTTTCCGTGGCGATTGGTGAAATTGCCGACAGTATTGAAATCAACCTCGATGTGATGCCGTTGAAATACGAAGGCCTGAACGGAACCGAACTAGCGATTTCGGAATCCCAAGAACGTATGGCAATGGTGATTGCAGCAGAAGACAAGGATAGATTTATCAAATTTTGCGAACAGGAAAATATATACGCTTTCGAAATTGCGAAAGTAACCGACAGCGGCAGGATGCAGATGTTTTGGAAAGGAAATAAAATTGTGGACCTGAGTCGCAACTTCCTGGATACGAACGGCTGTGCGAAATCACAGGCTGCAGAAGTTTCACATTTGCAAAACGTTAATTCAAACCCGATTGCATTTACTGAAGAAAATTTCAAAAATATTTTAGCTGATAAAAATGTCGCTTCTCAAAAGGGTCTTCACGAAATGTTTGATGCTTCGGTGGGCGGTACTACTGTAGCCATGCCGTTTGGCGGAAGGCATCAGGAAACCCTCATGGAAGGCAGCGTGCAGACATTGCCGGTACTGGATGCAGAAAATGTTGAAACCGTATCTCTCGCTTCTTGGGGTTATGATGCCGATCTGTCGTCGCAAAACTCCATGATTGGTGCCGCGAATGCCGTGGTGGAAAGTGTGGCCAAAATTGTAGCAATGGGCGGCGATTATAAGAATATCCGACTCAGCTTTCAGGAATATTTCGAAAAGTTGGGAACAAATCCACAGAAGTGGGGCAAACCGCTGGCGTCACTTCTTGGTGCTTACGATGCACAAATGAATTTGGAACTGGCCGCCATCGGTGGAAAAGATTCCATGAGCGGAACCTATCAGGATTTGAATGTGCCGCCGACCTTAATTTCCTTTGCCTGCGCGCACGGCGACAGGGAAAATGTGATCTCGCCGGAATTTAAAAAAGCCGGTAATAAAATTTATCTCTTCAGTCATAAACCGCAGGAAAACGGGCTTCCAGATTATGAAAATCTGAAAAATGTTTTTGAATTCATTCACGAAAATATCAAGTCAAAAAAAATCGTGTCTGTAAAAACCGTCAAAGATGGCGGCGTGGCGGTTGCGGTGGCTAAAATGGCCTTCGGAAATGGTTTAGGCGCTGAAATTTCAGCAGATGAAAATTCCCTTCTTGATAAAAATATTGGCAGTTTAATCATCGAAGCTTCTGAGAGTTTGCACAGCGATTTGTTGAAAGAAAGTGGTTTGGTAACTGATGGTGAGGAATTGAAAATCAATAATTTCAGATTTAAAATTTCAGAACTTAAATCAGTCAATAAATCAACGTTTGAAGAACTTTTCCCAACCAAGGAAAAAGAAAAAATAGTGGTTGAAATTGATGAAAAACTGAACTCCACGGAGCCAAGAAATATCATTATAAAAAAACACAATATTGTGAAACCACGAGTATTTGCACCGGTATTTCCGGGAACAAACTGTGAGTACGAAACCCAGAATGCATTCCGAAAAGAAGGTGCCGAAGTGAGCAGTTTACCACTCATCAATCTGAATAATCAATTGCTGAATGAAAGCATTGAAAACTGGGTGAAAGAAATTAATCAGTCGCAGATTTTAGTCTTCTCCGGAGGATTTTCTGCGGGTGACGAACCGGACGGTTCTGCCAAGTTCATCGTCAATGTTCTAAAGAACGAAAGGATGAAAGAAGCCGTTCATCAGCTTTTGGAACGCGATGGAATGATCCTCGGAATCTGCAACGGTTTCCAGGCATTGGTAAAATCCGGACTTTTACCGTTTGGAGAAATCCGAGATATGGATGAAAACTCGCCGACTTTGGCGCACAACGCCATCGGAAGACACATTTCACAAATGGTGAATGTAAAAGTGGTGAACGACGATTCGCCTTGGCTGAAAGGAACGAAAAATCAAATCTTTACCATTCCGATTTCGCACGGTGAAGGCCGTTTCATGGCATCGGAAGAAGTGCTGACGGATCTTTATAAAAAAGGGCAAATCGCGACGCAATATGTGGACCTGGATGGAAACATTGCACACGGAATGCCATTCAATCCGAATAATTCACTGTTTGGGATTGAAGGAATCACTTCCCTTAACGGGAAAATCTACGGAAGAATGGGGCACACGGAGCGTTTCTCAGAAGGTCTCATGAAGAATATTCCGGATGCCAATTACCACAATATTTTTAGAAACGGAGTAGAGTATTTTAAATAAAACTTCGTAAAGAGATCTCTTTTCTGAGCCTCACAATATGAATATAGGACTATAGAAAAATGCCACTTTTGTAAGCGGCATTTTTTCATTGTTAATATCCTATGTTCGTTCCTATCTTCTGTTGTTACGGAATATATCCCATATATTTCCTCTGCGGGCATATTTATTGAGGTGCTCTCTGTTGTATCTTTGAGGATTTTTTCTTTCGTAAATAGGTACCTTATACATGGAGTACAAATTGTATCTGCTGTATTCGCGGGGAAGTCGGCGCGATTCTGTCCACTTGTTGTTTCCTTTTCGGTAAATATATTCGTTCTTTTGAACGTCATGATATATATTTAATTCGGGAAAAAAGTAAAAACGGGCATCGTTTCTTACCCGATCGTAGCGGTCGTATCTATCCCAACGATCATTATTTCTGTTGTTTCTGTATTGCGCATCATTAGTGTTTGAAAACAGTAAAATGCTTAAAAGGGATAACAGCACAACTGGTAAAATCTTTTTCATAATCAAAAAATTTTGTGTGAAAAATATATAAAAGGGTAGCTACATTTTACGAACTTATGACCGTTTGCGAGAGTATGGGTTTAAATGAGCAGCAATAATGTTCATAAAAAAAGGAACACTTTCGTGTCCCTTTTCTAAAAACTATTGATCAGCAAATGCTTTAAGCTTCTTTGCCACCTTTTAATTCTTCCTGTAATTTTGCCAGTTCATCCCATTTGCCATCTGCTGCCAATTGAGCTTGCTGTGGCCAAGTATCCGGAACTAACGCATTAAAGCTTCCGTCTGCGGCATCTAAAACTTCTTTAAGCTGCTCTGGTGTTTGTTTAGCCAGTTCTGCATAAGTTCTGATACCTGCTGCAATCAAAGCTTCAGCGGCTTTAGGGCCTATGCCTTCCACTTTTGCTAAATCATCAGGTACTACTTCTTTGCCGGCATTTAGCTCATCTTGCAGAGCTTTCAGTTCATCCCATTTACCGTCTGCTGCCAATTGAGCTTGTTGCGCCCAAGTATCGGTAACCAAAGCATTGAAATTGCCGTCAGCGGCATTTAGTATTTCTTTTAACTCTTCGGCTGATTTGCCAGCAAGATCAGCGAATGAATTGATTCCTGCAGCGTTTAAAGCTTCAGCGGCTTTGGGGCCTATACCTTCAATTTTTTTAAGGTCATCGCCTTTAGCACGGGTTTCTTTTGTAGCTTTCGGAGCAGCTGCACCTTCATTTTTAGCTGTACCGGAGCTTCTGCGGCTACGGCGTGTTTTCTTAGCTGTATCCTGTGTTTCAGTTTCTTGTCCGTATACTTCGTTGAAATCAACTAATTCTATCAAAGCTTTTTCAGCATTATCACCGGGGCGAATGCCTAGTTTAATGATTCTGGTGTAGCCACCCGGACGAGAGGCTATTTTTGGACCCACAACGTTGAATAATTCTTTAACCGCTTCTTTGTTTTGAAGGTAGCTAAAAACCAGACGATGATTGTGGCTGATCTGGAATTGATTTTCGTTCTTTTTAGTTTTGGTAATCATTGGTTCTACATATACACGTAAAGCTTTTGCTTTAGCCAATGTAGTAACTATTCTTTTATGCATGATTAACTGAGCCGCCATATTAGACAATAAGGCATCTCTGTGGGCTTTCTTACGCCCTAAATTATTTATTTTATCTCCGTGACGCATAACAAATAAATGTTGTTTGACTGTTTACACCGTGTCAAGGAATGTAAGCAGCGGCTTTCGCCTGATGATTGAATATTAATTAAAAATGTTTAGTCTACTGATTCTATTCCTATACGAGCCAGATCCATACCAAAGCTTAAGCCTCTTTCATGAAGAACGGCGTCTATTTCTGTCAAAGATTTTTGACCGAAGTTACGGAACTTCATCAGGTCTTCTTGTTCGTATTGTACCAGTTCGCTCAAAGAGTTGATCTTAGCAGCTTTCAGGCAGTTGAATGCACGTACGGAAAGATCAAGATCTTCCAGTGGTGTCTTCAATACCTTACGCAGTTGCAGTACCTGCTCATCTACGATGTCTTCTTTCTTATCTTCTTTGGTATCGAAAGTGATATTTTCGTCGGTGATAATCATCAGGTGCTGAATCAAAATTCTTGAGGCTTGTTTTACTGCTTCTTCCGGATGAATGGTCCCATCTGTAGATACTTCAAGCAATAGTTTTTCGTAGTCAGTACGTTGTTCTACACGACTGTTTTCAATACTGTATTTTACCTTAGTGATAGGCGTGTGAATGGAATCAATTGCAATGTATCCAAAAGGAGTATCTTTTATTTTATTTTCTTCTGAAGGAACATAGCCACGGCCTTTAGCCACGGTTAATTCAATATCCAGTTTGGCAGAAGGGTCAAGAATACATATTGAAAGCTCAGGATTCATTACCTGAAATACAGAAGTAGCTTTTTCAATATCGCCTGCTACAAATTCAGATTTCCCTTTAATAGAAATATTGATTTTCTCGGAGGTGATATCTGAGTCGTTTTTAAGTTTAAAACGAACCTGTTTTAAGTTCAGAATCATTTCTGTAACATCCTCTGTAACTCCGTGAATGGTTGCAAACTCATGATCTACGCCTTCTATTTTGATACCTACAATTGCATAACCTTCCAGAGAACTTAGTAAAACACGACGAAGCGCATTACCGATTGTATTTCCATAGCCGGGTTCCAGCGGGCGAAATTCGAATACACCTTCAAAGTCGTTAGCTTTTTGTAAAACAATCTTATCCGGTTTTTGGAAGCTTAATATTGCCATATTAAAACTTGTTTGGTTTGTTCACTTTGCACAAGTGAGAGTTTATATAATTATTTATTGATCAGGATTACTTAGAGTATAACTCTACAATCAGCTGTTCTTTAATGTTCTCGGGAACATTTTCTCTTTCGGGGAAGGCAATGAAAGTACCTTTCATTTCAGTTTCATTCCAATCCAGCCATCCGTATTTTGGATTTTTACCGCGTACCTGGCTTGTAAGAGCTGTATTGGCACCGCTTTTTTCTTTAAAAGCAATAGTATCTCCGGGTTTTACACGGTAGGAAGGGATATTCACCACCTCATCGTTTACTAAAATATGCTTGTGGCTAACCAGCTGGCGGGCAGCGGGGCGAGAAGGCGCAATGCCTAAACGGAAAACCACATTATCCAAACGGGATTCTAACAGTTTAATAAGATTTTCACCGGTAACGCCTCTCATACGGTTAGCTTCTTCAAACGTATTGCGGAAGCGACGCTCTAAAACACCATAAGTGTACTTGGCTTTTTGTTTTTCTCTAAGCTGAAGAGCGTATTCGCCCAATTGCTTGCGTTTGCGGGCTGCGCCATGCTGACCGGGAGGGTTGCTGTTCTTGGTAAGATATTTACCGTTGCCTAAGATAGGCTCGCCGAATATACGGCTGATTTTGGTCTTGGGACCTGTGTAACGTGCCATAAATTTTTGTTTTTGATTTTTTAATGACGATGCTCTATCTGTAAAAATCTAAAATAAATAAAGCACCCTTATTTATGAATAATGAATCATTAACAATGAATAATTGTTAATGGAATTATACTCTTCTTTTCTTTGGCGGACGACATCCGTTGTGTGGAATAGGAGTAATATCTCTGATGATGTTTACTTCAATTCCTGATTGAGAAATAGAGCGAATGGCGCTTTCTCTCCCGGCTCCGGGTCCTTTTACATATACATCCACTTTTTTCAAGCCGGCGTCTACCGCTACTTTTGCAGCATCTGCCGCAGCCATCTGAGCTGCATAGGGTGTATTCTTTTTAGATCCTCTGAAGCCCATCTTGCCGGCAGAAGACCAAGAGATTACTTGTCCTTGCTTGTTGGTTAATGCAATAATAATGTTGTTGAACGTAGCGCTTACGTGCGCATCGCCATGTGCATCTACTTTTACAATTCTTTTTTTAGCAGCCGCTTTAGCGCTTTGTTGTTTTCCTTTTGCCATTTTAATTTTTTTAGGTAGTCTTCTTTAAATTGTGCCCCTCCTTTTCTGCTGTGCAGAATTATCCGGTGGCGGGTATAAAAAACAGTAAATCCCGAAAAGTTTTTTCCGGGAGTATACTTATTAGTTTAATTATTTCTTCGGTGCTTTCTTTTTACCGGCAACAGTTCTTCTCTTACCTTTTCTGGTACGGCTGTTGGTACGTGTGCGCTGACCTCTTACAGGCAAGCCTTTACGATGGCGAAGGCCTCTGTAGCAGGCTATATCCAACAAGCGCTTGATGTTCATTTGTGTTTCGCTGCGCAATGCACCTTCTACTTTCAGTTCATTGTTAATGACATTACGGATGGCAGTCTGCTCATCATCGTTCCATTCATTTACTTTCTTGTTCAGATCAATGCCTGCTTGAGTAAGGATATACTGTGCAGTAGAGCGGCCAATACCATAGATGTAGGTAAGACCTATTTCGCCTCTTTTATTTTTGGGTAAATCTATACCGGCAATACGAGCCATATTTAACGATTAATTTTTTAATTGATTAATTTTTTAATTTAATTATCCCTGACGTTGTTTAAATCTGGGATTTTTTTTGTTGATGATAAACACTTTGCCTTTTCTGCGAACGATCTTGCAGTCGGCGCTACGTTTTTTAACAGATGCTCTAACTTTCATAACTAATATTTTTTTCTGTAAAAGATTTTTATTTAAAAAAGTTAATTCAATGCGCCAACTCAACACATCCAATCAACATAGTTTCGTACCGTTGTTCCCTCTTCGCTACTTATATTAAATCATACGGGCTCATTTGACTTTGTCGAATTCACCGCTACGCAAATCACTCTTCACTATTTATATCTGAATATAATGCGACCTCTTGATAAATCATACGGGCTCATTTCAACGCCTACTTTGTCTCCCGTAAGAATCCTGATATAGTGCATACGCATTTTACCGGATATAGTTGCCAAAATTTCGTGTCCGTTTTCGAGTTTTACTCTAAACATTGCATTACTCAATGCCTCCAGTATTACTCCGTCTTGTTTAATTAAAGGTTGCTTAGCCATAATTTGGGAGCGCAAAGGTATGCTAATTGTTTCTAAAATGAAAATATTTATCCACAATTTTGTCTTTGAGGTGCAAAATTACAAACTAATCTTTAGAAAATAAATAAATTATAACACTTTATTAACTTTCGTTTTCGGTTTCAGGCTTTTTAAATAAAGTACGCCGATAATGCCTGCTATTACGGATGTAAGCAGTATGGCGTATTTGGCAGATTCTATCATATGCGCATCTTTAAATGCCAGGTTGCTAATGAATAAAGACATGGTAAAACCCACAGCTCCTAAAATACTTACGCCAAATACGTGCTTGAAGTTAACTCCTAGTGGAAGATCTGCCAACCTGAATTTTACCAGTAAATAGGTAAAGAAGGTAATTCCTATGGCTTTTCCGGCCAGCAGGCCAAAGAATACGCCCAGCATGATATCATTTATGCCATCTTTGAAGAAGTCGCCCGACAAATGCAGGCCTGCGTTTGACAATGCGAAAATGGGCAGGATAATAAACATTACCCAGGAATGCAGGTGGTATTCCAGTTTTTGCAAAGGTGTTTCAGCCGCGCTGCTTACATTCTTTATTTTTTCTATGATGGTATGCTGGTTGGCTGTTGTAAGCGTGCTGTTAAGCGGAATTTCTTTATCGAAATCGCCAATAAGGTTGTTGAGGGTCCGGGAATATTCTTTCTCATCTATTTTAGTTCTGGCCGGTATGGTAAACGCTGTCAATACGCCGGCAATGGTGGCGTGTATGCCCGAATAGAAAAAGAAAAGCCATACCACAATACCCACTATGCAGTATAAATAGGCTCTTCTAAACCCTAAATAATTCATCAGCGCCATAACGCCCAAGAGTACAAAACCACCTGCAAGAGCCATCCAGGAAATTTCTGCCGTATAGAAAAAGGCAATCACCAGTACGGCGCCCATATCGTCTGCCACGGCGAGGGCGGATAAGAATACTTTTAAAGATAGCGGAATATGCCTGCCCGAAACAGTTAAAAGGGCTAAGGCGAAGGCTATATCAGTAGCCATTGGTATGCCCCAGCCGTTGATGGAAGGCTGTCCGTAGTTAAAAGCTACATATATCAACGCCGGCACTATCATGCCTCCCAATGCCGCACCCATAGGCAATAAAGCTTTTCTGAAGGTAGAAAGTTCGCCCGCCATGAATTCTCTTTTAAGTTCTAGGCCTATTACAAAAAAGAAAATGCTCATCAACCCGTCATTGATCCATATATGCAAAGGCTGCTTAAAACTGAAGAATCCTATATCTACGCCGGCAGGTGTATGCCATAAATGATGATACGATTCGCCATAAGGGCTGTTGGCCCAGATTAGAGCCGCTATTACACTTAATATAAGCACTACGCCTACGGCATAATCCCTGTGAAGAAAATTATTAAAGGGTTCTGCAATTTTATCTACCGGAGATTTTTTGTAGTGTATGTTCGTAGCCATGTATAAAACTGTTATTTTAATAAAAGGTAAAATTTGGCTGCAAGATAAAAAAAAAATAAATATTTGTACTTACTCCGTAGTATAAACTTATCATTATTATTCAGCACACTTACGTATTCTTTGAAAAATAAACATTACATCACAAAAGGAATTAGGGTCTGATTTTTGCGTTAAACATAGTTATTATAACAAAAGCATGACACATGAAAACAATAAGAAATATTTTTGAAATAGAATTTAAAAACCTGTATGCAATTGAAAAACAAACCTGTGAAATTGTTGACAGAATAAGATATATATTTAATGATAGAAATACAGAAAAACGGTTTCAGAAATTTATCAGCAATGCACAGAAATCAAAAGACGATATTCAGGCATACTTAGCTGAACAGAAAATAAATCCGGGAAGTACCACAGATTCCGTGATGCAGGAAATGTTGCAAAATATTGTAGATATCACCAATAAGCGTATTAATAAAGATGTAAAAGAGATAGGGTTGCTTTGTTCTCTTAATCGTGCCACGCATTATAAAATAGCTTGTTATAAAAATGTGCGTACGCTGGCAAAACAACTGGGTATTGAAAATATTGATAAAGAGATAAAAACTATCAGAAAAACCAACAGTAAAGAAGCAAAAAAGATAAAGGCTTCTACAGTTAAGTCTATTGACTAAAATGCATACGATTTCAGGCACTATAGTCAATATTAATTCATAACTTCACGCTTCATTCATTTTAATTTAGTTATGACTTCCAAAGAAAAAATTTCTCTTTTACAGGAGAAAATGAAACAACAGAATATCGATGCATTTATTGTTTTTTCTGCCGATCCGCACATGAGCGAATATCTGCCTGAAGAATGGCAGGAAAGAGCATGGCTGTCGGGATTTACAGGTTCTGCCGGATTTGTGGTGGTTACACAAAATAAGGCTGCCCTCTGGACTGATGGCAGGTATTTTGTGCAGGCTCCTGTTGAGCTGGAAGGTTCAGGAATAGAATTGATGAAGGACGGCGTAGAAGACACACCCAATTACATAGACTGGATAAAACAACAGGTGAACGAAGGCGGCAAAGTTGCTGTAAATGCATTGGCAACCTCGCATAGTAACTGGAAAACTTTAGAGCAAAAGCTTTCTTCAAAAAATATTGAAATCGTAGATACGCCATTGTTGCAGGAGGTATGGACCAACAGAAAAACCCAAACAAAGCAAAATCCGGTATTCACGCATCCTGTAGAACTTGCAGGAAAGTCAACTGCCGAAAAACTGAAAGATATTCGGGCTAAAATAAAAGAGAGTGAAGCTACGGCTCATATTATATCCAGTCTTGATGATGTGGCGTGGACAGTGAATCTGAGAGGAAGTGATGTGCAATGCAATCCTGTTTTTCTCGGTTATATTTTGCTTACAGAAGAAGATACAGTGCTGTTTGTAGATAGAGAAAAGCTGGAAGATAATGCTCTTGGGCAACTTGAAGCTGCAAAAGTGAAAGTGATGCCTTATGAAGATTTCTTTTCTTCTTTACAAAACCTGACTAATCAGAAAGTACTACTCTCTCCCAACACCAATCAGTCTGTTGTTAATGCTTTAAAAGATAATAATCAAATTATAGAAGCTGCGGTTCCGGGTAATTTGATGAAGGCACAAAAAAACAGTACCGAGCTGGAAGGCTTTAGAAAGGTAATGGTAAAAGATGGTGTGGCTATGGTAAATTTCCTGTACTGGCTCACACACAATGCAGGTAAGGAGTCAATGAATGAATTTAGTATCGGAGAAAAACTCCGCAGCTTTAGAGCTGAACAGGAAAGCTTTGTAGGCGAAAGTTTTGGAAGCATTATAGGTTTTAAAGGCAATGGTGCTATTGTGCATTACTCTGCCAAAAAGGAAGGGAGTAAAGAGGTGACCAACGACGGAAGTATTTTAATAGACTCTGGAGGACAATATCTTGAAGGTACTACTGATATTACACGCACGCTGGCATTGGGCAATGTTTCTGAAGAATTTAAAACAAACGCAACTTTGGTGTTGCAGGGAATGATTCGGTTATCGATGGTAAAATTTCCTAAAGGAACAAAGGGCGTACAACTCGATGCTATTGCACGACTGCCTTTGTGGATGCAAGCAAAAGATTATGCACACGGCACAGGTCACGGTGTGGGAAGTTTTATGAATGTGCATGAAGGTCCGCAAAATATCCGCAAAGACATGAACCCGCAGGAGTTGTTATTGGGAATGGTTTGCAGCAACGAACCCGGATTTTATGTAGAAAATGAATATGGCATCCGTCATGAAAATCTGATAGCTGTAAAAGAATCAGAAAAAACAGATTCAGGAACATTCTATGAATTTGAAACGCTTACGCTGTGCCCGTTCTTTAAAGATATTATCAGGAAAGAATTACTTTCAGAAACGGAAATTAACTGGCTGAATAATTACCACAAAATCTGTGAAGAAAAACTTGCTTATCATCTTGAAGGAGAAGTGAAAACATGGTTTTTAGAATTGGTAAAACCGTTGTAGCAATTTATAAGTGACAAATAAAAATGCTTACATGCAGAACATTCGTGAAATGTTTCAAAGCATTACACTAAAATAACAACTACCAAATAAAAGGTAACAGGCGACATATACTTTTTCTTTTTCCAATATCACCACTGTTTAAAGATATTTAGATTATCAATAAATAAATTTTAATACATATAACTTATAAATAATTTCCTATTTTAAATGTAAAAATTTCTCAATAGGAAAAATAAATAAATACTTGTTCTTACCTTAGAGAATAAAACAAAAGATTATGCAACATACAGTAGCTGTTTTTTGCGGTTCGCAGGCAGGAAATAAAGATGAATACACCAACGATGCTTACACATTGGGCAAGCTGCTGGCAGAAAATAATATTCATCTTGTATATGGCGGAGGTCAGCATGGCATTATGGGTGCTGTGGCAAACGGAAGTCTTGATAACGGAGGAAAAGTAACAGGTATTATTCCTGATTTGTTTATCAAGAGCGAAAAGCAACACGGCTCTCTTTCTTCTCTGGAAGTAGTGCCGGACATGCATACCCGCAAAAAGAAAATATATGACAGTGTAACTACCGTAATTGTTTTGCCTGGAGGCACGGGCACCTTGGATGAAATGTTTGAAACTATTACCTGGAACACACTTACACTGCACGATAAAAAAATTATTATTCTTAATACACTTGGATTTTATGATGCTTTAATCACTCATGTAAAGAAGATGGAAGACGACGGTTTTTTGTATGAAAAAGTGTACATGAAAATATGCAATAATCCTGAAGACGTGCTGGCAGAAATAAACGCTTGATAAGTGATACACAGGTAATTTAATTATTTGTTTATTAAATAAAACTGTTGTCATGAAGAAAATAATCATTATCGCAACACTGCTGATTGTTGCATTCACATTTTTTACCATCGTTAAAAAACTAAATCTCTCAGACGAGGAAAAGAAAGCCATTATTTATTTGCGTGAAGAAGAAAAACTTGCCAGAGATGTATACACCGTATTATATGATAAATGGAATCTTCGCGTATTTGAAAATATAAAAGCAAGCGAACAAAGGCATATGGATGCGATGCTTACGCTGATAGAAACTTATGGTTTGAAGGATCCGGTGAAAAATGATGAAACTGGTAAATTTACCAATCCTGAAATTGCGGCTATTTACAAAGAATTAATTCATAAAGGTCTGTCTTCCGAAACAGATGCTTTATTAGTGGGCGCAACTATTGAAGACATGGATATTGCAGATTTGCAGAAAGCAATAGAGCGCACCGAAGATGATATGCAGAAAAACATTTATAGCAGATTGTTACAAGGCAGTGAAAATCATATGAGAGCTTTTACGCGAAATCTACAGGCGAGAGCAACCAGTTATGAGCCGGTATATATTTCCACAGGAAACGGGAGAGGTATGAGAGGAATGAGTATGGGTAAGCAAAGAGAAAGACAATTGTAAAAAAAAACAACAGCTTGAATATGCAAACAGTATTGATTACAGGAGGCACAGGGTTGATAGGAAAAAGACTTACAGAGATGCTGCTGCAGAAAAATTATACAGTCATCGTTCTTACTAGAGATCCGGCTAAGTATAAAAAGTCCGTTCCAAATTTGAGCTATAGTGCGTGGAATGTAAAAGAGAAAAGGATAGATAAACAAGCTGTAAGTCGCAGCGATTACATTGTTCATCTTGCGGGCGCGGGTGTGGGCGAGAAGAGGTGGACATCTGCCAGAAAAAAAGAAATTCTGGAAAGCAGGACGCTGTCGTCTGCGTTACTTGCCGAAACATTGGATTCTGTAAATCATAAAGTAAAAGCTGTTAAAAGCGGGTG
>JAEWKC010000011.1 GCA_023386235.1 Bacteroidota bacterium | reverse complement strand
GCTCTTCTATTTTACAAAGCAAAAAATGTTTAATTTTTTCGACGAGCACTTCCTCTGGACTATGGATTATTTCAAATTTATTGGTATGGAGAACGCTTTCAATTTTCTCCATAATTTCATTATGATTACCGGCCGTCTCGTCGATTACCAATACTCCAAGTTCAATTGACGAAACCTTAATTCCCAGTTGTTCAAGCTCTTGCCTAAGCACTTTGAGACATCGGCTGCAAACCATGTTTTTAATATTTAATTTCATCTTAGTTTTAAATGCTTTTTTTGGTTACTTTTTCTTCTTAACGATCTGTATTTTTATTTTAATAATGCCTTATAGTTTATCATAAACAGAGAAAAACCATCAGTGACTAATTAAAAAGCATAATCGGTGTTCCTTTGATATTCTGTCTTATTTATAATACTCATAGGCGCGGAAAAATTTTAGAAGCTGTTCTTTTCCAGCTGGAGATAATCCTGCATCGTGATGCATCCAAAGGTAAGATGGAAGCGGCATTTCATCTTTTTCAATCTGGCTGATGATGCTTTTTATTTTCGCTTTTTTACGTCTTTTTGAATAGTCATTGAACTCATCAAAATTGAGTTCTTCTTTGCCTTCTTTCATATGCTGAGCCATAAAATATGCTGCGGGCTGCAATTCCGAATACCAGGGATAGCGGGTATTATTGGAATGACAGTCGTAACAGGAAACTTTAAGGATTGCAGCCACGTTGGCGGGCACCTTTTCGGTTCTTTCAAAACTTTGACCTGCCGGCACGGTGGAGACATTACGCTCCACCGGTATGAACTGAATGGCTAAAACAACCGCCACTACTATCACCGACAGCCAACCTATGATATTCAATTTTCTCATATTACATGGTGCTCATGTCGTGCCCGGCCATGGGGTCGGCGCCGGTTTTGAAAATAAATTCGCTGTTTAATAAATAAGCGCCATTCACTACCACAATATCGCCTTCATTCAATCCTGAAAGAATTTCAATCCTGTCCCCGCTTTCCACTCCGGTTTTTACCATGCGGCTTTTATATGTTTTATCCGCAGTCTGCACCCACACCGTAGCGTTTTCACCGTCGCGGATCACTGCATCTATCGGTAAAGCCAGTGCATTAGTTTGTGTGTTTTCCAGAAAAACATACACGGGCATGCCGGGTTTTAAAGAATTATCAGGATTAGGGATAGCTACGCGCAGCAGGTTGATTCTTGTATCGGTACTGATTTCAGGATTTACGAATGCTATATTTCCTTTTATAATTTTACCGCCCAGATCAGGAATTTGTACGCTTGCAACCGTGCCAGGGCTGAGGTTAGGCATTTGCGCGCTGTAAGCCTGCGCCTCCGCCCAAAGCGTGGAAAGATTTGCCAGCGTAACAACCGTGACGCCTTCCATCACATAATCTCCTTCGCGAATGTCAAGCGTGGTAATATAGCCGGATGCAGGGCTGTAAAAAGTAGTAAGCGGCGAGGCTTTACGGCTTTTAACCATCGCCTGTATCTGCGACTCCCTCATTCCCCACAGCATCAATTTATTTTTAGAGCTTTCTAACAGTTGGTCAAAATCAATGACGGCTTCGCCGGTAAACGTATTTTTTCGGTCGAGCGCCAGCAGATATTCCTGCTTGGCATTGTTCAATTCTTCACTGTAGATTTCAAAAAGAAGCGCTCCTTTGCTTACGAAGTCGCCTGTGTTTTTAAAATAGAGTTTTTCTATTCTGCCGGGCACTCTTGAACTTACGGATTCCAGTTTGGTCTGATCAAAGTTTAAAATGCCTGTCAGCACAATCCTGTTTCCGATGCTGCCGTTTTGAATGGTGTCGGTTTGAATATTTGCCAGTTGTATCTGCTGTTCGTTGAGCTGTAAAGCGTTGGGATCGGCATTTTTCTTTTTTTCTGCCGGCACTAAATCCATGTGGCAGATGGGGCATTTTCCGGGCTTGTCCGATACTACCTGTGGATGCATTGAGCAGGTGTAGTAAATGTCGTGGCCGGCATGTTGATTTTCCTGTTCTGCATTTTTTGCATTGTCGCAGGAAAACAAAAACAACAGCAGGGCGGTGAAAAGAAGTATTTTTTGCATAATGATTTAATTTATTTTGATAAAGCTTTCACTGTCGGTGAGATACTGCGCATTTACCGCTACGGAATCGGTGTATTCCAGCCCGCCGGTAATTTCGATAAGATTGTTCATCTCCGCGCCGGTATTTACCTTTTGCGGCGCAAAACCATTTTTTATTTTTTTGAAAACCACGTTATTGATTCCTAAGGATATTACTGCTTCGCGCGGCAGCCAGCCAGCGTGCTTTTTGTTTCCTTTAATCATGGCTCTTACCTGGCTGCCGATGGGAATTTTTAGTTTTGAATTATCAAAATACACTCTGGCGGTGAGCGTTTTGCTGCCGGTGCGGTAAAAAGGTTCTATAAAATCAATTTCTCCGCTGAAGCTTTTATTGGGAGCCGTTTCCGGAATGATCTTTACAGGCTGCCCTGTTTTTATCATGCCCGCCTCGCCGGCAAAAATGTTCAGTAATGCCCATGTTCTGCCTAAATTGTACACGTTGAAAATGCTTTGCCCTTTTTCTACGTACATTCCTTCTTTCATTGCAAGCTGCTGTGTAACCGTTTGCGTGTTTCCCATGGCGGCGCTTGCAGCATTGTTCATGCCGGGACTGCTTCCTGCATCGTAAAGATGCCCGCTGTAATTGCTGAACACGCTCACGGTGTAATCGGCTTTGCCGGTGTTTTCAATTTTTTGCAATTGTAGTGCGCTCATGCCGAGCAGGCGCAGTTTTTGCCGTGCGGCATCAATCATTGTTTTGTTGGCGGCATCGTTTTTCAGCAAAAAAAGAAGATTTTGCTGCGCCGTTACCAATTCAGGACTGTAAATATCCAGTATTTTTTGTCCTTTATTTATTTTTTGATAGCGATAGCGCACATACAATTTTTCTATTCTTCCTGATATCCGTGCCGATATGCTTCCAATCTGCCGCGTGTCGTAGGTAACGGTTCCCAGTGCTTCTATTTCCACAGGCTGGCCTGATTGTTTCATTGTGGTAACGGGTATGGATGAAATCACGAATTCATTTGTGGGTTTCAATAAAGATTCCAAATCAATGCTGTCGGACCTTTTTCCATCGGTTTCTTTTTTTACCAGATCCATGCCGCAGATAGGGCATTTGCCCGGCTGGTCGCGCACGATTTGCGGGTGCATCGGGCAGGTGTATGTTTCTTCTGCGGCTTCATGACCGGCATGAGGATCATTTCTATCTTTGCAACCTATCAATAAAATGATGAGCAGCAACGAAGCGGCTATAATGCTTACATTCTTCATTTTTATCTATTTTCAATTAATCTGTCGAGCGATACCTGCGTTTGCAGCGCTTTTTCTAAAATGTTAAGATATTCCAGTTGGGTCATGTTGAGTTTTTCCCACGCGTCGAACAGCATAAACAGTTCTTCGGTATTTTGCTCATAACCCAGTTGCATGGTTTTATAATTGTTTCTTAAGGCAGGAATAATGTTTTGCTCGTAAAGCGCCAGTTGTTTTTTGTTTAAATCCAGTTCATTGCGCATACCGTAAGCCATGCCGCTGTATTCGTTTACCATCATTTCTTTTTGCGACCGCAGCGCTTCTGCCTGCCAGCGCAGACTTTCAATGTTGGCTTTGTTCATCCGGGAAGCCCAGCCCACAATGGGCAGCTTCATCATAACCATTGCCGAATATTGCATCGGCTGCCCGCCGAAGCCCACCATGTGCTCAAACCTTCCGCCGAACTGCGGTTTCAGGCTTTGTCTTTCAGTTTCCTGCTTCAGATAACGGAGGTTGATTTCCCTGTCTAAGGCTTTTAAGTCGCTTCGGTTTTGATAAAAAAGGCTGCTGTCGAACACCATTAGCGAATAATCGTTCAACCGGTAATTTGTATCTACTTCAAAATAATCCAGCGGATTTCTGTTCATCAGCGCATTGAGGCGGATGCGTTTTTCGCGGATGTCGCTTTCATACATCAACTCCATATTTTGCGCGCTGCCCAGCGCGGCTTTGGCTTTGTAATAAGCGCCGATTTTTTCAAGGCCGTTTTTGTAGCGGATTTCTGCATTTTTTATCATAAAATCCAGCAGCTTCTGGTTTTCTTCAACTACGGAAAGCCTTTTCTGCAAAACGATCCACTGGTAATAGAGTTGCTTTGCATCCTGTAAAAGCTCGTTTACGTCGGCATTTAAATTTTCTTTTTCAACGGACGACATTGCGCGCATGTACGCCTCATCGGCATCCAGCTTTTTTTTATTGGGAATCATCTGTTCAACGGAAATGGCGATGGAACCCATGCCGTTTGCATCTCCCATTTTTCTCCAAAGCGCCGGATTGTAAGGCGTCATGAAAGGCCCTGCGCCAATTTCCGGCGGCATCCAGCTTCTTGCGCCTTTTGCGGCTTCATCCATTGAACGGATTTCGTTGTTGTACATTTTTACTACCGGATGGTTGGCGGCTATGTTGTTCATCACCGTTTCCAGCGGCAGCACCTGCGCGTAGCTAAAGCCGGAAAAGAATGCGGCAAGAAGCGTTGTTGCTATTTTTGTTTTAATGTTTTGCATCGAATATGTCAATTTTTCCCAGTTTTCTTAATTCGTATTCTTTCGTCATTAAAAAAATAATGGGCGTTACCAATAAAATGTGTATGGCGGATGTGAACACGCCGCCTACCATAGGGAGAACGATGGGCTTCATCATATCGCTGCCCACGCCTGTGCTCCACAGGAAGGGCACCAGCCCGAAAAGCGTTACGCAAACCGTCATGATCTTCGGGCGCAGTCTTTTGGCGGCGCCAAAAATCACGTACTCGCGCAAGTCGTCGTTGGTGATTGTTTCTCTGGAATTGCCTTTTTTCTCAACAAGCTGTTGCATGGCATCGTTGAGGTAAATCACCATCACGATTCCAGTTTCCACTGCCAGCCCGAAGAGCGCGATAAAGCCGACCGCTACGGCTACCGACATGTTCACGCCCCAGATGTAGATCATAAAAGCGCCGCCGATTAAGGCAAACGGAATGCTGATAAGGTTGAAAAAGGCTTCGCGAAAAGAATGAAATGCAAAATACATGCACAGGAAAATGATCACCAGCACGATGGGCAGGATCATTTTTAAGGTTTGTTCGCCTCTTATCAGGTTTTCGTACTGTCCGCTCCATTCCACAAAATAACCCTGCGGCATTTTGCTGACCATGTTGTCAATTTTTTGTTTTGCCTCGCTTACGGTGCTGCCGAGGTCGCGGTCGCGCACATTGAACAGCACGGTGCCTCTGAGCATCGCGTTTTCCGAATTGATCATCGGCGGGCCTTCGCTGAGTTTTACATTGGCAACGGCGCTTAGCGGTATGCTTCCGTAGTCCATCGTTTGCACCGGCAATCTTTTTAATGCTTCAAGGTTATTCCTGAAATCCTGCCCGTAGCGCGCATTCACCGAAAAACGCTGTCTTCCTTCGATGGTAGTGGTGAGTTCCATTCCGCCCAAGGCGCTTTCCACCACGGCATTTACATCATCAATACTTAAATTATATCTTCCAATCTCTGCTCTGTTTATTTCAATGTCAATATATTTTCCTCCGGTAATGGGTTCTACATACATGTCTTTTATGCCTTCTATCCCGGTGAGTTCATCTCTTATTTTTTGGGATAAAGTATAAATGCTGTCAAGGTTTTGCCCATATACTTTTACGCCCACGTCGGTTCGGATGCCGGTGGAAAGCATGTTGATGCGATTGATGATGGGCATTGTCCAGCCGTTGGTTACGCCTGGAATTTGCAATTTGGCATTGAGCTCGTTGATGATGTCGTCTTTAGTATGTCCATCTCTCCACTCATCTTGCGGCTTGAGTAAAATGATGGTTTCGATCATGCTGATGGGAGAGTTATCGGTGGCTGTATTTGCTCTTCCTGCCTTTCCCAGCACGTGCGATACTTCCGGGACCGATTTGATAATTTTGTCCTGCACCTGCAGCAGCCTTTTGGCTTCGGAATTGGAAATATCCGGGAGCGTTACGGGCATGAACAGCAGGGAGCCTTCATCTAACGGCGGCATGAACTCCCTGCCGAGGCTCATTATCAATGGAATGCTGATGATGAGCGCGGCAATGTTGATGCCCAGCGTGGTTTTGCGCCACTTGATGCATCTTCTTACCAGCGGTTCATAGAATCTTTCCAGCCCCCGGTTGATGGGGTTGGCATGATCGTCCTTGAATTTTCCTTTCATAAAAAAAGAAATGAGCACGGGCGCGAGCGTGAGCACCAGCACCGCATCAACAACCATGATGAAGGTTTTGGTGTACGCCAGCGGATGGAATAACTTGCCTTCCTGCCCAGTAAGCAAAAAGATGGGTAAAAAGGAAGTAATGATGATCACCGTAGAAAAGAATACTCCTCTGGAAACCTGTTTGCAGGCTTTTTCAATAATATTCATCCGCTCCTTTTCGGGAATGCGGTAATAATCTTCCTTCTTTTTCTTCTTAAATATATTTTTCATTGTTCTAATGTGGTTTGTGTTGGTTTTGCCATTCAGATAAATGCCGGTAAGCATTTTCCGACATGATGATGCCGTTGTCAACAATTACGCCGATTGCCAATGCAATACCCGTGAGCGACATGATGTTGGAAGAAATGCCAAAAGCATTAAGCAAAATAAAACTCACGGCAATGGTGATAGGAATTTGAATGATGATGCTCAAAGCGCTGCGCCAGTGAAAGAGAAAGATGATGACAATAAATGCCACGGCAATGATCTCTTCAATCAGTTTAAATTTGATGTTGTCAATGGCGGCTTCAATAAGTGTGCTGCGGTCGTAAGAAGTTTCAAAAGTAACGCCTTGGGGCAAGCCTTTTTCCACTTCTTTCATTCTTTCTTTTACGGCGTTGATCACTTTGTCGGCATTTTCGCCGTAGCGCATCACCACAATTCCTCCCACTACTTCTCCTTCGCCATTGGCATCAAAAATGCCCAGGCGCAGGTCTCCGCCCATCTGCACGCTGCCGATGTCTCTCACTCTCACAGGAATGCCGTTGTAGCTGCTTAAAGCAATATTTTCCACATCTTCCTTATTTTCTATGTAGCCCAGCCCGCGTATGATGTATGCCATGTCAGTCATTTCAAATTTACTGCCGCCTACATCGTTGTTGTTTGCCCTTACTTTTTCCATCACATCCATAAGAGAAATGTTGTAGAATTGCAGTTTCATCGGATCCACTACAATCTGGTATTGCTTTTCAAATCCTCCGAACGATGCCACTTCCGCCACGCCGGGAACCGTTTGCAAAGCAAATTTTACGTACCAGTCCTGCAACGCCCTTTGTTCGCCCAAATCCATACGCGGCGCTTTAAAGTGATACCAGAAAATGTGTCCTACGCCTGTGCCGTCGGGGCCGAGCGCGGGCGTAACTTCTTCCGGTAAAAGGCGCTGGGCATAATTTAAGCGTTCTAAAACTCTTGTTCTTGCCCAATAAATATCCACATCATCTTCAAAAATGATGTAAATAAAGCTCATGCCGAACATAGAAGTAGCGCGGATATTGCTCACACGCGGCACGCCTTGCAGGTTGCTTACAAGCGGGTAGGTGATCTGGTCTTCTATTATTTGCGGGCTGCGTCCCATCCATTCGGTGTACACGATCACCTGGTTTTCGCTCAGGTCGGGGATGGCGTCAATGGGATTTTGATTGATGGCTGATATTCCCCACACCAACAGGCCGGCTGCTACGAGCAGCACGATGTACCTGTTGCGCAGAGACAGCTCGATTATTTTTTGAACCATCTTATTTTTATTTGATTTCTTCCTGAATTTCGCCGCATGTAAGCATTTCACTGCCGAAATACGGGTTTCTTATTTCCTTGCTGTCGCTCAGCCAGAAAGCGCCCTGGTTGTTGTTGTACATGGGGCAGAAGGTTTTGTAATACGTTTTTCCCGCGCCGAAAGTTTTGGCAATATCATAAAGGTCTTCACTCAATCCCACCAGATGTTCTCTTTGATGGGCAATGTTTTTGGTATTGTCCACAATATGTTCTGTGTGTTCCTGTATATCGGCTTCGAGGTCGGCAAACATTTTTGTTTGTTCAGCAGTAAAGCCTGACTTGTCCACCTTTGCCATTGCTTCACTGATTGCTTTGGCGCCGCTGGCGGCTTCCTGTGCGTCATCATTTGATAAAGCAAAAGTGAGATGCTGGTAATGTGCAAACACCTCCCCGAATACGGACGTATTTTCAGTTTGGTTATGATCCATATGATTCTTATTCTCCATGTCGTGTTGCGTTTCTGCATTGTCTTTAGCCTTATCTGCGTTGTTGTTGCAGGCAGATAAAAGAATTGCCGAGGCGGTTATTAAACCGGTAAATAAAAGTTTCATTTTTTTTGATTTTTGTTAATTGTTAAAACTGTTTTATGTAATTTATATATGTTGCTTTATTTTCAAAAGAGGATGCCTCGGCATAATTACCTGTAAAGGCTATCAGTGCAGTCGCATTCTCTACCTGTTTTTTTTGAAAGATTATTGGGTACTATATCGTTTTTGCTGAACGCTTTATGATTGCTTGCCGTCACAGATTGCTCCACAATTTCACGGTCTCTTTAGAGTTTCCATTGCAAGCAATCAGTGATTGCTTGCAATGGAAACAACTATAGCAAATGTGATATCACACCTATTGCTATTCAATAGTTTCAGTCACACTTCCACAAGTCAGCATCTTATTGCCATAATAAGGATTTTTGATACCTGACTCTTTACTTAACCAGTTTGCTCCCTTGCCATTGTTGAACATTGGACAATGTTGGTAATATACTGGTACAGCTTGTTTAGATTCTTTTGCCAGTTCATACATATTTTTGGAAAGTAGGTTAAAGGCTTCCCTTTGTTTTGAAACGTCTTTGGATTTTGAAATCGCTTCTGCACTACCGGCCAAATCTTTCGCTACCTTCATCCATACATTATGCTCTTCTGTGGAAAGCTTGCCCATGTCCACAGCTTTAATAGCTGTAGCCATACTTTTCGCTTTTGTAGCCGCCATACCCGCATCGCTGCTTATCAGTGCGTCTTTGATGGAAAAATAGTTGTCGAAAATAGTTGTAAGTTGAGAGACGTTTTGAGCCACTTCATTTGCAGGTTTGATTTTGGCAAAACCATTTATACTTGATAGTAATACAGTAACTACCATCAATATTTTTGATATTGATTTCATTTCGTTGATTTTTTAAAATAATAAAATAAGGGATTATCGAAAACTGGTTCAGCTTTCGACAAGACACACTTTTGGCTAGAAAGCCATTAGTTTAACCTATTTTAGGCGGTTTCCAGATGGAATGAAACCCTGAAGAATAATAGGGTTGTTTGTATAATGGAAATGATTTTTTGTCCCCAAAAAGAAATGCTTTCTGAGAATCTATCATATCGTGTGCCAAATATGTAGGAGAAGAACTGTGACAAGAATTCTGACCACAATTTCCCGAACAGTCGGTATCTCCACCGGTCTTATCTTTACAGCAATCTTTTTCACAAGTGTTTGTGTGATTACTGTGATGCGAATCATCGCAACAAGACTTTTCCTTTTTGACGACTTCGGTGGTATGCGATGAGCATGCCGAGGCTTCCACTGGGATCAGAAAAAATCCCAGTAAGCATATACTTAAGAATATCTTTAGTATTTTAGACATATAACTCAGGGCGTAAAGTTAGAGCTTTTTTTGTAAAAAGCAAGTTATTTGTGGAAAAGATTATAATGAGCACAACAGGTGAAAAAAAAAATTATTTTCCATTTAATGCTATTTAATGTTATTAAAGATTTTGTTTTTCTTACTTGTTTTCAAATTCTTTTAGTTTACGCTTCATAAATTCGATTTCCTTTGCCTGTGTTTCAAGTATATTTTTTTGTAGCTGTATTAGCTCCGGGTCGGTAAGTTTTGCTTTTTCGGACATTAATACTGCTGCTGCGTGGTGCGGTATCATTCCTTTTATGAATTGTTTATCGCTCACATTTATTTGCTCCCTGACACCAAACCAGGAAAAGATGCCGATTGCGAGGGAAACAGTAACGATTGCCCAGTTAATTTTTTTGTTTTGATACATTCCTTTCATTATCCATAATTCAATGACCAACATTGCCGAAACCATCAACAAGGTCATATAAAAATTATTGATATTTGGGATAAGGTTGTTCAATCCGTCAATCATAGCATACATAATGAAATACATTGCTATGAACATCGCTACAGCCATTACGACAAAGCGTTTGTACCTTGCCAAAGAATGTTTAGCATTATGCCCCTTTGTTTGTTGCATACTGTATTTGTGTTCTGTATTTTCCATAACTTTTGTATTTTATTTATTTTAATGGTTCCCTGTACACTACCCCAAGGTAAAGCATTTGAGAATTGTAGTATGGGTTTTAACCGCTTCTTCCTAGCTTAACCCAATAGCACCTTTCCCATAGTTGTACACAGGGCAATGCTGGTAATATTTAACGGGTGTTTCTTGTTTGGTGTTTTATCTAATTCGTACATATTTTTGAAAGTAATGCATATCTTTCACTATCGTGAGCCACAAACATAGCGTTATTGAAAGAATGTCTAATCTGCATTGTCCTTTTTATGCTCATTAAATAAATACCTGTTCAACTATATATTGTGTTTGATACAATCGAACAGGTATTTGGATAAGGAGGTTAATCCCTGTTTAACGCCTCAATTTTGAACCCTGCTTTCTGTACGGTTTCAATAATTTCCTGTTCTGTAATCCCTTCCACTTTCACTGTTAACACTTTATCCTTATTGGTGGTATCTACTTCCCAATGGCATACACCATCGGCAATATCCAAATTAGGTTTTACAGATGCTACGCAACCGCCGCAGTTAATGTTTGTTTTAAACTGTAGAATTTGATTATTATTTTTCATTTTTTTTATTTTTTAATGATGATACAAAGTTGATGATACTTTTAAACACGACTGTTGTACTATTCTTTGTTTGATTTGTGATATTTACTGTTTTACTTTTTCAATTTCAACCGCAAGCTATTACTTACCACGCTCACACTACTCAATGCCATTGCCGCACCTGCAATCATGGGATTAAGCAAGAAGCCGTTTATCGGATAAAGAATACCAGCAGCAATAGGAATACCTATAAGATTGTAGATAAATGCCCAGAACAGGTTTTGTTTAATGGTGGCTACAGTCTGTTTTGACAATTTTATTGCCTGTGGTATTTTAGTCAAGTCCGATGAAATAATGGTCATTTTGGCTACATCCATCGCAATGTCACTTCCTTTACCCATGGCAATACTTACATCGGCGGTTGCCAAAGCGGTACTGTCGTTTATACCGTCACCCACCATCGCCACGACTTTACCCTGCTGTTGCAGTTCTTTGACAAAGTCTGCTTTGTGCTGTGGCAATACTTCTGCCTTGTAATGTTTAATACCCGTTTGTTCGGCAATAGCTTTAGCGGTTGCTTCGTTATCACCGGTCAGCATATAAAGGTCGATCCCCATATCCTGCATTTCTTTAATTGCCTGTATGGAAGTTTCTTTTATTTTGTCCGATATGGCTAATACCGAAAGGGCCTGTTTGCTGTCTGAAAACCAAATAACCGTTTTTGACTGTTTTCCCCATTCGTTGGCCTGTTGCTGCAAGACTTCTGAAACAGTGATATTATTTTCCGCCAAAAGCTTTTTATTCCCCACGTAGTAGATTTCTTTATTATATTCTGCTTTCGCACCTTTTCCTGTAATACTGTCGAACATTGATATTGCGGCGGTTGCTACACCGTCAAGATGTTTCACAACGGCTTCTGCCAAGGGGTGTTCTGATTGCTTTTCGATACTTAATAAGATGGCTTGGGTAACGTCATCATTATTCAGCCATTTAATGTTTGTTACTTGTGGTCTTCCTTCAGTAATCGTTCCGGTTTTATCCAATACGATTGCATTTACTTTCTTGGCCAATTCAAGACTTTCGGCATCTTTAATCAAGATGCCTTTTTCCGCACCTTTACCAACGCCTACCATAATAGCCGTAGGAGTGGCCAAACCCAAAGCACAAGGGCAAGCGATAACCAATACGGTAACGGCTGCCAATAATCCTTGAACTACACCATTCTCACCTCCTAAAATCAGCCATAGGATAAACGTTAGGATAGCAATACCAATTACTACCGGAACAAAGATCCCCGCAATTTTATCTACCAATTTCTGTACAGGCGCTTTACTACCTTGGGCATCCTGTACCATTTTTATGATTTGGGCAAGCATGGTTTCTTTACCTACTTTCACCGCCCTGAATTGGAAACTCCCTTTCTGGTTTATGGTTCCCGCAAATACCTTTTCGTTTTCGTTTTTCAGGACGGGAACAGGTTCGCCACTCAACATACTCTCATCAACATAGGAGCTACCGGAAGTTACCATACCATCAACCGCGATTTTTTCTCCGGGTTTTACAAGGATTGTATCGCCTGCGTTTACGTCTTCAATGGCTTTTTGTTTTTCAGTACCGTCTGCCTCTATTACCAGAACCGTTTTCGGCTGTAAACCCATCAGTTTTTTAATGGCTGATGAAGTATTTCCTTTGGCTTTTTCCTCTAACAACTTTCCTAACAGGATAAATGCGATAATTACGGCTGCAGCTTCAAAGTATACGTGAGCTTCTAAACCCCTTTGTTCCCAAAAACTGGCAAACAACATATTGAATACACTAAATATATAGGCGATACCTGTACTCAAGGCTACTAATGTATCCATATTGGCGGAACGGTGTTTTGCCTGTTTCCATGCATTGATGAAAAAGTCTCTCCCTAACCATAGTACAACAGGCGTAGAGAACAACCACATAATTTCATTGCCATAAGGCATATTCATAAAGAACATACCAATTATCACCACTGGGAGTGACAGCAAAAGAGCCCAAAGAGTTTTATTTTTTAACGTTTGGTATTTCTGAGCGTGTATCGTTTCGAGTGTCTCCTGCTGTTTATTTTCGTCTTCTACCAGTAAATCGTACCCAACACCCTGAACGGCTTTTTGCAGTTTGAGGGCATCGGTCATATTTGGTAGGTATTCGACGGTAAGATTGCCCGTAGCAAAATTCACCGAGGCATTAACGACTCCCGGCTCATGCTTTACAATACTCTCTGCACTGCCTGCACAAGAAGCACAGGTCATACCTAATACAGGAAAGGTATCTTTTTTTGTATTTTGATTATTTATAGCCATATTTCGTTTGTATTATTTTTTACACTACAAAATTGGGCATTATAATCATGGTGGCTATTGTGTAATTTTGGAATTGATTTGTAAGATTTACGGAATAGGTACCTCCATAGCTAATATTGTGGATGAGATCCGCAATATTAGAGCATTCTTAATGAGAATGCTCTAATATGTTTACTTATACTTCATCCAACGGCTTTCTTTTATCTTCTCTGATCTGTTTGAAATGGCTTGGAGAAAGTCCAGTTACCTTTTTGAACTGGTTGCTCAAATAGGCTACGCTTGAATAATTCAAACGGAAAGCAATTTCACTTAAAGACAACTCATCATATACCAATAATTCTTTTACCTTTTCAATCTTTTGGGCTATAAAGTATTTTTCAATGGTAGCGCCTTCTACCTCTGAAAACAGGCTGGATAAATAGTTGTAATCGTGGTGTAGTTTGCTACTTAGCACATCCGAAAGATTGGTTTTGGCATCGTTATTCTGATGATGCACCAGCTCAATAATAATATTCTTTATCTTTTCAATGATACGGCCTTTTTTGTCATCAATTATCTCAAAACCTAACGGATCCAAGACTTCCTCCAAAACATTTTTTTCGTTGGAAGTTAATTCTTTTGCAAGGGCAATTTCACCTAGCTTTATATTTTCAACGGCCAAACCGAGCTTGTCAAGTTCGTTCTGAACTACCATGATGCAACGGTTACAAACCATATTTTTAATAAATAACGTCGTCATATGTTAATTTTAATACGTACACAAAACTACAATTATTATATATTAATAAAGGCCTTGAACGACTCTCTTACAAAATGTAATGTGCAGAAAATTAATTCTTATATGACTAAATAAAATATCCCCTAAGTTGACCACTTGGGGGATATTTTATTTCCAATACTAAGAAGAGGACTATCCTTTTTGCTACATACTTCAACTGATAAAACTTCCCATACATAGTGACATATATGTATATATTAAGTAATCTAAGTAGCAGCAGCCATTTCTTCGCATGCCTGGGCGCACTTTCTACAAGCGTCAGCACATTCACGGCAATGTTCCATACCCATTTGAGCATGCTTTTCACATTCCTCTGCGCACGCATTACAGATATCTGCGCACACACGGCAGATATGGGAGCTGAAACTGCTTCCTAGACTCATCAAGTCTGCTGAGGATTTACAAATAGAAGCACATTCCAGATCCAACTGGATACATCTTTTCAAGTCCTGAACTTTTTCTTCTTTTAGACATTTTGCAGCACAATGGCTGCAAGCTATCGCACATGCGTAGCATGCGTCAATACAATTCTGATACTGTTGATGTGACATAATCGCTATTTTGAATAGTTAAACATTTATTAATAAACATTGCTGTCGTTATTGTTCTACAGCTAATTTTAGCGTTTGACATTATTTATGACCTCTTGCTAACAACCAATCTTGTAATTCTGAAATTTCTTTTTCCTGTTCATCTATAATCTTTATTGCCATTTGCTTCATACTTTCTTCGTGACCATGCAAAAGCACAAGCCTGGAGTTTTCAATTGCACTCTGGTGATGCTGAATCATAAGTATCGCAAAATCATGGTCTGTGTTCCCGTTTATAACCTGTAAATCAGATTCTTTACTGCTTTTCTCCATGCCCATCATTATCATCTGGTCGAATTCAGGCACGTTGAGGTGGGGTGAATGCGCCTGAAGAAAATCATCTAGTTGAATAATTTCTACTTGTTGGGTTTCAATAATGGTTTGGGCCATTGCCTTTAACTGCTCATCTTTACCGTCCTTTAACTCAAGGTTCGCCATATCAATGGCTCCCTGATGATGTGTTTTCATCATCATAGCAAAATCGTTATCTGGGTCTTTAGTCATCTGCATGGCCATCATTTTATCCATCATTTGATGCTTGAGGGCCATCATTTGATTTTTGTCATGTTCCTGAATGGTAATGGAATCTTTATCATCCTTCGTACAGGCAGTTGATATTAGAAGTGCACCGCCTATTATAATTTTAATGATATTTTTCATAAGTTTAATATTTAATATTTGTGAATCAGCACTACATCTTCATAAGTTTCGGGTATAACCTGATAAAAACTTCTCCTGCTAGTGGATTTTTCCCATACAATGCTTCAAGACGATTGTCAGCCTCGTAGAACGTCATCTGGCCGCCTCCGGCTAACCGAATCGCACCAATATTGAAGAGATCGTAGTTGAATCCAAGAGTAATTGCATTTACCGGAAACAAAGTTTCTTCTCCGTACGTACTTTCGTCGAGACCGAGTTCCTCGACTGATTTCTGTACCCACTCATAACGAGTATAAAGTGTAAGTTTTCGTAAACGCAGATCTGCTTCAAGCAATGCTGCATTCTCTCCATCATGGTCTCTGGTTTTATTCAGCCCCCATAAGGCTGTGGCGTTTAACCAATTTTCGGCGCCAAAAGGTTTGCTGTAAACAACTGAGGCAGTAGTACGATTAACATCTTCACCTGCGTGCAGTTGTTCCGGACTTTTTATATATGCCTTCGATAATTGGAACGCCCAGTTTTTCGATGGATTGAACGAAAGCCTACCGCTCCAGGAATCAAAACGCGGTTTATCAAAATTATAGCGGTTCTCGTTCGGTTCTCGCCCGGTAAAGGAAGAGGCTTCCAGTTTAAATTTATCATACCGGAATCCCAAAGTGGCAACGCCAAAAGTAATGTGGGTTGCATCCGTCCAATGATGTGAAATCGGTGCATCGGGATTAGAGAGAGCAGAAGGCCGATGCATAAAAGCTACCGGACCGATCGCTGGCTCTCCCGGATAACCCACATACACAATAAGGTCTGTTTTTGGTGAGAAGGCATGGGTATAGCTAACTGACAATTCCGAGAAAATGTCATGCGGATGCTGCCGGTCTATCAAAAGGGGTGCCGTTCCAGCTTTCCCCCGACTGGAAAAGTAGGGGATAGCCAAATCCCCCCTCGGTTAAGGGATCTAGAGAAATCATAGCATTCCAGTGAAAAAGACCGTTTTCTCCGACTTTCCGTTGAGCCATTGCCATAAACCAGTTAGGAGCATCGAATTTGTCATCTCCTCTTGAGCGTTTATTTGTAAGATCCTGCTTAGTATAACGTAGATCAATATTGCCATGAAGCATGTACATCCATTTTTTAGAATGTAACATTACCCCATACATAGGTGATGCATCTGGAAGCCATGCAGTACCTGAACCATTTCTGGTCATCGGAAGATTTAAGGAGAAGGCGTGAGTCATCGGAATATTCATATCCATTTGCATATTCTGCATGCCGGTATTCTCCATTCGTTCCATATTCCTTTTATCAGATGAACGGCTCTCCATTTGATTAGGATTGATCTTCTGAAGGGAATCCTGCTTCATTCGATTATGTTCAGTTCTTCCAGTTGTATCACCCTTCTCGTGTTGGTGCTGTGCGCTTGCTTCCAAATTAGCCCACATATATATAATAATAAACCCTGTTCGTATAATCAAGGATGCTTTCATAGCTGTATTTTGTTAAAGCCTCATTATCAGCACGATTCGCTTTGACTAATCGAAAAAGACAACTACGACTATCCACTTTCATTTGTTTTTTATCTTTAACAATCCTAAACTACTAAAGTTTACGATTTCTATATGAAACCATTAAAAACGATAAAGCGCGCAAGGAAAGAGCTATTCCATTATCCATCACTAATGAGATAGATAACTTTTGCCGGACAGCACTTTTGGTGTTTGTCATCAAAAAATGAATGACTTTTAGAGTATTGGCTGAACATATATCTTCAACAGCTTTAGGTGTGTCAATATATATACGGTTTAGAAAATAACTCTTGTTGTAACTGCATTTGTGATTTGGTGCAGGAATATTTTCGTTTTGCTGGAGGTCTCACTATGCCATTGTCGAATGTTACATGTGGCTTTTTGACACCCCTAATTTCTCCAGGTTTTTTTCGACCGTTAAAATAATATTGTTCAATTTTTACATATTACTATTATGAAGTATATTTTTAATCTTTCAACACAAATTATTTTTTTGTTTTTTATATCAATAAATCTTCCAAGTCATCAACTTGGAAGATTTATTCTTTGAACGTTTATACTTTATTATTCTATCCCCGATATTTCCTATTATAGTAATTAATACAAAATGATGAGTATAATAGTATTTATTAAATGTGGAATTTTGTTTTATTCTTGTACCAAATGCTGCAAGTCAGGGTCATTTTTGATACGCTCCAATTCTATTTCGATAACCTTTACGATGTCTTGTTTTATCTGACGATAATTGTTTTCAATTTCCTGCTTCATTTTATCCTCGCCCTGTTCATCTACAAAAGATAAAATTTCCGGTATCTTCTGATAGGCTTTCGTTTCGGATGCAACCTTTTCATTGTCCACGACTATTTCAGCGTGAAATATTTTTTGCTCGATGCGTTCATCGAAGTTGTCCGAAACTGAACCTACAAACATACCCTGTGTAAGCGTTGAAATTTTGGAAGCCGGAATAAGGCTGTCTAATTGTGTAGAAATTGAAGTTGATTTATCGTTGCGGTTAATCGTCATACTTTGGCGTTTCTGCAATACTTTACCGAAGCGTTCCGATAGGCTTTTGGCAGTTTCTCCAACCACCTGCCCACTGAATATATTGCCGACGGTATTCTGTATTACCTTACTCTCTTTGTCGCCGTAATCCCTCGTTAATTGCGAAAAGTCCTGAAAGCCCAAACATACCGCTACCTTATTACTTCTTGCTGTTGCGATAAGGTTGTCCAGTCCCCTAAAATAAATTGTGGGTAGCTCATCTATGATAACGGAACTCTTTAACTGTCCTTTTTTATTAATCAGTTTTACAATCCTTGAATTGTATAAACCCAAAGCTGCCGAATAGATATTTTGACGGTCGGGATTATTCCCCACGCACAAAATTTTTGGCTCTTTCGGGTTATTGATGTCGAGCGAAAAATCATCTCCCGTCATAACCCAATACAATTGTGGGCTAATCATTCTCGATAATGGAATTTTTGCCGATGCTATCTGCCCTTGTAATTGGTCTTGTGCGCCACCTTGCCAAGCATCCATAAAAGGCGATAAATAATTCTCTAAATCGGGATAGGAAGTTAAAATCGTGAATACATCTGAATACTTTTTGTTCAGCAATTCAATAGCGTGTGGGAACGTACAATACTTACCATCTTCGTAGATTTTCAGATACCAAATAATGGCAGCCAAAAGAATGATTGGGCTTTCCACGAAAAAATCCCCTTGCTTCTGTATCCACGACCTATTGAGGTTTAGCATTATGGTATATGCAGCTTCGTAAGCATCCGATATGTCGGTCATAAAGTCGGGATTGAGTGGGTTGCAACGGTGGCTCTTGCGTGGGTCGTCGAAATTTATCACGTAAAATTTCGGTGGAACTTTGTACTTATCCCGATGCTTCAATAAATGATTGTAGGCAATAGTAGAAAGGTCGTCGAATTTGAAATCGTAGATATACATACTAAAACCTTTCTCTATCTGCTGCTTGATGTAGTTATTTACGATTGCATAAGATTTTCCTGAACCCGGAGTACCCAACACGATTGATGCCCTGAAAGGATTTACAATGTTTATCCAACCGTTGTTCCATTTGCCTTTGTAGTAAAATTTGGTAGGCAGATTGACAGAATATTCGTTCTCCATCAATTTAGTTTCTTGTTGGAAACTCTCATTTTCATTATTGAAAACATCGTCCATCAGATTGGTACGAAGCAAACGGCTCATCCAAACTCCGGCTACCATCAGGGCGATATAGCCTAAACTTGTGGTAAGGATATAAAGAAATGTAGCGGTGTTTAACGGCAGCTTTAATAAAGGCGTGTTAAAGAAAAACAGTACAAAGCCAATTCCCAAAGCCACGTAAATTTTAGACCAGGTTATTTTTTCGTTCTTAACGCCCTTTGTGCCTAAACAACTTAAAGCTAATAATACCACAGCGAATGCTTTGGTATATAAGGTATGCGAAAACAGTCTGGCGGTACGCTGAAAATTGCCTAATATTTTATTGATAATTTCTAATATCCAATCACGTTCTATAAAGAAACCGTAGCAGAACCAATAAAAGTGCATCAGTACCAAAAGGACACTTACTGCCCTCATAAAAGCCATTATTTTGGCTAAACCTCTTAAATCGTCTTCTCCCTGCATTATTTTAATTTTTAATGTTCGGGCGTGAATTTAAAGGCTCTATACAGTGGCTATAAGAATGTGGCAGCCCGTGGCGTTGTGTGGCGTTGTTTGGCGTTAATTGTTGCTAAAACATTGCGTTCAGCAACAATGTGCTTTTTTGTACATTTACTTTTTAATATATAAGATGAAATTTGAAAAGCATTTTCCGGCAGAGAACCTAAAACCCCACATTAAGTATTTTGTAGTGTCGGAGAATGAATTAGGAAATGAATACAAAGTTTTTCCGTCTTCGGGGTTGGTCATTGGCTTTCAATACAAAGGACAGCTTTCAACAATAAAGGACAATACAGAAAACGAACTCAATTCCGCAGGAATAACGGGCATTTCTGATAGTTTCAAAATATTCAAAAACTCTGGTAACATCGGAACGATATTGATTTACTTTACCGAAATTGGCTTTACTCATTTTGCTTCACATCCTGCCAATGAACTATTTAATCTAAGCCTTTCACTTGATGATATTTTTGATAAAAGCAGTGTAACAGAAGTAGAAGAAAAATTGGCAATAGCTACCACCGACAAACAGCGAATTAAAATCATTGAGCAGTTTTTAGTATCGCAACTGAAAGACATTCAAACTGACAGATTGATTGTTGAAGCGGTTAAACTCATCTATCAAAGTAATGGAACTGTTCGTATAAAGGAACTGAACGAAAAACTATTTATCAGTCAAAGTCCATTTGAAAAACGATTTAGAAAAGTTGTCGGCACAACAGCCAAAAAATTTGTTTCCATTGTTCGTTTTAACGCAGTTCTTGATAATCTGAACGAAACAAAATCACTGACCGAAATTTGCTACGAAAATAATTTTTTCGACCAAGCCCACTTCATCAAAGACTTTAAGCAGTTTACAGGCGACACACCCGAAAATTTCAAACGCTTCCTGTGAAAAACGATTTTTTACAATTACAGGTTTTTAAATAGCTGGACTTTTGCTTCAACAATTAAAAATCAAGAAAAATGTTTACAGTAGAACAAATCGAATTAGCTCACGAAAAGGTAAAATCAGGAGCCGACTTTCCTAAATACATTCAGGAAATCAAACAAATTGGTGTAATAGCATTTGAAACGTGGGTGAAAGACAGCCATACCGAATATTTCGGGAAAAATGAGTATCAAACAAAGTCACAGCCCCAATATGAAAACCTGCTGATTGCGAATGATAGTGACAAAGAAAAATTCAGCCATTATCTGAAAATCCATCAACTTGGAGAAACAGACTATTTTACATTCTGTAAGCAATGTGCTGAAACAGGTATTGAAAAATGGTTCGTATGCCTTGACAAAATGACCTGCACTTACTACGACAAAGCAGGAAGTAAAATATTAGTAGAGGAAATACCACAATAAATTTGTTACCGCACGAAGCACACCAATGATTTTTAAAATCTGTGGTGTGCTTAAATAAATGATATTCAGGTAACAACTTGATATTATTCATTGTCATTTTTACCTGCCTTTTTTCCTATGTCTTTTCTTCTTCATTTTATTGGCAAAGTCCTGTTCTTCGTAATCTTCGCCCTGGGCTTCGGGCAATAAGCCTCCCAATGCTTCAATCAAACCATCTTCGTGTTTTTCATTAGTATTCAGGAAGTCGAACAAATGATGTGGTTCTTCCGCAGGTAAATCCTCTGTGTCCTTTGAACGGGATATTTTTGCCTGTGGCTCATCAGGCTCTTTAATCTCTGGCTTGATATTATTGTTCCAATAATCATTAAAGACATTGGCAGAAAGTGTTGCCGCTAAACGTGAACCGTTCCAAACCGCCTTTGAATTGTGGTCTATAAAAGTGATACCATAAATACGACCTGTATCGTTCCGGCGTACCACTACATTAATGCCCTGTTCTGCCAACTGCTTTTTAAAAGCCTGCTCGTCATTTGTGGATTTCAGGGCATTAGTAATTGCAGCTTTTAGGGTCTGCTTACTTGGGTGGTCTTTTAAAGCTGTTTTGCATTTCGCAAAATGCAGTTCCAAAGCCGGAAGCCCTGCATTCTTTCCGAATAAGGAAGCCTTGAATGGGTGTCCGGCTCTTTCGCCTTTTTCATTTAAAGGAATGTATAATAAACCCTGCCGCACTTTTCCCTGCAATTCGCCCTCTACTTTTTCGGTGGTAATATTGAACAGGGAAAGCAAAGCATTGTATTCTCCCAAAGTTTGATATTGATAATAGTTTGGCAGGTGGCGAACGACCGAAGCGATTTGGCTCTTTACATCGCCTGCCCGATAATCTACCGGACAGAAAACCTTATCAGTTTGGTTGCGCTCCTTATCAGTTGCGGGTATCAATCCGTGTTTTCTTTCCAACTCACGGCACACATTCATAGACCGCATTTTCTCGAACTTGTCAGAAATCTTTTTGCCCTGCTCGTCCACGCAAACCGATACAATGTGTATATGGCTGCGGTCAATATCGGTATGCTTAAACACTACGAAAGGTTGTTCGCCGTAACCCATTTCCCGCATATACTGTTCTGCCATTTCCCGAAACTTTTCATCGCTTACCTTATCATTCGGGTCGGGATTGAGCGAAATATGCAACGTATGTTTTTCTGTATTGCGGTTAGCTATCAGGTAAGGGGCAAAAGACTGGGCTAATTGTGCCACGGAATAGTGACCGCTTGCGGTTTCAATCATCTTATTGGCAAACAAAATTTGTCCGTTTTCATTCTCCACTTTGAGTTGGTTGTATGCCAATGCTCCGTATAAATTTCCACTTCTACCGATTTTTGCTATCATCTCTAAGGCTGTTTTTTCAGGTATTTTGTTTCAAATTCCTCGGTTAGCTGGATGATTTTTTGGCATAGCATCGCCATTTCAGCCGTCTGTTTTTCCAATTTGTAGAGGAACGCTGCCGCTTTTTTCTCGGAAAAATGTTTGTACAGCAACTTTACAACCTGATTATAATTCACGCCTACGGAACGGAACTGGCTATGAAACGAGGTCAACCGCATATAAAAATCAACCGTTCCTTTGTCAATCTTAACCGATTTCATTTCCTTACTGAACAGCAGGGAAATGATAAACTTTGCTTTATTGGGCATTCCCGATGCTTCAAAAAGCGATAAAAGTTTGGCGTTTTCTTCGTTCGTAAGACGGAAAACGTGGCGGTGGATGCTTGGGTCGGTTTTTGGTGTCCGTCCGCCCTTATTCTGTTTGCTGTTACTGTTCTCGTTCATCACAAATCCATTTTTAATCCACACAAAACCTCGACTTCGGAGAGTGTTTTCTACCCCCTGCAAAGGGCAAGTTGTTTTGAGGCACTAACTCGGTTTCGAGTGCCTCAAAACACAACTTGCCGTGTTCCGTTGAACACAAAAATCCGCCCTGCGGGACGGATTAAATGTAACAGGGAAAAACGGCTCGAAGCCGTTCCCGTTACCCTCCGATTTGTCAAAAGACTTTTGCATAAATCCGTTAATAAAAATCATTGTACAAAGTAAAGCCCTGTTTACGAAAGGGTTGTACTGTATCGCAGTGCCAAACACTGCCTTTGAACGCCAAACACTGCCACACACATACAGCGGAAAGAATATCCATAGTTCTTTGTATCAGATTTCAGGCAGGAACTCAATCAGGGCTGATAGCATTCAAGAATACAAACAATCCTGCAATCCTGACGGCTGGATTGCAAGAATGCAAGGATGCAAGAATGACAGCGTGACGGCTTGCAATCAATCTGGATTGCTTTCCTGAATGCAGGATTACAGGAACGCAAGAATGATGGCTATCCTGCCTGATAGCATACAGGAATGAGTGCCGTCCTGCCGTATCGCAGACAGGCAGGAAATCACGAGTTCAGTTAAGAAAGCCTGCTGGCTATCCTGCAAGGAAGCCCGAACGAAATCAGGAACGCCTGATTGACTGTCCGCAGGACTGCAAGTAAGTAGAAACATTAAATTTTTAAAATATGAACACAAAAAAGAAACCTCTGTTTATTGCCTTTTCTTCTCAAAAAGGCGGTGTCGGCAAAAGTACATTTACAGCACTTGTCGCAAGTACGCTCCATTACCGAATGGGCTACAACGTAGCCGTATTCGATGCGGATTTTCCACAACACAGCTTGATGAAAATGAAGACAAGGGATTTGGCAATGGTAATGGAAAATGAGGCTTTGAAAAAACTGGCGTATAAGCAGTTTACCACCATCAACAAAAAAGCCTATCCCATTATGCAGCACAAAGCGGATAGCGTACTGGATGCGGCGCACGAATTTGTAAACACTTCTCCAGTTCCGGTTGATGTACTGTTTTTCGACCTGCCCGGAACTGTGAACACGCCCGGCATCCTAAAAGCATTGGCAGGTATGTACCACATTTTTACGCCCATCACGGCAGACCGTGTGGTAATGGAAAGTACGCTCATCTTCACACAGCTTTTGCAGGATGTGATTATGAAAAAAGGCGAAACTTCCATACAAACCATTAACCTCTTTTGGAACCAGGTGGACGGCAGGGAAAGCACACCTTTATATGACGTATATAATCAGCTTATTGAGCAACTGGGATTAAGCCTGATGCAAAGCCAAGTAAAGAACAGCACCCGTTTTCGCAAGGAAAGCGAAGCGGATAGCAAAACGGTTTTCCGTTCTACTGTAATGCCGCCTGATGAGCGTTTGATGAAAGTCTGCCAGTTAGACCTGTTCATCAGCGAATTTTTAAACATCATTCAATTATAGCCCTATGGAAAAAGATAATAAACGAAAAGTAACGCCGGACATTAACGAAGAGTTGATGATGAACCTGATGGTGGACGGCGTTAAAAAAGAGGGTTTACAGCTACCGCCCGAACCTGCCGAAGAGCACGTAAAGGAAGCGGAACAAGATGAGGTAAAGCAGGAAGAATTACAACAAAGCAAACCTGCACAACGGGAAAGGAACCGCACCAAGAAAAACCTTGACGGAACTTACGGCGAACACTTTTTGAAAACCCACTCGATGACAAAGCGGGGCGATAAAAGCATTTATATCCGGCAGGAATACCACGAACGGCTATCCCGTATTGTACAGGTAATCGGTAAAGATGCCATACCCCTGTATGCCTATCTCGATAACATACTTGAACATCATTTTGAAATGTTTGAAAAAGCCATTACCGATGATTTCAACGAAAAGTTTAAACCCATTTTTTAAAAGCATCTGATTATGGAAATAGTAATTGTGATATGCCTGCTCATCGTTATTGTCCTGCTTTTGCAGGATAAGATTGTTATTCATAAAAGGTCGGAGCAAAAGCCCACACAGAAAAAAGTTAACCCGAACCTGCCCGATATTATGGGGCAGCCGAAGCCAGTAAAAAGCCATCCCCTGCCAAACACTGCCAATGAAAGCCAAATGACGGAACCGGAGATAAACCCTGATAATTTAGACATTGAATACGACGAAAACGAAAACGTCAGCATTCAAATTCCGCAGGAAGAACTGGACGAAGTTTTCAGCAATATGCCTGATTTGGAGGAAGAGGAAGAAGAATGGAACAGGTACGGAATATCCGGTGGCGATAACGGTTTTGCCCAAGGGGTTACCTACGACGAACTAAGCTCCGTAGGGGCATTGCTCCAAAAAGAGAATTTGGAACAGGCTCAAAAGGAAACAGCGGTAGCCATAGTTCAGAAATTACAGGGAACCGAATTATTCAGCCTATTGGAAAATTCCATTGAGGGTGCTTCCCGAAAAATTGCCGAGCTTTTGGATAGCACACTTTCATCTGAAAGCGACGACGGTTCTTCCACCTTGCGGAAAAGTGATTTGAGTGATTTTGACATTGGGGAGTTTGTTTGAGCGAACTCCCTTATTTTATTTGAAATTATTTCAAGTTTCAATATGATGTAAAAAGATTATTTCTTGTCTTTTAATAACGATTATAAGTATAAAAATGACATAGTTTGTAATTTTTGAAACGATTTATTTGATTTTTATAACGATTTTATTGCTTTGTATTCTATTTTTGTGTACGTTTGTAGCACGTAAACTATAAAAGAAATGTACACGGAGATAATTAAGATAATTGAAGGGGGTTTAAAAAAAGAGCCGGCTAAAGTAATTCAATACGCTAAAAAGCTTATGGAGAAGCTAACTGAGGAGGGAAATCTTCAATTGGCTAAGGGTATAAAAAACATATTGGAGAATAAAGGAACTACTACATTGGCTATGGAGCAATTGATCACTTCGGCACCTGTTGATTCTGAAACAAGGATGAGCATTGTAGATATATTCAATCCTGCTACGGTAAAATTAGATATTGTTCTCCCTGAAACTATTGATAGAAATGTAGCAGATTTCATAAAAATCATAAATAATAAGGATAAGATCAAATCTCACGGACTGCCATTGCAATGTACTTTATTGCTTTATGGTATTCCGGGTGTAGGAAAGACAACTATTGCTAAATATGTTGCTGCACAAACGGGTTTACCTTTAGTTACAGCCAGACTTGATGCATTAATATCCTCTCTATTGGGAAATACTTCAAAAAATATTAGAAAAGTATTTGAATTTGCTGATAGTAAGCCATGTATATTGTTTTTAGACGAATTTGATGCAATTGCTAAGGCACGTGACGATCAACATGAAATGGGAGAACTAAAAAGGGTTATAAATAGCCTGTTGCAAAACATTGATGAATTTTCGCAGAATAATGTTTTAATAGCAGCGACCAATCATCCTGAATTATTGGATAAAGCCATCTGGAGAAGATTCAATAGCGTGATTGAGGTAACTCAACCAAGTGTTGAAAATATATCCAAAATTATAAGTCTTTATGCTGGAGAATTTGGAAAGGATTTAATCATCGACAAGAAGAAGACTGATAAACTTGTTCAACTTCTTTCACAAAAAACGCCGTCAGATATCAGGACTATTATAAATAATGCTCTCACACATGCAATTGTCCAAGAAAGAACCGCATTAACTTTAGAGGACTTGTTGATAGAGATTTTTCAATTTGAAAAACATGGCAGCTACACAACTGATGAATTAGTAAAATATTTGAATGACAACGGCATTCCTCAAATGCAAATTGCCGAATTATTGAGTGTATCCATTCGTCAGATTAGAAACAATTTAAAAGATTAGTGTTATGGGAAAGAACTTGCCAATAAAGCTATTTAAAAAAAGAGATAATGATAAAGCTTTAAATAATCTTCCAGCCGGTTTTGACAACCAAGGTGCAAAGTTTCGTTTGGAAGGTGATGAACTAACCAAAGAGTAAACTATTTCAAAGGATATTTTGGACAGTTAAAATCCAAGGTAGCTCAAAAAGCCGCCAGTGATAATTATTTGCCAACTGTAATCAGATTAAAAGTAAATGAAGATGCCCTTGCCAAAACACACAGGAGTTCCATTGGAAAAATTTTCAATAAAGGTAAGAAGGTTAATATTATAGGTATGGTTGGTGATGATGAATTACTAGTTAAAATTGATGGACCTGAAGATATCGTTGATATAGAGAAAAAAATACAGGATGTGGATAAAAACATTGTTGGTATTTCCGCTATAGAAGCGGCTGAAGACTTTGCTCCTACAATTGATCTTGAAGAGTCTGAAGAAAATGATTTAAAGATTAAGCTAATAAACTATGGAGATTATAAGCTTAATGAAATAGCAGAAAGGAGCTTTGAAAATCTTTGTGAAAAACTCAACATTGAGTATCAAAAATTGCAATACTCCAAGGATCTTATACTTTATAGAGTAAGATCAGTTAAGCCGCAATCTTTGATAAATTTTAATGAAAGTGAAAGTATTTTCTCTATTAGCAAGGTGCCTATTATTTCTTTGACCAAAAGCGGCCTTATAGAAGAAGATATAATTGAAGTTAAACTACCAGAAGAGGGCATTGATTATTTTAAAGTAGGAGTTTTTGATGAAGGCATAAGTGATATTGACCATTTAAAACCATGGAAAGAAGGAACCTTTGTTGCTTTTGGATCTGATGAATTTGATAAATCGCATGGTACATTTGTCGCTGGAATAATTAATTATGGAGATATATTAGAAAACAAAGACTGGACAGGTACAAAGCCATTTAAAATTACAGAGGCAGTAATTTTTCCAAACGGTAATTTTGGTTACATAGATGAACCTATGATGGTGGAGTTTATGCGAGAAGCGGTTAAAAAGCATCCTGATGTAAAGGTATGGAATTTCTCAATTGGTAATGAAACTGCAATTGAAGACAATAAATATTCAGACTTTGCGAAGTATTTGGATGATTTACAATCTGAATATAATATTTTGATTGTAAAAGCTGCGGGCAATTGTTCCAATTTTTTAAAAGCGGCTCCTCGTGGGAGAATCACAGAGGCATCTGAGAGTGTAAAAACTTTGGTAGTAGGATCTATTACTCATGATAAAAGAGAACACGATCTTTCCCCCCTCAACCATCCATCTCCTTTTTCAATGGTAGGCCCCGGCTGTTCAGATGTAATAAAACCAGACTTAGTCCATTACGGAGGAAATGTCGGATTCTTAAATGGCAAATTAGATATAAATGGCGTACGTTCTTTCGCAGAGAACGGAAAAGTATGCAAGGCAGTGGGGACAAGCTATAGTGCTCCAAGGGTTACTGCTCTTGCTGCTGAACTTGCCGGCTCTATAAAAGATGAGTTTAACCCGGATTTTATTAAAGCACTATTGATACACTCCGCAAAGCATCCAGAGGAATTTGATGAAAATTTCTTTGATCGCATCAATCAGATAGGATTTGGGTTGCCATCAAGAGTAAATGATATTCTGTTTAACGATCTAGATGAGGTAACTTTAATTCTAATGGATTCTGTGGACAAGGGGTCTAACATTAAGATAATGGATTTTCCGTTTCCCAAATGTTTAGTTGAAGACGGTCATTTTTATGGACAAGTGAAAATAACTTTGGTAACCTCGCCAGAAATAAATTCATATCATGGGGCAGAATATATTCAAAGTGACGTAGATGCATCTTTTGGTACTTATAATAAAAAGATAGAAGTTATAGATAGTAAAATAAAGAGAAACCCAATTGATATGGACGATGCTCAAAATCTTCTCGTTCCTTCAAGATATAGTAGCCGAAAGCAAAAAGCGGCATCTCCAACTTTTAAAACTGAACGCTTTCTGCATAGTTATAGCGTTGGTCACACAGAATTATTTTTACCAGTGAAAAAGTGGTGTATAGATCTTGAAGAGCTACAAGAAAGCCATAAGCGAACGTGTTTAGATATGGATAGACTTTGGTTTTTGCAACTTAAAGCTTCATATCGAAACAATTACGAATTACGAGTGAAAGATAGTAGAGATATTAGCCAGGAATTTGTCGCCATCATTACTATAAGAGATACAAGAAAAAAGGGAAAAGTATATAACGAAGTAACCCAGCTCCTGAATCAATACAATTTCCTACATGAGAATGTGAAGGTAGATGAACGTATAGTAGTTAGGTAAGTTCAATTACTAGTAAATAAAAACAATATAAAAATTATAATTATGGCAAATTATCATGTAACACAGAAAAAAGGACAAGACGGGTGGAACGTCCAAAAGGAAGGCGGCAAGAAAGCATCAGCAATTGTCAGTACTCAAAAGCAAGCTGAACAACTTGCAAAACAATTTTCATCAAATAATGGCGGAGGAGAAGTTAGAATACATCGCCCGAATGGTGGACCTATTAGAGATAGCGATACTGTTAAACCCGGAAACGATCCGAAATCAATAACAGACACAAAATTTTAATGAAAAAAGGCAGGTAAGAAAATAAAAAACCAGGCGAAAATCACCTGGCTTGATTCCTTAAAGGAAACAAAAGCCCTTGCAAGGCTCTTGGTAGTAATGTTTTTGCACTTCAAAACTACTTCCTTTATTTGTAATAAACAAGCTTTTCGTGATTTTAACCTGCTGTCATTGCAATTCAGGCAGTAGGGCTTTGTATTAATAGTATAAAATTTCAATTGCATCAGGATTAAAACTATCGTAGGGCAAGCCCTTATTTATTGCTGAAATGATAGGCAATAAGCAATTATTTATTAGTTAATATCAAAATTTAATTTACGATGAAGTTAGATAATCATCAAGGGGATTTGCATTCCCATAGCCCAGAAATACCCCTAAAATTTGTAATAGAAGGCAAAGAATATGAGACTTTTGACCAATACAAAACAGGGGCAGAATTAAAACAACTTGCTGGGATACCTTTAGATACCGAGTTATTTTTATCAATTAGTAAACCTTATCAGGATGAGCTTATTGAAAATGAAAAGCAGGTAAATCTGGCTCGGCCAGAAACTGAATATTTCTTTGTAAAGAAAAAACTCCAGTTTTTCATTAACGACAAGCCTTTTACTTGGTATAAGCAATACATCAGAGGGGCTCAAATCAGAGAGCTGGGCAACATACCTGCGGAAGATGATATCTTCCTTGACATCAAGGAAGGCTGGCAAGACGATCAAATATTCGATGATGAAGTAGTTGATTTAGCTCGTCCGGGTAAAGAGAGATTCTTTTCTAAGCCAAGACCAACTGAAGTAACCATCATTGTGAATGCACGTCCGCACATATGGAAAGAAATAAACATTTCTTTTGAGCAATTGGTTGTTTTAGCCTTTGGATCATATGATAATAACCCAAACAAAGGTTATACAGTTACTTACAGTAGAGGTTGGGAACCTAAACCAGAAGGCACTATGGTTAAAGGTTCAGTTGTTCGTGTCAAAAATAAAATGATCTTCGATGTCACAGCAACTGATAAATCATAGTCCCGACCTTAAACGTCTAAGAGACGAAGGTTATGAGATCGAGGTACGTGGTGGATATTTACTTATCCACCATATACCCTTTGTTGATCAAAACAAAAATCTACAATACGGTATATTGGTAACTACATTACATGATATTCAAAACCATGTTATTTTTTTTATAGGAGATAATCCCTGTGAAATCGACGGCAACGTTATTACCGCTATTCAACATGGCAACAGTAATTCTGTATTAAACAATCAGATTACCGTAAATAGATCATTTTCTAATAAGCCTACTGGTGGATATCCTAACTATTACGAAAAGGTCAAGAGGTATGCAGATATCATTTCCGCTCCCGCCAAATATTTGTATCCGTTAGTTACGGAAAAGACTTTTAAGCTGATAGCAGACAGCTCTAATGAAACAGTATTCCAATACATTGATACTAATTCAAGCCGTGCTAACATAGAAGCTATTAATTCGAAATTGGAAAATCAGAAAATAGCAATTGTTGGTTTAGGAGGAACTGGAGCATATATTTTGGATATGGTGGCCAAAACACCGGTAAAGGAAATCCATCTTTTTGATGGGGATAGCTTTGACCAACACAATGCATTCCGTTCGCCTGGTGCTGCATCAATGAGTGACCTTGATGAAAATCCGAGAAAGGCTGCATATTATCAAAAGTTGTATTCTAACATGCACAAATACATTTATGTCCATGACTACTATGTGAAGAAAGAGAATCTATTAGAGTTAGATAAAATGGATTATGTATTTATATGTGTTGATAAAAATGCTGTCAGGAAGATGGTAACAGATTATTTGGCTAGCGCAGGTATTCCGTTTTCTGATGTAGGTTTGGGTGTGAATGTCGTTGAGAACAAGCTTACGGGTGCTGTAAGAGTTACTTCTGCCACCCGTGACAAAAATGACCATTTACCTCTTCGTATTTTTTCAGAAGATTCCGATAATAATGAATATGCTACTAATATTCAAATTGCGGAATTGAATGCATTGAATGCAATTTTTGCTATCCTGAAATGGAAGAAGCTATCTGGAATTTATGTTGATTTGGAAAATGAGCATCACAGCTCATATGCTATTAGCACATCTAAAATTTTTAATGAAGATGTCGTTACAGTATAAGTTCGTTGAGTTCATTCCCGAAAAGGTTGAAGAAGGTATTTTATACGTCTCAATCGAATACTGCACTGCAATACATAAATGTGTATGTGGTTGTGGTAACGAAGTGGTAACTCCATTGTCTCCGACAGATTGGAGGTTGACATTTAATGGCAAATCAATTACGCTTTATCCGTCTATAGGGAATTGGAATTTTGAATGTCAGTCTCATTATTGGATAAGGAACAATAACGTTGAGTTTGCTGGTCATTGGACAGAAAAGGAAATCCGTCTAGGTAGAGAAAATGACTTAGAACGTAAGACGGAGTATTTTGACATGCCGGATATTCCAAAAGAAGAACCAGTTATTCAAGAAAGTCAAAAATCTACTATTTGGCAGAAAATCTCCAAATTTTTCCGATTGTAGAACTTTGATTTTTATTTCTATAAAGCCGAAGAATTACCTTCGGCTTTATTTATATATTGTCTTTGGGTTATCTAATACTAATTAAGGTTGTTTTCCTGCAATAATTTTGCATAGCTCCCCAAATTTCTTTACCTCTTCATAACTATCTGTTGCGTGTAGAAAAGCAGGATTTTTATGGTCTGATTTATTAATAATATCAATAAATAACTTCATATTTTCTAATTGTAAGCCTGAGAAAGAGTCGATATCCGCTTTAATTTCTTCCATAGTATGCGTATTCCTGTATTGGGTATATTTACCCATGAAACCAATAAAAATATCAGATAGTTGCGTCAATTGGCTGTCCTGAGAATCAACAAAAGAATAGTTTTTAAACTCTACTCCTTTATCTAGCATTCTATATTCGTTCAAAGCTTCTCGGATAGAATCCTCGTTGTCGAAAATATGAGTTGAATTCTTGAAGGTATAGATAGGTCTGAGATAAAAGTGTGTCAAATCTGCTAACAGTACGTGATCTTTTTCATCCATAACAAAAGCTAGCTCACCTTTCTTTTTAGACTCTTTCAATATCTGCCGTAAAGATTCCAACCCAAAATGAAATTCTTGTAACGGAAGATATTCTTCAAAAAGATTGCTCAATGCTTCTATGAAATCACCAATTTTCTCAGGTTTAACATTAGGATATTCGAAAGCATAAAAAAGTTGAACGACGGCATCTATTTCAAGACGACAGAGTTTGTACAGGTCATTCTTCATTTGATTGTTAAATCCAGGTCCTAATTGCATAGCTGCGTCAGAATTCATTATCGCAGAATCTACAATATCAACTACAGACCAGTACAAAATATTTATACTTGAATAATGGACATAAAGATCGCTTTCTTTTAAAAAGCGAAAGAAGAGGTTTAGCTTCTGGGATTTTAGACAATCAAGAAAATCTCCAAATGCGATATGTTTAAATTTTACTTCCTTGGCTGTCTTCTGTAATTTAAAACTATCTATCAATGGCTGTACATCCAATACTGCTCCTTCATGTAGAACTCCTCCCAAAACAAAATTAGCTGTAAACGTATAATTGAAATCATTTTCTCTTACATAGAATGTTTTGATATTATTGGTTTCATCGTAAAAGAATACGTATTGTGTTGCAAAATCTACCCTTGGGTTTAGCAATTGGGCAAATTGATTAGCAGCTTCAATTTCTGCTATTTCAAAATCAATCATAATGTTAGCGTATTAAAATAAATAGATGCCTAAGTTATAAAAATACCTTTTACAACCGCCACTCACCGCCAAACAATTCCACTGACTGCCACTTTGTTATAACGCCCTGATTTCTGAAACACCTTTGTCCCGAAAGCTCGCAAGGTGCGGGATAAACAGTAACAAATTAATGTGTTTCAATTATGGAAAAACAGAGAAAAAAAGTTTTGCTGACAGCCGTGGCAATGCTGTCAGGAATTGGTGCGTTCGCACAGGGAAACGGCTCGGCAGGTATCAACGAGGCTACCCAAATGGTAACCTCTTATTTCGACCCCGCAACGCAATTAATCTACGCCATCGGTGCGGTAGTCGGGTTAATCGGGGGCGTTAAGGTTTACAACAAATTCAGTTCCGGCGACCCCGACACGAGCAAGACCGCAGCTTCGTGGTTTGGTGCGTGTATCTTCTTGATTGTTGCCGCTACTATCCTGCGTTCATTCTTCCTTTAATCCTTTGCCTTATGAATTACAACATCAACAAAGGCATCGGTAGAACGGTGGAATTTAAAGGGCTGAAAGCACAGTACCTCTTCATTTTCGCAGGCGGGCTGCTCGGTACGCTTATCCTCGTGATGATACTGTATATGGCAGGCGTAAACTCTTACATCTGCCTGTTCCTCGGAGCAGGCGGAGCTTCGCTTATTGTATGGCAGACCTTTTCACTTAACAGGAAGTACGGCGAACACGGGCTGATGAAAATTGCAGCCAATAAACGGCATCCCCGCTATATCATCTGCCGCAAGCCTGTACACCGCTATCTGAAATTCACTCCTAAACAGAATGCCGTATGAGAAATGTATCTAAAACAACAACGCTGGAAAACAAATTTCCTTTGTTGGCAGTAGAAAACAATTGCATCCTTTCCAAAGATGCAGATATTACCGCCTGTTTTGAGGTACGTTTACCTGAACTGTTCACGGTAGCTTCTGCGGAATATGAAGCGATACATTCCGCCTGGCACAAAGCGATTAAAACCCTGCCTGATTTTACGGTCATTCACAAACAGGATTGGTACATCAAGGAAAGCTATGCGCCCGATCTGTCAATAGAAGACCAAAGTTTTTTATCAAAGTCTTATCAACGCCATTTCAATGAGCGACCGTTCCTGAACCATTATTGTTACCTGTTCTTGACGAAGACCACTAAGGAAAGAATGCGGATGCAAAGCAACTTCAGTTCGCTTTGCAAAGGCACACTGATACCAAAGGAAATCAGGAATAAGGAAACGATACACCGCTTTATGGAGGCGGTCGCCCAGTTTGAGCGTATTGTGAACGATGGCGGTTTTGTAAGCCTGAAACGCCTGACCGAAGATGAAATCATCGGTACGGAAGATACACAGGGATTACTGGAGCAATACCTCACGTTATCGAGGGGAGCCGGAACACCAATGCAGGACATCGCACTCGGAAACGAAGAGGTGCGCATCGGCAACAAAAGGTTAAGCCTGCACACCCTTTCCGATACGGACGACCTGCCCGGAACGGTATCGGCAGATACCCGTTTTGAAAAGCTATCTACCGACCGTAGCGACTGCCGTTTATCATTCGCTGCGCCTGTGGGCTTGTTGTTAAGCTGCAACCACATCTACAACCAGTATTTGTTTTTGGATAACAGCGAAGACAACCTGCAAAAGTTTGAGAAGTCTGCAAGGAATATGCACTCACTGGCAAGGTACAGCCGTGCCAACCAGATCAACAAAGAGTGGATAGAAAAGTACCTGAACGAAGCCCACAGCTTCGGGCTGTCTTCCATCCGTGCGCACTTCAACATTATGGCGTGGTCGGAAGACCCTGCGGAACTCAAACAGTTAAAGAACGATTGCGGTAGCGCCTTGGCACTGATGGAATGTAAATCCCGCCACAATACGACAGACGTAGCCACATTATATTGGGCAGGAATGCCCGGCAATGCAGGCGACTTCCCCAGTGAGGAGAGTTTTTACACGTTCATCGAGCCTGCGCTGTGTTTCTTTACCGAAGAAACCAACTACCACAATTCGTCCTCGCCGTTCGGGATAAAAATGGCTGACAGGCTTACAGGAAAACCTATCCATTTGGATATTTCCGACCTGCCTATGAAAAGGGGTGTCATCACGAACCGGAACAAGTTCATACTTGGTCCATCGGGAAGTGGTAAATCGTTCTTCACGAACCATATGGTACGGCAGTATTACGAACAGGGCGCACACGTACTGTTGGTAGATACGGGCAACTCTTATCAGGGTTTATGCGAACTCATCAAAGGAAAGACCAAAGGCGAAGACGGTGTTTACTTCACTTACACCGAAGATAACCCGATCGCCTTTAACCCTTTTTATACCGATGATGGCGTGTTCGACATTGAGAAGCGGGAAAGTATCAAGACTTTGATACTGACCTTATGGAAACGTGACGATGAGCCTCCAACCCGTTCGGAAGAAGTTGCCCTTTCCAATGCTGTATCCGGCTATATTGAAATAATAAAACAGGCGACTGCCTGCCCGTCATTCAACGGTTTTTATGAGTATGTAAAAGGCGACTACTGCAAGGTATTGGAGGAAAAGCAGGTAAGGGAAAAAGACTTTGACATTGCCAATTTCCTGAACGTACTCGAACCCTATTACAAAGGTGGAGAATACGACTACCTGCTGAACTCCAACAAGCAGTTAGACCTTTTGTCCAAAAGATTCATCGTGTTTGAAATTGATGCGATCAAAGACCACAAGATCCTTTTCCCCATCGTGACCATCATCATAATGGAGGTCTTTATCAATAAGATGCGGAGGTTGAAAGGTATTCGCAAGCTCATCTTAATTGAAGAAGCCTGGAAGGCGATAGCGAAAGAAGGTATGGCAGAGTACATCAAGTACCTTTTTAAGACCGTCCGCAAATTTTTTGGTGAAGCCATCGTGGTCACACAGGAAGTGGACGACATCATCCATTCGCCCGTGGTCAAGGAAAGTATCATCAACAACAGCGATTGCAAGATCCTCTTAGACCAGCGCAAGTATATGAACAAATTCGATGACATACAAGCAATGTTGGGGCTTACGGACAAAGAAAAAGGTCAGGTACTTTCCATTAATATGAACAACGATGCAAGCCGCCTTTACAAAGAGGTGTGGATCGGCTTAGGTGGTACGCACTCGGCAGTCTATGCCACCGAAGTTAGTTTGGAGGAATACCTCGCCTATACGACTGAAGAAACCGAAAAAATGGAAGTAATGCAGCTTGCTTCCGAACTGGACGGCAACGTGGAACTCGCCATTAAGCATATCGCAATGCAAAGGCGGGACAATTCAAATCAATAGTCATTAACAATTATCTAACGATGAGCTCGCAAAAGCTCGGTTTAAAAATTCAGAAACAATGAAAAAAGTATTGTATCTGGTGTGTACGGCACTGATGCTCGCCGTAGCACCGTCAGCAAAAGCCCAATGGGTTGTAACCGACCCCGCTAATTTGGCTTCGGGCATTATCAACTCTGCAAACGAAATCGTGCAGACTTCTTCCACAGTAAGCAATGTGATAAAAAACTTCAAAGAAGTGAAGAAAGTGTATGACCAGGGCAAGGAATATTATGACAAGCTGAAAGCCATCAACAACCTCGTGAAAGATGCCCGCAAGGTGCAGCAAACTGTACTCTTGGTTGGCGATGTGTCGGAAATGTATGTGCAGAATTTTGGCAAGATGATGAATGACCCAAATTTCACACCGCAGGAATTGGTCGCTATCGGCAACGGCTATTCGTCACTGCTCAATGAAAGTACCGAACTGCTAAAAGAGTTGAAGCAGATTATAACCTCTTCAAGCCTTTCGCTCAACGACAAAGAGCGTATGGATGTGATTGACCGTGTGTACAAAGAAGTTAAGGATTACCACAGCCTTGTACGCTACTACACCAACAAGAACATTTCTGTAAGCTACCTAAGAGCGAAAAAGAAAAACGATGCCCAAAGAGTGCTTGAACTCTACGGAACTGCTAACCAAAAATACTGGTAAACTATGGAATGGGATAATCTTCACGAACTCCTGCGGTCGCTTTATGATGATATGATGCCGCTTGCAGGCGATATGGCGGCAGTCGCTAAGGGTTTGGCGGGATTGGGAGCGTTGTTCTATGTAGCATTAAAGGTTTGGCAGGCTTTAAGCCGTGCCGAACCTATTGATATGTTCCCCTTGCTGCGCCCGTTCGCTTTGGGGCTTTGCATAATGTTCTTTCCCACCATTGTTTTGGGAACCATCAATGCGGTACTAAGCCCCGTAGTAGTAGGAACCCACCAAATACTCGAAGACCAGGTGCTCGACCTGAACAAGCTGCAACAGCAGAAAGACCAGTTGGAATATGAGGCAATGGTCAGGAACCCTGAAACCGCCTATATGGTATCAGACGAAGAGTTTGATAAAAAACTGGACGAACTGGGATGGTCGCCCTCCGACATTGGAACAATGGCGGGTATGTATATGGACAGGCAAGCCTACAAGATAGAGAAAGCCATAAAGGACTGGTTTCGCAATCTACTGGAAATACTCTTTCAGGCGGCGGCTTTGGTCATTGATACCATACGAACGTTTTTTCTGATAGTCCTCTCCATACTCGGACCAATAGCCTTTGCTATTTCCGTATGGGATGGCTTTCAGTCCACGCTTACGCAATGGATTACTAGGTATGTCAGTGTTTACCTGTGGCTTCCCGTTTCGGATTTGTTCAGCTCAATGTTGGCAAGAATACAATCCCTCATACTCGAAAGGGATATAGCAATGCTTGCCGACCCGACCTACATACCTGATACGAGCAATACCGTGTACATCATCTTTATGATTATCGGCATCATCGGGTACTTCACAATCCCGACAGTAACAGGTTGGGTAATCCAAGCCGGAGGCGCAGGAAACTTTACCCGCAATGTAAACTCCACAGCAATGAAAGCCGGAAATATCGCCGGAGCAGGCGCAGGCTCAACCGTTGGAAACATCGGCGGTAAACTGATGAATAAATAATCATTAATCATTCTAAAAAATGGAATTTAAAACGCTAAGAAATATCGAAAACAGCTTTAGGCAGATAAGACTATATGCCATTGTGTTTGCGGTTCTCTGCATTGGCGTGGTAGGTTACGCCGTATGGCGTTCCTACCGCTTTGCAGAAGAACAACGCCAAAAAATCTATGTACTGGATAATGGTAAATCCCTGATGCTTGCCTTGTCGCAGGATGCAAGCATCAACCGCCCGGTTGAGGCAAGGGAACACGTCAGGAGATTTCACGAACTGTTCTTTACGCTTGCGCCCGACAAGAACGCTATTGAAAGTAATATGAGCAGGGCATTTAACCTTGCCGATAAAAGTGCCTTTGATTATTACAAAGACTTGTCGGAAAAGGGATATTACAGCCGTATCATTTCGGGTAACGTACAGCAACGCATAGAGGTGGATAGTGTCGTGTGCAACTTCGACAACTACCCGTATGCAGTGCGTACCTATGCCAAACAGTTCATTATCCGGTCAAGCAATGTAACCAAGCGTAACCTGATTACTTCCTGCTATCTCGTCAACTCCGTTCGTTCCGACAACAATCCGCAGGGCTTCAATATTGAAAAATTTGCAGTCGTGGAAAATAAGGATATAGAGGTCATCGAACGCTAAAAAACAATTTTATGGAAGCATTATCAGATTTAAGCACGTTCGCAAAAATCCTTACCGACAAAGGATATAACGGGTATTTCCATACGCAGGGTTCGTATGCCGGAAAGCTGAAAGACAGCATCAGCGGATACCTCGAAAGCTGCCAAAAAGATACAGACAGTTTGCCTAAACAGGACTTATTGCTGACAGGCTACCTGCAATGGTTGGGCGATGACAAGCCCCGTGTAGAATGCAGTATGTGGGTAAAGTACCTGAACGGCAAATTCTCATTGAGCCGTATGGAGGTAGCGAAAAAAGACAGCTTCGGGCAACTGCTCAAAAAATCGGAACTGGCAAACCTGTCCATAATGTCAGCCCCTAAATTAACGGAAGCGGTGGCATTGGTCAAAGATGAGCCGAAGCAAACGGCGGGTAATAGTCTTAAGCGTTTTCAAGCTGTAACAATAAAAATAGTAAGGCCATGAAAAAATTAAGAGCAAATATGGACAGTTACTTTGACCAGTTGGACGAACGTTGGCGGGCGTTGCCTTTACGCAAACAACACCAATATACGCTGTACTTCTTTGTGGGTTATCTGCTGCTTACCGTAGCGGTCATTGGCAAAGTAATGTACGATACCTCAAAGTCCGGTAACGATATGGTCATTGAGCATATCGAAAATCCAGTTCTCAGAAAAAATGGAAGCCCTGCAAGGTTGCAGGACAGTGTATCAATAATTTTAAAAAATCAGATTTATGAAAGAAAATGATAACAAGAAATCGGTTGTTCGGGTAACCGAGGGAAGCCCTAAAGACACCGCTGATGTGCTGCAAAATGACACACAGAATAATAAGGAAAAGCTCAAAAAGCCTTTAATCTTTGGCTTAATGGCAATTGTTTTCTTAGGCTGTATGTATTTGATTTTTAAACCGTCGGAAGACAAAAAAGAAATCGAAAACATCGGGTTGAACGATGCAGTTCCGCAAGCAACCGGAGCCGGATTGCCTGACAATAAAGGCAAAGCGTATGAATTAGAAATGCTCCAACAGAAAGAGCAGGAAAAACGCAATGCCTTGTTATCTCTTTCGGATTATTGGAGTACGGAAGACAAAGATGAGCCGATTGATGAATTTCCCGAAGAAGACGAAAACTACGGCTATGGCGGTGGTGGCAGAAATTCAGGAAGAAGCGGAAATCCTGCATTAAACAGTTACCGCAATATGCAAAGTACATTAGGTTCATTCTATCAGGACGACAATTCGGAAACAATGGAACTCCGCAGACAGTTGGACGAACTCAAAGAACAATTAGCGGAACAAAATGTACCCAAGCCTGTAACCGTTGATGACCAGCTTGCCCTAATGGAGAAATCCTATGAAATGGCTGCAAAATATCTTCCACAAAATGCAAATACCGGAGAAGCTGCACCTACTGGCAACACAGCTTCAGGGGCATCGACTAATCAGAAAGAGCATTTTGTGGCGTTCACTCCGGCAAGAAAAAGCACCGTATCTGCTTTGTATCGTGAGCCTACGGATACCGAGTTTTTAGCAAATTGGAGCGAAACACGCAACAGAGGTTTTTATACCGCAGGTTCTACCGAACAAGCCGTACAGCCAAAAAACAGTATCAAAGCCTGTGTACACGATGAACAAACGGTTATCGGCGAAACGGGCGTAAGGCTTCGTTTATTGGAGCCTGCCCGAACGCCAATCCGTACAATCCCACAAGGAACGATTGTAACTGCTAATGCCAAATTTCAGGGAGGGCGTTTGCAACTCAAAATTACCTCTATTGAATTGGAGGGCAATATCATTCCGGTAGATATTACCATTTACGATTTGGACGGACAACAGGGGCTTTACGTTCCGTATTCTCCCGAAATGAACGCTCTTACCGAAATGGCTGGTAATATGAGCCAGACAGGTGGAACGAGTGTAATGCTTACACAGAATGCCGGACAACAGGTTGCTGCCGATTTAAGTCGTGGCGTGGTACAGGGTATTTCGGGCTATTTCGCCAAGAAAGTACGCACACCAAAAGTTACGCTAAAGGCAGGACATCAAGTATTCCTTGTATCAAAACAATAATGTTGAACTCAAATTTTTAAACAAATGAAAAATCTTTTTAGAACATTTTGGGCTATTGCCCTGACTATCGGCTTTGCCGTAACCTCTTTTGCACAGGATAGTGCAAATGCAAAAACGCCACTTGCTTTGGGCAAGATAGAACCTTACAAAATGGAAGTAACCTACGATAAGACTTCGCATTTGATTTTCCCGACTGCCATAAGATATGTGGATTTGGGAAGTGAGTATCTGATTGCAGGAAAAGCGGAAGATGCCGAAAACGTGTTGCGTGTGAAAGCATCGGTAAGGGAATTTGGACCCGAAACAAACTTTTCCGTTATCACGAATGACGGGCGTTTTTACTCTTTTAATGTGTATTATAGTGGGTATCCCGATGCGTTGAGCTATGACCTGCTGACGATGCAAAAGGCAGTAGATAAAGCCAACGGAAACGATGTGCTTTTCGAGGAATTGGGCAATAATTCTCCGTCTTTGGCAGGCTTGCTGTTGGAAACCATTTACAAGAAAGACAAGCGTGTTGTAAAGCATATCGGGGCAAAGAGTTTCGGAATACAGTTTATTCTGAAAGGAATTTATATACACAACGGCAAATACTATTTCCATACAGAATTGCGTAACAAAACCAATGTGCCGTTTGACATTGACTTTATCAATTTCAAGGTCGTAGATAAAAAAGTAGCAAAACGTACCGTTGTGCAGGAACGTCCTTTGATACCGCTAAGAACCTATAAGCCTTTGGAAGACGGAATAAATGGAAAATCTACCGAACAAAATGTTTTCCTGTTAGACAAATTCACGATTGCCGATGACAAGGTACTGCTGATTGAAATCTTCGAGAAAAACGGTGGCAGACATCAAACGCTTCAGGTTGAAAATTCGGACTTAATCAAAGCTCGTGTAATCAGTGATATGCACCTGAAATTTTAATAACCCTTTAAAGCAATAACAATGAAAAAGTATATCTATACCGTGATGCTCGTTCTAATGGGTATCACGGTTGCACAGGCACAGCGAATGTTGTCAAAGCAAAAAGGATTGGAAATAAGCACAGGCATACTGTCCGATGATAAAATCGGCAACGATTATTACATCAATATCGGTATGACCGTGAACGGTAAGAATGGGAATTACCAAATATGGGCGTTGGAATACACACATCAGTACCACGATTATAAAACACTTCAAATACCGCAGGAAACTTATACCGCAGAGGGTGGTTATAGTTTCTTCCTGCTGGGCGATGCCCGAAAGAACATCACATTGAACTTCGGGATAACAGGCGTTGTCGGTTACGAAACCATCAACCGTGGCGTAACTATGTTATATGACGGAGCAAAGATTTTGAGCGAGGATAATTTTATCTACGGAACAGGCGGCCGCCTCACTTTTGAAACGTACCTGTCCGACCGTTTTGTATTGCTACTGCAAGGACGCACAAAAATGCTTTGGGGTACAGATTTACAACAGTTCCGACCGTCGGCAGGTGTGGGATTAAGGTTTAACTTTTAAAACGTGAAATACGATGATAGCAATATTCAATAAATTCAGAATAGGATTACTACCCATATATGTACTCTTGGCAATCCTCACGGCTTCCGTTACGTTGGTATCTTGCAGTAAAGATGATGAACTCGAAATACAGAACGATTTTCCTTTTGATGTAAACGTGATGCCTGTTCCAAAAGATGTATCTAACGGGCAGATAGTAGAGATACGCATTACCATACAGCGTTCAGGCAATTACAGCAATACGCAGTATTTCCTCCGTTACTTTCAGTTCGACGGGCAAGGCACATTGCGGTACTATGATGAACCGCCGTACCTTCCCAATGACCAGTACCAATTACCAACGGAGCAGTTTCGTCTGTACTACACTTCAACGTCTTCCGTATCACAATCATTTGATGTTTGGATTTCGGATAGCTTTGGGAATGAAAAGCAGATAAGTTTTCAGTTTAATAGTAGTGATTAGTATAGTAGCAAAAAGAAGTCCTGCCACAAAGCAGGATTTCTTTTTTGGTGTGATCGAAGCTAAATTTTTGTAAATTTATAAGATGGATGTTAAGTGATTTGTTATGGTTGCATCATTGGTTATCGGGATAATATTTTTGGTTGCAGGCTTGGGGCTTCGTTATTGGATTAACCGGCGGAAGTTTTATAGGCGTAGTCCTATTGGAGCAGAAGGCTTTTCTTCTTATGAAAGTTCGGTTTTCATCAAACTTGTTGAGAAAGTTGGTAAATGGGTTGCTTATGCACTGATTGTCTTCGGGTTATTGTCATTATGGGTTTATTCTCGTGAGAAAAAGGAAAAACAGCAGTCAGAAGTAATAACTGAACAACCTGCCCAACTCAGATAATTATTACAACGTACATTTTAAAGCAAATCGGATAATCCAAAAGTTATCCGATTTTTTTATTATACGGTTAATAAAAGTATTTGTTTACGGTTTTTTATTTAATTTTCCGCTTATAATGCAGTTGTGCCAATCCCGTATCGAATGTTTTAGCTTCTATAAATTCAAGTGCTTGCTCGGGTCTTCCGTCTTTAAAAAGTTTTGTTCCAACACCTAATATAACTGGGATAATCGAAATTATAAACTCGTCTATTAAGTTATGTTTCAATAGTTCATTTATTACTTCAGCACCACCGTCACAATAGATGTTCATGCCATTTTCAGACTTTAATCGCCCAACCAATTCGTTTAAGTTTCCTGTATAGAAAGTCGTTCTGCCGACTTTTGGTCTTTCAGTTCTCGTAATGACATAAATATCTCGTTGTCCGTTGTCGTAATGAGATGTGCCGATTTCTTTAATTACATAGTCATAGGTTTTTCTACCAATAATTATGGTGTCAATTTTGGATGTAAATTCCGCATAACCATAATCTTCCCCTTCTTTTTCTACAAGTTTCAAGAAGCTTAAGTCATCATCTGGTTTTGCAATATAACCGTCTAAACTCATTGCAATGAAAAGTGATATTTTTCGCATCTGTTTTAAATTTTAATGTTTATGCAAATTTACTTTTAGATCAACAATCACACTTTGTAAAAATGCGACAAACTAAAGTAATGATGGAGAAAGTCCTGTATTTCGCTTGATTTCATTGGTAAGATGTGAATGGTCATAATAACCACACTCAAAAGCAATATCCAATAAGCTCCGGTTTTGATTTGAATTTTTGATTATACTCAAAGCATTCTGAAAGCGAATAATATTTGAATATTCCTTTGGTGATAATCCAATATACTTTTTAAAATTTCGCTCCAGTTGTCTTACAGTTGTGAAGTTTCTTTTTGATAGTTCAACAATACTAATTTGTCCGTTTGTTGAATGTATATCATTGACCACTGATTGTAGCTGATTGTTTCTGCTTTTTATTCTCTCTAAAAAGAAATAGTCAAAATAATTAAAAGGGTTGACTAATGTTTTATCAACGTTAAAGGAATTGCATTTTTCAAATTCAATGGTTTCGTTAGTAAGCTCATTTTGCGTAGCATAACTATAAAAATTTGCAAAAGTTGCAGGTTTCAGGCACACGCCAAGCAAATGTGTATCGTTGTCAATAAAGCTGTCTTTGAAAGAATTCATTGCACCAACTACATAAGTTTTTCCAAACTCCATAGAAACCGCCCCGTTGTCTGTCAGACAGGTATTTCCCAAATTCATAACTATACCAGTACAACCATCCGGAAAAACTCGTTCCCATTGACTTTCAAGTTCGTGTCCTTTAAGTTCCCAGTAGAAATGAATAAAGGGCTCTAATTCTTTGCAAGGTTTTATTTTTTTGTAATTCATCGGTTTCTGTGGCATCGTTCGCTAAAAAGCCATCTAATTATAAAACAATGTGTATTATGTAATATTCAATTAATTATTTTTTTTTCAAATTTACAAAATAGATTTATTAAGTATTATTGCTAAAAACAACAAATACTGCCTTTCAAAGCCAATCGATACCACATTTCATACTTCCTCATAACATCTTTCTAAATTAGCCTTCTAAAGAAAACAACTAAGCCTTTTATTAATTGAAAAACTGTTTTACCAAGGAATTTCTCCTGTTGCAGGATTGGTTTCTTCGCTGAAAAATTTACCGGTCGGGCCATCATTATCAATCAGGACGTATTTGATTACTCTATCGGCAGCAACGCTGACTTCTCCACCATTAAAGAATGTAAAGTCGGTTTTCGTAAGTCCGGGGCAAACAGCATTTACCTTAAAATTTGTATCACGCAACTCGTATGCTAACTGGATGGTGTACATATTTAGAGCCGCTTTTGATATTGCGTAAACTCCGTATTTAGCATAGCTGTAGGCAGGCCATTCCGGATTACTTTGCAATGAAAGAGACCCAACGCTGGTACTCAAGTTAACTATTCTGGGTTCTGAGGATTTCTTGAGCAGATCTATAAAGGCTTGTGTAACGTTTGCTGTACCTACCAAATTTGTTTTAAATGCATTCAGATATTCGTCACTTGTGGCTTCAAGTACGGTGTAGGGATCGCTTCCTCCGTTGATACCTGCGTTATTGATAAGTACATCCAAAGCCGAAACCTTGTTGCCTATTTCTTCTCGTGCCGTCCGTACCGATGCTGGGTCAGTAACATCCAGTTCAACGACTTCTACATTTGAAAATCCTTCTGCATTAAGTTTCTGAACTGCCTGGAAACCGTTCTCAATACTACGGCTTCCAATAAACACTAAAAATCCCTTTTCTAAAAGCTGTCTGGCAGTTTCAAAACCGATGCCCTTGTTTGCTCCTGTAATTAATACTGTTTTCATATTTTGTAATTTTTAAATTTCAATACAAAATTGAGGTATTAGACAGTGGCATCATTTACCAAATGGTAAAAAGTGCATCATCAGATGTTTTTCCGTATTCTGCTAAGAGATTGTTGTGTAACTCCTAGATAGGAAGCTATGTATGATAATGGAACACGGTTGGTCAATGAAGGATAATTTTCCAAAAATTCAAGGTATCTTGTTGTCGCGTTTTGCGAAATTACCGGGCCTTTCCTTGACTTTTGGTACATGCACAGCTGCACCATTTTATTTTTAATATTGTTCCAACCAACGATAATATGGGATAGTTCTTCCCAATTCTTATTTGAAAATACGATAAGACTACAATCTGTAATAGCTTGCAAGTACTCGGAAGATGAAGCATTTGCCTCGAAGTTGACATAATCACATACCAGGCTGTTTTCGCTGATGAAACAACGGGTAATTTCTTCGCCTTTATTATTGTAATAACAGCCGCGAATAACTCCTTCTATTATAAATCCAACCTGCTTTGGAATTCTCCCCACCTCAGAAAAATAATCCTCTTTTTTTAATTGCAGGATTTCTCCCTTACTTATTACAAGATCAATTTGCTGCTTGTTAAGATTTCCAAATTGCAGAATATATTCAATCAGTTCTTCCATATGTGCAAGTTAAAAATAATATCATTTGGCATATTTACCATTTGGTAAAAATCAACTGTGATAGCTAATTATTGATTCATTAACACCATCAAATAACTGCTCTTGTCCAGCCAAATACTGCCTTCCAGTGCCAATGAGTACAATATAGAAAAATACGAAAAAAGACTTTATAAATTAGATTTTCAAATAGAAATCAAGTTGGATATGGAAGTCTTAGCAATACAAAAGTCCGCACTAGACGGCATGAAAAATGAGCTAAAAGCACTTTTGGAAGTGACCGAAAAAGCCACACAGAAATATATGCACATTTTTAAAGAGGAACAATGGCTCGATAACCAGGAAGTGTGCCTGATGATGAACATTACCAAACGGACTTTACAGACCTACAAAAGCAAAGGACTTTTACCGTATTCAAAACTGAACCGCAAAAATTATTATAAACGCTCGGATGTGCAAACTTTGCTCGAAGCCAGACAGCCGGACAATACTACTGAAAATGGATTTATTCACGAATGATAGTGACGAAATCATCGCCCACAGGGAAATGATTACACAGCTACGCAGCCGTATTGAAAGCATATTGAAAAACTACCGTCCTTTAATGAACGGTGAAATATATCTTTCAGGCGAAGACGTGTGTAAACTGTTACACATCAGCAGACGGACTTTACAGCAATACCGTGAAGACCAAATACTCCCATACATCCAGATAGGCGGCAAAATCATTTTTAAGCAAACCGACCTTTTACGGATACTTGAACAAAACTATGTCTGCAATGGACAAAAGAACAAGTAACGGATTTCGAGGAATCATATTTCTATATCGAAACGAGTTTAGTATCTTTGCTATGTAAAATATAGAAATACTTAAAGTGTTTTTGCTTTAAGTCCCACATTGAAAACTGGTAATTTTTAGACAACGGGACGATAAGGAAGAACGCTCATGCCATAGGCGTGGGCGCTCGCTTATTCGTTGTCGGGTATACCAGTACCTCAATGTGCGGTAAGTGTGGTTGCCTGCGCTTTCTTTTTGTGCAGGAACTTCATCTAACTCAAAAAGGTAACGATATGAAAACTGGTACTGTACAAGAAACAATCTCCCTGTCTTTTATCAATGACAAAAGCCCTGTAACCGATAACATCTGCAAAGATCTCGCTGCATCTGGAATGGAAATCCTATCTAGGTCAGAAAGCATTGAAAACGGGCTATCACAGTTGTCTTCATTGAATGAACTACCCAAATTCTGTATTGTTGACTTGGATTTCTACGACCAAAATGTGCTTAAACAGCTTCAGGAATTAAGGAAAGAGTACCCTTCAATCAAACTGGTTGCCCATAGTGATATTGATGATGAGAAAGTTGGGAAATCCCTTTTAGACATCGGATTTTCAGGTTATCTGCTACTTGGTAGCGATGTGGATGATTTTGAAAGAGTAATAGAAACCGTTATCGGTATGGACAGTTAATCTGAGAAAGTTACGAATTTGTACAGTTTCTCCTTATGAAGATAATAATCTAAATTTTTATCAAATTTGAAATAATACATATCCTAATAAGGAACCACCCAAAACTACAACAGCACTATTTAATTTTTTGTATCCAAAAGTTATTGCAATGCTCAAAACTGCAATTAACATCGTCCGCCAATCAGTAATAGTTTCTTTACCCATTTCGTAGCACACCGCTATGATTATGGCTACCGATGCTACATTCACAGCATCTAAAAAGGATGATAATCCTTTAGAATTTCGTAGCTTTTTTATTAACGGATTAAGCAGTGCCACAAAAACAAATGAGGGAAGAAAAATAGCTACGGTTGAAATAAAAGCACCTGAAAGCCCATTGATCTGCCAGCCGATAAACGTTACCGATGAGAAAACAGGACCAGGTGTGAACTGACCTACCGCAATGGCATCCATCAATTGCTGTCTTGTGAGCAGACCTGTTGCAACCAATTCTGTATCTAAAAAGGCAAACAGCACATATCCGCTCCCATAAAGTATGGAGCCAATTTTAAGAAATGTCCAAAACAGTTTGGCATTTGTCGCTGTCCAAAAAGTTGTCTGTGTAATTTGAAGAAAGGTAAACGGAACAATACTTTGCAAAGTATTATTTTGTCTGTTCTGAACCGTGTGCAATCCAAACGCTAACAGACCTGCACCAAACATTAAATAAATTTCATTAACTCCAAACACCGCCGCTAATAAAACAGTAATACCAATAAGACCTAAATTTATGGATTTGACAGATTGTTTTGCCAATGGATAAATTGCAGCCAGAATGATGGCTATTATAGCAGGTTTGATACCATAGATAAAAGGTTGTACTTCGGGTAGCTGTCCGTAAAGGCTATACAAATATGCTAAAATTCCAGTTATAAATACAGCAGGCAGAATAAAACATAAACCTGCTATTATCAATCCTTTCCAACCGCCTTTATCATATCCAATATGAATAGCCATTTCCGTGCTGTTAGGTCCTGGAATAAGGTTGGTAGCACCCAGCAGATCCAAAAATTGCTGTTCGTTCATCCACTTTAGTTTGATCACTACTTCATCCCGCATCATGGCAATATGTGCTGCGGGACCACCAAATCCAATAATACCTAATTTACCGAAAACTTTTACTATTTCTTTTAACTTTCTTTTATGCTCCATTTGTTTGTCAATATTTTGTCAGCCGACCAACGACCTCCACCTTTTATCAATAGAAAGACACTCCCCAAAAGCATCGCCCAGTCTGTACGGCTTCCATGAATCATTTCCCAAAATCCTTTTTCGGCTAAAACCTCTGATTTGGTTGTTGCAATAGTCACAAGCATAAGCGGGATACTTACTAGTCTTGTTAGTAATCCAATGAGAATTAGCAATCCACAAACAATTTCAATACTGCCAGCAAAAGCTCCTAAAAATTCAGACGAAGGCTCTCCGATTTTATCAAATCGTCCTGCACCTACAGTGTCTTCAAATAAAAATTTCTGAAAGCCTTCTGAAAGGAATACAGCTCCTACCATAAGGCGAATAAGTATGGTTGATCTTGAATTATCTGTTCGTTTTAGCTCCATAAAAGCGATTTGCTCGTTTGTTATTTCAATTTAATAGCAAATTTCATACAACAAAGTATACTCATACGGTATATTTGAAAATGTCACGGTAGCTTTTAGGTATTACGGAATGTAAGCGGGGTAACACTAGTGTGGCGTTTAAAATATTTTACAAAATGGGATGTGTCACTAAAATTTAAACTATAGGCAATTTCAGAAACGCTCGCTACTGTATAAATTAATTGCCTTTTTGCCTCGCTGATGATATGCTCGGCAATTACTTCCGTAGCAGACTGGTCTAGTGTTTTACGACAAATTGCATTGAGGTTTTGTGGTGTAGTGTGAAGTTTTTCTGCATAATGAGCAACATTGTTTTGCAGGTCATTTGTTTGATTGAGCAATTCCCTGAACACGGCAATGAGGTCATCGGTCTTACTTGTTTTACTTATTAAAGGTTTTGTCGCAATCAATATTTTTGCAAATAGTGCTTTCAATAATCCTTCGGTAACGATAGGGTCTTCCTCTGTAGTGAGCAGTTGAAATATAGTATCTATACTTTCTGTTTCTGTCAGATGAATACAACTTAATTTGCTTAATTTGGATAAAAGACTTTTCAACTCACTGTCCATCGATTGGTCGAGAAATCCCTTCTTTAAAAGCAGTACAAAACCGTCTGGTGTATCTTTCATATCCCAATGATGCACCTGTTCTTTACGGACAAAAAATACGGTGGGTGGCTTAATTAAAAATGAAGTATGATCTATGGTATGGAAACCGCTTCCTTCTCTTAAATAAATAATTTCAAAATAGCTGTTGTGTTTGTGCGGTTCGGTCTTGCGAATTTCTTTCCTGAACGGTGCAGCTTTTAATAATGCTGCCGCTTCAATTTTGGTTTTTATGAAAATAGAATTTTTCAATTTGCTGGAGCTTCTATATTGTTTTTATAAAATTAGCTATAATATCTTTTTTTTAACCACAAACTTGCCCTAACCAAAAGTATCAGAACAGGAACCTCAACTAATGGGCCGATAACGCCAACAAATGCCTGTGGCGAATGAATACCGAAAACCGCTATAGATACGGCGATTGCCAATTCAAAATTATTTCCTGTGGCTGTAAAGGCGATTGATGCGTTTTTTTCGTAAGGAACCTTTAGAGATTTATTGATAAAGAAGCTCACGAAAAACATGAGTACAAAGTAAATGATTAAGGGTATGGCTACTTTTATCACATCCATTGGTAACTCTACTATTTTGTCTCCTTTTAAACTGAACATCAATACTATTGTAAACAGTAAAGCATATAATGTAATGGGTGATATTTTAGGTACGAATATTCTGTTATACCATTCAATTCCACGTGTTTTGACTAAAAAATAACGACTTAAAAAACCTGACAAAAACGGAATACCTAAGTATATCAATACGCTTTCTGTTACGTCTTTCACAGATACACTTACGTTGAAATTGGCTAATCCTAATTTTGCTGGTAATACATTGATGAACAGCCAAACTAAGAAGCTGTAAGAAAGTATCTGAAAGATACTGTTTAAGGCAACCAACATAGCTGTATATTCCCTGTTTGCTTTAGCCAAGTCGCTCCATACGATTACCATTGCGATACATCTTGCCAAGCCTATCAATATCAAGCCTGTCATATAATCGGGTTCGTTGTGTAAAAACAGAACGGCTAAGCCGAACATCAGCCCCGTACCAATAACCCAATTAAGCAATAAGGATATGCCGATTACTTTTTTGTCCTTAAAGGCTTTGGGTAGTAAGGAATAATCCACTTTTGCCAATGGTGGGTACATCATCAGTATCAAGCCTATTGCCAAAGGAATATTTGTTGTACCCGCGGACAAGCCTTCTGCAACATTAGAAATACTTGGAAAGAAATAACCCAATCCTACACCTAATGCCATAGCAAGGAATATCCATAAGGTCAGGTAACGGTCAAGGAATTTTAGTTTTGGATGCATGGGTTATCGGCTGATTTTTGAAAAGACATAAAACATTTCGCTTGCTATCTGTAAACTCCTTTCTGCATATACCGTTGATTGCTCCGGTGTATTATCTGAAATTTTAGGATCTTCAAAAGTGATGGGAATTCTTTTTTCTGCTCCTGCTATAAAAGGGCAACCACCGTGGGCCTGCGAGCAGGTCATAACAGCTGCAAATGCCGATATAGGATTGAAAGGGCTATCATATTTTTTGGAAAAACCAATTACAGGTACAGCATTATCGCTGTATTTTATGGCATATACAGGGTTATTTGTGTCTGCAATTTTGAAAATATTAAATCCTTGATTGATCAATGTTTCTGCTACTTTTGGGAATAGTGCCGTTTCTTCTGTACCGCCCGAATAGCAATGTACATTCGGGATATTGAAGTATGCACTGGCTACCTTTGCCCAAACCTGCGATAAATGGCTTCTGCGTGAATTGTGTGTGCAAATAAAATTGAGACTTATTTCTTGTTTATTAGCCACTTTTTGCTGTACGAAATCTATCAACGGTTGTAATATGGTTTTACGTTCCTCGCTGATGTTTTGCTTTTGTACTTGCTCTATTGTTTCAACTAAATTTGTATACATTTTGATTGTGTTGTGTTAATTAACAGCAGCCTCCACCTGGTGTGCAATTATTGGTTTGATTTACGTTCAATTCTATTAAATTTTTCTTTTGTTTTTCTGATGGAATGCCGCAAGCATCTTCTGCCAAACAAGCCGTAATTTTATTTTTTAGCACAAATGTTTTTCCGTTAAAATCCAAATCGTATTTACCAATTGTTTCGCTCTGGTATTCTACTTCTATTTCGGCATCCTCAATCCCCAATTTTTCTTCAGATAGTTTGATAATGCTTAATAATCTGGTTGGCTTTAATCGGTGGTCAAAGTCGTTGGCATTCCATAATTGGAAATTGACAACTTTTTCGATTCGAATTACGCCACCACAGTCAATAAAATTTTTAGTTATTTGCCCCACTTCGGTAACGTGGAAATGTTCGGGTACAAAAGTTCCATTTTCCAATTGGAATTCAACATTATCCAATGTTGGAAGGATTTCTTTGATCTCTGATAATTTCATATTGTTGATATTAGAATTAATTATATATTGCAATATAGCGATAAACAAAGTCTTTAAAAAAATGCCTTAACAGCATTTTTCTATAGTTACATTATCTATAAAGAAAGTGTTAAGTTCCTTTTTAACTTGCTGCCACACTATTTCATTAATACAATAGCAAACACTTGTTCCCTCAATATTACCTTTAATGATGCCGATGCTCTTTAATTCCTTCAAATGCTGTGAAACGGTAGCTTGTGCCAAACCTAATTGTTCAACCAAATCATTACATATACAGGTATTTTGTTTGATGATATATTGTAAAATGGCAATTCGTGCAGGATGCGCCAATGCTTTTAAAGTAATGGCTAAATTGTTCTGTTCTTCGGTAAATATTTCAGTCTTCGTGACACCCATCTGCTTTGTATTTATATCGCAATATTACGATAATAAAATTAATTAATAAAGTTTTAAGTTATAATTTTTTTTACACTACTATTTATAATTAAGTAATTTTAAAACTCTTAAATCGATTTCCAAAGTGAGCAGCATCTACTTTTTACTGATACATGGTGAACACCAACTTCTAAGCGAATTACCAATACCTTTGTCATAATGCAAAAAACGTGTTGCAGATCTCAATTATAAAATAAAAAAAATTATAGAGGTCATTAGATAATTTCATATCTTTAAAGTGTTTTAAAAAGGGAAAAAAATGGAAATTTTTAAAGGTCAAAATCTTTTGGAGTTCTCTGATCACTTCAAAACGGATGTAGATTGCGAAAAATATCTTGCTCACTGGAAGTGGAAAAAAGGTTATTCTTGTCGTAAATGTGGTCACACCAAATACCAAGTGAGGAAAGATTATTCCCGCACTTGCAATGTTTGTAGTGATACCGAAAGTCCAAGCTCAGGAACACTTTTCCACCGAGTAAAATTTGGTCTACGAAAAGCATTTTTTATTTGTTTCGAGATGAGTACCACCACCAAAGATTTATCTGCTTTGCAAATGTCTGTTCGGTATGGCGTTGCAGAAAACACAGCTCGTTTATTCATGCATAAGGTTCGTGAAGCGATGAAATCTGATGAAAAAGATGGGATGAAAGGTCTGGTTCAGATTGATGAATTTACCGTTGGAGGAAAAGAAGAAAACAAACAAGGTAGAAGTTATGATGCCAAAAAGAAAAAGGTTGTATGCGCTGTGGAACTTACAGATGAAGGGAAAGTTAAGCGTTTTTACGCATTGAAAATAGAAGATTTTTCTGCCAAATCTCTACGCACAATATTTGATAAACACATTGACAAATCAGCCGAAGTAGTTACAGATGACTGGAAGGGTTACCGTCCGATAAAAGACTTTAACATTACACAGATTCCAAGTCATAAGGGAAAGAATTTCCCGGTACTACATACCATGATTCACCAAGTGAAATCATGGTTAAGAACTACTTACTCTTGGGTTTCAGATTCTAATATTAATCGATATTTGAATGAGTTTTGTTTCAGAATTAACCGTTCTCAATCCAAACAGACGATCTTCAATAATCTTATCCAAAGAATGATTTTTAGAAATCCTATTTCACAAGCTGATTTAGTATGTAATTAAGTTATGACCTCTATAAAATTAATTATCACTTTAATAATTTCACAATCCTTCAGGGTTGCACAGTTTTAAAAAATAAGCTGCCCGTAGGCAGCTTAATTATAAAAATTCCATATCAATATATTTCAGTGAAGTTATTTACACATCAATAAAATATTTATTAAAATATTACATATGCTAGTTTTATATTTGCAGTAATTCCATATTCGCCATTTTGATTGGTATTAGTTTTAAAATAATGACTGTACCTTAAACCTAAACCCATTTCATAAATTAATTTTGTATTCTTTATATTTCTTCTTAAGTTGTATGATGGTGATACAGTAAAAGAATCGTACATATAGTAACCCTTATTAGAAGCATTTAGCCAAGAAGCACCATATGCGAAAGACAAACCGACAAAATTATTTGCATTGAAAGCTACATTTTTCTTATTTTTTTCACGGTTTGCTTTGTTGTGATACCAACGTGGTTCTATAACAAATTCCGGCTGAAATATGTAATAGCTTACAGCTCCTGGAAGTAGCTGATTGTCTACAATGTAATATTTTCCATCGTAATTAAAACTACCTCTTATACTAATATTTTCAGTAATTTCCTTCTCGTGAGATATACCTGCACCCCACAGATGTATATCTGCTTCGGTAAAATTCTGAGCATTAATACAGTTTACGAAAAATAAACTTAAAATAAAAATAAGATGTTTCATATTATTAAAATGATGCAATTATAGTTCGTACCTAATTTAGAACTATGTTTGTTATATTAAACTTTAACAAATAGTTGCTCAAAATCAATGTCATACATACCTAGGATAGATTGCTGACGAGACTAGGATGTTAGTTTTAGTACGAGACTTGTAAATATTTTGTATTTAATGCAGAACTTAAATGACACAAAAGCATACCGTGTGACGACATCAGAGTTGGTTACCATTTGACAACACATTTATATTCTGCAAGATTATATTACTTTTTCACAAACTTAAAAGTTGATTGATCTATTTGTAACAAGTAAACCGCAGCAGGGATTTCGGATACGCTAATTTTATTATGCTCTACGCTTATAGCTCCTTTTTTCACAACATTACCAGTTATACTATAAATCTTATATTCTTTTGCTTCAGCCAGATGATCAAAAAACAAGAAATCGGCAGTTGGGTTAGGATACACTTTAACGGTATCGAACAAATTATCACTAATACCTGCATTTGCTGCGGGAGCAAAACGAAAAACAGTGCCACTTGCAGGATATCC
>JAEWKC010000002.1 GCA_023386235.1 Bacteroidota bacterium | reverse complement strand
GCCGCATATGCATTCTTTCCAAAAAAACCTTCCATAAAAAAGGATATAGAGGAAACTAATCCTGAACTCATTGAACAATTTCAAAGACAAATGCAATTATTGCCAGCTGCTTAACCAGAACTCAGGTAATTAATAATTTCATCGAAGTAAACACACCTATATGTTAAATAAATGATAAATAAAAATGATATAAATATCTTATATTGTTTATAAATAAATAATTACGTATTATCTAAATAATATAAACAATTTAATACACTACTATGTATTGCATAGTAATATACAAAGTCCATATCTTTGTGTTGTCAAGTTCTAAATGATTAACTTAAACCACTTATACAATGGATATACAAAATACACAAAGTCAGATGCGGAAAGGCGTATTGGAGTTCTGCATTTTGTCTATTATTAAAAATGAAGAGTCTTATCCGAGTGATATTTTAGAGAAATTAAAAGACGCTAATTTAAGCGTTCTCGAAGGCACACTTTATCCCTTACTTACACGCCTTAAAAATGCCGACCTGCTCTCCTATCGTTGGGTGGAGAGTGTATCGGGGCCGCCCAGGAAATATTTTAGCTTAACGGAAAAAGGTATGGTCTTTTATCTGGAGCTGAAAAAAACCTGGAAAGAACTTTCCGACGCGGTAAATAAAATTACAACAACAGTTGAAATCTAATCAAACATCTATCACAAACAAACAATTAAATAAAACATAAATTATGAAAAAGGTAATCAACATAAATTTTCAAGGACGTGTGGTAATGATAGAAGAAGTAGCGTATGAAAACCTTAAACAATATATAGACAGCTTGCGCGTATATTTCGCCAACGAAGAAGGTCGCGATGAAATAATCAACGATATAGAATGGCGCATCTCCGAGCTGTTTGAAGAAATTATAAAAAAAGGCGAACCCTGTGTTACAGAAGTCCACCTGGAGTCGATTATTAAAAGCATCGGTCGCCCGCAAGAATTGCAACAGGAAGAAGATATTTACCAGGCACATGCAGCTGCTACTACGGCTTCTGCCACCGCGTCTGCAGAATCTGCGCAGGAAAACACTTATACCAAAGCCACTCCCGCACACGATCATACAAGAATAAAAAAACGCTTGCACCGCGACGAAACCAATAAAAAAATTGGCGGTGTGTGCGCCGGCGTAGCCAATTACTTAGGTATAGACCACACATTAGTAAGAATAGTAACCGTTCTACTAGCTTTTGCATACGGCATCAGTGTGCTTATCTATATCATACTTTGGGCCGCGTTGCCCGGAGCTGCAACTAAAGAAATAGGCTCTTCTTATAAAAAATTATACAGAGATCCAAGCAATAAAATGCTGGGCGGTATATGCGCGGGCCTGTCGCATTACTTCAACGTGGAATTGTGGGTAGTGCGGTTGATCTTCTTACTCAGTTTATTATCCCCTGCTATTTTAGGAATACTTGATTTCGGATTTGTTACCGGCAGTCTCAGCGGATTTACCGCTTTACTGTACCTGGTGTTGTGGATTGTGGTTCCGAAAGCCAAAAGACCGTCTGACTTTCTTGCCATGAGAGGAGAAAATATCGATTTGACCAATATCAGAAACACTGTTCAGGAAGATATGGGCGATGATAAAAAAAAAGTCAATAAACCCGTAATTACCGATACAGACAATGCAAACAATGCTGAAATCAACTCACTAATGACCCAGCCGCAACCCTATACTTATCAGGAAAGTGGTTCCACGCTGGGCGATATTTTACTGACTATCATTAAGATATTCGCGTACACTATTCTGGGTATTTTATTGCTAACGCTGTTGAGTGTATTGATAGCATTGGGTACAGCATCTTTCTTTACACTTCCCTATCTCAATTTGTATTTCAATGAAGGGTGGCAAAATATTGCTTCGGTGATTGCAATAGTCTGTTTCATCTGGGTTCCTGTAATAGCATTGTGTATTTGGTTAATAAGAAGAATTTTTGGTTACAAGCACAAAAATTCAAATCTGAGAAATGCATTTTTAATGCTTTGGGTAGTGGGCTTAATCGCGTCTGTAGCCTTACTTATCTCCGGCATTAATAATATTAAATACGAAAGCGAATTAAGCAGGCAAACTGTGGCATTAAACAATCCCGGAGTAAATAAAATGATCGTTGATTTTAAAAATGATAATAGTAAAAAATTGTTTTTCAAAAAAGGGATAAGATTATTTCCTTTTAAAAGAAACGATAAATTTTACATCAATAATATGTACCTGGATATTGAAAAATCTACAGATAGCAACTATCATGCATACATTCAAAAATACGCCAATGGTACAAGCATTGCTGATGCCAATGCATGGGCAGATAAAATAAACCTCCCTTTTACGCAACAGGATTCTGTGCTGCATATAGATAAAGGTATCTTAATCAACGCCGATAATAAATTCAGAAACCAGAAAGCAAACATCACTATTGAAGTGCCTATAGGCAAGACCATCCTGATCAATGATAATTATTTTGGAAGTCCGAATGTAGAAATTGGCAATTTCAGATGGAGAAGAAACAGAGATTGGAGCACCGGCAAGGAATATATAATGACGGCCGAAGGATTAAAACCTTTGCATGAAGAAAACGCAGACGTGGCCGCATCTTCGAATGATGGTGAAGGAGACGTTTCCGTAAAAAAAGAAATTGAAAACGGTGTAGCCAGCTACTACATCAACGACGAACCCGTAGATTCTTTAACGTACGAAGACGCGCTAAAAAAAATACAGACTAAAAAAGATTCTACAGCAAATAATTAAGATTTAATTCCTGTTCCAGGCAACTTTTTTTAAGATATTATCTTCTTTTATACAGAAGACCGGGAAAGAATTGCCCGATAAAAACTATACTGTAATAAACTTAAACTTAAAAGTACTAATTAACTAAAACAAAAAAAATGAAAGCGGTCCTCTTATCTATTTTAACGCTAATGATCTTCTCTGCACAAGCACAGGTGTTGGTTTCAGGGAAAATTACCGGGCAGGTCACCGACGATAAAAACGCGCCCGTTCCTTTCGCAACCATACGCGTTGCCACAAGCGATTCATTAAAAAAAGTGGTATCTGAAAAGATAGCCGATGAAAATGGTAACTATCAAATCCATTTACAAACCGGCGGAAAATATTTATTTAATATCTCCTCTGTAGGTTATGATTCTCTACGCAAAGAAGTTGCCATAGCAAATGATGTCAAGGATGTAAATTTCACATTGATCAAATCCGACGAGCGTCTCAAAGACGTTACGGTTACAAGTTCAACTGCCATAATACAGCGCAAACCAGACAGGATAATTATGCAGGTAGAAAACAATCCACTCTCTGCAGGAAAATCTTCTATGGAAATGCTGAACCTTGCGCCGGGCGTGCTTATCTACGATAATAAGATACACATCAATGGCAATGGTGGTGTGCGTGTGATGGTAGATGGTAAGATATTGAACCTTGCAGGTAATGATCTTTCCAATTATTTAAATTCGTTGAGAGCTGAAGACATTAAATCGGTGGAAGTGATAGCACACCCCCCTGCCGAGTATGATGCGCAAGGCACGGGCGGACTTATCAATATTGTATTAAAGAAAAACCGGAATACGGGCATCAATGGCAGTGTTTACGCTAATTACACGCAAGGTAAATATGCAGGTACCAGCGATGGAGTAAACATTAACTACAAGAAAAATAAAGTATCACTATACGGAACAGGCTCTTATTATAATCAAAAACGGTTTGAAAATCTGCAACAATACAGAACATTTACCGATGGTGCTTTTACAGCGAGAAATAACGGTACCTCTTTCGGGAAATCCAACAGAATACAGGTGGGTGGAAGCTATGATATTACCGATAAGCAATTTGTAAACCTTGAATACAATCGTTCCGGTTCGAAATACAGTTCGGAAATGATTGCGAATACAATTACAAATTATATAAATAATCCTGAGGCCAATATTACCAATAAAGGAGAATTTCCGGGCAGCTACGATGGTACTTATAATAATATCGGCTTAAAATACCAGATTCAGACAGATACGCTCGCGTCGAAATTTACTTTACTGGCAGATTATACCAATAATAAGCTGAATAATACCAGCGATGCGCATAATATGGTTTACAATGTGCAGAATGTTTTAATACAGGATACGGCATTCAGAAACGCTACCCCCAGCGAAGCCAATATTTATACGGTAGACGCAAAGTATGCAAAAGGTTTCAAAAGCGGTCACATATTATCTTACGGAGCCAAAATGACGGATACTAAGATTGAGAATCTTGCCGATTTTGAATATCTCAGCAATGGAGCCTGGCATCCAAGCACCGCTGAAAACTATCAATACAATTATAATGAAAACATTGTGGCAGGATATATAAATTTTGAAGGCATCATCCTGAAAACGAATGTACAACTGGGTTTGAGAGGTGAAAATACAAAAGTAACCGGCAGGCTCTATGCTCAGGGAAAAGAAACGCCTAACCCTTACGATTATTTTTCTTTATTTCCCAGTGTATATTTATCTAGAACAGTAAATAAAAAAGGCGACAATGCTATCAATTTTTCTTACAACAGAAGATTTAACCGCCCTTCTTTCCATGAATTGAATCCGTATGTAGGGTATGCCGATGCGTACACAATCGGTATGGGTAATCCTTACCTGAAACCGGAATTCAATAACTCTTATGAATTGGGATTTACTTTAAAGCATCAGTATATGTTCACTTTAAACTACACGCACAGCCGCGATATAATTAACCGAGTGATAAGAAACGATGAAAACGATCCACGCATCATGATTCAGCAACCCATTAATTCAGGTGAAAGCAACAATCTTTCTTTTACCCTGTTCGCTCCTGTAAAAATCACCAAATGGTGGAGCACGCAGAATACGCTACAACTGAGCTATCAAACACTTAAAGCGCCCGAATATAGCATTGAAAAACCAATAGCCATGTTGCAGTCTAACCAGACATTTGCTATTAATAAGAAAACAAATTTTATTTTATCCGGGTTCTATATTTCCAATTTTATTTTTGCTAATGGTATAATAGAACCTTTTGGCAGCGTGAACGCGGGCTTTTCAAGAAAATTCTTAGAGGATAAACTTACTTTCAAAGTAAACATGAATGATATTTTCTATACGCAAAGAATCAGAGGCAGACTTACATACAACGATTTTAATCTGGACATAATCAGTCGTCAACAATCAAGATATGTAACCGTAGGTCTTACTTATAATTTTAAAGCAGGTAAAGCCTTTAAAGTAAACAAGCTGGAAGGCAGTAACAGTGAGGAGCAGAAAAGATTACAAAAATAAAGACACATAGCGCATACATCATTTTTAAGCTATTGTCCTTATCATAAATTTGTTTGTGAATATATATTGTCGGCCGGGGTTTCTACTCCGGCCTTTTATTTTCTCAGCACTTCCCCATTGCCTTCTTTCCACCGGACAATTGTGGAAGGAGCAGCAATATTTCCATCGTCCTGTCGGTACTGCACTACATAGTCAACCCCGTTCTTTATAACTTCAGCAATATCTTTAAAAATAGCCGGAGCCGTTGTGCCGCTTAGGTTTGCGGAAGTGCTGAGTATAGGTTTTTTAAACCTGTTGAGCAATGTTTTGCAAAATGGCTCATTACAAATTCTTATAGCTACCGATCCGTCTTCGGCCAATACATTTTCTGCCAATCCTACTGCATTTTCATAGATAACAGTTGTAGGCTTTGTCACAGTTTCTAGGTAGTCAAATATAGTTAGGTCTAATGAAGCTACATATTCCAGGAGCATCTTTTCATTGGCCAGCACCACAAAGCTTTTATTTTCAGGACGATTTTTAAGATTGATGATTTTTTCTACCGCCGCTGCGTTCGTAGCGTCACAACCCAATCCCCAAACCGTATCTGTAGGATAAAGGAAAATTTCACCCTTATGTAATTTTTCTACACTTTTTTCAACATCTTCCAGCATACTGTTTTTCATCCGTATATTTTAATTATCGTTTTGATCGTCTCATTTTAAATAAGACAGGCATGTAATTCTACATATATAACCCTCAATTTGAGGAATTATTTATCATGCTTCGTTTCATCAGGATAAAAGTAAAGAATTAAACCGAAATTTTTTATCTGTTAAAATTTTAAAGATAAGCATCTACCCTTCTCTTAGGTTTGTAGCGTTCGCCATGTTGCGAAAAATCCAGACCGTCTTCTTCGGCCTCTTCTGTTACGCGCACGGGAATAATGAAATTGGTAATTTTAAACAATAAATAAGAGCCGAAAAATACAAATACCGTTACAATAACCAAGGCTAAAAGATGATACAGGAAAGTACTGGTTTCTCCATGAATCAGGCCCACATCTTTAGCAAAAACGCCTGTAAGCAACATACCTACTATTCCTCCCAAACCATGGCATGGAAACACATCCAGCGTATCGTCGAGGTTAGATTTATTTTTAAATTTCACCGCCCAGTTACTGATAATAGCAGCAATAAAGCCTATGAAAATAGATTGAGGAACAGTTACAAAAGCACATGCGGGGGTGATGGCTACCAATCCTACCACAGCCGCAATACAGGCGCCCATGGCAGAAGGTTTATTACCTTTCATTATTTCAAAAAACATCCAGGCCAGCATAGCAGCAGCTGAGGCAGACATAGTAGTAGCGAAAGCCTGTACTGCCGTGGCATTGGCGCCAAGCGCCGAGCCTCCGTTAAAGCCAAACCAGCCAAACCAAAGCATGCCCGTACCCAGCATTACATAAGGAATATTTACGGGCTCGTGATGTTTATTTTTTTCATGTTCTTTTCTTCTGCCTAAAAACATAGCTCCCGCCAGCGCGGCATATCCGGCGCTCATGTGCACCACCGTACCACCAGCAAAGTCCAAAACGCCCCAGTTTCTGAATATGCCCGCGGGATGCCAGGTCATGTGCGCTAACGGACTGTATATAAATATTGTAAACAGGCTAATGAATAATACGTAAGCTTTAAAGTTTACTCTTTCGGCAAAGCTTCCGGTAATGAGTGCCGGCGTAATGATGGCAAATTTTAATTGAAACATGGCAAATAAAAGTAAAGGAATGGTGGGCGACAAATCAGGATGGGCGTTTAATCCTACATCTTTCATAAAGAAAAAAGTAGCCGGATTTCCTATTACTCCTCCTATACTGTCGCCAAAGCATAAACTAAACCCGATTAAAAAATAGATGATAGTGATTACACCCAGGCAAACAAAACTTTGTAAAATGGTAGAAATAATATTCTTCCTTCGCACCATGCCTCCGTAAAAAAATGACAATCCCGGAGTCATTAAAAAAACCAATCCCGTAGCGGACAGCATCCATGCTACGTCGGCAGGATCTATCCCTTCCCCACTCCCGTTTACTTTTATAGGATCAAATGCCGCGGCAATACAGATAATAGCTAAAATGATAAATGGTATCTTTGTTTTTCGCATACTTGAGTTTTTGTGTTTAATAAATGTTTATCTTCAAACTTGTTTATTTGACAAAAATATATTATTTTAACAAAATTAATAATAAATATTTAATCTTTTTTTAAAAAAAAGGAATATTATTCAATATAAACTATTATTTGTTAGAATAAATTAAAATTAATAAATGCCAGGAAGATAGATTTTATGATGGTCAATCTTTATCTTTTAATGAATTATCTTATTTTAGCCCGCGAATCACTAAAAAACCTGATTACCAATGATGTATAGAAAAAATGTACTGTTTTTAATGCTATTCTGTTGTTTTTATTTTGTGTCCTCGGCGCAAAACTATACCGTAAAAACAAAAGGTGTTCTCCCTTATTTATTATACGGAAATGGTACCGACCGTTTAGGCGGAGCTAAAATGACCTATATAGATACCGCAGTGCTGTTGAAAACGATAGGCACAGAGCGGAATCTTTACATAGTGCAATTATCGCAAAACCATAAAGCGTATATTCCACGTGAATACGCGGAAGTTGTCAACAAAACCATACGCCCCAATATTCTCAGTGGCTCTATCAAAGCTACGGGAGATTCCTTGTACGATTATGTAACTTTTAATACTACGGAAAAACTACCCTATCGTTCTATCATGCAGGTAAATCCCAGCAAAGTGATCGTAGACGTTTTTGGCATAGCCAATAATACCAACTGGGTAATGCATAAGCACGACAGCCTGCAGGTAGTGCGCCAGGTATCTACCGAGCAGATAGAAGACGACGTTTTCAGAATTATTATTGATTTAAAAGAAGAGCAAAACTGGGGTTATAAAATCAGCTATGATACTGCTCATTATAACTATCTTACCATCCGCCTGAAGCATCCTCCCAAAACAAAAACTTTAAAAAACCTGAAAGTGGCTATTGACGCGGGTCATGGAGGAAGCAACCGTGGAGCAAGAGGTAAAACCGTGGTAGAAAAAGAATACAATTTAATGATAGCCAAAATGCTTCAAAGACGACTGGAAAATCATGGAGCCAAAGTATTTATGACAAGAACTACAGATGTGGCGCTGAGCATGGAGGAAAGATTAGCCGCCATACAGCATTATCAGCCTGACATAATGGTGAGCATACATTTAAATGCTTCCGCAAATCCTGAAGTGAAAGGCGTAAGTACTTATTATAGATATGCCGGCTTTAAAGATTTATCTTTACATATATTAGACAGGATAGCCGAACTGGATATTGAAAACTGGGGTTCTATCGGTAATTTTAATTTTACACTGAACGGCTCTACCGAATATCCAAACAGCCTGATAGAAGTAGCTTTTGTTTCCAATGAGGAAGATGAGCGGAAGATCCTCAACCCCAGATTCAGAGAGCAGGTAGTAAACAAAATACACCAGGGATTGGAAGATTTTATAAAAGCAAAGAATAAATAACTGTATAGCTAAGCAATTTTATTGCCCGGGATGAATGTGCTATACAACCCAAAAGCAGCCAACTTTTTAGGATTGGCTGCTTTTTTTATTCTTATATAACCGGCGGATTTTTTAGGCTTCACAGCTGGAACAGTTTACAAAGTTTACCATCAGTTCTTTAGATACTGATTGGCTTCTTTGATAATACAAAGTTTTTACACCCAGCTTCCAGGCGTCTATCAATAAGCTGTTTACTTCTTTAATAGGCAAAGAAGAAGGTATATTGATGTTCAGGCTTTGTGCCTGGTCAATAAATTGCTGACGCTGCGCGGCCTGCGTAATAATTTCTTTTGGACTGATTTCTTTAAACGTTTTAAATATGTTCTTTTCTTCATCGGTCAGTTGTTTCAAATGCTGCACCGAACCATGATTGAGCATGATGCTTCTCCATGTATCTTCGTTGTTAATACCTTTTTCTATCAACAACTCTTCAAGATATTTATTTTTGCGCATGAAGTTTCCTTTGGCCAATCCTGCTTTGTAGTAGTTGGACGCAAACGGCTCTATGCCCGGAGATACCTGACCTAATATAGCAGAGCTTGATGTGGTAGGCGCAATAGCCATAGTAGTGGTATTTCTTAATCCGTAGCCTTTTAATATTTCGGGCTCGCCGTAAATTTCGGCCAGCTCTGTTGATGCTTCCAGAGATTGCTGCTGCATTTGTTTAAACACCTGCGCGTTGAACAATTTAGCTTTCATTGACTCAAACGGGATCTTATTTTTTTGTAAATAAGAATGATAGCCTAAAACCCCCAGCCCAAGCGCTCTGTGGCGGATAGCAAAATTTCTTGCAGGTGACAAATAGTAGTTGCCATTTGTTTTTTCTATAAATTCGGATAGTACCGCATCTAGGAAATAGATGGCCAGCTTTACTGCATTGGTATCTTTCCATTCATCGTATAGCTCCAGGTTCATTGAAGATAAGCAACAGATAAAGCTTTCATCTTCATTGGAAGGAAGCATAATTTCCGAACAAAGATTAGAAGACTTTACCGTGTAGTTCAGATCTTTGTATACCTGAGGCTTGTTGCGGTTTACATTATCGCTAAAGAAAATGTATGGCAAACCTTTTTGCTGTCTGCTTTCCAGCACTTTTGCCCAAATTTCTCTTTTCTCCTTATCTCCGTCAATCATTTCCTGCATCCAGTAGTCAGGTACACATACGCCAAAAAATAAATTCTGGATAGGATTGCCAATATCTTTAATCTTTAAAAATTCATGTACATCCGGGTGATCTATATCCAGGTAAGCCGCAAACGCGCCTCTTCTTACACCGCCTTGGGAAATGGTATCCATAGCCGCGTCAAAGAGCTTCATAAATGAAACTGCTCCGGAAGATTTTCCATTATCTGTAACCGCGGAGCCTCTGCCTCTTAATCCGCCGAAATAGCCCGATGTGCCGCCGCCTATTTTTGTTTGCATGATCACTTCGCCCAGCTTGTGCGTAATGCTTTCTATATCGTCGGGTATAGATACATTGAAGCATGAAATGGGCAAACCGCGCTGCGTACCCATGTTGGCCCACACCGGCGAAGAAAAGCTTATCCATCCTTTGTAGATCATCTCTTTAAAAGCTTCTTTTAGTTCGGGTTTAAACAGGCGTCTTGCAGCGGCATTAGTGATTCTTTCAATGGCTCCTTCTACAGTTTCTCCTTTTAAAAGGTAGCCCCTGTTCAGCATTTGCTCCGATTCGTCGTTCAGCCACCAGATATGCGGTGCTTCTTCTGATTGTATTTGTATCTGTGGTTGGTACATTTGTTTTTTGTCAATTTCTTTATCTAATTGTAATACCATAGTTCAGTTAATTTAGTGGGTTTGGCTTTTAGAAATAGTAAGGTTGCAGTTAAAATAAGTCGTTAGCGGTAATGCTTTTATCGTGTTTGGTATAGTCTACAGGTCGTTTGGCGAAGAAATCATCAAGACTGTTGGCAAACACTTCTTCTTCGAACCATGCCATTGGTTTGTAATCTCTGTCGCTTACGTTAAACTGAGGCTTCATGCCTATTTTTACTAAGCTGTCGTCAGTTCTGTATTTCATAAAATTCAAAAGATTCTCTTTAGAAATATTATCTATTTCTCCTTTTTCAAATATCCAGTCAAGTATGTCTTTTTCCAGATCAACGGAGGCTTTTACCAAAGTATATATTCTCTGCTCTCCTACTTCGTCGATCAAATCGGGTTCTTCCTGTTTGATTTTATTGATTAAATAAATCCCTGCATTGGCATGCAGTTGCTCATCTACCGACGTCCAGGCAATAATGTTGGAAACGTTTTTTATGTAACCTTTAAAGCGTGTGAAAGAAAGTATGATGGCAAACTGACTGAACAAGGATACGTTCTCTATCAGCAGGCTGAACATAATTAAAGCAGATACATACTCCGCATGTGTCTGGCTGTTAGAACCGCTTAACACATCTGATAAATAATCTATTCTTCTTTTAATTACCGGTACTTCTATTAATTTTTCAAATTCCTGGTTATAGCCCAATACTTCCAATAGTCTTGAATACGCTTCGGAATGACGGAATTCGCATTCAGCGAATGTCGCTCCCAAACCATTGAGCTCGGGTTTAGGCATGTGATGGTATAAATTGCCCCAGAATGTTTTTACGGCTACTTCAATCTGTGCTATCGCGAGCAAACTGTTTTTAATGGCATTTTTTTCAGCATCTGAAAGTTGAGAATGAAAATCCTGCACATCGGCTGTAAAGTCTACTTCTGTATGCACCCAGTATGCCTTCTGTATAGCCTCTGTAAACGTTAATATTTCAGGGTATTCAAAAGGTTTATAGTTTACACGTTTGTCAAAAATTCCCATGATATAATTATTTATATTTAAATTTTATTACTTATCTATTTGGTGAAAAAGTCTATTAATAGATTCTAAATCGACGATGTTTCCGTTATCTTAAATGCAATTTTATACAACTTTTCTTCAATAAAATATTTTACTTTTTAACAGATGTGAATAGTTTTTTTTGAAATAATCTTAATGCTTGTAAATTAACCGTTTATGAATATGTTTTACACAACTATCTGTTTTTTGTTCGTAAAAGGGTCATAATGTAAAAAATGCTTGTTTATCATTTTTTTATAATCTATTGGAGGGCTTTTTTCTACCTTTGCCACCTAATTAAAGAATGTTCAATATGTGGTTTTTATTACAGTCCAATGGCGATAATATTAAGGAGGGTGTCAAAGAAAATGTAGAGGAATTAACTTCTGGATTTGATGATGCCTGGAGTAAAATGTGGGATAAAATAGATTCGTGGAAAGATGCGCTGATAACGCATATACCTAATATCATCATTGCTTTAGTTGTATTTACTATTACGATACTCATCTCCAGATATATCTTCAAACTTACGCTGCGCATTCTGCGAAATAATAATATGCAGCATTCTGCAAAGAAAGTAATAGCAAGAACCGTATCGGTTTTTGTAGTACTGATAGGATTATTTCTAGGTCTTTTGGTTTTGAACCTAAACAATGTAGTCACCACCATACTTACTGGTGCCGGTGTTGCGGGTCTTGTAGTAGGACTTGCCCTACAAGATACACTTACTAATACTTTTTCAGGCATAACTCTTTCTGTAATAAAACAAGTAAAAATAGGCGACTGGATCGAATGCAATGGTTTTGAAGGCGAGGTATCTGATATAGATTTTAGAGTGACCACATTAAAATCTCTTGACAACAATATTATTTTAATGCCCAATAAAATGGTGATTAATAATGTAGTAAAGAACACATCTATTACAAGTCAAAAGCGCGTGATTCTTAAATGTGGTGTGGGTTATGGAAGTGATTTGGCACAAGTAGAGAAGATAGTTGTGGATCTGGTAAACAGTACTGTAAAACTACTTTCTAAAGATAAGGATACACTTTTTGTCTTCAGAGAGTTTGGCGACAGCTCCATTAACTTTGAGCTTAGATTTTATGTAGATACTTCTTCTGTAGTAGAAAGTATGAAAATTAAAAGCCAATTTATGATAGATATGAAAAAAGCTTTTGACGAAAACAATATTGATATTCCATTTCCTATCAGAACTTTAGATATTGATGAAGAAACTTTAAACAAACTAAAAATCCCATCTGCTAATCATAAACAAGATGTATAAAAGTATTTTTCTATTGTTCAAGCGAGAACACTTCCATAATAGTATAGAGGTTTTCAAAAAAGAGTTTTTTTTCATGTTTCAAGCAGATTGGCATAAACTTTACTCTTGATATAATGGCAGACTTAGTTTATAATACACATTTACAATAAACTGCTATACTTAACTTTTTGCTGTAATGTTTAAGTTTTTAAAACAATAGTATTAATACATTGACTTCATAATCAAAATAAATAAGTTATATTGTAATCACTTATGCAGCAATGGTTAATTTCTCTCATTGATTAATTTTTGAAAGCAACTCCGGGAAAGCATACTTAAACCATATAGTATAATGCGTAGGATTATGTTCTATATCGGACAGAATTTTCTTCACTTCCATCCACTTATAATCTTGAACTTCATCTCTGTTTAAAACTGGACTTTCTTCAGAATAACCAACAAATACATAATCCAGCTCGTGTTCTATTAAATTATTTTCTACACGCTCATTGTAGATAAATGAATAAACCCATTTTATATCGCACTGCATTCCCATTTCATAGTTTAATCGTTGAATAGCACTAGATTTTACATCTTCTTCCCATTGAGGATGAGAACAACATGTATTTGTCCATAACCCCGCTCCATGATACTTATGGTTAGCCCGTTGCTGTAAAAGAAGTTCTCCATTATTGTTGAATATAAAAATTGAAAATGCTCTGTGAAGATACCCTTTCTCATGTGCAGCCAATTTATCCATTTCAGCAATTGGATTATCATTTTCATCAACTAGTACTACAGTATTTCTTTCCATATTACAAAAGTTAAACGTTATTACCGGTTTTCTTTCAGAGCTTGCTTATATACTTTTAGCGATCTATCTCTTGCAAAACTATGTTCTACCATCTGTTTAGGATAGGCTGCTGTTCCGAATTCTGAAATCCATTTTTTTATATATTCCATATTTTTATCAAACTTGGAAGTTTGGAGTTGTGGGTTAAAAATTCTGAAATAAGGTGCAGAATCGCAACCCGAACCCGATGCCCATTGCCAATTTCCATTGTTCGCAGATAAATCAAAATCATTAAGCTTTTGAGCGAAGTAAGCTTCTCCCCATCTCCAATCTATCAATAAATGCTTACATAAGAAACTGGCTACAATCATTCTTACCCTATTGTGCATATATCCTGTTTGATTCAACTGTCGCATTCCTGCATCTACAATCGGATAACCGGTTTTTCCCTCACACCATTTTTCAAATTCTTGTTCATTGTTTCTCCACGCGATGTTATCGTATTTACTCTTGAATGATTGCTCAACCACTTTTGGATAGTGATATAATATCTGCATAAAGAACTCCCGCCATATCAATTCATTAAGCCATGTTTGACTATGCTTCAAAGCAAATGCTACACATTTTCGAATACTTATAGTTCCAAATCTAAGAGCAATACCAAGTTGTGTTGTATTTTGAATAGAAGGATAATCTCTGAATTTATGGTATTCGTCAATTATTTTCGCATTTAACTTTGGAGGCTCAAACGAAATGTCTGTTTTCTCAAAACCAATATCATTCAGCGAATGAATCTTCGCAAATTCTTGCTTAAAAAGATTTCTCAAATCAGGTACGTATGACTTGTAATTTTCTAGCTTCAATAACTCTTTCCATTTTTTGGAATATGGTGTGTAAACAGTATAAGGTTTACCATCCTTTTTCAAAACATCATTTCTATCAAAAATAACTTGATCTTTATATGCTTTAAGTAATATATTTTGGCTACTGAAGAATTCGTAAATTTCCTTATCTCTTTTAATAGCCTGTGGTTCATAATCACGATTGATGTAAACTGTCTGAATATCATAATTTTCTGAAAGTAATTTAAAAACATCTAAAGGATTTCCATAAAAAGTATTTAGCGTTGCTTTTAATGTATCTAATTTCTTGTTAAGAGCAGTAAGTGCCTGATGAATGTAATCAACTCTTCTATCTTTTTTATCTTCTAATTTATTCAAAATATTTTCGTCAAATATAAAAACCGATAATACCGGAAATTCAGAGGCAAGCGCATCATATAAGCCAACATTATCTTCCAAGCGAATATCTCTACGAAACCAAAAAATGGAAACTTTACTTTTCATTTAATAAATTGATTATGCTATCTTTGTACTTTACCCAAATCAATTCAGAATTATTATATCCTATAATTTCTGCAATTTTCAGACAGTTAGTTTTAATATTTGGTAGAATGTTTAAATCTTTTAAAAAAATAAAGTACTAAAAGAAATTGTGTATATCCGTAAACCGCATCCTCAATAGGTATAGTGAGCATACGAATACCAAGAAAATCTCCGGGATTGTAATTCACAATAGGTGATTCTAACATTGTTCCTGTCAAAACCCCATTCACTGGAAAAAAGCCTAGCATCAAAACCATAAATACCATAGAAGCCTTGCTAATCCAATCTGCGCGTGCAATGAAATGGAGATATATTAATGTTATTATTGTAACTACTGCAGTAACCAGCGTATAGATTTTATCATAATGTATTAAAGCAATTATAGAACAAACAATTACACTAACAAACACAATCAGATTATTAAAACCTACCAACCAATCCACTTTGAAAAATTTATCAATACAGAAGTAGGTAAATACACATGAAAACGGGATACAGATAAAAAACAACCATTCTTCAATTGGCAATCCTGCAATAACAATTCCGAGTGTGTAATCTGTATTGAACCACCAAACACCTTTTGCAGTAAACCATACATCCCATAAAATAAATGGAATAGCAACCAAAATTGATGCCTTTAAAAACGCGCCAAAATAACGGTTAAAAAGAATGCGTCTGTCAAAAGATGCTATAAAACAAATGATGACCGTAAAAAACAATATTAATGAATAAGTATATGCCATCATTTCTTAGAGGAATTAAAATACATTTTAAAATACTTGAATGGCACATATAAAAAACCAAAGCACTCGCCATCTTCTTTACCTAAATGCTTGTGATGCTGCTTGTGTGCCCTGCGCAGTGCCAAAAAATAAGGGCTTTTAGTTCTCGACAAAAATTTAATACGTTGATGGATAAAAATATCATGCACAAAAAAATAAGCCATTCCATAGAGCATAATACCCAACCCTATATAAAACAGATAATTGAAATTTTGAAGAGAACCAAAATACATCAGAGCAATCGTTGGTATAGCAAATATTACGAAAAAATAGTCGTTCTTTTCAAGAACTCCTTCATTGCTATGATCGTGATGATCTTTGTGTAAATACCAAAGAAAACCATGCATAACATATTTATGGATAACCCAGGTTGCCCCTTCCATTAATATAAACGTAAACAACACAATTAAAAAAGCCATATCATTTGTCTATTTGGTTAAATAATTTTTCTAAAACGATGTAACGGAAATTAAAGATGTTCTCCAATTTCTTTTTTACAAAAAGTAGATGAGCCATCTTGCCTAATAAACCAAAAGGCAACACATAATCTACAGTATCTTTCATCAGCACTCCGTTTTTATTAGGAATAAATTCGTGAAGATGATTCCAGTATTTATAAGGTCCTTTTTCCTGAAAATCAATAAAGCATTTATTGGTTTCCACATGCGTAATTCTAGTTTTCCACTTTAACGGCACTTTGAGGAAAGGAGATACCGTGTAATTGATTATCATTCCTTCAAAAATCTCTTCATTCTTACAATCAGTCATTACTGTAAAACGCATATCTTTAGGTGTTATCTTTGATAGGTTATTCGGACAAGAAAAAAACTCCCAAGCTGTTTCTATATCACAATTCAATTGTTGCTCTCTGAATAACCGGTATCTCATTACTTATTATTTTAAAATAGTTCTAATATTATTCAACAAAACTCCTGAGTCAATTTGATCGCTATTTTCTTTGATAAATTTTGTATCCTCATGTATATTAGAATTATATCCTAAAAAGGAGGGAGCATTTTTTTGAACCGAAAGTCTTATAAACCTAATTTCTACGTTTTCAGGTTGATTTTTGATTGCTTTTTCAATATTTTTCTTACCTTCTATAAATGTGCTATATTTATTTATAGGACTAAAAACATGATTGGCCCATATAGTTTGTAAAGCACCCAAATATGCCAAATGTGTAGCCGAGTTGTTCTTTGTTTTGGTAAACTCATCAATAAATTTTTCACACAACGCTTTATTAGACGCCAGCTTATTATAGCTGGATCTTACTTCACGCAAACCAGTTGTATTTAAACTCATAAAAAAGAATATGAAAGATATTAGTAAAGCAGGAAATTTAATCATAATAAAGCTGTTTTATATCTTAAATAACTTTTGAATGCCACAAAAGCCTTTTGAGTATTTGGCACACGAATTCTTTTATTTAATATATCTATAGAAGATTTTCTTTTAATTTTATTGAATAAGGACAAATAGTATTTGTAGGCTAAATAAACTCCAAACTTTGAAGAATTGGGAAGTTGCTTAATGCCTATTAAAGCCTCTTTAAATTCTTGTTCTATTTCTTTCTCAATCTTAGACTTTACAGAATTATCAAATACACACATATCTATATCTGGAAAATATGTTCTACCTAAAATCTGATAATCATCTTTCAAATCTCTTAAAAAATTAACTTTTTGAAAAGCTGACCCTAGTTTCATAGCAAAGGGCTTCAATTCAAGATATTTTTCACTATCTCCGCCTGCAAAAACATGCAGACACATCAACCCTACAACTTCAGATGAACCAAATATATACTCTTCGTATAGCTTTGAGTTGTAATCTATTTGCTGCAAATCCATTTCCATACTATGCAAAAACTGTTCTATTAAACTTACTTCTATATTATATTGTTTTACTGTCTGTTGAAAAGATTGCAAAATAGGATTGAGCGAAATTCCTTTTTGTAAAGCATCATAGGTTGAAGCTTTTAATTGACTCAATAGCTCCTCTTTATTATAATTATGAAAACTATCTACGATTTCATCCGCTAATCTTACATAACCGTATATGGCATAAATTGCAGGACGAATAGTTGGTCTCAATCCTAAAATACCTAGGAAAAAACTCGTACTATATTTTTTTGTTGTCATCTTGCTTACATGGAAAGATAGTTCGTCAAACAGTAGTTTCATAGTTATTTTTATTTATTATTAATTATTTCGTTTGCTACAATTTTACCAGATATGATGGATGGCGGAACTCCCGGTCCTGGAACAGTCAGTTGTCCGGTATAGAATAAATTTTTCAATCTTTTATTTCTTATTTTAGGCTTCAAAACAGCAGTCTGACTTAGTGTATTAGCAAGTCCGTAAGCATTACCACCATAAGCATTATAGTCTGTAACAAAATCGCTGGTACAATAACTTCTTTTATATTCTATCTTTGATTTTAAATCGGTTATTCCTGTATGTCTTTCTATTCTTAAAAGCATTTGCTCTAAATATTTTTCCCTTAAAAATTCTTCATCATTTATACCGATAGCTAATGGCATCAGTAAAAAAAGATTTTCTTTGTTTGGTGGAGCAACTCCATTATCCGTTTTTGATGGGCAACATGCATAAAACAATGGCTTTTCCGGCCATTTTTTATCTCCATATATACTATCAATATGTTCGTCTAAATTATTTTCAAAAAACAGAGTATGATGCTGCATATTAGGAAGCGTTTGATTTATACCCAGATAATAAATTAAACTAGATGGAGCAAATGTTTTGTTTTGCCAATATGATTCATCATAGTTTCTATTCTCTCTTTGTAAAAGAGTTTCTGTATGATGATAATCTGAAGAAGCTATTACTGTATCAAACTTGTGGTTTTCACCATTTATAGTAAGAGAAGTTACTTTGTCATGTTGTGTGTTTATGCTTTCAACGGTTTTATTAAAATGAAAAACTGCACCTTGGCTTTCAGCAATTTTTTTCATTGCCAATACCAACTGATAAAATCCACCTTTAGGATAATGTGTGCCTAAAGCATAACCTCCATAATTCATCAAACTATATAAAGCAGGAATATTTTTTGGAGAAGCACCCAGAAAAATTATGGGAAACTCCATTAAAGTTCTTAATCTTTCATCTTTAAAATATTTGGCAACATACGTTCTGAAATTTGTAAGCAAATCCAGCTTCAATGAACTTTTTGCTATTTTCAGAGAAATAAACTCCAACCAATTATGGCAAGGCTTATTTACAAAATCCTGCATACCTACTTCATACTTGAATTTAGCAGATTTCATGAATTTTTCTAATTTCAATCCGGCACCCTTTTCAATTTTTTCAAAAAGAGCTTTTAATTCCTCCAAGCTTTCCGGGACATTGATTTTATCTTTTGAAAAAATTATTTCAAACTGTGGATTTAAGGAAATTAAATCAAAGAAATCAGAAGTTTTACTATCAAAGTCATCAAAAAAACTATCTATTATATCAGCCATCCAATACCAACTCGGTCCCATATCAAAGACGTAACCTTCTTCGGTAGAAAATTGTCTGGCTCTTCCTCCCGGGCAGTCGTGCTTTTCAAATACATGAACCTCATTGCCTTCCCTGGATAAATAAGCGGAGGCTGAGAGTCCTGAAAAGCCCGAACCAATTACGGCTATTTTTTTCTTCATTACTTTCTATCTTTTAAAGCTTCATTCAATAAATATTCAGGATCAATATTCTTATGATAGATTTCTTGATGAAAATCGTTGAGTTTATTGAGTATCCTAATCAATTCCATTTTTTCATTTTGAGTTAAATCTCCGGTAACTATTTCAGTTGCTTTTCTAATTTTTTCCATTTGATTTTCTAAAACTTCAAGCCCTGTATTGCTAATTTTTAAAACTTTGCTTCTTTTATCATTTTCAGAATCAGTTTGATTTACCCATCCTTTAGCAATCAATCTGTTGATTACTTGCATTCCAGCAGGTTTTTCATGAACATTCTTTTTTATTAAATCTATTTTAGTCATTTCACCAAAAGCTTTCAAATTAATTAGATAGATGAAGTCTTCCTGAGAAGAAAATTCTGAGCCAAAAATAGCCGACTTAGAATAGCTCTTTGCATATCTGTTCATATGAACAATTAATGTGTTAATTACACTGTCTGCAGTACGTCCTTTTTCTTTTCCATCCCAGTCAGGTTCGTTATTTTTCAATTCATTATTATAATTATCTGCTATCCATCTCTTAAATCCATTAATATCATTTGTATATATTTTTGTATTAAGAATATTATGCTCAAACTCTTCAAGCAAATTAACAAGTTGTTTTAGTAAATTATAATTCATAGTAATTAGAATACAAAAATACTTTATTTTATTTAAAAAGTATTTTTTTGTACTATTTTATTTTATAATTTTTTATTTTATATATTTCTAATTTGTATATAATGAGCAATAATCAATAATAGAAAAGAGTATAAAATGGTGAAATTGTACATTTAAAATAATAAGTAATTTTTATAAGGACTAGAACTATTACAAATCAAATCTCTATATAGTTGGTTAGTAGATTTATATTCATAGCATTAAGTCATTCATTCTACAATCAGGAAAATGATTTGTATAAAAATGTAATTAAAAGTAGTATTCGTATAATGGCATAAAAAAAGCGCAACTTTTACATTGCGCTTTGTGATCCCGCTGGGACTCGAACCCAGGGCCCATACATTTAAAGTGTATTGCTCTACCAACTGAGCTACGGAATCTTACCACTCATTGAGAATAGTGTTTCTCGTTTTGGGATTGCAAAAATAGAGTTTATTTTTTTAAAAGCAAATATTTTTTTGTTTTTTTTATTCCATTCTATTTTTGTGTAATGCATCCGGCAAACTGCAAGTAAATAATTATTAATAAGCTATAAAATTTTTTAGGTTTGATTTTTGATAATAATGAAAAATGCATGATTCATCTGTATCAATAAGCGCTACTACCAAAAAGATACTGCCTTTTATTCTTGCAACTGCTATTTTTATGCAGATGCTTGATTCTACCATTCTCAACACATCGTTGCCGGCCATCGCGGAAGAACTGAATGAGTCGCCGCTGCACATGCAAAACGCGATCATCAGCTATGTGCTTACGCTGGCTATTTTCATGCCCGTGAGCGGGTATTTATCTGATAAATTCGGCACTAAAAAAATCTTTATTATTTCTATCTTTATTTTTGCGTTAGGTTCTTTATTTTGTGCTCTATCGCAGAACCTTAACCAACTGGTACTTTCACGTGTTGTGCAGGGACTGGGCGGCTCATTGATGACACCTGTAGGCAGGCTGGCACTCATTAAAACATATGAGCGCAGTGAACTTCTCAAAGCATTGAACTACGCGGTCATTCCCGCACTGATAGGGCCAGTATTAGGACCACTGGTGGGCGGCTATATGGTAGACTATTTTTCCTGGCACTGGATCTTCCTTATCAATATTCCAATAGGATTGACAGGAATTATTCTAGGCTGGAAGTATATGCCCGACTTTAAATCTAAAACGATCAATTTTGATTTAAAAGGATTTTTAATTTTTGCAGCCGCTTCTTTGCTACTTTCCGTATCATTAGAACTTTTAGGCAATGCCAAAAATATTACCCCAGTTTTAATCATTTTTATTGGCGGATTTTTAATGTTATACTTTTATTACAGACATGCACGTAAAGATGACAATCCTCTTTTCCCGCTTGATTTATTTCAAATACGCACTTTTCGTGTTGGAGTAATAGGCAACTTAGCTACAAGATTGGGCATAAGCGCCATTCCTTTATTATTACCTTTAATGATACAAATCGCTTATGGTCAATCAGCCATCATTTCAGGATGGATAGTTGCACCTATGGCAGTGACTGCTATGTTCGGAAAGTCTGCCGTAGTACGCATTCTAAATAAAGTAGGATATAAAACTACTTTAAGAGTCAATACAACAATCATTGGCATATTGATCATGTGTCTTGCAATTCCGGGCATACATACTTCTATTTACTGGTTCATACCTCTTTTAGCTATATTAGGATTTTTTAATTCTATACAATTTACCGCCATGAATACTATCTCATTGGCCGATCTGCGTATTTACCATACCAGTAATGGCAATTCTTTACTGGCCGTGAATCAACAATTGGCTATCGGATTTGGAATTGCTTTCGGACTAATTGTTTTAAGATTTTTCCAAAATCATCCCATCATTCAAAGTGATAATATACATACTGCTTTTCGTTCATCGTTTATTGTTTTTGGTATCATAACTATTATCATGGGTAATATCTTTCGAAGACTTCATATATATGATGGCAATAATTTAAAAACCGGATAATTATTAATTAACCTACATCAATTTCTTTCTGCATCAATTGAAATAATTTTGAAAAAAAATAGATATGAAGAAGAAAATAGAATTTGGCTTAATGACTTTTGCAGATATGGCATCCGAAACCGTTGCAGGTAAAGGCATTAACGCACACCAGAGAATACAAAATTTGCTGGAAGAAATAAAACTGGCAGACGAATTGGGCATTGATGTTTTTGGCGTTGGCGAACATCATCGGGAAGATTATTCTGTCTCCTCGCCCACTACAATTTTAGCGGCAGCAGCGGCTGTTACTAAAAATATCAAGTTATCAAGCGCCGTTACGGTTTTAAGCTCAGAAGATCCGGTACGTGTATACCAGCAATTCTCTACCATTGATTTACTTTCAGGTGGCAGAGCCGAAATTATGGCCGGTCGTGGTTCTTTCATTGAAAGCTTCCCGTTGTTCGGCTATGATTTGTCTGATTACAATGAACTCTTCGACGAAAAACTGGAGCTGCTTCTGGCAATCAATAAATCAGAAAAAATAAACTGGAATGGAAAGCTACGCGCGTCCATTGCTAACCGTGGTGTGTATCCAAGAGCTTTACATGGCGAAATACCGGTATGGATTGCCGCGGGCGGCACACCGGCTTCTGCTGTAAGAGCGGCTACATTAAAGCTTCCTCTGATGCTGGCTATTATTGGTGGCATGCCTCATAATTTCGTTCCATTCATCAACCTTTACAAACAATCGGCTCTTGAAAACGGAATAGCCAAAGAAGATCTTCAGGTGGGAATAAACAACCACGTTTTTATAGGTGAAAATGATGAAGAAGTAGCCGATGCATTTTTTCCTCATTACGTACAAATGATGAACAGAATTGGAAAAGACAGAGGCTGGCAACCGATGACGCGTGACCAGTTTGAATATATGAGAAGCGAACGTGGCTCACTAATGGTGGGCAGTGTAGAAAAAGTAATTGACAAGATTGTTTACGAGCACCAGTTGTTTGGGTTCACCAGATTTTTCGCGCACATGAGCTTAGGCACGGTGCCACATGAACTAACAATGAAATCGACAGAGCTTTTCGGAAAAGTTGTTGTACCGGAAGTGAAGAAAAGACTGGCGGATATTGGATGAGGGATGTTGAAAAAACAATAATTTTCAAATTAAGTGCTATATTTATTTTAAATACTAATAGCTATAAGCTTTAAGTTTGAGAAACTATTTATTTGGCAGGACGCGATGCAATTTGGCGAGAAAATATTTAAGATTTCAACTCTTTTTCCAAAAGAAGAAATGTTTAATGTAAGTTCACAAATAAGAGCGGTTGATAGTATCACACTAAATATTTCTGAGGAATCCATTATTCAGTCGTCAACTGAGTTTAAAAAATTTCTTGGCTTATGCCCCAAGATCATTAGCGGAAGCTGTAACTTGCTTATATAAAGCAAAACGAAGAGATTATATTACCGAAGATGAATGTAGAAAAAACTATACCGAAGCATTTAATCTCTTAAACATAATTATAGGATTTCGAAACAAATTATAAAAGAACAATAAAAAATCGGCACAGCATAATGTCTTAGCGCTACGTGCTTCCAATTAAACCTAACATATGTCAAACATCGCATTAATCATAGAAGAAAAAGCGGCAGATATCGGTAATTTCCTTGTGGGAAGACTACTCCCCTTTCGTGAAAAAAGAAGCGTTGGCCCCTTTGTATTTATAGACCACATGGGTCCCGTAAATTTGAACGACCACCAGAACTTTGATGTGGCGCCTCATCCGCATATAGGACTTTCTACACTCACCTATCTTTTTGAAGGTTCTATTTTTCATCGCGACAGTATAGGAAGTGCCATAGAAATAAAACCCGGAGCTGTAAACTGGATGACCGCTGGGAAAGGCGTTGTACATTCTGAAAGAACGCCCGAGTATTTGAGAAATTCAGATAAGCGTTTACACGGATTTCAAATATGGGTGGCTTTACCCAAAGATTTGGAAAAAATGAACCCTGAATTTCATCATACCGAAGCAGCCGAAGTTCCAATCTGGGAGGATAATAATGTTCAGTATAAACTTATTGCGGGAGAAGTCTTTGATAAAAAATCGCCGGTACCCGTTTATAGTAAATTGTTTTTTCTGGAAATAAAGTCTGTAAACAAAACAAAGATCAATATTGGTAAGCAGCTGTTTGGAGAAGTAGCGATGTATGTATTGGACGGAACTGTGAATATGGAAGGAAAAGAATTTGGCTCTAAACAATTGTTGGTTGCAAAAAATGCCACACTTTGCGAGTTTGAAATGAATGAAAACAGTACCGTTTATCTTTTTGGTGGAGAGCCGTTTCCTGAACAACGCTATATTTTCTGGAATTTTGTAAGCTCCGATAAATCAGTTATAGAGCAAGCTAAACAAGACTGGCAGGAACAGAATTTGGAAGCTTTTCCAAAGGTTATAGGAGATGAAGATGAATTTGTGCCTTTGCCAGATTCAGGTTTAAGGATGAAGTAAAAAGAAAAAAAACAAAGTTCAAAGTTTGTAAGAAAATGTTCAATACACATAATGCCCCCGGCGTTTGAAAAGCAATGTGGCACTAGATAACTGCACAGAATAGTAACGATATAGAAAAAACGATCTTTTTCATACCAAAAGGTTAAGAATTTATAAGTAGTAAAGTTTACTTGATATTCAGGTAGGTTTTTAACGATTGTATATAATCTTCAAAAGCTGCAATGCCCTTCTTTTTAATGCCGCAGGTAGTTACCGGATATTTACCTTTAAAAGATTTTTTAATGGTAATATAATCTGCATCGGCTAACTTTTGCAACTGCACACTCAAATTGCCGGCCGTAGCATTTGTTTTATCTTTTATATAATTAAATTCCGCACTTTCTTCTGCAACCAAAATACTCATTATTGCGAGCCTCAATTCAGAATGCAATAGCGGGTCTAATGGTTTAAACATCACTATCTATTTTATATTTTTTCCAAAGTTGAATGCCCGGTGTCAGGAAACCAATAATCATAGCTGCTGCATTAATTAGCAGATTCACGGGAGAACTTATTATTACACAAATAATGCACGCAACCCAGAAGATTATTCCTCCGCGAATCAATGATTTAATCTGTAAAACTATTCCCGAAATAAAAGTAGCCGCCCCTAATGAAATATGTATAAGCGGTGTGATATCGTACAAAGAATATCTGAAAGCTATCAACCAAACAAGTGCAGAACTGATACCAAAAGACATCCAGATAAAATCAACTATTCGGTTCATTTTATTTTTTTCAATTTTTTGATTTTTATGCCTGCGATACTCATATATATTGCCGATAGTAAAACCTATCACTACTGCACCAATCCACATAAGCCACGATCTTTCAAGGTGAAAACGATAAGTAATCATAAGGTACTGACAAATGCTGGCAATGCTAATCATTATTGCCCATACAATTAAATGAAAGCCATTCTCCGCTACTTTCAATCTTGAGTTGTCAATCATTTTTTGAATAATCTGTAAACTTTCTTCGGGTGAAATATTTCTTTCTTGCATTTTAAATATTTTTGCTTTTTAGTTTTTTGTATTCTTTTTCTGTGCTAAAAATTTTGAAGGTAGCGTAAGTGTTCATTAAATGAAAACATATACCTATACCCCACCCCAAAGTTGTCCAGATTGGCCAGGATGCACCTTCGTGTCTTTTTATAAAAAACCATAAACCCCACAAAAAAATATTTACTAATAAATAAACAGTAAGATGGATTTTAAAGCCTGTTCTTTTTTTTGCTTGCCTCCAAAGCGGATCGGAGTAGTTTTGATTTGTTTCCATTTTTCAATACTTTTTAAATTTATTTCAAAAGTAAAGTAGTTTATTTAATAAACCAAATTTATTTGAAAAAATATTTTTATTAGTACGCGTTTTTTTATGATAATCTTTTTTGAATAAGTAACGTTCTGAAAAGATAAATAAGTCCTATGGAAAAGAAGACCATTAATATAAGAATGGAATTGCGCATGCTGCCTGATATTTCCTGAATAAATCCAAAAGTGAACATACCGATAACTATAGCAATTTTTTCAGTGGCATCGTAAAAACTAAAAAATGATGCGGTATCAACTGTTTCGGGCATTATCTTAGAATAAGTAGAACGGCTCAGGCTTTGAATACCACCCATTACCAAACCTACCGTAAAAGCAAGCGCGTAAAACTGATATTCGTTCACGGTATAATAGGCCGCTATACAAATACCAATCCAAATAGCGACCACTATCAACAATGTTTTTAAATTGCCTATGGCTTTTGATAATCTGGCCATAGAAAACGCGCCGGCTATAGCCACCAGCTGTATCAGTAAGATGCTGATGATTAATTTATCTTCAGAAAGACGTAGCTCCTGGCTTCCAAACAAAGCAGCAGCAAGCATTACAGTCTGTACGCCCATTCCGTAGAAAAAGAAAGCCGTAAGATAGCTTCTTAAAACAGGCATGCGTTTTACCTGTTCAAAAACGCTTTTCAATTCTATGAATCCTTTGGAAAGAATATTCACACCTCTGTTTGCTTTGGGAATATTTCTTTCTTTCAATACTTTAAAAGGTATTTGCGCAAAGCCAATCCACCACAAGCCTACCAGGAGAAAGGATATTCTGGATCCCATGGCCGCGTCTATTCCGAAAGGTTTTGCCAGTACAAAATAAAAGCATATCAATTGCAATAGCACACTTCCTATATACCCGTAAGCAAAACCTTTGGCGCTTACCTTATCTCTGTCTTCCGGGGCGGCTATTTCAGGCAGGAACGCGTTATAAAAAACCAGCCCGCCGCAATACCCTATTGCACCCAATATAAAAAACAGCAGCCCCAAACCTATAGTATCCTGCGTAAAAAAGAATAGTAAGCTACAAGCTATTCCGCCAATGTAGGTAAACAGCTTCATGAACATCTTTTTATCGTTCTTATAGTCGGCAATGGAAGAAAGCACCGGTGATAAGAAGGCAATGATCAGGTAAGCAAAGGCCAATGCATAATTATACAATGCGGCACTTTTAAAGGTAATGCCCAAAAAAGTAACACTATCTATAAATTGTCCGTTGACCGTTTTAGTGGTCATGCTGGTATAATAAATAGGAAAAATTGTAGAGGTAATAACTAAATTGTATACGCTGTTAGACCAGTCGTACATTGCCCAGGAATTGACAACTTTTTTATATGCTTTTGTTTTAGTTTTTTGCAATTGAAAAAGTATGAACTATGGATGATAGAAAATTTAAATCATTTGTAAAGATTTACCGGACAGCACCAATACAAGGATTATCAGACCTACGATTATTCTATACACGCCAAAAACCTGAAACCCGTTTTTGGATACATAATTAATAAATGATTTAATGGCAATGATAGCCACTATAAACCCTACTACATTGCCTACTCCCAGCATTTGCCATTCATGTGTGGTAAGCTGGGCACCGTCTTTAAAAAAATCGTACAGTTTTTTTGAGGTTGCGCCAAACATGGTAGGCACTGCCAGAAAGAAAGAAAACTCAGCGGCGGCCGTTTTGGTAAGTTTTTGCTGCATACCTCCTATGATGCTTGCAGCGCTGCGGCTTACGCCCGGTATCATTGCCAGACATTGCCAAATGCCTATTTTAAAAGCAGTACCGAAAGAGATGGCATCAGCATCTTCCTGTACGGGTTTTTTAAATATTTTTTCTATAAACAATAAAAATATACCTCCTACCACCAGCATAGCGGCAACAATAGTAACGTTGCCTAAAAACTTTTCTATTTCATCATTAAATAATAAACCTAAAATTACGGCAGGAATTACGGCAATGAAAAGTTTGTAATAAAAATTAATTGATTTAAAAAAGCGTTTGAAATATAAAACCACCACAGATAAAATTGTACCCAGCTGAATGGCCACAATAAATAACTGCACAAATGGATCTTTGGTATCCAGCCCCAGCAAAGCACTTCCAATAATTAAATGCCCGGTAGAAGATACAGGTAAAAACTCTGTCAATCCTTCAATAATTCCTAAAATAATAGCTTGAAACAGATTCATAAATAAAAATTGGTTATAAGAGTAATGCAGCAATTACATAGTCAGCTACAAGTATAAGTATGGCGCTCATAACAACAGCGGTAGTAGTGGCCTTTCCTATTTCAAGAGATCCGCCTTTTACATTATATCCGTAATAAGCCGCCGAGGTGCTGATGATAAATGCAAATACAAATGCTTTGATAAGCGCGTACCAGATATTGAATGGTTTAAAACTTAGCCTGAGGCCCATATCGTACAATTCTCCGTTTACAATCCCTGCCGATGAAGCGGCTATGCGTCCGCCTATCAGTGCAAGAATAATTGAAAAAATCACCAGCATGGGAATGGCAATCAAACTTGCGAGTACTTTAGGAGCAATAAGATAGGATGCAGAATTGGTACCCATCACTTCCAGCGCGTCTATTTGTTCTGAAACACGCATATTACCTATCTCTGAAGCCATTTTGCTGCCTATAACACCTGCAAGAATAATGCAGAGAATAGTGGGAGAAAGCTCCAGCACAATGATATCTCTGGCTACCTGCGAAATGATTGTAAGCGGCAGCAGCGGACTGATGAGCTGGTAAGCTACCTGCACTACCGTAACGGCGCCTAAGAATATAGAAACTACCGCCACAATAGGAATGGTATTGATACCCATATAAGAAAGCTGACTGGCAAAATCTTTCCAGTACATTTTAAAGTTTTCAGGCTTTGAAAAAAAAGCTCTTTTTAGTAGTAATAAATAATCTCCTACACTTTTTATAACTTTCTTCATGGTAAATTATGGCGCAAATTACGTTTAAATTCTAATATAACCGACCGTTTGCTACAAATAATTATCAATAACCGCTGAATCACAATAAAGTAAAAATGTAAAACGCCCTGTTAAATCGCCCCGTCTTTTTATGGTAAAAATGATATATTTTTCTACATTTGTTTCATGGACAATTACAATGGCGAGAAGCCGTTACACTGGGAAGAAAGTGAAGTAGACCTGCAAAATGATACCGCACAAAAGTATAATCTTATTGTGTGGAATGATGATGTGAATACCTTTGACTGGGTAATACAAACCCTTATAGACGTTTGCAGGCACGAACAGGAGCAGGCAGAGCAGTGCGCCATGATCATACACTTTAAAGGAAAATGCAGTGTAAAGACCGGCGAATACGATACACTAAAATCAATGAAAGACGAAATTGTAGAAAGAGGCATCAATGCCACCATTGAAACGCATACTGCTGAATAATGTCTGTATATGTTTTAGATGAAAGAATCTGGTTTCCTCCCGTCGAAAACGCTATTGGCGACGGCCTGTTGGCCATTGGCGGAGATGTATCTGCAGAAAGACTCTTATTAGCTTATCAAAAAGGTATATTTCCCTGGTATGATGATGATTTACCATTATGGTGGAGCCCCGATCCTAGATTTGTTTTATTTCCTGACAAACTGAAAATAACCAAAAGTATGCGCTCAGTAATTAATTCAGGCAGATTTCAATTCCGTATGAATACAGCTTTTGAGGAAGTAATTACAAATTGCAAAAATATTTTTCGTAAAGATCAGGAAGGCACATGGATTAATGAGGATATAATAAAAAATTATACCCGGCTATTTAAAACGGGCTATGCTTTTTCTGCCGAGGCCTGGCAAAACAATGAATTGGCAGGAGGACTATACGGCCTAAAAATAGGCAGGATGCTGTTTGGAGAAAGCATGTTTAGCAAAGTAAGCAACGCCAGTAAATTCGCATTCATTTCATTGATAAAAAAAACAGGAGCAGAAAACATCAGGCTAATAGATTGCCAGGTATACACACCTCACCTTGAAAGCCTGGGCGCGGAAATGATTGCACGAAAAGAATATATTCAAATACTTGAGCAGGAAATGGCTAATACACATTCTATATAATTGATATGAAAACATTGATTGTTTTACTGGCAGCCTTTATTATTTGCATAGTGGTGCAAGCGGTGTGGCATAAACAAATAAATTATCAACACTGTCTGAGATTGGCCATGAGCGTGATGATGCTACTTGCAGCAGCAGGACATTTTATGTTTCCTGAAGGAATGGCATTAATGATCCCGGAGTTTATTCCCTACAAAGCAGAACTGGTATATATTACGGGGATTTTAGAAATATTATTTGCCATTGGCTTGTTGCTGCCAAAATATTATACAACTACCGGCATTGTACTTATTATATTTTTTATCCTGATTCTTCCTGCAAATATTCATGCGGCCATGCAAGGCTTAGATTATCAAAAGGCGAGTTTTGATGGTCCTGACATGCGTTATTTATGGTTTAGAATACCATTACAAATAATATTTATTGTATGGACATATATTGGTGCTGTCCGTAAAACTACTTAGCGGGCAGTTTGGGCAAAGTGGCCATTGCTAATATGCCTATACCAAAAAGAATTACTGCATACAGTCCTATTTTTTTTTCGGGACATTCTCCGGCAAAGCATGAGCTTACCACAAAAAAATTGCGTATAGTCCAGGCAAGATTGAGCGCTGCTATAAACAAATTCAGCCTTTTAGCCCATACTTTGGGAATCAGGAACAGTATAAGAGAAATAACCGTAAAAAAAATATTGATGATAGCCGGTTTGCCAAAATTAGTTCCTTCCGTATACATGCCACTTATATTCTTATCGATGGAAGGAATATATACCCAGGGAATAAATGAGAAACAAATGAGCAATATACATAGCCCCACGCCTATTGTTTGTGAATATTTCATTGTAGATTACGTACGTTTTTTAATACGCAAAAATAAGCATAATATAGAGTTAATGAATATTTTTTAGCTTTGCTGCTAAAGATAAATGAAATGATTGAATTGATTATATGCGACATGGATGGCACTTTGCTGGATGATGAAAAAAATCTTCCGTCCGGGTTTTGGGAATTGGAAAAGCGATTAAATGAAAACAATATCCTGTTGGCTATTGCCAGCGGAAGACAATATTATAACCTGGCTCATTTATTTAAAACCATAAAAGACAGGTGTGTTTTTATAGCTGAAAACGGTACGCTGGTTATGTTTCAGGATGAATGCCTGTATATGAATACGCTTACGAAAGAAGATGCTTCTCTGCTTGTACACATAGGCAAAAAAATAGATGACACGGATGTAATTTACTGTGGATTAAAAAGCGCCTATATAGAAAATGACAATGAAGAGCTGTGGGAATACGCATCAAAATACTACAAACATTTGCAACTGGTAAAAAGCCTGGATGATGTAAACGATGATTGCTTAAAGATTACCATATGCGATTACAAAGGCTCAAAAGACAACAGCAACACGCATTTCAGGCATCTTGAAGAAGATTTTAAAATAGCCGTATCGGGAAAAATATGGCTGGACATTACACATAAGGATGCTAATAAAGGCAACGCCATACAACGCATCCAGAAAAAATTTAAAATTTCTTTTGATAAAACAATGGTCTTTGGAGATTATCTCAACGATTTGGAGATGATGCGAAACGGTAAATACAGCTACGCCATGAAGAACGCGGAACCTGAAATTGTTGCTGCCGCCAACTTTCAGACAAAATATACCAACAATGAAAGTGGCGTAGTGCATACAATAAAGGAAGTAATTTTTAATGAATAAAGATTTGTTTAAATAATGTAAATTGTCTGAACATCTTTTTTTCATTGAAATGATTGAACGAACTTTGTACGGTAAATTTTATTTTTTATGGATATAGTTGAAGCATTACGATGGAGATATTCTGCCAAAAAGATGAATAATAGTAGAGTGGATAATGAAAAAATTTTTGCTATCATTGAAGCTGCAAGATTAGCTCCCTCTTCTAACGGTTTGCATCCATATCGCATTATTTCCATTACCAATAATGAATTAAAAGCAAAAATAAAACCTATCGCGCACAATCAGTCTCAGGTGGTTACCTGCTCTCATTTGCTTGTGTTTGCAGGCTTTTCCAACTATACATCAGAAAATATTGATAAGATTTTTGAATACGCCAAAGAGCAGCGCGGCACTCCTGAAGGGTTTAATCCCAATTATCACAACGTAGTCAAAAATCGTTTTATACACAATGATTCCGAAGTTAATTTTGAGCACATTGCCAAGCAGGTATATCTTGCCTGCGGGCTGGCAATTGCGGCCGCGGCCGAGCTTAGAGTAGACTCCACCCCTATGGAAGGATTTGAAGCTGCCGAATTAGACGAACTGTTGAACTTAGAAGAAAAAGGCCTGAAAAGCGTGCTGTTATTAGCTTTGGGATACCGGGATGAAGAAGCTGATTATGTAGCAAAATGGAAAAAAGTAAGAACACCCATTGATGACTTTGTTATTGAAATAAAATAACATTATTAACGTGTTTTTATATTGGATCTACATTCGGTAATATAATTACACTTCTATAGCGTTTGTTGCTTTGCAGCATAATAATTTGTTGCGCGATTAATTTTTTACAATAATTTATTTGTTGCGCGTTCTTTGGCAGCTTTATCAAAATTTCCATGATGTATTGATTCCGTATGCGCGCAATCATGGGCTCGGCAGGGCCGATTACTTGTGTACCTTGCTGTTGTTTGCGCAGCCAGTTAGCCATTATATTAGCGGCTTCCTCTGCCCTGCTTTTTTCTTTGTGCTTACATACAATTTGTATCAGTCTTGTATATGGCGGATATTCATAATAGCGTCGATTATTTATTTCAAAATCATAAAAAGCTTTGTAATCGTGCATTTGTACAAATTCCAATACCGGGTGATTGGTTTTGGATGTTTGCACTATTACCAATCCTTTGCTGTCTCTGCGCCCTGATCTGCCGCTTACCTGCTCCATTAATTGAAAGGCGCGTTCATTCACCCTGAAATCTGTAAAATTCAGAATGCCATCGGCATCCAGAATACCTACCAACTGCACATTTTCAAAATCAAGTCCTTTTACCACCATTTGTGTACCGATTAATATATCTACGCCTTTTTGTTCAAAACGTTTTATTAAAAGGTCATGATCGTTTTTTCCTTTTACCGAATCATAATCCATTCTGGCAATTTGCGATTGAGCAAAAGTTTCCAGCACCAACTCTTCAATTTTTTCTGTGCCGAATTTTTTTTGCCTGAAGTCGTGCGAGCCACAGGCTATACAGGTTTGAATTACGGGATATTCTTTTCCGCAGTAATGGCAGCTTAGTTTGTTTTTGCCTTTATGATAAGTAAGCGTTACATCACAATCCTTGCAATGTGGTATCCAGCCACAAGTGTTGCAAATAAAATAAGGCGTATATCCTCTCCTGTTTTGAAAAAGAATCACTTGCTTGTTTTGCTGTAGTGTATCGCTGACAGCTTCTTTTAATTCAGCAGAAAAAATATCTTTTTCTTCTCCTTCCGCAGGATCAGGAATTTTTCTGATATCCACCAGTTTTATTTCAGGCATTGCTACATTGCCGTACCTTTCGGTTAATTCTATTAATCCGTATTTATTATTCTTGCAATTAAAATAAGTTTCTAAAGACGGAGTAGCGCTGCCCAGCAAAACTCTGGCATTGCACAAACCTGCATAATAGATAGCCGCGTCTCTGGCATGATAACGGGGCGCGGGTTCCTGTTGCTTATAAGATGTATCATGCTCTTCGTCTATAATTATCAGCCCTAAACTTTTAAAGGGCAGAAACAAAGCGGATCTTGCACCCAATAATATTTTCGTTTCGCCGGTTTTAATTTTATTCCATAATTCTACACGTTCGTTCGCATTGAATTTAGAATGATAAACGGCAATATTGCCACCAAAATGTTTTTGTAAACGACGTATGATCTGCGATGTCAGCGCAATTTCAGGAAGCATGTACAAAGCCTGCTGCCCGTTATTGACTGCTTCTTCCAAAAGTTTAATATAAATCTGTGTTTTGCCGCTGGAAGTAACGCCGTGTAAAAGATTTACATTTTTATCTTCAAAATTTTGCAGGATGGTAGCATAGGCCATTTGCTGTGCTTCAGACAGATCAAAGTCAATGCTCACCTGTGGTTGCAAGTTGGGCAGGCGGTCGATGGCCCTTTTTTCTACCAGGAGGATTTTCTTTTTTATCAGCGCGTTTAACTGAGCGGAAGTAGCGCCGGACTTTTGCAGCAATGCCGATTTGATTACTTCTCCCTCTGTTTGTTTCAGGTGCAGGTAAGCCAATAGCAGCTCCATTTGTTTAGGCGCGCCCGACCAGTCGTTGAGTAATTTTTCCAGTTGCTGCTCGTTGTTATATGCCATGTGCAGTAACACATAGGACTCTTTTTTTGCTTTGTATTTTTGTTTAAGTTCTTCCCATATAAAGCAGACTTTTTTATCTATCAGTTTTTTTATTACCGGGTATACATGCGAAGAATCAAGCAACTGCTGTACTTCAGAAAGCTTCAGTTCTTTTTTTATCAATAAAGCTTCTGCTACTATAAATTCTTCATCGTCCAGCTGCTGCATATCTTCTTCTTCAAATTCGCTGTTCCAGATAAGAATGCTTTCGCTGGTAAGCTTAAAGTTGGCGGGCAAAGCGGCCTGCATCACCTCGCCTTCTGTGCACATGTAGTATTGCGCTATCCATTGCCATAGCTTCAGTTGTTCGTCATAAACCAGTGGTTCATTATCAATGATATTTAATATCGGCTTAGGCTCAAAGCCTTCCGGAGGGTTATGAAACAAACGTTTCACAATGCCTGTATATTTTTTATTTCTCAACGCCACTTCCACTCGTATGCCTGGCTGCACCACCTCTTTCCATTCTTCAGGAATAGACCAGGTATAGTTTTGCGGCAGAAATAGTGGAATGATAATCTCGGCGAACATAGATTGATTATCCCTTTTAAGGATAACAGAATCATCATTTATATTTACATTAGATACAGGCATTTTACTTTTATTATTCCCTATTGCACCCCTTCTAACAATCCGGAAACATTCCAGCCGCTGTAGCTGTTGCCTTCGGGCTCACCCATAGGAATGGCAACTGTTACGGTATATTTTCCCGGTTGCAGATTGCCTAAAGGAATATGGATAGGGTTGGTAGTAGTGCCGGGACACCAATTGCTTCTGCTTAAATCTGACGACGACAGTCCGTTGCCAAAATTACCCGATACAGGATTAAGATTCCTGTACGTAATGCAATCAGAGCGCCAGGGAATAAAAGAAAAAACTTTTTTATTGTTTAAAAATATATCGTTGATCTTAGGCAAAAACTCGTCGCCATTGCCCCAGCCTCCCCAGCCGGTGCTGGTATAGCGCAGAAATGCGTCTTTCAAAGGCTTGTCTAAAGTAAAATTTACTTTTAATGAATCTTTGCCAAACATATCTCCCAGGCCCTGTCCCATTGATTCAGCCACATTCGTTGTATTAAAAAGCATTTTATGATAGTTGGAGTTTCCGGCCACTGCATTTTTATTGCTGCTGTTCGGAAATATCTTTACATCCAGGCTTGCTATATGTCCGCCACCATCATAATTATTTACAGATAGCATCATATATACTTCTTTGCCGCTAAGCGCTTTTTTTAAATCGGTTATATCCTGCGAATAGCTTGCAGAATCGGGCCAGCGGTAACCATCAATCTGCATACGTTGGTTATACGCACCTACACCAAACGGCGTAAAGAAGCGCATTAATTCATAAGGTACATTAAAATCCTTGTGGTCTGTCATTCCTCTGTATTCCTTGCCATTCCTTGCTTTGTAAGCCGGCAGTACTTTTAAATCATTTTTTTCAAAGGCTTTCATCAAAGCTTCTCCCTCCGCTACCGGAATAGCAAAAACCGCTCCTGTTCTGTCATAAGCATCGCCGTTTGACTTTTGTGTAACGGTGATGAACACCGCGTCGTCATCTTTCAACTCGGGCAATTGTATTCTTTTTAAAATGATATTTCCATTGGCATAATGATACACCCTGTCTTTTTGCGAAGGAAATACTTTCGGATATTTATCGGAAAAGTTAATCGTATCGTTATTAAAAATATTGATGGTGGTATATCTGCTTTCAATGATTGCTTTGGTAAATACACCTTCATTGGTAACGTAGTTGACAGACTTAGGGAAGTTTAGCTGAGCGTTATTATATTTACCTTCTTTCAGTTCTACCGCTTCCACCACTCTGTTGCCATTAGTAATAACTTTTAAAACGGTTCCTAACTGGGGTAACTGTCTAAAACCGGGAGTACCTTTTATTTTCAGGTTTTCGTTGTAGTAAACTTCAATAGTATTGGAGTTGATTACATAAGTAACTTTTTTGGTAGGATATCCTAAAATCTTTACATCGGTATTTTCAAATTTGGCAGTAGGATTATCATTGAATGGCGTTTTGATACCAATGAAATTATTTTCTTTATTTTCTACTATTTGTATGGTTTGTTTATTGTTATAATCCACATAGCTTTTTTCCTTGTTGGCAGATTCTGGATTCAGCTGAGCCATACCGTTGTCGAAGATCACTACAGTGGTTCTGCCTACAGGCTTTCCGTTATCCATATTTCTGTAAAGAATATAGCCGGTTTGAGCAGACAATACTATCGGTATAAACATTACAAGCGCTAAAGCGAATTTCTTAATCATGATTGATTGATTTACTATTTACTATTTTAAAAAATCTTCTGTTCAAAATTACGGAAACTATGGTAAGTCCTATTACTAAACCTATCCAAATTCCTGCGGCTCCCATATTTGCTTTAAAGGCAAGCACCCAGCCTATGGGTAAAGCAATTAACCAATAGGCAATAATCATAATAATGGTAGGATATCGCACATCGTTCATTCCTCTCAAACTGCCTACTGCTATAGCTTGCGAAGCGTCTGATATTTGAAAAATTGCTGCATAAAACATAAGCGTACCTGCCAGTAAAACTACATTTATTTCATTATTAAAAATTAATGCCAGCTGGTTTCTAAATACGGCAAAGAACAAGGCGCAAATTACGCCATATATCAACCCGGATACTAAAGTACTCTTACCTATTCTCTCAATGCTTGGCCAGTCTTTTCTTCCAAATGCATTGCCTATTCTTATGGCATTGCCCTGCGCCAGGCCAAGTGATACCATAAAAGTAAACGACGCGCATTGCAAAGCAATCTGGTGTGCGGCCTGTTCTACAGCGCCTATAGTGCCTACCAAAATGCCCGATACGGCAAATACGCCCGTCTCCATACCTGCCTGAAGCCCGCTGGGCACGGCTATTCCCAACAGCTCTTTCATAGTTTTGCGTTTTACCTTCCACTGATTTTTTCTTACGGCAATGTATCTTTTAAAAGTTTTATGATAAAACAAAACAGCAATCATTGCTATTAAAATCAGCACTCTTGTAATGAGAGTTCCCAACCCGGCACCTTCCAGTTC
>JAEWKC010000047.1 GCA_023386235.1 Bacteroidota bacterium | reverse complement strand
CCAAGCTCACGACAAACCTCTTTGGCGGAAACACCTGATTCCTGTTTCTTGATCGCAGACACTATCTGGCTCTCTGTAAATTTTGTTCTTTTCATAAATTCTAACAGTTTTTAAAATTAAAGATTTTACTCTAATTTTCAACTGACGATTTTTCGGTACGCTGACATAGCAATTTAAAAAATGATTATTATGGTATATGGTTACATTAGAGTAAGCACTGATAGACAAACAGTAGAAAATCAACGATTTGAAATAAAGAAATTTTGTAAAAAAGAAACGTTAAAAGTTGATTGTTGGATTGAGGAAACTATCAGTGGGACAAAAGATGTTGATAAAAGAAAATTAGGAGAACTATTAGAAAAGCTAAAAAAAGATGATATTCTTATATGCTCTGAACTTTCTCGCTTAGGTAGAAATTTACTTATGATAATGAGTATTCTTAATGAATGTATGAAAAATGACATTCAGGTCTGGACAATAAAAGATAATTACCGTTTGGGGAGTGATATTAGTTCAAAAGTTTTAGCATTTGCATTTAGTTTATCTGCCGAAATTGAAAGAAATTTAATTTCACAAAGACCAAAGAAGCTTTAGCAAGAAAAAAGGCAGAAGGAATTCATATTGGAAGACCAAAAGGGGTTTTATCCAAAACCGTTAAATTAACAGGCAAAAAAGAAATTATAAAGAATTATTTAGAAAAAGGTATGTCCCAAGTTCAACTCAGTAAAAAATTAGGTGTGGCACGAGGAACTTTAGCACGATTTATCAAAAGAGAGAAGATTGAAATATTCTAAAACATTATTCGATAAAAAAGTTTCGTATTCCGCTATTGGCAGAATTTTAAACGTTCACAGATTGACTGTAAGTAGTTTTGTAAAAAGGCAGAAATTAAGTTATTAGAAAAATTGCCTTTGTTTTGTTACAAAATAAAATAAAAATTACCCTTGTTTTGTTACAGAAATTTAGTAAATTTGGGTTTGTTTTATGATAAGAATGAATTTTAAACGACATATTTTTGATGAGTTAGTTCAATGGAAAACGAGTTCTAATGCCAAACCGTTGATACTAAGAGGAGCTCGACAAGTAGGAAAAACGACCTTGGTTCGTAGTTTTGGGGAAAGTTATACCCATTTTATAGAGCTTAATTTAGAGAAAAGCGAAGATGCCAATCTCGTAGAACGGAGTAATAGTGTGCAAGAATTGGTCAATTTTTTGGCATTAAAAAATGAAATCTCCCCAAAAGATTTCCCAAATACACTGCTTTTTATTGATGAAATCCAGGAATCCGAAAAAGCAATTTCTTTTTTGCGTTATTTTTATGAGGACTTGCCGGAATTGAATGTCATTGCTGCGGGTTCTTTGCTGGAGCATACCTTAAAGAAAACTAAAAATTATCCAGTAGGTAGGATTAATTATCTGTATTTGTTTCCTTTAAATTTTCAGGAATATCTTGAAGCACAGGGGAAAAATAATTTGTTGGAAAGATTTCGGAATGTTCCCGTTGACGACATTGCTCACGAACTTTTGATGAAAGAGTTTCACACCTATTGTATTATTGGGGGAATGCCTGAAATTGTTGCCAACTATGTTGCTCATAAAGATTTATTAGCACTTCCACAGACTTATGAAAGTATTTGGAATACCTACAAAGATGATGTGATAAAATACGCAGATAGTAAATCGGAAGAAAATGTGATGAAACATATTGTAAATACTGCCGCATCATTTGTTGACCAACGGATTAAATTTCAAAATTTTGGACATTCCAATTATAAGTCGAGGGAAGTGAGCGAAGCATTCACTAACTTGGATGCAGCAAAGGTCATTCAGGTAATTTATCCTTGCACCAATGTAGAGCCGCCTATTCTTCCGGATTATAAAAAATCACCCCGATTGCAATTTTTGGATACAGGGATATTAAATTTTGATTTGAATATTCAAGCCGATTTGTTGCTAATGAAAGACCTTAGCGAAGCATACAAAGGAGCGATTGTACCCCACATTATCAATCAGGAAGTTTTGTCTTTGAATACTACGGATTATAAAAAGACCAACTTTTGGGTTCGAGACAAAACGCAATCATCAGCAGAGGTGGATTTGGTCATTGCCCACGGGAAATTTCTGATTCCTGTTGAAATCAAATCGGGGAAAACGGGAAGTTTGAAATCCTTACATCAATTTGTAAATAAAGCTCCTCATCCATTCGCAGTCAGAATGTATGGGGGAAAATTCAACATTGAAGAAACCGTTACACCAGAAGGGAAACCTTACTTGTTAATGAATTTGCCTTATTATTTAGGGACGTATTTAAAACAATATATCAATTACTTTATCACTAAATACAATGTCGAATAATTTTATTACCAATAACAAACAACAAAAGACACTAAAAGGAAGACTTAATACTTTGATTTCTATTAGTGATGAGCTTAAATTCTTAGTAGGATTTTTTTACTTCAACGGTTGGGCGGAGATTTATCAAAGTTTGCAGAAAAAGCCTGAACAAAAATTGAAAATACTGGTCGGTTTGCAAGTATTTCAACACGCGGGAAGCATTATCGAATATGCTGAAAAATTGGATGAAGAATTCTCAAATGATGAGGTGTTTCAAAATTATCTTATTTCGTTGGGATTTGCATTGAATAATGAAGCAATGGATACCGAAGAATTTTATAATCAAGTGGGATTTTTTGTACAAATGATTGAAGAAAACAGATTGGAAATTCGTAAAACAGAAAATCCCAATCACGCAAAATTATATCTCTTCCATCTAAATGAAGATCAGGCAGAAAAACAAGGTATGCCCGGACAATTTATAACAGGAAGTAGTAATTTAACACGTTCGGGACTTCATAATCAAGAAGAATTTAATGTAGAAATTAAAGATTATGGTTATGCAGATGCAGTTCAGTATTTTGATGAATTATGGGAGCGGGCAACTCCAATTACTGAGCATTTAGATAATCGCAAAATATTGATTGATTTTATCAAAAATAAAACACAAGTTGCTACAATAACACCTTTTGAAGCCTATTGCTTAGTTATAAAAACTTACCTCGATCTACAAAACCAGGAAAATGAAGAAGTGGATTTAGATGCGCTATTGGATAAGATAGAGCTTAAAAAATTCAGTTACCAGTCAGATGCTGTGAATCAAGCGATACAAATGATTAAAGAACATAATGGTTGTATTATTGCCGATGTGGTAGGTTTAGGAAAATCGGTTATTGCTTCAATGATTGCTCGACAGATGAATAAACGGGGTATCATTATTTGTCCTCCCGGATTAATGGGAGATGCCGAAAAAAAAGACAGTGGTTGGTGGGAATATTTAGAAAAGTTTGGATTACACAACTGGCAGGTATACAGTCGTGGAATAATTGATAGAATAGCAGATAACATTGAAGGAAGAGATTTTGAAGTAGTGATAGTAGATGAAGCCCATTATTTTCGTAATCAGGATACTTCTGATTATGAAGCTTTATCTATGATTTGTCGTGGTAAAAAAGTAATTCTTTTATCAGCAACTCCATTTAACAATTCTCCAGCTGACATTTTTTCTTTATTAAAGCTGTTTATTGTTCCTGGAAAATCAACTATCTCTTTAGAGGATAATCTGGCAGGTAAATTCAGTCGTTTAAACTATGAATACAAACAATTATCTGTTATTTTTAAAAATTGGAATTCTGCAGATGATAAAAAAAGAAAGCAGGCAGAAAATATTTATACTACAATAATAGACGAAAATCTCCCAATTGATATTAAGAAGGTAAAAATTCAAACCCAAAGACTTTCAAACGATATCAAACGTATCATAAGTCCAGTAGTAATCCGCCGAAATCGTTTGGATTTAAAACAAGATTATATTTACGCAAAAGAAGTAGGCGATTTGTCGAAAGTGAAAGATCCTGAAGAAATTTTTTTTTATTTAGATACGGAGCAAGATGAATTCTATGACAATATCATCAGTAAATATTTTGCCGAGAATGGTGTTTTTACGGGTGCCATTTATCAGCCGTTCAGTTATGAAAAAATATTAAGTGATAAACTTGATGAATTTGGAAATCGACAATACAACCAGCAGAAAAACTTATACGATTTTATGCGTCGTATTTTAGTAAAACGATTCGAATCTTCGTTTGGTTCCTTTGAAAAATCCATAGAACGGTTCTTACAGGTCCATAGATTGGTAAAAAATTTTATTGATAAAACTGGAAAATTTATTTTAGATCGTTCGTTTATTGATCGAATTAAAGATATTGAAATAGAAGATATTGAAGCTAATTTGGAAAAATTAAATATACCAAAATGGATAAACAGAAATCCAAACTTTACAGGAAGGTTAATACTAAAGCAGCGGGCGTTCATCATCATTTTGGTGGAGATTTTAAACATTCCAGAAATAAAAAAAGAGCTACAGTAGAACAAACTAAAGGAACAATGTTTGGCAAAAAAGAACGAGGATTGGATTATACGCCACTGTTTAGATTTTTATTATCGAAAGTCGGTTCACATTGGAATGAAGTTTTTAGTGAAGCCAAGTCAAGGTTAGATAAAACTGAACCTATTTTTTGGATGGTAGCGCTAAATAAAGATGATAAAAAAAAATTTGTTAGAGTTGGAGAAGCTACCTATTTCTCAGGTTTATATGTTGATGAAAATAACATATTGCAGCTATCTGATCCGGAGCTTCAGGCAAGTGATATGAAACCATTTTGTAATTGTTGTACACACACCTTCAACGGTAAAGTATTTGGAACCGTATAAAACAACTATTGGCAGCAATAAATTTTATCCTGACTGTATCGTTCAGCTCAAAATCAGCGTATATAGAAAAGTACATTCAATTTCTTAATTAAAAAAAACACTTGATTGCGATGAAAAAACTATTGATTCCTGCAGGGATATTCCTGCTGCTTACCGGTATTTTATTTACGTCTTGTCTTCCTACGTCTGACGGTCCCCAGCAACCCACTCCGGGCTTATTGAATATGATAAACGCGTCTGCAAAAACTGCCGACCTGCTGGTTTTCATTGGCGGGCAGCCGGTAGAAATGGATTATAAAGAGTATAAAGCTCGTGTGTATGCACAACCGGGCACTTATAAAGTAAAGGTAACCAATAAAGACAGAACAAAAGAATGGCTGAATAAAGATGTAGTAATTGAGTCTAAAAAATACTATTCTCTTGTATTGGCAGATACCTTAAGCAAGATGGATCTGGTGGTATTAAAAGACAGTATTGTAAGCGTTTCGCAGGATTCTGCGCGCATCAGGTTTGCCAATATGGTTCCTGACGTAGCTAAAATGGACTTTTATATTAAAGGAGAAGCTACACCGATAGCTAAGGACGTAAATTACAAATCGGCTGTGGAATTCATGCGGGTAAAAAAAGCCGCCTCCGTAATCATAGAAGCCAAAGCGAGCGGCACTTCTGAGGTTTTAGCCACTTCCGAAGCAAAAGAGCTTAGCGCCGGCACTATCAATACATTTTTTGCCAGCGGCTTCAAGTCTTTGACCGACGAAGGCAAAATTTATGTAGGCATGATGAAGCATTAGAACGTTTTTTAACGCTGAGCTTACCAAACAAATAGGAATGTTTTTTTACAGCATTCCTATTTTTTATTCATCTGTGTTTATCAACGTAGGAATATCCTGCACAGCATTCTCTACATCAGAAAGCAATGTGGTTTCCGGTTCCAGCCCGAATATTTCCAATTCGCCATCTCCCTGCAAAAATCTTATTTCATAAGTAACATTTTGTTCTTCAAATGCATTTTTAAATGCAGAGAGCTTATCCTCAATAATTTTGGTGATTTCAGCTTCTCTTTTTTTATTGATATTCTTGGCTTCCTGAATATCATCGTTGTCAGATAAATTGTAAGAAAATTCTTTTAGCATATATAATAGTTTACAAGGTTTCAACTAAATTAATATAATAATCTCACCTTCAATAAAATACAACTCTTAATCATTTGTAAAAAAAATTAAACTTACTTTATATTTTGCGTTCTAAGGGTAGTTATTGTTTGCAACAAAACGTATCTTTGTTGTTTGGTTCTTTGAAAAATATTATGGGGCTGTATTGGTTTTGACAGCATAAGTAATTATAGGTATAAGCATGCAGTGCGTTGTGTAATTAGCACTTAAATATGAATACTCAAACTATAAATGGCAATAACAATTATGCCATGGCTGCCTAATCAGTGATTAGTTAGTCATTAGGGCCGAGTTGAGCCGGTTTTTCTGTAACCACGCTCCTCCGCCGACTCATTCAACAAATACAGGATGCTGCGTTTGAATATCGTGACAAACGTTTAAGATTATCCGGTTAAGCAATAGGCCAGGTTTGTTCTTTTCCTTCTTATTGCCGACAAATAATAAAGAAATAAGCATGTAGAAAACTTATGGCGACTATGTTTGGACAGCGGTTCGACCCCGCTCAGCTCCACCTATAATAAAGCAGGCATAATACAATTTGTGCCTGCTTTATTTATTTACAACATCTCTATTTTACACATATTATCCACAATGCCTTTTTTAATATTAATTTTAAATTAATTATTTATTACCTAATTAGCTTACCCTAACTTATTTTACTTTTGTGCGAAATTTAAAAAAGATGGGATTTGTTAATACAATCGGACGATTATTTACACCACAAAATACAATGTTTTATGACCTGTTTGAGTCAACTGCCAACACAGTTGAAGAAATGGGAAATGTAATAAAAGAGCTGGTGTACTCCGAAAACTACGACCACAGGACAACGCTTTTCTCTAAAATAGAAGATTTAGAGCATAAGAACGATAACGAAACACATCATTTACTCACCGAGCTTGGCCGCAATTTTATTACACCTTTCGACAGAGAAGATATTCACGCGCTGGCATCGGCATTAGACGATATATGCGACGGCATCTACGCCTCGTCTAAAAGAATGCATCTGTACAATGTAGACCTTACAGATAAAGGTATCAGGAAATTGACAGATCTTATAGTTGAAGGCACCATAGAAGTGAAAAAAGCTGTATATGCTTTAAGAAATAAAAAAGATTTAAAAACGCTTACAGAATCGCTGGTAAAAATCAACAGCATTGAAAACCAGGCCGATGATGTATACGATCATTGTATTGAAGAATTATTTGAAAGAGAAACGGAAGCCAAAATTGTAATCAAGAAAAGAGAAATTTATCAGATGATGGAAAAAACTACAGATGAGTTAGAAGATGTGGCGAATGTTATAGAATCCATCATCATTAAATATTCTTAATCTTTCTCTGAATTACCATTTAATTATTTATTCAAATAATTTCATTACATGCTTACGTTACTGATTATTGTAATAATTCTTGCCCTCATATTCGACTTTATCAATGGTTTCCACGATGCCGCAAACGCAATAGCTACGGTAGTTTCCACTAAAGTACTTACACCTTTTCAGGCTGTTTTATGGGCCGCATTTTTCAACTTTGCCGCTTATTTTATTTTTGATCATGGTGTGGCTGAAACCGTAGGAAAAATAGTGAAGTCAGATTTTGTAACCTTATATGTAATATTAGCCGGGCTGGTAGCAGCCATTTCCTGGAACCTGCTTACCTGGTGGTTTGGTATCCCGTCAAGCTCTTCGCATACCCTGATAGGCGGCTTTGCAGGCGCCGCGGTTTGCTATGCCTATATCAGCCACACAGGCGATGGGCTGGGCATTACCGAAATTGTAAGCATGGATAAAATACTTCCTACCCTGCTGTTTATTATACTGGCGCCTTTACTGGGTATGATAATGGCTTTTATTATTTCGGTCTGGTTTCTTAATTCATTTAGAAAAACAATATGGCCAAAGCTTATTTCGCTTGCCGTAATAGTAGGTATGCTATGGCTGTTTATAAGCGTAATGCACAATCCTGCTACCGGCGTAGAACAATACAGAACCGAATATGTACAGGCAGAAATAAAGCATAAAGAAGTTTCGACAAAATATCAGGGCATGGATCTGGAATCGTTATCTCACCATCAAAAAATGGAAGTAGACGATGCAAAGTCTTCCTACATGGTAAAGAAAAAAAATCTTGAAAACGCCGATAAGCTCATGAACAGCAGCAAACCCTACTTCTTAAAAGTATTATTGTTCGGGCACAATATTAAATGGTTTTTACTGACTTTCATAGTGGTGGTAATGGCTGTATTTTCTTTATTTCTCAATTCTCTCAACTATTATAAAGCGGAAAAATGGTTCAAGCGTATGCAGCTGGTTTCATCAGCGGCATTCAGCATTGGACATGGCGGAAACGATTCTCAAAAAGTAATGGGAATAATAATGGCCGCATTTGTAGCTTTCAACCCCACTGTATACAGTTTAGACGGCATGGTAAGCTGGGTGCCGCTGGCCTGTTATACCATGATTGCATTAGGCACGCTTAGCGGCGGCTGGAAAATCATTAAAACCATGGGTACTAAAATCACGAAGGTTACACCTTTTGAAGGTGTGGCTGCCGAAACAGCCGGCGCCATTACCTTATTTATGACCGAGATGCTAAAAATCCCGGTAAGTACCACGCACACTATCACAGGTTCCATTATTGGTGTTGGCGCTACTAAACGGTTGTCGGCGGTACGCTGGGGAGTTACCGTAAGCCTTGTATGGGCATGGGTATTAACTATTCCTATCAGCGCGTTGATGGGCGCTTTATTCTATTCCATTATTCATTTTTTCCTGTAAGAATCAGGTGCCGGATTATCTTTCGTAAATAAATCGTACAGAGTCTTCCTGCGTGCGTGTTTTAATCCAGGCTTCAATTTTATTCCTATCAGCATTGGCAATGGTATTGGCAGACCTGATTACAGATAACCAGCCTTGATGTTGTGTGCTGTCTGTAAAATAAACGATTCTTTCAAACGCTAATGAACGAACCTGCGGATACTGAACCTTTAATTCTTTCAGCATTTGGCCGGTTCTTTCGTGTATGCGTACCACACTATCGTATTTAGCCTTGATCGTTTGCAATTCCAGCATTTGGTTATTCAAAGCAGTATTTACTTCGTCGGTATTATTATTTTTATTTTCGGCCAGATAGGCAAATCCTTGCTGTATATTCAGTTTAGTATCAGACAATCCATATTTGGGCAGCAACGCAGCTACGGAGTCGATTTTTTCCTGTAAGATCAACTCACCTCCATAAGTTAAAGTAACCTCTCGCTTATTGGCATTCACCTCTTTTTTTAGTAAATAGTCATTAGGAAACTGTGCTTCGTTTTGTATAAATACATCTACTTTTTCAGCGTAACGTGTTTGTTGCACAATATCATAAGCAAAATAAACGCTTGGTATGACCGTTAAAATCACAATGATCCAAACTATCCTGTTGGCTCTTATCTCTTTAGCTTTATCCTGCCATTGCTTTAACGGAAATCTTATGAGTCTTGCTATAAGCAGCGTAGAAAAACCTATAAACACCGTATTGATAAAAAACAGGTACAATGCTCCAAAGAAAAAATTCCATTGCAACGTAGCCAGTCCATATCCCGCGGTACAGAGTGGTGGCATTAATGCTGTAGCAATGGCTACCCCGGGTATTACATTCCCTTTTAACTTACTGGAAGTGGCCACAATGCCTGCAAGCCCGCCAAACAGCGCTATCAGTACATCGTAAAGCGTGGGCGATGTTCTTGCCAGTAATTCTGAATGCGCTTCGTCAATAGGCGTAATTATAAAATATAAAGTAGACCCCAGCAAACCAATACCTACTGCCACTATATAATTATGAAAAGATTTTTTCAGCAAATCAATGTCATTAATGGCTACAGATAACCCCAAACCCATGATGGGACCCATTAAGGGAGAGATAAGCATGGCTCCTATAATCACCGCAGTAGAATTCAAATTTAATCCAATAGAGGCAATGATGATGGCAAAAAATAAAATCCACAAATTAGTACCTCTGAAAGGTACGCCTACCGATACATTCGCATATATGGTATCGTAATTTTCCAGCTCTCTCTTCAGGTTAAAATGCTCAAATATTTTCATAGTTGCATAAGTAATTAATAAACAATAAATCGTTTTAAAAGCTAAAGATACGCAACTATGCTTTTTTTAAAAAGTTGTGTTTGACTGAGCGATAAAAAAGTAAATCGTTTGCGTATATTATTTTATTGATGCGTTTTTTTGAATAACTTCGTACAGTAAAAAACTTAAAAATACAATGGCAAAAATACTTGTAACCGGTGGATGCGGCTATATTGGTTCGCACACTATCGTGGATCTGATTGAAAATGGTTTTGAGGTAATTTCTATTGACGACAATTCAAAATCCAGCACCAAACTACTGGAAGGTGTGGAAAGAATTACAGGAAGACCTATCAAAAACTATAAGGTAGACTTGAAAAAATTTGAAGATACACATGCCGTATTTCAGGAAAACAGAGACATTGACGGAGTAATACATTTTGCAGCCTACAAAGCCGTAGGCGAATCTACCGAAAAACCACTGGAGTATTACGAGAACAATTTATTTGGTGTGATTAATATTTTAAAATGTGTAAAAGAATTCGGTATACCTAATTTTGTATTTTCTTCTTCCTGCACCGTTTATGGAAGTCCGGATGAAATACCGGTTACAGAACAATCCCCGGTAAAGAAAGCAGAATCTCCTTATGGAGCTACCAAGCAAATGGCAGAGCAGATAATAGAAGACTTTTCAAAGGTAAACAATACCAATACAATATTGCTGCGCTATTTCAATCCGGTAGGCGCGCATCCGTCTATCGAAATTGGAGAGTTGCCTTTAGGACGGCCTATGAATCTTGTGCCCGCCATTACACAAACTGCTATAGGCAAACTGCCCGAGATGAAAGTACACGGAAACGATTATGATACCAGAGACGGAAGCGCATTGAGAGATTATATTCATGTGGTAGACATTGCGCATGCCCATACGCTGGCATTGCAGTTTTTACAACAAGGCAAAAATGACACCCGCTGCGAAGTATTCAATTTAGGCACTGGGAACGGATACACCGTATTAGAAGTAATCAAAGCTTTTGAAGATGTAAGCGGCGAAAAACTCAACTACTCTATAGGACCGCGCAGACCCGGAGACATTGTAGCCATATATGCCAACAATAAGCACGCCGTAGATAACCTTAAATGGGAAATTAAATACGGGCTTAATGATATGATGCACACAGCCTGGCAATGGGAAGTGAAACTGAAAGAAAATCCTGAACTGGCAAAAATATAAACCAGGATTACACAAAAGATGAAATGCGCAGACACACAAAACTCTGCGCATTTTTTATTTCTTATCATACATCAATTTTCAGGCTTTCCTGTGCCATTATCTTTGCAGTATCAAATTAAAAATTAAAAACAAAAAAATCATACAATGGCAACAAACACATGGACATTAGACCCCGCGCACAGCGAAATTGAATTTAAAGTAAGACACATGATGATTACCAACGTAAAAGGTAGTTTCGAAAAGTTTTCAATAGAAGTAGATGGCGAAGACGTAACGGCGGCAAACATTACTACAACGATTGACGCGGCTTCTATCAATACCAACAGTACAGACAGAGACAATCATTTAAAAAGCGCTGATTTCTTTGATGTAGAAAAATATCCTGAAATAAAATTCGTAAGCAAATCTTTAAATAAAATTGGCGGGCAGCAATATACACTTACCGGAGATCTGACCATTAAGGATGTAACTAAAGAAGTAAAGCTGGATGTAGAGTTTGGCGGCATCAATAAAGATCCCTGGGGAAATAATAAAGCCGGATTTTCCTTAGAAGGAAAAATCAATCGTAAAGATTTTGGACTGAACTGGAACGCAGCTTTGGAAGCCGGTGGCGTAATGGTGAGTGACGATGTGAAAATACATGCCGAAGTACAGTTTACACAACAAGCATAAAGCAAAACAACCAATACCAATTGCTAAAGGCATCCCTAATAGGGTGCTTTTTTGTTTTTTACAATGTGATGGTGTTGCATTACTATAGCTTACAAAAAAGCCGCGAAAATTTCTACGGCTTTTTGTTTTTTTATTTAGAATATGTATTTTTCTTACGGGAAAATGCCCAGTTCTTCGTAGGATTTGGCCACTTTTTTAATCGCTACCAAATAAGCGGCGGTGCGCATATCCGGCACTTCCGGATGAGAATCCCACACGCTGAATATTTCCTGCGTAGCATTGATCATAGTTTCTTCCAGGCCACTGTGTACCAGGTCTATTTCATCGGCACCATGCTGAATTAAATTTCTTTCCTGTAAAGAAACTTCTTTACCGGTAAGCGCCTCCAACTGGTCTAATAAGCGTTTATTTAATCTTTCGTCAAAACGTTTTTCCATTCTGCCATAGCGCACATGGTTAAGGTTTTTGAGCCACTCAAAATAAGAAACCGTAACACCTCCGGCATTGAGGTACATATCAGGAATCACTACAATTCCTTTTTTAATAAATAATTCATCTGCTTCGGGGGTAAGCGGGCCATTGGCGGCTTCACCTATTATTTTAGCTTTAATCCTGTCGGCATTGCCTTCATGAATAACACTTTCCAAAGCCGCCGGGATCAGTATATCGCATTCGAGCTCTAATGCTTCGGCTGAATTTTCTATAAATGCCGAACCCGGGAAATCTTTTACGCTGCCGGTTGCATTTCTGTGATGAAAAACTTCTTCTTCGTTTAAACCCTCTTCATTATAAATAGCGCCTTCTCTTTCAGCAATGCAGATAACTTTTGCTCCACCCTGCCTGAAAAATTTAGCTACATAAAATCCTACATTTCCTAATCCCTGCACTATTACTTTTTTGCCTTCAATACCTAGTGGCAAACCTACTTTATCCATTACTTTGGCGATATTGCATACTTCTCTTACGCCAAAGAAAACGCCTAAGCCGGTAGCTTCTTTTCTACCATTAACACCGCCCTGCGAAACTGGCTTACCGGTAACACAGGCCGCAGCGTCTATCATTTCGGGGTGCAATGAAGAATAGGTATCTACTATCCAAGCCATCTCGCGGGCGCTGGTGCCATAATCAGGAGCCGGAACGTCTATGCCGGGACCTATAAAATTTTTCTTAGCCAGTTCTGTAGTATATCGGCGTGTAATTTTTTGCAGTTCAAATTCGCTATAATTTTTGGTATTTATTTTAATACCCCCCTTAGCTCCTCCAAAGGGTACGCTTACAATAGCGCATTTGTATGTCATCAATGCGGCAAGAGCCATTACTTCATCCTGGTTCACATTGTCGGCATAACGAATACCGCCTTTACAGGGTGTTTTGTGATGTGAATGCTGCACACGATACGCTTCGATAACTTCAATTTCCCCATTGTCTTTTTTCAACGGAAATCTCACGCGTAAAACAGAATTACAGGCCTTGATCTGCTCCAGCAGACCTTTGTCAATATCGGTAAGTGCCGCAGCTTTGTCAAAGCTTCTATTGACATTTTCGAAAAAACTGATTTGGTTTGACATGACTTGTTGTTTAATTATAATAAAAGAAGCTATTTAAAAAGGCATTATTCCTTAACGCCGGGTGCCCCGCAAGGTTATAAGACTTTTTTTAGACAGCCTCAGTGTCTCCGTTATTTTTCTTCTTTTTCCAGCCTGGTTATTCTTCTGTCTAATGCATACAGGTAAGCGAACAATCCCAATACTATCAGTACCACCACTGCCAATACCACAAATATTTTTCCATTACTGTTCATAAAGTCGGTTTGCTGCGCAGCTGTGGTTTCCTGTGCAAAAGACTCTATGCTCACACACAATAAAAGCAGTACACTATATATTCTTTTTATCCAATTCATTTTAATAGATTTTATTTATTCATTTTTTTCTCGTACCACAATTGCAATCTTATCTTAAGGGTTGCCGCCCAAATGCCTATCAGCGTCCAGCCTATAAAAGCCGGTATCATTACCCACTTCATGCTATCTGTAGTGTCATTAGGATTGAGGGCGGGATTACCTTCACTGCCCTGCCCGCCCGGATGCAGGCTTTCTGCAAAGCGCGGCAATATCCAGATAGTGGGAAACAGCATACAGTAAGCAAAAATATTGTATACAGCACTTACCTTAGCGCTTTTATCCATATCGGTCATAGAACCGCGAACAACGAAATAAGCGCAATATATCAGTATGGCAATTGCGGTGCCTATCTGTTTAGGATCGCCGCTCCAAGGCGCTCCCCATTGATAATTAGCCCATATCATTCCTGTAAATAATCCAAGAAAACTGTATAGTAATCCAACCTTAGCAAATTCCAAAGAAATAATATCGTCTTCAGGTTTCTGACTGTTTAAATATTTAATGGCATATAGTACTGAGATGGTCAATAACACCATCATTCCGATCCACATGGGTACATGAAAAAATAAATTCCTGATAGATTCCTGCAGCCTTCCGTCAAGATTGGGTATATCTACCAAAAAGCCCATCGTGCATACCCACATCATTAAAATAAACGCAAGTATTTTCCACCAATTACTTCTCATAAACTTCATTTCGAACAAAAAATTTTTTAATACACAAACATAATCAAACTTTATAAAGCAAACAATTGTTACCGATATTTTTTTCAGCTACTCATCCCATTCGGGCAAATGTTTTATTTCTTTAAAAGATCCTTCTTTTACATACCATCCTTTGGTGTAATTTCCGTTGGTAATAACAAGATAACTGCCCGACAAAGACATGTTATACCTTGATAATTGCTCAAAGGCGCTACTGTTTAAAGCTACGTCAATTTCTTTACATTCTACAATCATCCAGGGTTTCATTTCTTTAAATACAACAATATCAAATCTTTTTTTAAGCTCTGCTATCTGCACTGCTTTTTCCACAGCTATCATTTCACAAGGATATTGCTTAACCTGTATCATATAAGCAATAAAGTTCTGCCTTACCCATTCTTCGGGAGTGAGCAGAAGCCATTTTTTTCGGAGGGCATCCCAAATATATCTTTGAGAATTTTCTTCTTTTGTTTTGAATGAGGGTTTGGGAAAATCAATTACTATCATCGGAATATTTAAAATCGGTATAAAAATACGATATTAGCATAAATAAAAAGGTGTTATGGATACAAGAAATGAAATTGTTACCGACTGGCTGGAAAGATATACCGGCCTGAAGCTAAAGAATTTTGGTGCATATATTTTGCTTACCAATTTTGGCAATTATGTAGACATGTTTGCAAAATGGCACAATGTACATGTTGTGGGCCGGGACCGTCCTTTTACCTGTGCTACGGCCGAAGATATTACTATCATAAATTTTGGAATGGGCAGCCCGGGCGCCGCCACCATCATGGACCTTTTGTCGGCCATACAGCCAAAGGCCGCTTTATTTCTGGGCAAATGCGGCGGACTAAAAAAGCGAAATAAACTGGGCGACCTGATATTGCCTATTGCCGCCATACGCGGCGAAGGTACTTCTAATGATTACTTTCCGCCGGAAGTGCCGGCATTGCCTGCGTTTGCTTTGCAGAAAGCTATATCCACCACCATACGGGATTTTAAAGTTGACTATTGGACCGGCACAGTGTATACTACCAACCGAAGAGTTTGGGAACATGACGCTGATTTTAAAAAGTACCTGGTAAAGATAAGAGCCTACGCTGTAGACATGGAAACCGCCACTATTTTTACTGTTGGATTTTACAACCAGATACCTACCGGCGCGCTTTTATTAGTAAGCGACCAGCCTATGATACCTGAAGGAGTAAAAACCGCCAAAAGCGACAAGCTGATCACAAAAAATTATGTGGAAACACACCTGAAAATAGGCATTGAATCTTTAAAGCAATTGATCAACAACGGACTTACAGTAAGACATCTAAGGTATTGATACAGTTTTTTTGCTGTAATATAGAATCCAAGTATAATGCTCCCCAAAACAGGAAAATAAAAAATTTCACGTTAAAAATAAAAGCATGAATTGGAGAAAGTATATTAATTGGCCGAATTTATTTTGGGTTATTTTCCTTTTAGTAAATAGCTACGTCTTTTTCTATTTAGTTCTTTTCAGAAAGGTTTTTACGGTAGAGGTAAGCAAGAAACTCGCTAAGCAAGAAGTTCATTATATTATATCGGAACCTCTTACCAAAAACTCTTTTCGCCCTGGAGGGCGTTATGGACCACATCTATATGTAGAGTACTTTTTTAAGGGCAAGTCGTATTTGAATGATTATTCATCCTATAAAAAGTTTAAACACCTCGAACTAGACGACGGCAGATTATATATTGCCTGTCCTCCTAATCATCCATATTTTAGTACTGTATTACCTGTCAAAGCAACGGCGGAAGAATATAAAAATATGCCTCCTCTGGGTTATAAAGAATTACCCGAAAGAGCAAAAAAGTTATTAAATAATAAAAAATAAAATGAATAAAAAAGCAACAATAATTCTCTTCTGTCTACTATTTACTTTGTCAACATTTGCTCGCTCTTCGAGATGTTCCGTAGGGCATCTCGAAGAGCAGATAAGCAAAGATATTATATCTTGTCATTGTGTTGTAAGTTCTATTACACCCCTCGTTCTGCGAAGCATCCTCCCTTCGTAGCTGTATTCTATCGTCTCCGGCAATACATTCTTTCATACACAAATTTAATAGTTATAAAACAGATTTGCAATCTGTTTTATCTATGCTTCGACATGCCCTGCGGAACACCTCGAAGAGCGGAATAGATCAGGAATAAAGATGTTATGAACGTTTTTAAAATAGTTTAGATAAGCAAAAAAACGTCCATTGAGGCACCTTGCTCAATTCTAATAATTGCAGCTTTGGCAACACCCAGGCTATTGCATACATCTACTTGTTTTATTTTCCTAGCATCTCTTATTTGACGCATCCGCTTTCCAAATATCTCAAATGTTATATCATTATCCATAATAATCAATCATTAATATTAAGCACAAAAGTAATTATTAATTAACTCAATGATAGTCGATATAATCGACTAAATACACGTCCCCATTATTAAATTCAAAAATAATGCGCCAATTAGCTTTTACAGTAACAGCCCATTTTCCTTTTAATTCGCCTTTTAAAGCGTGTAAATTCGCTCCGGTAAAATTCATGTCGCCAACTTCTTCAATAGCGTCTAACACGTCTAAAATAAGCTTTATTTTGCGAATCTGATTGGCAGGTAGTTTCGATGCATCACCTTTCGTCCATAATGCTTTTAGTCCTTTGTGAGTAATACTTTTAATCATAATGCAAAGGCTTCAACATTTATTTCCATATTATGTTCGACCTCCCAAATATCATAATTTCGCTGTAGGTTAAGCCAAAATACTGTAGTAGTGTTCAAAGCTTTAGAAAGCCTGACGGCCATCTCGGCAGTAATACCTTGTTTTGCATTAAGTAGTCTGTTAACTGTTACTCTTGAGACCCCGAGTTGTTTCGACAATTCAACGTTTGAGACGCCCAAAGGTTCAATATACAGTTCTCTAAGAATGGAACCCGGATGTTCGGGTTTTAGAAATCGTTTCATAAGAAAGGAATTAATGGTTATAAAGTGTAAAGATACACTATACTATTCAAATAAAAAACAATTAGCTGATAAAACCATAACGCAAAAGCAGGCAACTGCATGAAATAAAAAACAGATATTTTATTATTTGTGAAAGAAAATAAAATAATTAAAATAATTTCACGTTAATACATCTGTAATTAAACTAATATTTGAAACATTTTATGGCCGGAGAGAAACTAAGACCTATTGACAGAATTTTAGAAGTTCTATATTCATTAGCTGCTGTACCCGTACTTTTAGGAGCGCTCTTTAAGATTACGCACAAATCGCCCATCGGGAACCCGAATACCTGGTTAGAAGTAGGCTTATACACGGAAGCCTTTGTATTTCTTACATTTGCTATAAGATACGCATTCTTTCCGCCTAAAAAAGTAGACGAACTGGGCAATGCTACTGATGACGGAAACGGATCCGGGGTAATAATAGCCGGCACCGGTGGAAGCGCTGTTACCTCCGCCAGTTATACAGGTGCGGCTGCTACAGGCGGAACTGTCTATGGCCCGCAAGGACAGATGGACAGGCTTTTTCAAAACACCGATATTACACCGGAATCTATACAAAAGCTAAGCGATGGTTTCAAATCGTTGGAAACTACACTTCATAAATTAAGCACCGCATCAGGCAGCATAGTCAATACAGATGCATATGCGCAAAAGATGCAGGAAGCCACAGCATCGCTCGATAACCTGAATACTTTTTACGGAAAACTTTCGGAAGCTTCATCTGCCATAGCCGACAGTGCCGAAGATGCGCAAAAAACCCAAGGAGAAATGGCCGCACTGGCTACCAATCTGGCTAAGCTCAACCAGATTTACGGCGGTATGATTACGGCCATGCAAGGCAAAACCAGTAATTAAACAACATTGTTCCGAAAAAAGTAACCTAAAATAAACGTATTGAACTATGGCTTTACCTCGTGAGCTGCGGCAGAAAATGATTAACCTGATGTATTTGGTGCTTACAGCATTGCTGGCGCTGAATGTATCGTCTGAAATACTGAACTCCTATAAAACCATCAATCAAAGTTTACTCAATTCTAACGCTACCGTTGACAAGAAAAATGAAACTATATTTACTTCATTAAAAGAAAAATTAAACGACCCCAAATCACGCGAACTGGCTCAGGTGTGGGAACCCAAAGCGCAACAGGCAAGAGAACTTTCGTCTGATATGGTTGCCTCTATCGAAAATCTGAAGAACAGAATCATTGGCGAATCTAACTTAGATAAGGAAACCGGAGAATATGAAGAAGGAAATACAGATGTACCAACAAGATTACTGGTTGAAGAAAAATACGGTAAGGAGTTATTCAATAAATTAAAAGAATATAAAGCAAGTTTGCTGGCTATTCATCCTGATATCCAGTCCGCATTTGAAAACTCGCTGCCTATTGATTTATCTATGCCAGAGGTTCAGGATAAAAGCAACAACACCTGGGAGGCCGCCTATTTTAGAATGACGCCGACTATTGCGGCTACTACTATTCTTACCAAATTTCAAAACGATATAAAAAACTCAGAAGCACAGGTAGTGGAATATTGTCATAACAGGATTGGTCAGGTACAGGTTATTTACGACCAGTTTCAGGCGTTGGCAGTAGCCAATGCACAGTACCTGCTTCCCGGGCAAGAGTTTTCTATCACCGCGGGTATTGGCGCTTTCAGTAAAGATGCCAGACCCAACGTAACTATTGACGGCGCGCATGTTCCGCTTAATGCCGACGGACTTGCAGAATACAAAACCGTAGCGGGAAGCCCCGGTACGTATACCCGCCGTGTGAATGTATCTTTTGTGAAGCCCGACGGCACTACCTCTACACTCACCAAAAATATCACTTACGTAGTAGGCTCTCCCACCGGATTGAATGTAAGCTTTGATGCTGTAAAAGTTTTATATATCGGGCTGGACAACCCTGTTTCCATAGGTGGAGGCAGCGGCAGCAGCGCCGATAAACTTCGTGTATCTATCAACAACGGTACGGTAACTCCGCAAGGCAATGGTAAATTTTTAGTAAGAGTAACACGCGCAGGCAATGCAACCATGACCATATCTGACGGTAAAACTACTATTGAGGAACAAGTACGCGTAAGGTCTGTACCGCCACCGATTGCAATGGTGGGTGCAAGCAAAGGAGGCAGAATGCGTGTAAGTGATTTTAAAGCGCAAAGTGGTGTGCGTGCAGAGTTGGAAAACTTTATTTTTGAAGGCGTACGCTTTAATGTAACCGGCTACACCATTACGTTTAACGGAGCAGGCTTTCCTGAATTTATGTACAGAGCTGTATCAGGCAATTCATTTGCACCTGCTGCATCACTGATAGAAAGAGCCAGACCCGGCACAACCATTACCATTGACGAAATAAAAGCTTCAGGACCCGGCGGCACAAGAACACTGGCGCCTATTGCATTTAATTTGTATTAGGTAAAAGAACTTATCTCAGGGTTGTTCTTTTCTCAGAAGCTTATTAAAATTTATCTGCAGAGTTTTATTGTTGTGCTGAATGGTGAGCAGTCCATTATTGTAAGATGAATAAGCCTGGCTAAAACGTGGATATTCCGTATCTATAAATTTCCCATCAACAATAAACTGTCCTTTGTAAGATAACACATATTTCCGGCCCTTTGATGTATACTGCAACTGATTATTATTCTCATTAAAAGCAATTTCATTGGTCAGGATTCTTTGATAAAACGCATTAAAAGATCCATCAGTTTGTAAGCTTCCGGCTTCTATGATCCAGAAGGTATTGTTTCCTTCCTGCACCAACTCTTCTTTATCTGTATCTTTAAAGCTTACTTCATTATTTGCTATCAACGCGCAATACGTATTTTCTTTTTTACCAAAAGCAAAATTTTTATAAATGTAAACACTATCGAAATTTCTCTCGGGAAAATAAGCATAGGTATAATGCAATAATTCTTTTTCGAGTATATTTTTCTTTTGAGGAATGGTGTATATAGAAAGACTTATATTTTCATCCTGCGCCACATGCGGCAGTCTTCCGTATCCTACCCAATAATCGGGTGAATGCGCGGCAACATTTTTTTCTCTTGCGGGATGTGTATGAAAAACACTGAAACTATTGCCAATATTCATTCCTGCCACATGATGCTGGTCGGCATAACTGCCGGGAAAATAATTTTGTACACTATAGAGGGAATAATTTTTTGTTTTGTAGGTATAGGTGTTGGCTTCCTGAATAGCTTTACCCTGCTGCGGTATGTTTATGATTTTTACAATCACCGGTTCAAGACGTAACCATCTTATAATTGCAAAATCAAGCAGCTTCAAGTCTTTTAAAAAATCGTTGGAAAACATCTTGTTCTTCCTTACGGTATACATTGTATTTCTAACGGTTTCAGGATTTACGAAAGCCTCCATGCCCCATTGCATCATCATACTTTTTTCATCAGTCCCATTGTATACGGAAGTCTTTAATTTTTGTAAAGCCAGGCCGTGCTTTTGTTTGATAATAACATTTGCGGTATCTGCTGCAATCTCTTTTAAAACTTCAGGAAGTTTATATTTAGTAGCATACAAGCCATTCAACAAACCATGGCGAATGCTGATACTGTCTGCAAACGCGCTTACCACGCCTCCTAAATCGTTATCAAACCCGGTTCTGTTATTTTTATAGGCTCTTCCGCTTACGGTTGTAAAGTATCCTTTATTGATCTGTGTACTCACATCATAAAAAATAAGATCAAGCACTATGCTGGATTTAATTACCACTTCTTCATCATTTGCATAATCAATAAGATTGAGCAACCCGGCGATATCTTCAATGTAGTATGTACCGGAGTAAAATTCTGTAAAACCATGCAGCCATCGCATTTCCAGCCAATCGAGTATTCGTTTTCTTGCTTTCTGTGCATGTTGTGCTCCTGTCATTCCACTATTTCCGAATAGTTTATTGTTATATCGTTTTCCTATAAGAAACTCCGCGGAGGAAAAAAGTATCTGGTGATTCTCGCTCCAGTAGCACATTGAATTTTTACCGGGCTCATCCATCCAATACCTGAAATTCAGCAATGTTTCATCCACTTCTTTTTTTATATCATCGGGAATTTTTGTTTCAAATGCATATAAAATCCTGATAAGATTTACAAGCTTAAAGTCAGCTACATCATACTCGTTTTTTATAAAATTCAATGTAGGCCGCAGTCGTTGCCAATCGGGTTCCGTGTTATTGAGAAGTTGCAGATACATCTCATCTTCGTGCGTAGCAAAAGGATGTTCAGGATTGCGCTTATATGTTTTATTGGATAAAACATCCGATAAATCAACAATAAGAGAAATAAAAAACAGTACTACAACTATGTATAATACTGTTTTCACTATTTTTTTATATTGCATCAGCATTCAACTATATGGACGGATGTGAACTATATTGCTGCCAAAGCTCTGCAACTGTTTTACCGGTAATGTCTTTCCACAGGTCATCGCTGTAAGCATGTGCACGCATTTTTTCATCTAAGGTCTTTACGATGCCGGGCTTTATTTTATTTTCCAGCCACAAAAAAAATCTTGCTGTAATCCTATACCCATTGTCGTATTTCTGCGACGCATTAAAAGGTGTTAAGTACCAGCCACCCGCCTGATTATTTACACCATACTTGTGCCTCACATAATCTGCAATACCTTCTGTAACCCACCACGGGCCATTGGTATTTCCGTAATTTTGAATTACGTGCATTACCTCATGCGTAACCACATCTGTATCTTGCGGATGCTTTTTAAACCAGGCGGCACTATAGCTTATTCTGCCACCTCCAAACGCCGCTGCCGGATATTGTACAAATGAAGTATCTACTTTAAAATAAACCGTCTTTTGCGCATTAGGATTAAAGTCATTTGCCAATTTGGGGTATACTTCAAAAAACGTATTAATAAACTTTCTTTTTGTAGAATCTGCAAAGTCTGCCGAATTGTTGGTAAAGTGCAGCGTATAACCGTTCCTGGTAAAAATACTGTCTTTAAGATCAATGCCATTGTCTCCTATGTTTTTTACCGTGCAGGACGCAATACAAAATATACATGTGAGAAAAAATATTATCCTTGTTATCATGATTTATTTTTTTAATGATACGCGTTCAAAAATAAGCTTATTATTTTTATTTGATTTGAAATAAACTTCTACAGGCTCTTTGGTATCTATCACTTCGGCATTGCCTACAAATACATCGGTTCTGCCTTTTACATTTGCAATATTCGTCCATGTAATGTTACCATTCTTTTGCTTAATGCCTACCTGCATCGCGTCGGGCGTATCTGTTGTGGTGTGTATATATGCCTTGTATTTTCCTACCGGTACATCTGCTACATCTATTTTCATCAAACCATCTTTACCATCAAATTCTGAACCGCCGTGTTTTAGCGCAATATCTTTGCTGTAAGTAAGATGATCCATCAACCTTGAGTAAAAGGTGTAAGTATCGGGAACAAATACTTTTGTAAAATCGTTGTTTGGAGTCATGCCTTTCGAGATGGGCGCGTCGGCATAATACATGGCTACGGAAATATAATCTACCGGTCTGTTATTATTTTCGGGACCATGCTCCATGCTATGATAAATACTTTTATTGAAAGGCATTTTATCGCTTACAAAGAATCTGTATCCGCCCGTGCGACTTAGCGGCAAAGAATAATCGAGGCAGCCTGATAAATGTACGCCTAATCTTTCTACCCAACCGCCCGGCTGCGCATACCATCCGCCATTGAAATAATCTTCAGAACCTGTGCCGTGCGCCGTCATTTCACCATCAATAATGGTGAGATCGTCGCCTTCAAAAAACTCAGTGAATGTAATAAAATCAGTAGCCTGGCTATGCAAAACCGTACCTGCGTAATGCCCTCTGCCATTGCCTTCTAAGAATACGTAAGGCTTGCCAAGCGCGGGTTCTTCTCTTTTCCATAAAGCGTAAAATTTGCCTTCTGTATTTTTATTTCTTTGCTCATTGGTATAGTATACTTTTGATGAAATTTTTAAAGGTTGAGCATTTTGCAAACCCCTGTATACAAGTTCTACCTTTGCTGTATTATCAAATGGCATTGGGTAATAAAAATATGCCTGGTTGGCAAAATTTACACCTGCCATTAATCCCCGCATTGATCTTTTACCAAATGCATAGCCAAGTATATCAGCAACCGGAGCGTATACAGCCGGAACCTGCTCATTATCCCAGGTTATTTTTAAATCTATCTGCTTATTCATACCTTCAAAAACCTCTGCCGGGTCAAATTCAATCCCCAGTATTCTTCCTCCCTTTTTTATATCGGCCAATGTAATAGTTTGGCCGGGTTTTAGCTCAAATACTTTGGTGGCAGATTGTATATTATTTCCATAAAAGCTTCTGGCATCGCGGTTCTCATAGTTCCATAAGCGAACCAATTTGTTTAGCTCTCTATCTTCTTCTACTGTAATTTTCATTGGGTTAAAAGTCTTTACCTCATAACTGTCGGGATATTCTCTGTACTGAAACTGATAGAATAACATTCTTTCTCCTCTGAAAACAATTTTGCAACCATTGTTATAAGGTATAGGCAAATAAGAGTAATATCCTCCTACTATATGCTGGCCTACAAGCGGTGGAATGAAAGGATATATTTTGCCATTGAACAAATCATTGAATTTGATGGAGAATGTAGGCCGGGCGCTTCCATCAAGATAAAAATCAAGTGTATCATCTGTAGGTGTAGGCGTCCACAATCTTTCAATTACGCCCTTACCTTCTGTTTCAAAAACAACAAGAGAGCCGTCATTATTTTTTCTTATAAACGAATACGTTCCTTCAAACCCGTCATTATTTTTCCCTTTTCTGTCGTATGACGAAAATTGTTTCACTACAGAGTTTTCCATGTATTTAGGCAACTCCCTGATACTGTATAAACGATTCAGTTCAGATAAAAAATTAATCTGCTGAGCCGTAACTTCGGCCAGGCTGAAACAGCTAATCATGAACAAAACAAACGTTACAATAAGGCTTTGTCTTTGCATAGTAAAATTGATTTATTATTTATAATAATTTAGTTTTATGATTGATAATTTAGTTATTTCCTTCTTTCAAATCAGCCCTCATTAAAAATACATTATAAGGACCCCACAGCGACATTGTAAAATAAATTTGTTTACCATTATTCATTGCAGGATGCATATACGGACTATATAAGCCCGGATATTCCTTAGAGGTTGTAAGCACTTTTATTTTACTCCATCCCTCTCGTAAGTCTTTAGTATCTCTGTAAACAATAGCGTGCCTGTTTACTACTGGATTTGCGTCATGATTATAGTCGTAAATATACATTAATATCCATCTTTTAAAACCTTCATGATACATCAAAGAAGCCTCTCCTATGGGCGCCTGAAGTATAGGAGTGGCGCTACTTTCATTGCCTTGCACCCATTTTTTTGTACTGCCATTCCAGTATTCGTATTTGTTCAGATTTTCAATATCTTTTTCTTTGAATCTTGCCAGGTATCCTGCAGCACCTCTTCCGGATAAAGTGCCTACCATATATACCATGCCGCCTTTTTTAGCATAACAAACCTGTGAAAATTTACTCTCTTTATCAAAAGTAAGGTTATTTTTCCTTTGCCATGTTTTACCATCGTCGTAAGAAGCATAGACGGAAGAAAAATTAGTAGGCCACCTTCCGTCTGGATTGTCCCATTGATAGATATTCATATAATGCACGTAATCGGCGCCGTTGGCATGTATGGCTCCCGTTGGAATAGATGTTTGATACACTGCGGGATTAGCTTTTGCTCCTGCCATAATCTCTTCTGCATGACCGTTTTTATCTACAACCATATCGGAAATGGTAAGACCATCTTCAAGATGTAAATCAGTAGAAAAAGCCAGCACATTAGATCGCCAGTTTCTGCCGTTGCCACCGCCTCCGTTTTTAAAGGGTACATAATCTTCACCATTGGTATCTCCAAAGAATATCCCTGTTTTACCACTTCCCATTTGCCACATAATACCTAAGTCGGTTCCGCCCACATCATATTGCTTAGCAGTATTATTTGGATTAGGAAAAGTATCAGAAGCTAATGAATTACCGGTAACTCTTGATAAGCGTATGAGATTGGTCATTTGTATTTTATCTTCTACCTGATTATCCGGTGCAGTTGAAAGCACATTTTTAGAATAATTACAAGCTGTGAGTGCTGCTGTACAAATAAAACATAATATATATTTTAGCCTGAAATACATGAATGCGGATTTTGCTTAAACGTTAAACAAATATAAAGAATATACTTCAAAGATTAAACATAATTTATTTTATATTTATTATAGCATCGAATATTAATTAAATAAAGTAAAGACCCAAATGTATGGGTCTTCTTATCATAGCTTAATACATTAAATTTATTTTTTTAAATACTCTAATAATATTCTAACAACCTCCATTCGGTTATTTGAATAAGATTAGCGCCATTTATGGATGATATATTCCATCTATAATAGGAGTAATTAGCTTGTGATTGTAAATTAAAGGTTCTTGTTTGTCTTCTGCCTGTAAAATTCTCATTGGAACGAGTATCAATAGTTGTCCAGTTTTTTCCATCATTAGAACCTTGTAAAGTCCAGTTTTTTGGATCTCTCTCTGGTGCGTCGTTTCCAGAAGTAATAGTATAGGCATCTAATTTTTTTGCACTTGGGAAAGCTAATTGTATATATAAATCAGGCGTGTAATTAAAAGCTAAATATTTACTTGAAAAATTATTATCTACCAATTTAGGTAAATTTTCCGCAGCTGGTGTATTTAAATGACTGGCCGTAATGGTACCTTCTGAAGTAAAGTCATTCGAACGAATGGTCAATTCTTCAATTTTGAAATAAGTTACAGAAAGTGTACTGTCTATAGATCCGGAAGAAACACTTACTAATTTTATGGGAATCATATATAATGTTCCAATAGTAAGATATTTAGGATTAATAATTATAGATAATGGTTCTGATGAGGTTTTACCTTTCTTTACAATTGTTGTAGTTGAAGACAAGGAGTAACTCTCCTCCGGCAATGGATGATATATATTACCTGTATATGCATGCGCAGTGTTATAGTCAGCTATAAGACTGTTATCAACTTCAAAAGTTCCGGTAATATCATTAGGAGCGCCATTAAAACTTGTATAATAAAATCCGAATGTTTTTTCCTGTGCAGAATCTACTTTAAGCAAAGATAGAATTCCCTTGTCTTGATATGCTTGTGGCATATATGACAAGCCTTCTTCAGCTGTATATAAATCATCATTCTTGACACAAGAACTAAATGTGAAGCATATGAATAAAATACAAATTAGATATTTAAATTTTGAGTCTTTGCTGTTATAATCAAAGTTCATAGTTGCCATATTTTTCATTTTAAAAAATTATTACCAGCCTGGGTTTTGTACTAAATATTTATCTTTCAATATTTCATCATTAGGTATTGGCCACAAATAATCTCTTTGTAAAAAGCGTCTTCTTTGGACAAGAGTTCTTTTATAAAAATCATTCCCATCGCCATATACATTCATACCATACACATCCGCACCCATTGTTTCTTCAGCTATCTTCCATCTTCTAACATCGAAATAACGAACATTTTCAAAAGCTAATTCTACCATGCGTTCTCTTCGAATAAGGTTTCTAACAGCATCTTGTCCGTTAGGTATTGGGATATCATTAGCTCCATCGCCAAATTTAGGAACTCCGGCTCTTTCTCTAATATAATTTACGTATCTTAAAATATCCGGATTCCCGGGATCTGATTCATTCAAAGCTTCGGCATAATCCAGATATATTTGGGCCAATCTTAAATACACCCATCCTCGACTTGCATTACCACTATTTGCTAATTGTTTACGAACAATATAGCCGGTAGAAGTCACATCCCAAGAACTTTGTGATTTTCCTGAATTACCACTTAACTCAAATACCGGTACAACTTCAGTAGTACTTCCTCCTTGATTTTGCCAGTAACTTCTGTTATAGGTAACGCCAACATAAAACCTGGGTTCTCTGTTTACCCATTGATTAAATGTTGATCTTTCTCTAACGTCATAAGGGGATTTAAAATTTGAAAAACCAGAACTTACATAACCTGAATTAGGATCATCAATAGGGTATCCATTTCTCATAAAATAAGCATCTACCATTGATTGATTTACAGACAAAAATCCTGCCCCCTTGCCTACCGTATTTCCATAACCCACTAATTTAGGCGTTATATCATACCAATAATCTCCAGTACTGGCCATTGATTTTCCGAAAATCCATTCAGAATTCCAATCTGTAACAACTGCATTTTTACATGATTTATATGCTGCGACATATGGATTTGCGTCATTTTCTTTATATAGTGAATAGGTTGTCGGATCAAACTCAGATAAAAACTCTTTTCCTGCATTTATGGCCAATGTCCATTTATTAGGATCATATGTTTGATTAATCAACTGAGTACCATCTTTATTTTTCAAAGTAGAGAGTTCCACATTTCCATTAAATAAGGGGCTAGCAGCCAGCATTAACACTTGAAACTTATACGCTTTGCAAACGCCGGTAGTAACACGCCCCCATTCTTTCACGTTGTTAAAACTCAAAGGTTGATCAGCCGCTTGGGGTGTTCCCTGCACGGATTGTTTTATTTCGGTGTATGCCGAGTCAAGTTGAGTAACTACATAATCAACACATTCATCAAATGTATTTCTAGGAAAAAATATTTCATCACCGGTGCCTTCTACGGGTACTTCATTAGGAAGAATAATAACTGGTCCATATAACCGCATCATCCAATAATAAAATATCGCTCTTAGAGCTCTTGCCTCACCTTTATAATGTCCTCTAATTAAACCAGAGACTTCATCAGGATTTGCTCCATCAATTTTATTGATGAAATCAGTTGCTGTTCTTATCGGCTTGTACCAATTTATCCAATAGGTTCCTCCAACATTATTATCCCAAGTACTTTGATTGAGTGAGTTAGACATTACCCAAGAAAGAGACCAATAATTTGCTTCGTCGGAAGCTCCTGTCCAAGGACCGGCATAATTAGAAGGTGCAAAACGAGCACTAAATTCGTCTGGTACATTGGCATATACCTGAGCAAGATAAGCTCTCGTGTTCACCATGGATTTAAAAATATCTTCTTCTTTTAAAATATTATCGGGTATTTGATCTAAAAATTTTTTACAAGACCCGGAAAAGAGACCAATTATTATTACTATTAATATAATACGTTTGTTCATGATATCTAAATTAAATAAAATTAAAAATTAGCTTGAATACCTATTGATAAATTACGAGTATTAGGATATGTATCTCCATTACTGGTATTCATTTCTGGATCCCATAATTTGAATTTACTCCAATAAAATAAGTTTACTCCGGAAAAATAAATTCTTGCATTTTGCAGACCTAAGTTGCTGAAACTACCTTTAGGCAAATTGTAACCTAAATCTAATGTTTTAAATCTTATAAAACTTATATCTTTTATCCACCAAGTGCTAGTCTGATTATTATTGGCAACAACTGAATTTCCAAAACCTAAACGTGGATAGATTGGATGCTCTGCCCTGTTTTCTTCGGTCCATCTGTCTATAGTATTTGCAAATACATTACCATCATTTCCTCCTTCGCTAAATGGAACTCTGGCATTACCTCCAAGCGTTCTATAAGCACCTGATACTCCTTGAAAAAATGCGCTAATGTAAAATTGTCCAAAAGTTAAATTTACGCCGAAGCCGTATACAAGATTAGGCACATCTCCTCTACTTATTTTTGTTTGATCATATATGTTTATAACGCCATCTCCGTTTAAATCTCTGTATTTTATATCCCCAACTCTTGGATTCCCTAATGCGGATTGGTCCGGACTGTTATCTATTTCTGACTGGCTTTGAAATAAACCTTCTGCTATATAGCCAAACGTTGACAGAATGTTTTGACCTCTTCTTTCTTGATACGGATTTGCAAAAGGAGCCTGCCTATTCTCAATCAATACATCGGTATTGTATGTAAAAGTTCCTCTAAATGAAATTGTAGATTTTAGACCTAAAGGGAGTGGTTTTAGTTCCACAGTGCCATCAAATCCTGATGCATCCACAATTCCATAGTTTCCTACCGGATTGTACTGCAAACCTGCATAACTCGGAAAATCTGCTCTTGTGAGAAAAACTCCTTTACGATAAGATTTAAAATAATCCAATACAAAAGAGAGTTTGTTATTTATCATGTTAAATTCTAGACCTAAGTCCTGCATATGAGCTGTTGCCCAAGAAACATCTGCTCCATATTGCGATATATTAATTCCGGAAATTCCAGTGCTGCTACCGGGTAATCCAAAATTAATTCCTCTTGCACCCGTAGTAATCAAAGTAAGGTATCCAAAACGCAAACCTGTTCCCGGCGCACCAGCAATACCATTAGAGTAGCGAATTTTAAAGAATTGGAAAACATCTGATAAAGGCTCAAAGAATTTTTCGTTAGATAACACCCAACCCACCCCAATGGATGGAAAGAAGCCAAATCTTCTGGAGGGTGCATAGTCTTCAGAGCCGTTATATCCGGCATTCACTTCTGCAAAATACCTGTCATCATAATTATAATTAACTCTTCCTGCTATGTTCTGTTGCCTTCTGGGAATGAACTGACTTAGAGACCCCTGGAATGGTTGCAACTGACTCAATTGATTATAAACAACTGTGGAGTTGATATTGCTTTTACCAAAGCTTCTGGTATAAATAATCTGTCCTTGAGTTGTGAATTGTCTTGTACCACCATTATTAACACTAAAACCGAGATCATCAGACCCTGAAATCATTTGTTCTAAATTGAGCGTTCCATCGTCGTTATACGGATCTGCCTGATTTAAATAATAAATACTTCTATTTCTTCTTCTATTTTGAAAAGATTCATTAAACACATCGAATGAATATAGCCCACTTATAGATAAACCTTTTACCCAAAAACTGAGGTCTTGCGTAATAGTAGCATTGCTCTGTATTTTAGACTGAAACCTTTTTACATATCCTGTTTGCGTCACTGCCGCCCAAGGGTTAGGAGATGGAGATGAGCCATACGCAATACCTGAAACCAAATCGCCCGGATACATGGGCGGATAAAATACCGGGCTTGCTTTCATAGCGTCTTGAAAAGCTGCACCTGCTCCGCTTCCGGGTTCATTAAAGTTAGAAATATAACCACTGATGCCTAAAGTAAATTTTGTAGTTCTGGTCCAATTCATGTCTACATTGGAAGTAAAATTATATCGGGAAAAACGTGTACCTGCATCATAATCTGTTTTTGGATCAGTTTTTATCAAGGAACCTTCATCATAGTATGCAAGAGACGTATAATATTTTGTGTTTTCAGATCCTCCACTTGCGCTAAAATTAAATCTTCTGTTGGATGCATATTTTTTAAACAAATAATCTATCCAGTCAATATTGGGATATACATAAGGATTAGCGGTGCCTGACAATGTACTATCAATATAGGCATCAGTAAATTGAGGTTGTAGACCAGATGCTACTAAAGCTTCATTTTTCAGCTCCATATACGTTTTAGCATCGGCCATTTCCTGCACTTTAGTAAACATCGTGATTCCTTCATTGTAATTAAACATCAAATTGACTTTACCCGTTTTGCCCCTTTTAGTTGTAATAAGAACCACACCATTTGCCCCTAAAGAACCATAAACTGCAGTTGCTGATGCATCTTTTAAAATAGTAAATGATTCAATATCTTCAGGATCTATACTGTTTAAATCCCTACCTTGTATACCGTCAATAATAACCAGCGCACCACTTTGGCTGCCTCCAAAAGTTTGAATTCCTCTAATCCAAACATCTGCAGTATTACTGCCAGGCAAGCCTGACCGCTGAACTCCTACCATTCCTGCAATACGACCTGCAAGCATAGTACTTAGGTTTGCCACTGGATGCTGAAGCTCCTCTGCTTTTACAGTAGACTGAGCTCCAACCAGACTTACCTTTTTTTGTCGCCCGTAACCTACAACAACCACATCGTTCATACTTCCTACCAGTGCGTCTAAAACAATATCAACTACCAACCTTTCTTTTACAGCAAAAGAGTAAGGAGTATACCCAACGTAACTTGCTACGATTGAGTCTCCCGTAGCAGCTTCTATAGAATACTGACCACTATTGTTTGAAATTGTAGATTTACCTGAATTGGAATTAGTAACTGTAGCTCCTTCCATTGGAGTATTTAGATTATCTCTTACAGTTCCGGATATTATTACATTCTGAACCGGACCTTCAACAATCTGAGATGTTGCCACAAATGGTACGCATAATAAAAAAGAGAGAAAGAGAAAAAGAGAATAATTTTTACTGAGGATCATAATAAAAAATTAATATTAAAATATTTATTTAAATCAAATAAAAAGTTTAACTTATTTAGTTAAAAAATTCTATTATACGAACAATTAAAAGAACCAGTAAAACCTGAACAATATAAAAAGGGCCTCATTGCATATAGCATTATAAATATTACATATATTGTAATTAACAATAAAATAATTAATATCTAACACAAAAAGAATAATTATTTAATCGTTTAACAAACCTATAAAATTAATCCGGAATTAACAAAATATCCAATTATTTTATAAATATTTTACAATTACCTTTACACCCTCGCTATAATTAGGGAATTGCAGTGACAAAGTGTTGCTAAGGGCATGCCACTCAGTTTTGATTATATCAATGGTTTCTCCACCAAGCTGAAGCCTTATTTCTGTTGGTTTTGAGGGCAAATATATTCGCATGGAATTAATAGTATTTGAAGGACTTTTTACAATAAATTCATACTTACCTGCTGCAATTTTCTCCTCGTAAACGCGCGCTGCAGCTGCCAATACTTTAGGTTGTTTCCTATCAAGAGTACGCATATCGTATAAAAATGACTGATGCCCCGGTGCAATGACTTTCTCTGTTAACACGGATAATTGCGGATCAAAAAGATCAATGAATGAGCCCTTTATTTTTAAGGACTCTCCGTTTTTAAATTCATCCATGACCGCCGCAATAACATACGGACCTCTTTGTAAGTAAAAATTATTTTTTAATATTAATTTACCTGCACCTGCGTATTTTTCATACGCGTGCCTGATCAGTTCTATAAACGCAGCATCATTGCTACCTTCAATAATAAGCTCTTTGGGATCCACTCTTTTTATATTTACCCATCCTTTTCCGGATTGTATAAAACTGTCTTCCTTAGTGTTTGACACATTCAGTTTTTTAAATAAATCTTCGGATGGTGAATTAAAATTATATTTTCCTGTATTCCACCATTCTCTTACTGTTTGGAAAGGATCATTATCACGTCCGTAGTATATCAGAACGCCGCCATCATTAACCCATTTGCTTAAAGCTGTATGATAAGACTCCTGCAAAGGTTTCATGTTGGCATAACTCATTATCAATACTTTGATATTCTTTAATGTATTGCCGTTATCCAAATTTTCCATGTGCACGGTTTCTATGGGTACGCCCTGCTTTAATAAGGGTAACGCCATACCGTAAAAATTAGACAACTGCGGATCTTCATATCTCGCATGTGTAGGAAAACGCTGAAACATCATTGAGTTGGAGACTAACACACCTATACCCTGGCTGCCATTGAGCTTATTGGAAGACAAAGGCATTTCGTTGAGGGCGTTTACCATTACCTGCATTTGCGTAGCATAAGCCGGCGAAATAGGTTGGCGGTCGTTCAACCCTTCAACTTTAAATTTGCCGAGATATATACGATTTGGCCAGGGCATTACTTCATAATGATCTACCGTTGGATATAATAATTTCGCAGTAAAAGTGGCCTGATAATTACGTTTATAATCGTCCCAGGTTCTTGGCCAGTCTTCAATAGGATCTGTTAAGAAATACATTCTTTTACCCGTAGGAGCAGTCATAGAAACCATTGAACCATACTCTAAGAATGCATTTTCAAATACTCTTTCTTTTTTAAGTCCTTTATAGTAAACAGGCTCGCGCGAGGTGCCTGTCCATACCTGAGCAATGTACCCATCCATATCATCAATAGATGCAAGACTTGCTTCAGGACTTACTATTTGCCAGGAAGAATAATTGATTAATGAATGAGTAGGCACATAACATTTTACATCTCTACCAACACTTTTTGCATAATATTTTACATAAGCAAAAACATCTTTCAACGCATTGAGATATAAATGATATTTTAATTTTGAAGACAAATAGGTAGCTTCCGGCGAAATATGTTGAGGCTGCCAAGGTTCATTATAATATTTTTGCCATTCTTTTTTAAAAGCTTCACTATACCCTGCTCTTGCCCAAAATTCAGGTTCTTCTAAATATATGGCACTAACGCCCGCATCTATGGCACGTTTCACATGAGTTTTTATATATTTTAAAAAACTTTCGGACGGCACCAGGTAAGGCACATCTTTTCCATGCCAGATAGTGTCGCCATTGCGCTGTACCTGACCTTCATCAAAATGTTGTTTACCGTCCCATTTACCTTTAAAATAATCCTGATATTGCCCCCAGGCAATGCCGGTCATAAACTGTACATTGTACCCTTTTTCCCGCCAGCCGTTTATACGCTGCTCAAAATTTCCTCCGGCATCGTTTACACCATAAACCATCACAATATCGCTGCGTACATCATACGCCTCACTGAAAGGAGCAGCTATCTGGAAAGATGTTTTTTGCTTTAACGAATCTGACTGGCTATAAATATTTGTAGAAAAAAGAAATAATACTATATGTAGAAATATAAGCTTGTACATAACTGTTAATATTAGATATAAAAGCAGAAATTATATTCTTTTAAAAGACAATTTCTGCTAGAAACTTATTCTTAAAATTTCTTTTTAAGGAACATCAATTCTTATTGCTTCATTGTAATTCCATCTTCTGACACCTTCCGTAGCATAGTTAATTCTTGCCGCAGCACGTACAAAGACGGTTCTACCCGAGAAGTTTCCACTATTACTTACCTTACTGGTAACTTCTATAGGTGTGCCCAATAAAGCTTCAAAAGAATTTCCAGAATAATTGTATTGCGCTCTACGGCCATCGCCATTTGTTGTACGATAACCTACATAAGGAGACTCACTTACCATAAACTGAATATCTGTTACATTGAGAAAATCATCGCTGTAATTACCCATAGGTTCTATTTTTGCTTTAAAATCAGCGCGGCTTACTGCTCTGGTAACTCTGACTTTTGCTTTTATATTACCTGCATTGTCAACGGTAGGTTGTTCAGCCCATTCAACTTTCAGGAAAGGTTGCACTTGAAAATCCACTTCAGTTACACCACTTATTGCAAGCGTTTTTGTCTCATCCGCTAAAGTATCACCATTGTTATTGAGTCTTACCAATGGGATAAAAGCACCATCAACCCTTACATTATATGTACCTTTAAATATTTTTGTATTTTGATAAAAGCCTTCCTTCATACACATAAAATCGAAAGGTGTAGGAGTGGGAGTCTCCTTCCAACTTAATTCGCGTAATCTTATTCTGGTACCTTCGCTGCCTTGATCTGTTAATACAAGCTCCCCGGTTGCTACATCAATAATCTTACCCCTTATTGTTTCTCCGGGTTCGGGAAAGTTATCTGGTTTACATGAACTTAATGAGAATAACATTAAAGTAAATAATATATAAAACATTCTTTTCATATCTGTATTTTTTATTGTTTTTGTTACTAACGTCCCGGTTGCTGATCTATAAACGGACTTTTTGAAACCTCACCGCCCGGTATCAGGAAATAATATTCCGGCTCAGTCATTCTAAATCTGATTCTGTAAATTTCCGGTCCTGGATCAAAGAAATATTTATTGGCCTGAGTTGAATAGAAAGGATACAAGCCGCTATAGAAAGTGCCATCTTCCTGCGTATAACCATTAATCACCTCTGTTGTTTGTGTTCTCCATCTTCTTATATCCCAAAGAATTTTATTTTCAAACGATAGCTCTTTTTTACGTTCTTTTCTAATCATTTGTAATCCGTTTTCTCCAACTACCTCTGCTGCACTCAAAGCATTCGCGCCTGCCCTTTCGCGTATTTGACTAATTGACTGATAAATAACTTCGTAAGGTGCTAATCCATCAGGTGTAGGTTGTCCTGCCAATGCAAGTTCCGAAGCTGCTTCTGCCAGATTAAGTCCTATTTCAGCAAATCTCATCAATATAAAATGTTGTTCTGAACGAGCTTCTAAAACAAGTTCCTGAGGCATGTTAGGATTCAAATATTTTCGAATAGTAAAGCCAGTCATAGCTCCGGTCCTGTCATCATAGAAGGGTCCGCTTTCTCCTGAAGCATTCATTTTTCTACCTCCCGGTAAATCCACTACCTGCGGAGAACTTTTTTGCGATGACATATACAATACTTTAGAGGTAAATGCTCCTGTTCCTTTATAAGCATCTACTTCAGTATAATTTACTGGGCCGGCTAAACTATAGTCTACACTGCCATTAACCGTTCTCAAAGGTGCTATCCCATTTGCCACACTGCCGGTATATACACCTGCTCTTATATCTATCGCCTGTCCTTTAAAAACCTCTCCTGGCAATATTACATTTGCTTTTAATCTCGGTTCTGCATCTTTAAACAAATCATTTATATTATCAAATAAAACGTATTTATTATTAGCATCAAAAACTTTAATACTCCCATTGGCGTTTTTAGGAAGGCCGTCAAATAGGCTTACGTATTCTAATGTAGGATTATTACCTGAAGAATAACCATTACCACCTGCTAATTGTCTTGGAATATTATAAGCATCATATCCATGAGTTAGGTCGGGAAACTTGTACTCTTTCACAAATATATTCTCACGGCTATCCATGTCAAAAAACATATCAATCATATTCTGTGTTTGTGCTTCTTTATCTCCCACAGCCCATTTTTTCTTATACAATTCATATCTTCCAGATTTAACTACTTCCATGGCGGCTTTATATGCTTCAGCAAAATATTTATTTGCAGCAGCAGTTTTTGTATTAGGATCAAATCCTATTACTCGTACTTTCGTTTTTTCTCCAAACCCGGTAATTTTGTTATATTTAGCTATACTGCCCGCATAAAGCATTGCTTCTGACTTGTAAGCTAATGTCACATATTTATTTACCATACCTCTTTGTGGACTTGCAGGAGCAAGATTTAAAGAAGCCGAATCAAAATCTGAAAGTACTTGATTCCATGTTTCTTCTTCTGAAGCGCGAGGAATTTCAAGTTGTTCAATTGGCTGTTCGGGATAGTTCAAAACCTTTGTAGTTAAAGGAACTCCACCAAAGCGCTTTGCCATTTCATAGAAAACCACCGCACGAGCATGGTAAGCTTCACCCAAAAAGTGTTTATATTCAACGTCGGTAAAATTACTCTTGTACTTCGGTAACGTTTCAAGAAGCCTGTTAATATCACGTAGCAAACGGAATGCACCGGGCCACATATTAGTCCCTTCACCAGTCATTGCAAAGGATCCATCTCTGCCTATAGATGCTCCTTCGTTAACTCCCGGGCAAACTAACCAGTCATGAAAATATCCAACTCGAGGAGTATATTTAAAGTCAGCATAAGGCATCTGACTATAAATTCTTGACATGTAAAGCATCAAGCTTTTACTTGTTCGAAAAACATCTTCATCCTTTACAATATTTGGCGGTGGCACATCTAGAAATCGCTTACAAGACGGTGTAATAAATAAACCGAAAAGCAGTAATAATAGTATAATATTTTTATTCTTCATTTCTAATTATTTTATTTTTCATATTATTTAAAAGGTTATATTTAATCCTACGCTTACTGATTTATTTAGCGGATAAATATACCCGAATAAAGCATCAGTATGTTCAGGGTCTATATTCTTAACCTTTGTAAGAGTAACAAGATTATAAGCACTTGCATATACTCTAACACCTCTTATCTTTGCTCTTTCTAATAGCTTTACAGGCAATGAATAGCCTAGCTCAATACTCTTTAGACGAAGATAAGAACCGTCTTCCACATTAAATGTTGACCAATAGTCAGGCAGTGTGCCGGTATAAGCATAGCGTCCTTTTACCCATTCTGTATTTCTGTTGTATGGGTCTGCGTTAGGATCTTTAGGGTGCCATCTATCCATAAATTGTTGTAGAGCTCCCGCATCGCCTCCGCCCCAAAGAGGCTCTCTTAATTTTTCACCATAGGGAACTGAAGTTAATGCAGCGCCCTGCAAAAGGAAGGAGAAATCGAATCCTTTATATTGAGCATCTCCACTTAAACTAAAATTCATCCATGGATTTTGGTCATACGTAATCGGATGCCTGTCATTTCCATTTATTTCTCCGTCTCCATTCCAATCTAAGTATCTGTAATCGCCCGGCACTACCCAAGGATCCACAAATACTTTACTATTCCAAATTTCATCCCAGTTTTGGAATTGCCCATCCCCCTGTTGCATAAATCTTACTCCCTGCATTCTATTGTTTTGCTCATGATTATCATACCACGCATCCCATGTGCTACCTAAAGGACCTCGTTCCCAGTACAATCTCTTAACTCTTACAAAAGTGAGCATTCCTTTTAAACCATACCTAAAATCATTGATATTATTTCTATGGCTCAACTCTACTTCAAACCCGTATGTTCTATCACTATTAATATTTTCTTGTGGTAGGTTAGCCCCAACTACTGTAGGTATACCTCCATATCTTTGCGCTAATAAGCCTTCACGTTTTCTGGAAAAATAATCAGCAGTAATACCAAATAATCCTTTCCATCCCACAAGATCAAAACCTACATCAAAAGTATTTGCATTAAACCATGTAATATTTGGATTAGGAATTCCTTTATCATCAGCGCTTGCTAAAAAGAAACCATTAAATACATAGCCTGCCGTAAACCAACGCCTATCCGAACCTCCTGTGGGGTAATTATATCCAGTAAGATGTTGATATCTTAACGCTCCATCGTCACCCATCATACCATAAGAGGCACGCAACTTCAACTGATCTATCATTGTAAAATTATTTTTTATAAATGACTCCTCTGACACACGCCAAGCGGCAGCTACGGAAGGAAAGAATGCCCATTGTTTATCAGCAGGGAATTTTGAAGAAGCATCGTTTCTAAAAGAAAAATCAAGTAAATATTTATTATCGTAATCGTAATGGAATGCTCCAACAAGACCTACATTTGTGTATTTATATAAATCTCCGGTATTCATACCTCCAATTTGATCTTCAGTAAGACCTGTGTATATATATGGTAAAGGTAAGATAAGATTTCTTTGGGCATTAAAATTATCAGCGTCTCTCTCTTGAGTTTCCCAAACCAATAAACCATTAAAGTTATGTACGTTATTAAATTTCTTTGTATATCCCAATGAAGTCTGTGTTAACAATTGAGATCGCATAATGGTTCCCCTATGAACCATAGCCGGCGATCCAAGTGAAAATACATTATACCTGTCATTAGTAGCATCGTATTCGTATTGATTATATTCTTTTCTGTAGTCATTGGCTTCCCAATTGTTCCAATCGTATGCAACTAATCCTTTTACAAACATTCCTGGCAAAAAAGGAAAGTCATACTTTAAGCTTAATGTTGGCTGCACCCATCTTCTGGTATATTTGTGTGAGCCGACAATGTCCGAATTAATAAATGCCAATGGATTGTCTCCATCATTTCTATTGTGATATAATCTGGAAGGGTCATTGTTTGCATAGGGAGGAATATGTGGTCCTTGCTTCCAGTAGCCTCGTATAATCCACCAACTATCAACAAACGGACGATTTTGAATATCCTGTATTAAGTTGATATTTAAATCGGCTGTTAAATTCTTTGCTACCTGAGCAGTAATGTTTGAGCGTATATTAAATCGTTTGTAGTTTAAATCGTTTGTATTAAAAAAACTTTGCTGGTCTTGATACCCTACTCCAAAATAATATTTTATTTTTTCCGTCCCGCCAGTAGCACTTAGATTGTGTGTTGTTTGTGGTGCATAATCTTTAAACACAAGGCTATACCAATCTGTACTTTGTTTGGCTCCTGATAAATATTCATTAATATCATCATCGCTAAATATCCTGTTAGCACCTTCTCTCCTATGCATGGATGCTTCATTACGCAATATCATGTATTCAACAGCATCTGTTGTTGCAGGCATGCCTGAAGGGATTTGAAACGTATATGATCCTGAATAAGAAATCTGACTTTCACCCGCCTTTCCTTTCTTGGTAGTTACAAGCACTACACCGTTAGCAGACCTAACTCCATATACCGCGGCTGTAGCGTCCTTTAAAATTGAAATACTTTCAATATCATTAGGGTTTAATCTTTGAAAATCTTCCATACCTCTTGGCACACCATCTATTACTATCAACGGAGTTCCCATTGCTCGAATGTCCATAGCCACATCAAAAGAGCCAGGCTCTGAAGATCTTTGAGAAACACGCAAACCAGGCAACCTACCCGTAACCATATTTTGTAAATTCTCGTTTTTAGTAGCAATAATTTCATCTCCGCCAATTTGTGATACCGCCCCTGTGAGATTTGCTCTTCTTTGAGTAGTATAACCCACCACAACCACATCTGATAAATTACTTTCTTCAGCAGTAGTCATAATTATAGAAAAATTATTTACATCACCCACATATACCGCTTGCGTTTGAAAACCTATTGCTTCAAATCGCAGACTATCAGTTGATAATACTTGCAGGTTAAAGTCGCCGTTATTATCACTTATAGCACCTCTTCCCGATTGAGTACCAACAATAGATACACCCGGGAGAGAAACCCCTGATATATCTTTTACTGTACCCGAAATACTTTTCAAATCTTGAGCATATGAAAAATAGGGTATACACATAAATACCATAATCAACAACCGCAGAATATATACTTCGATTATTGCTTTCTTGTTTTTACTAGCATTCTTCAGCATTGTGACTTTTTATTTTTAAAATGAGTTTATAAACGGATATCTATACATAGAGGCTTTCAAAATATATTAATATTTAATTATATAAATTTAACTTAATTCAAGTTGCTTAAACGTTACTTCAAATATACAAAGGTTTTTTTTAACAAACAAACAAAAAAATAAATTAATAAAAAAGAGCTTCCCGGATATCCGGGAAGCTCTTTTTTAAATGCAATAATTATCTTTTAATACCCCGGCATCTGCACCAAATTAGGATTTATATCCATTTGCGCTTGTGGCACCGGCCATAAATATTGTCTTTTATTAAAACTCCTCTGCACACTAAAAGTTCGCTTATAATAGGCTTCCGGGTCATTTATGTTATCACTTTTTTTAGTTCCTAAGAAATTCATACCGTACATTCTGTTACCTAAATATTGCTCTGCCAATTTCCATCGACGTAAATCATGAATCCGTATTCCTTCGCAGTTAAATTCAACTCTTCTTTCTCTTACAATCGCCTCCCGCATCTCAGATTGTGACATAGCAGTTAACCCTGGAATGCCGGCCCTTTCTCTTACTCTGTTTATATAAGTTAAGATTTCAGAATTACCAGGATCTGACTCGTTTAAAGCTTCCGCATAAGCAAGATAAAACTCAGCCAACCTATGCAATATACCTGGTTGATAAGGATGCACATTGCCACGTGGATTTACATCTAAACTTATCCTTTTTCTAACGTTGTATCCATTTTGAGGAGCATCGAAAGAAGGACCTCCATCTCTTCCTCTAAGATAAAAATCCGCCCTTCTGTTGGCAACACCTAACCAAGCCTCATTATAAATAACGGATGCATAAAAACGTGGCTCCCTATTACAATACATGTTAAAAGTACCTTCTAGTGTAACCTGTCCGACTTTTCTATCAGGACCTTCTGCTCCTCTCCATTTCGTTTTTCTCACTTCTGGTGCACTTGAAAAACCCTGCTCGGAATACCCCGAACTAGGATCGGTGATGGGTAAACCGTTTTTCATAAAAAATGCGTCAACTAATTCCTGAGTAACGCCCATACCGCCATTACCACCTATACCTATTGGTAAATGGTGATTTTGCCAATCGTCAAATCCGGGATTATCAGGTCTTCCAAATATTATTTCCTTATTGCCTTCATTCCATTTTTTCTGAAATGCATTGTAATACGACATAAAAGGATCTATTGAGCCATCATCATTATACTCGTAATACAATTTGTAACCTGCTCCGTGCGCTCTATCAATCAGCAATTTACAAGCATCGGCAGCTCTTTTCCACTTATTGGCATCATAAGAAGTAGGGAATAAATGTACGCCGTCTTTTCTCATTACATTAGCATAATCCGGATTGCCATTCAAAAGTGGACTGGCATAATGCATTAGCATTCTTGCCCGGATCGCTAAAGCCATTACAGAAGTAGCACGTCCCCAAGCACTTTGATCATCCTGCTGTCTTTTTAAACTAAGGTATTTAGGATCCCATACTGGTGGTAATATTTCTGCCACTTCCAAAAACTCTTTATCAAGATAATTAACTATTGAATCTATAGGAGTTTGAGGTATATTTAGTTCTGTTTGCGGAGTTTCTGTTGGCCAAATTTTTCCCGGAGAAAATGGAATGGGTCCATAAACTTCTAACATCAACCAATAATAATATGCTATGAGGAAGCGAGCTTCTCCTTTCATTAAATCAACATAAGCCTGTTCCATATCTTTATCGGGTAGTGTTTTTACATTCTCAATAAAAATTAGCCCTTCTCTGATTCTTCTTGGTAACTGTACCCAATAGTAAGCTCCCCAGGCTGATGGGGCCGACCAGTTGCCCATGGTGTAGGCATAAGATTCCCGCCAGCCAAATTGTTGCCATGCAGCAGGAATTGTGAGGTCATCTCCCATCATCGCATACCCGTTTCTTAAAGGATCATCGGCTTTATACATACCCCAGAAAGGTTGTGGCACTCCCGAGTATACGCCTGAAAGCCAGTCTTCGGTTCTAATTCTGTCATTAAATATCATTTCCATAGTAAGCATGTCGTCAGGCCTGTAATCAAGAAATTTTTTACAACTGAAATTTGCCGACATGATTACAAACAAGAGAGCCGATATATATATATACTTTTTCATGTATTTTATTTTAATTAGTTATTTACAAATTATTTCAGATTAAGATTAAAGCCAATAGAAACAGACTTCATTAATGGATATCTAAGACCGTCGGTTGTTCCTAATTCAGGATCCCAAAGCTTGAACTTAGAAAAAGTAGCTAAATTATTGCCTCTTGCAAATATTTGCACTTTTTGCATACCTATATTATCTATTATTCTTTGAGGTAAATCGTAAGAGATTTCAACATTTCTAAGTCTCAAATAGCTCATATCTCTCAACCACCAGGTAGAAGATTGCGTATTTATTTCATTTAAGGCCTTAGAAAGTCTTGGCCAAAAAACATCCTGACGAGGATTTTCTTCTGTCCATCTATCGTCAATGTTGGTTAAAATATTACCTGCTGCCCCGCCTGAAGAACCAGGTATCCAGTTTTGGCCGGTCAACACTTGCCATACTTTTGCATTTCCCTGAAAAAATATACCAATTCCAACTGATTTGTAACGTGCATTAAATCCGAATCCATATTGTATTTGCGGACGCACAGAGCCTCCGATTGCAGTCTTATCATTTTCTGAAATCATTCCATCACCATCTAAATCTATGTATTTAATATCGCCGGGTTTTGGCCTTCCGCTTCCATAAATTGGTGTGGGTAAATCAGGATTCAGATCTCCATTTGTATTAAAATCTTCTGCTGTATATAGCCCGTCAGCTATTAGCCCAAAATGTTGACCTACCATATGTCCTGTTCTTGCCCTTGGAGTTCCAATGATAGCCAATGGCTCATCTTGTTCAATAATTGTATTTTTATTATAAGTAAAACTTCCTAATATAGATAAAAACCAATCTTGTGCTATTTGCCTTCCACCGTTTGCCTGAACTTCGAAACCTCTATTTTTTACTTGACCATAATTCGCCCAAGGATTACGAATAAAACCTGCTGAACCAGGAAGGTTTACTCTTGTAATGAAAATATCTTTGCGATCTTCTTCGAACACATCAAACATAATTTCAAAAGCTCCCCAAAGACTCATATCTAATCCGATATTTTTCTTAATCCCCGTTTCCCAAGTAAGATTATTTACAGCTATTTCTCCTTCACCTCTACCTAATCTTCCTGTAGCATTATCTACCCCCCATCGATACCAACCACCAAAGTCTTCAATTGTAGGTAAGTATGCAAATCTTCTTCCTCCAATATTGGCATTACCAACTTTACCATAAGATCCTCTTAATTTTAATCTTGTTAAAACAGGTTTAAGACTTTGCATAAACTCTTCTTCTGATATCACCCAACCTAATGCTACTGAAGGGAAAAAACCATATCTTTTTCCTGGAGCAAAATTTTCTGATCCATTATAACCGAAATTTGCTTCCGCTAAATATTTTCTGTTAAATCCATACGTAACTCTACCCGCTACACCTTGCGTTCTGTATGGTAATGCTTCTCCTAAATCTCTATGATCTTGATTGTATAAAATCATAGCTCCTATATCGTGAACTTCATTAATAATTTTATTATAGTTTACAGCAGCTTCCATATATAACTTTTGCACACCCCAGTCAGACCCACGCGACCACCCGAGCCATTGATTACCATCTGCTTCAATCTCAGTAATTAAATTGCCTTCTGCATCCCTGGCTGTTGCTCTTTTATAATAATCAGGGTTTTTATGCCTGTCTACCCATATCTGACTCCATTTATCAAAGGCAAACATTACTCTTGCTTTAAGTCCGGGTGTCACATATTTTAAATCTTCTTCAAGGCTTACAGTGCTTTGTAGCCCCAGCATGGAACTTCTGGTAAACCCTCTTTGAGTAAGTAGCGCCCATGGGTTCTGGCGGAATGGAATTCTTGCAAACTTTCCATCGGAATACATAGGTGGAATAAGATAAGGAGGAGACATTGCGGCTTCATAAAAAGGATCAAAATCCATCGCGGACATTGGCGGCCTTCTTCTCCATTGAAAAAATCCTCCTACATCAAAACGAAGTAAAGTAGTTTTACTAAGATTAACATCTACATTGGAACGTAATGTAAATCTTCTAACCTTATAGCCAGAGTTCCACTCTTGTGTTTTATCTCTCTCCAATAACCCGTTTTCTTCAAAATAGCCTCCTGTGAGCGCATACCTCAGAAAGTCTGTACCCCCGTTTACAGTAGAGCTCAGATGGATATTGTCAGCATAATCTTTACTGATTACATCCCACCAATTAATATCGGGATAAAGATCCGGATCTACTTTATTTCTATATTTATCAATATCTTCTTGCGACATAAAAGGAAGAGACTCGCCGGATAATTTGTATGCCTCATTCATTACTTCAAGATATTTTACCGCACCTACGTATTGAGGTATTTGCGTCGGCTGTAAGTATGATTTCTCCAAACGAAAATTAACTTTAGGCTTTCCTACTTTTCCTCTTTTAGTGGTAATCATTAATACACCATTTGCTCCTCTTACACCATATACGGCACTGGCAGACGCGTCTTTTAAAACCGAAAAGCTCTCTATCTCTTCCACATCAATATCATTTATATTTCTTTCTACTCCATCTATCAAAACCAAAGCAGCGCTATTTCCCAACGTACTTACGCCTCTTACCCAAAATTCCGAATTGCTTGCATAAGGATCTCCAGTGCGCGTTACTGCAATTAAGCCTCCTACCAGCCCCGCAAGGTTATTTGTAAGAGACCTGCTGGGAGTCATGTATAAGTCCTGTGGTTTTATCGTGCTGATAGCGCCTACCACAGACGCCTTCTTTTGCTGCCCATATCCCACCACAACTACTTCATTTTCTTCCGTTGCGCTTTCCTGTAACACTACATCAACAATCAACCTGTCTGCAATCTTAATTTCTTGGGGATTATAGCCGGTATAGGAAAATGTTAACACGGCATCATTGCTTAATACATTAATTGAGTACGTACCTGTTGCATCTGTCAATACGCCATTTGCTGTACCGTATTCTATAACCGTAACTCCTTCCAATCTGTCTCCGTTTTGATCAGATACTCTACCTACCACTCTCATTCCTTGATTTCTTGGCTGTAATACCTGCCTATTCACAGACGTGTCGGTTTGGGCACTAACCTCTGGTGAAGAAAATACAGATAAAAAGAATATGCAAATACAGGTAAGGATTATTGTCCTGATTAATTCAGGAAAGTTAAAATACTTCATAACTGGGGTTTTTACTGATTTTTAGATTGTGCGAGAAGAAAAACTAATTTGCTGACGGCTCAATAGTCATTACATTTAAATAGAAAAATTTAGCTCCGTTATTGTTATTAGGACCCGGAGTAACAACAATGGTAATTTCTCCGTTTTGGTTGGGTCTTACTTTTTTTACAGAAGATATCTCTGAAGCATTATTTGATGAGTTTTGATAAACTGTGGTTGGCTGATACCTGCCAGTAACAGTATATGAAGTTTCCCGGTTATCACCTACGTCGCGTCTTGATCCGTAAAAGTTAAAGTCGTAGTATTTATTTCTATTGAGCTTAGATAGTTTAATCTCTGCTCGTGCATTACCTCCACTTCCCCAAAATGCATCTTCTGAAATTGAAGGTGGCAAACCAAGCATATTATTAATCACTCCCGATCTGTTTTCTCCTTCAAAGTCATCCGTGATTTCAAAATCGACACCTGTTTCACTCTCTTGTATATCTTGCAAATTTGTTACTTTATGATTTCTAAAATTTGTAATTGAATTAAAAGGTTTGCCGAAAAATGCCGTACCGAAATCTAAATATATAGGATTTAGTAAAACTGTTGATTTCGTTACGTTTATTTCTTTTGATGCCGAAAGTGTTTTATCTGCAGTTTCAACATGCACAACCGTTCTTCCTTCCGATAAAGCAAGTATGGGAGTTTGAACACCCTTTAAAGATTGAACGGTTGCTATGTCAGGATCTTCTATCCTCCAATTCAAATCTGTGTATTTTGTCTTAGTCAGCCGACTGTTAAATATTACATCCAGGTTTACCGTATCGCCTTCCATCATATCAAGCGAACCTCTGCTTAAAGCTATTTTATTGATATCCTTGGATCCAAAAGTGAAGTCGTTATTTTTTTCACAAGCAGATAGTATAAGCAGTAAACAAAAAACAAAAAATAAGTAATTGTATGCTTTCATATTTATTTTTTTAAAAATTAATAAATCAAAAAATTATTACGAGTTATTCAACAGATTGATACAAATGTTATTTAGCTTAATCGTTAAAACAAAAATAAATATTAATTTTTGACTTTACAAAAAAATTAACTATTTATTTTAAATATTTTTACTTCTATAACCAGTTGTTTATGATGAAAGCAATAAAAAACCGCCATTGCTCTTTATTGTTTAATTATTTTTGCCATTCATAAGGTTCCATGCTTCGGCCGCTGCGCCGTTTCCCCAATCGTAAATCGTAAATTCGCCAATACCTAATCCTTTATTGTCGGTTACACCTTCGTGGCCGTAGTTTTCCATCATAAAACCATAATCTTCTTCTTTGAAAAAAGGATAGCGTTGCTGCCATTGCTGCATAGTGGCCGGATTAAGCGGTGTGTACATCATAGTGAAAGCGGCATCAATAGCAGTTTTGGCTCTTTGTTTATATTCCTCATTATTTAAAACTTTTCCATATTGCATAATTAAAGGAGCGAAAAGACTTTGGCGAGAATCATTCCACTCTGCGTCAGCATTCATCACACCAAATCCGCCTAACGCTCTTATAGCAATATATGGCGGCTGCCAGGTGGCCTGATACATCAACATTTCATCTAAAACACGCTGGCCAATACGCAGATAATTTTTGTTTGAAGTAACGTTGTACATTTTCAGCAAAGCCTGCGCTGTCCAGTACATAGACAGTGTATTTTGCTTATACTGATTGTTCCTTGTTACCTTTTTTCCTACCAGATCCTCTGCGCCGTAGCGACTGCAGGACCAGTAAGTTTCAAAGTCTTCCCACCTACCGTTCCCTATAATGTTTTTTATTACCGCGTCCATTGCTTTTTTTGCTGATGAAAAATATTCTTTGTTGTGGGTGAGTTCATGCAACAGCAAAAGAAAGGTAACAGACATGGACGTTTCGGGCGATTGATTTAAATGATGTAAAGGCTTTTGATCTTGCAATGAAAGCCATCCCGGAAAGAACCCATCCGGCTGCTGCAAGGTGATCAGTCTTTCTGCATAGCGTATTGCATAATCGAGTAACCTCTTATCTTTTTCTAATTCATCGTACCAGCGCAACATTAAATAGGCTGTATAACTCATGTCCAAAATATGATAAGGAGACTGTGCCATGTCCCAAGTGTATGGGTTGCGGTTGGAATTGCCAAAACGCCTTGTTTGCCAGCCTTTGGAGCGATTATATCTCTCTCCTTTTATCTCTACATCTTCCATATCTGTAAGAATTACAGAAGGAAATATACCATTGACCTGAGGAAAAGCCAAAGCCAACTCTTTAGTCATCAAAGCATAATTTTTATATGTTTCATTATTTATTTTTTCTGCATAACGAAACAAACCTGTTGCCGATCTTAAAGAGCTGAACCATGCCTGATTCCATATTGAGCGAACTTCTCTGTCTCTCCATTCACCTGGATAATTGGGGCTTTGTGTAACATTTACAATAAAAACAGGAGCGCCAACTTTTTTTCCGTCTAATTCAAACTCCTGCCACACAGGTGTTCTCCATGTATCAAATGCCCATTTATAAGTTTGCGCTACATAAGGCTTCAGATCTTTTCTTTTCAGCGGCTCGCCTGCTTTATATAAGGGCAATCCCCATTTATTCCACATGAAAGCAAGAGATGCCCTCCACGGATTGGAAATTGTTTTATTTTTTTCAACCAACAAATAGAAACCCTGATGAATAGTACCTTTCGGAAAAACTGTCCCGGTTGTTTTTACGTATAATACATGTTCTTTCACTGCTGCATTGTTCATTCCCAATATTACCTTATTACTGGTAGCGTCGTTATCCATATACCAATTTACCGGCGAGCCTTCAGACAAAATATCCAGATCGGGAATCACAGACAAACAATGTGTATGATTGCTCAAAATAATTGCCGGCGCTCTGAATACATGCTGTGCTATCACATAGTTATCATGAGGGGTAAGATGTGGTGCCCAATGAAATTCAGGAACAAAAGACGGTGTAATTTCAATAGCCATATCATCTTGTCGCACTTCTTGCTGCAGCTTCCATGTAACATCGACATGAATGATATTATCTGTTACTGTTGTATATTTTACAAGCGGTTTATTGTTTCCAATATCAGGAAAATTGATTTGTTGCACAAGGACCCTGCTTATATCAGCTTGGGCCATACAAATATTGCTCTTGCTATAATTGCTTAGCAGGAATAAAAGCATTAAAGCCATATACGTTTTTAGTTGGCTATACATCATGCTCTAACGCATTGCATAAGTCTATATATTTTTTATACCTTTTTCTATAAAGCTCTTCCCGCTTTGTATCGGGCTGATAATATTTATCAAATCCTCTACCCAGGTTTTTCATGGCATCGTGAATATTGTTGTATATCCCGGCTACGGTTGCCGCAAACATTGTAGCGCCTAACGCACAGGTTTGATCGGAAGCATTTACTTTTATGGGCATTTCAAGAATATCTGCTAAGGTTTGCATTACAAAATCAGATTTTCTTGCTATACCACCCAATGCTATGATTCCTTTAATATCGGCGCCTTCACTCCTGTATCTTTCAATTATTCTTTTGGCGCCAAAGCAGGTACTTTCTACCAATGCCCTGTATACCAACGGCGCAGAGCTTGCCAGCGTCAAACCTGCAACGGCTCCTTTTAATAAAGGATTTACATCGGGTGTTCTTCTGCCATTTAACCAGTCAACCGCGATCTCACTATTTTCATCGAAATGCGATTGTGCCGCTTTCAGCTCAAGATCCTTTAATAAATTTTTACTTATATTTTCATACAGTGCATCATCTATAGTATTGTTTTCTTTATAGTTTTTTAATGGCCATAACAACATTTCTTTAAACCACGCATACACATCTCCGAACGCAGACTGACCTGCTTCTAAGCCAATCATACCGGGAATGATAGAACCAACCACTTGTCCTGAAATACCTTTTACTACTTTGCCTGCAATATCATTTTTAGGTATTACCAGCATATCGCAGGTAGAAGTGCCCATTACTTTACTTAAACAATAAGGTTCTATTTCGCCGCCAACTGCACCCACATGCGCATCTATAGCGCCTATGCCAATTTTCACATCAGTTGATAACCCAAGTTTTTCCGCCCATTGTGGAGAAAGATTTCCTGCAGCGGTATCTGTTGTATATAATTTTGCGGATAGTTTTGTAACCTGCCCGGACAGCAGCGGATCCAACTCACTGAAAAATTCCTCCGGAGGAAAGCCTCCCAGCTCTTCCGCCCACATACCTTTGTGCCCTGCGGCACAAACGTTTCTTTTGATATCTTTTACCTGTTTGCCGCCGGTGAGCAAAAAAGGCATCCAATCAGAATGTTCTACAAATGTATAAGCGGCCTCTGACACTTTCGCATCTTTCCTTAATACGTGCAACATCTTTGCCCAGAACCATTCAGACGAATAGATACCGCCACAGTATTGCAAATAATCAATTTTAAAATTTTCTGCATGCTTGTTTATTTCTTCCGCTTCCTGTATAGCAGTATGATCTTTCCACAATAAAAACATCGCATTAGGATTTTCTTGAAAACCCTCAAGCATGGCAAGTGGAATGCCTTCTTCATTTACGGCAACCGTCGTAGAGCCTGTGGTATCAAAAGAAATGGCACGTACTTTTCCTGCTATTTCCTCTCCGGCTTTGGCAATACATTCTTTTATCGTGTATTCCATTCCTTCTATATAATCAAGCGGGTGCTGCCTGAATTGGTTTTCTGCCGGATTGCAATATTTTCCAACTTTCCAACGAGGATATTCAAAAACTGACGTAGCGATTTCATTTCCTGAATCTGCGTCTACCAGCAAAGTTCTTACGGAATCTGTTCCATAATCTACGCCAATTACATAATTATTTCCTTTCATAAAAAACATTTTACACTTATTAAATGTCAATAAATTTTATTCATTCCCCCATAATTTAGAATCGTTGCCCTTTGATTTCCTCCAGGCATCTCTCCACCTGTGCATGTCTTCAAATCTGATAAATGGTTTCAATGCCCGCTCTGCTTTTGTTGGCGCTTTAGGCAATGTCACTGCTTTATCCTGGTACCAATAAGCCACTGAACCTATATCCAGCGTAAGGTTATTGTTTGAACCATGCTCTATTGTACCTTTCAATTCGGTTTCAAAAAAAATAGGGTCGCTAATGAAGAATCTGTAAACATGCGTTCTGCCCAACCATCCTACATCGTTATTTACTCTGGGATAACCGAAATACGGATGAGAATACGGTTCTTTAGGACACCAGGAAGTATTGAAGAAATCTTCTGTACCCGTTCCTATCAAGGAAGGTTTAGATTCGCCGTCAATATACCACATATCATCACCTTCGCCATACCACATAGGCGTAGGGCAATGCACATAATAATTGATTCCAACAAAATGTCCTTTGCCTTTGGTATTAATAAATGTGTAATTATTTTCGGGCTTTGTATTGGGTTTCCACTCACCAGTTAATGCCCATTCTGTTTCGCCTTCGGGCAAAGCGTCGGTTAACTCATGATTGTACCAAGCATGAAAACGGCCCATATCTTTTGGCAGTTGTTTTACTTCGTAATAATCAACATAAAAATAAAATGCGTTGATCTGCTTATCGGTTTGATTTTCTATTTCTATACGAGCTCCGGTAGCAAAAGGCATTGTAAAATAGCTGACCAGACTTGTGCCATTTAGCGGCCCAGCGGCCAATGGAAACGCGGCGTAATTATACTGCTCGTTCCAGCCCTGCCCGAAAAAAGGACCTATCGGAGATTCTACGGAAGGATAAGAATTACCATCCCAATACATCCTGATAATGATATCATTTCTATTTAATTCGCCGGGAGGCGGCGCAATCGTCATCCAGATATGATTGATAATACCTGCTCCTTGAATGGTAGCTATTGTACGTTTTTCGCCGGGCTTAAAAGGTTCTAGATGATCTCTGTTGCCACCTGTTTGATCTGTACTTGAAATACGTTTATTTTTAAGACCCGATTTCATTTTAGCCAGATCGTACAAATCTGCGTTCATTTCCTGACTGAAAGAAACATTCAGTATAAACAGTGAAAGAAAGAATATGATTATTTTTTTCATAAAAAAATTTTAAGTTAATAGTTTAATGTCCTACCGGCATTTCCGATACCAGCACCTTGCGTTTTGTGCCTTTGGCAGCAAATACGGCGATTACAAAGAAGCAAACCAATGGGATAATGAAAGAGATGGCCATACTGGTCATGTCTGCAAACCAACCCATTAATGGCGGACAGAAAGCTCCGCCGGCCACTGCCATCACAAGGAAGGAAGAGCCTTTCTCCGTTAAGGGTCCAAGACCCGAAACACCTAACGCGAAAATGGTAGGAAACATGATGGACATGAAGAAGTAATTCATGAATAACGCAACCACAGACACCCAGCCCAGATGAGCCAGTACCAATGCCATCAGAATAGTATTTACAATGGCAAAAATCAACAGCAACCTGGCAGGTGAAATAAATTTCATAAAATAAGCTCCCAGCAGTCTTCCGATAAAGAACATACCCATACCACCTATTGCCAATATCAGCGAAGCCGCCTGCTCAGGATTTTTTGGCATAAATACTGTACCAAACCAACCCATATTGTTCATCATACCCGCTATGGGCGTTTGCACATCGGGGATGGCATCTATTACATAATTAATAAAAAAGGAATTGATACCTGTTTGAGCCGCTACATACAAAAATTGCGCTATAACTGCGAAAACAAAAAAGGGATGCTTCAGCAGGTTTTTCATTGGCGGATCTTCCTGTATTTCAGTATTGCTTTTTTCCTTTATGGTAGGAAGTTTAATAAATGAGAAAATGATAAGTACTATCACTACTACTATTCCCACATACATATATGGAGTGGCAACCGAGTCGAACTTTGTTTCCTCCGTAGCTTCTTCCGCTCCAAATATCAGCAAGCCTCCGAGCAATGGACCTAATATCCAGCCCAAGCCATTGAAGGATTGTGAAATATTTATACGCCGCGCAGATTGCTCAGAAGGCCCTAAAACCGTGGAATACGGGTTAGCGGCAGTTTCTAAACAAGCCAGTCCGCAAGCCAATACAAACAAAGCTATAAGAAACGGCAGATAAGCTCCAAACTTGGTAGCAGGATAAAACAAAAACGCCCCACAGGCAAACAAAAACAAGCCCAACAAGATACCTTTTTTGTAACCATATTTTTTAATGAACAAACCGGCAGGTACCGCCATTACAAAATAGGCTATGTATAGCGAAAACTGTATAAACCCCGATTCACCTTTACTCAAATGAAGTATTTCCTGAAAATGTTTATTGAGTACATCCAACAAGCCATGCGCAAACCCCCAAAGAAGAAACAGGCTGGTGATCATGATAAACGGAAACAGATAATTGGTTCCGTCGGGCATTTTTAGTAGTGGAACTTTATTTCTTGACATTATTTATTTTTCTTTTAAAGAATTTAAAATAGCATAATTTTCAAGCCGGCCACTTGCTGTATAGCCGGCCCGAAAATCATTCGTTTTATTTGTATAAGGGTCCGTAATTATTACAAGCCCTGTAATCATTGCCTTCTGTATCCATACCAAAAGCATCCCATGCGCTTGGCCGGAATATTTTTTCCTCATCCACATTATGCATGCAAACAGGTATGCGCAGCATGGCAGCCAGAGATATCAAATCTGCACCGATGTGCCCATAACTGATAGCTCCGTGATTGGCGCCCCATTTAGCCATTACGGTGTATACATCTTTAAACGAACCTTCGCCGGTCAATTTGGGCACAAACCAGGTGGTTGGCCAAATGTAATCTGTTCTTTTATCTAATATATCGTGTACATTTTCCGGCAAATCTACTGTCCATCCTTCTGCTATCTGCAATACAGGACCGGTACCTTTTACTAAATTTAAGCGGCACATGGTTACAGGCATTTCTCCTTTTGTAAGGAATTTTGAAGAGAAGCCGCCGCCTCGCATATAGTCTCTGTTGGCCGGATGAAAAGTGGTAGCGTCTAAACAGGCTTTCGCTTCTTTTTTAGATATTTCCCAGAATGGCTTCATCACGGGCTTTCCTTTTTCGCTCTGCTGCCCGGTGCCATCTAAGGTTGCAGAACCGGAATTGATTAAATGTATAAATCCGTCTTTGGCACGGCCGTCTGGTTTCCAGCCCGAAACTCTTTCTGTGGCGGAAGGGCTCCAGTAGGTTCTTACGTCTGCAAATATTTGTGCCGTGTTGGTCAGCAGATAATTAAATAACATGGATACTCCGTTCAATGCGTCATTTTCTGTGGCTACCATATACGGAGCTCTTATACCATTCCAGTCGAACGATGAATTGAGTAAAGCTTCAGAGAAGTCTCCGTTGGGCAGCAGATCTGTCCATTGTCTTTGACCCTGAAAGCCCGCTACCAGCGCATTGTGCCCATAAGCTTCTTCATAATGACCCATTTTATGCAGCTTAGCATTACCAATCATCAGGTCTCTGATGATGATTGTCATTTTTACTACAAATTCCCAATCTTTATTAAGGTCTTTTCTTGATTTGGATTTAGTATTGAAATCTTTTCCTTCTTTACAGTTTTCTTTTACCCATTTCAATGCTTTGGTATATTCATCCTTATCATATATTTCCAATTGTATTCTTCTCAATACTTCAGTAGAGTCTACGTATTCATTGCGCATACCTAAATATTCCTGGAAAAAATCGGGATTAATAGTAGAGCCTGCTATCCCCATGGATACAGAGCCTATAGCCAAATAAGATTGTCCTTTCATAATAGCGACCGTCAATCCTGCTTTGGCAAAGCTTAGCAATTTTTCTCTTACATCTCCGGGGATGTTTGTATCGCCCATATCTTGCACGTCTCTTCCATAAATGCCAAAACATGGTAGTCCTTTTTGATTATGACCGGCAAGTGTGGCTGCAAGATATACGGCTCCCGGGCGCTCTGTACCGTTAAAGCCCCAGATGGCTTTTGGTCTTGCAGGATCCATGTCCATTGTTTCCGTGCCATAGCACCAGCAGGGTGTTACAGACAAAGAAACGCCTACGTTGTTATCTGCAAACTTCGACGCGCAAGCGGCGGCTTCTTTAACACCGCCTATACAGGTATCGGCAATAATACATTCTACCGGCGTGCCGTCGGGATATTTTAATTCTTTTGTATAAAGATCGGCAACTGTTTTTGCCATTGTCATTGTAGTTTCTTCCAATGATTCTCTGATGCCGCCATAGCGACCATCAATAATGGGGCGTATGCCTATCTTAGGATAGTTAGATTTTTTAGCCATTTCTTCTACTTTTTTTATTTATTGAAAATATTTTGAATTTGCTGAAGTGATACACCCAGTACTTTTACCGCTATATCATTAATTGCCGCGGCATCTCCTGTAAAGTGAAACACGGAATGGTTATGCGTAATATTTTCTCCCTGCTTTAAAAATGCCGGTGGAGAAACACTTTCTATTTCATAAAAAGGGCCCATTTGCGAACCGTCTTCCAAGGGACCGTCGTTGTAGGCATTCATAGCATCGCCACTGTACGGATCACGGTCTGTACGCCATTCCTGATTAAGATACTTTTTGTTGTTATATACATCAAATAAAGTGATGGTGAGCACATTATTTGCCGCATCATAGCTTCCTGCTACATTCTTGGCTCTGGCAGGCGGAATTCCTAACTTGCCCCTTGATTTTCCGTCGGCTTTAAAAAAGAGAATACCGTTGTTATACGTAATCCTGTCTTTATCTATCTCTCCAAAGTAATCGGTAGTAGCTACTTTACCGGGCGCGTTCTCTATGTATGGGATTACTATTATGCAATTCTCAGAAGGCATAAACATGTCGAGGTTCCAAATGCAAGGCGCTCCCGTTTGTTCATTCCATTCATTAGTACCCACATTGTATAATTTGTTTACGGTTTTAAAACCTACAGCATTCACTTTATCTGTCACAGACACATTCAGGAGTTGCGCAATCGCATTATTTTCCAAAATTTCCACATCTCTTTCCATTTTTATTTTAAGGGGTGTGCCCGCGTAATTTGTTATTTCAGTTTCTTTGGTCATTGAAACTTTCTTTTGGTCGGTAGAGGCTAAGGTCCAGGCTTCGGTATCTATTGCCGGAGGTGTATGCCAGTTATCGAAATTTTGTTCTGTGCCCGGCTTAAAGTAAATAGAATATTTTCCTCCTTCGGGGCCAAGCCACATGCGATCTTCGCCTCCGTAAGCATTCATATGATTATTTACCGGTTCGTCAAAAGCTTTATAATTAACCCAGCCAAAGCTTTTGCCGTTCATGCCTTCTGCGGTACTGGTAAATACTTTACCCTGGTATTTAGGAGAGATGATTACCATACCCGATGAATCATTGTTTTGTAAAACTATGATGCTGTCTTTTTGTTGTAAAAATGCTACATCGTAGGCAAATGTGCCTTTTTGAGTACTGTCCATTGTGTTTTCTTTTAAGTTGTCTTTTGATTTTTCATTAGCCGACTGGCAGGAAAAAACCAGTGTAGCAGCCAGGCATAATGAAGAAAAAATTAATTTTTGCATATCTTATTTTTTAATTTACTTCTAACTGATCGGCAGAAGGTAGTTTTGGAAAACGTGTATGAGGTTCTGTTTGATACCAATAGGCTACAGTGATAATATCGGACTGCTGCGCCAGATATCTGCCGCCTGAGCGCCATCCTAAATCCTGGATCGTAATTTTTAAATCTTTTTCAAACCTTACAGGATCAAGAATATGCCAGCGATACATACCAAAACGCATCTGAGAGCCATACAACCCGTCGGGTTTCAGCACCTGATGCAGACCTGCATACGCTGTTGAATACTCCTGATATTGTCTTGTTCTTTTATTTTCAAAATTGTAAGAGCCGCAGAAATAATCTTCTGTACCTGTGCCTACAATGGTAGCAAAGTCTTTATCGCCATCCATATAAAATTTTATTTCACCTTCTCCCCACCAGCCGTTGTTTCTAACGCCTACCCCCATAAAGGTTCCAACGTATTGACCTCTGCCTTTTATATTATCTACAATGGTATGTATAGAACCCTTGTCTGGCGTGCTTCTTTTGTATTGCGCGTGAAAATAGGCTTCATCACTCTCTACTTCGGTTAGCGCATAATCAATCTGGTAATACAATCTCATAGCTTCTCCTGAAGTGTTTTCCATAGTTATTTTGCATTTTTTTCTAAAAGGCATTTGCCAATAGCTGTTAAATGCGCTTCCGGGATTCACCGTTACCGCTAAAGAATTTAACGGAGAAAATTCGTTCCACGCGATACCAAAGAAAGGTCCAACGGGGCTTTCAACCGATGGAGTAGTTTCATCATCCCAATACATTCTGAAAATAGAAAGATTATAATTGCCGGTAGGCGTCATCCAAATATGCTGAATTACTCCCGGCCCTTCTATATCGGCCATGGTAAATGTTTCACCGGGGTTAATGATGATGAAAGGATTTACTTTCCATCCCAAGCCCAGATCTCTTGCTTCATGGGCAGCGTTGGCCACATTGCGTTTTCCTTTATCCGCCACGGGATCTGCCATGCCGCCTCTGCCTTTAGCTCCTGTAAAATTTTCGGGGCTGATAGACCTGCTTTTAGCGTTGGACAATTTTGAAAGAGTAGACATACTCATACCGCGCCCGTTAAAATTTCCGGACTGCTGAGCAAAGAGTCCGAGACTCATAAATACGAATGAGAACAATAATAAATTTTTAATTTGCATAGCGATTTAAATTTTGATCTTTATAAAAATATTTTACATTTGAAAGTCTGAAAATCATATAGAAAATCAAACTAACTGACTGAATAGAATTTTTAAACGTTTAAGCAAATTAACAATTGTTTCTGAATTAACAAAAAAATTATTTACTTTTTACTACTTAATCGTTCTATTAAATCTGTGGTAATCTGAATTTTAACCGGGCTTTTATTATTTTCCGTCATGGTATCAAGCAACAGCCTTACAGATTGCTGACCTATTTGCTGCAGATTCTGACGGATATAGGTAAGTGGAGAATAGAAAAAATCAAACGCATCACTTTCGTCAAAGCTAATCAAACCCAGGTCTTGTGGTACGTTGATCTGCATTTTATTAATTACGTGCAGCGATTTAACGGCTAAAGAAATAGTAGCGAATAAAATGCTGTCTACTTTTTTTACTTCAATTAAATTTTTTACGGCCTTTTCAATTTCTTCGTTGGCATTATTGTAATTGATTAAAATCAATTCATTCTTTTTCTTTGATTTTATTTTGGTGGTGATGGCATCAAGATAGCCGTTCACTCTTTGCCTCATGTGTTCCAGAGAAGACTCATAAGCAATCATTCCTGTACGCTCAAAACCATTGCTCAGTAAATGTTTCATGGCTTTGTAAGAAGAGTCGTAATTATCTATGGTTACAGAATTGGTTTTCAGATCGGGGAAATACCTGTCTATCAGCACAAACGGCGTTTCTTTCTTTTGCAAATCAATAATTTGACTCTGCGAGTTTTCTACCGGCGTTATAATAAGACCATCTACCTGGCGTGTAAGAAAAGCATTGATAAGGCCTTCAAACTTTTCTATCTTCTCATCGCTGCTACCAAATATCACCGTGTAGCCGTGGCTGTTAGCTTCGTTTTCAATAATCCGGGCAAGATTAGAAAAAAACGGGTTGGAAATATCCGCAACAATAAGCCCGATAGTTTTGGTTTTGCCCGACTTAAGGCTTCTTGCTATAAGGTTGGGCTGATAGTTCATCTCTTTGGCTACGCGTCTTATCTCTGCGGCAATCTCCTTTCCTACTCTTGCTTTTTTTTCTTTATTGTTTAAAACATAGGATACCAAGGCAGTAGAAACGCCAACCTTTTGAGCAATATCTTTTAACGAGACGGTCTTCTTCATTCTTAACAATTTGCTTTAACAAATTTATTGGATTATAATATTAAATCAATTATTTGTATAAACAAACTATTTTTTATTCAATTCTTACCATAAGACTAATTAATATGCAGGGTTAATGCCTGTATAATTCTGTGGTGTTATGCCTTTCAGCTCTTTTTTAATAGCGGCGGATACTTTTAATGCAGCCACAAAATCATGTATATCTTTTTTGGTAACAATGGTTTTTCCCCTGGTAAGTTCTTTCAACGCTTCGTAAGGATTAGGATAATTCTCTCTTCGGAGAATTGTTTGAATGGCTTCGGCCACCACAGCCCAATTGTTTTCTAAATCTTCATTTAGCCTGGCTTCATTTAGCAATAATTTATTCAGTCCTTTTTCAATGGAGCGTACAGCTATCATTGTATGCGCTACGGGAACGCCAATATTCCTCAGCACTGTAGAGTCTGTAAGATCTCTTTGCAGGCGACTTATAGGCAACTTATTGGAAAGATGTTCAAGAAGAGAATTGGCAATACCTAAGTTGCCCTCGGCATTTTCAAAATCTATAGGATTTACCTTATGCGGCATGGCAGAAGAGCCTACTTCACCTTTTTTTGTTTTTTGCTTGAAATATTCCATAGACACGTAGGTCCATACATCTCTGCAAAAATCAATCAGAATATTATTAATGCGTCTGATAGCATCGAAGTAAGCCGCGAAATTATCGTAATGTTCTATTTGCGTTGTAAACTGCATACGCTGCAAGCCCAGCCTGTTCTCTACAAATTCGTTTCCCAGCTTTATCCAGTCTTTCTCCGGAAAGGTTACCTGGTGCGCATTAAAATTTCCTGTAGCGCCACCGAACTTAGCCGCGTTAGGAATATAGGATAAAAGCTGTACCTGATTTTCCAGCCTTTCTACAAATACCATAATTTCTTTTCCCAATATGGTGGGAGATGCGGGTTGCCCATGTGTTTTAGCCAGCATAGGTACCGCTTTCCACGCTCTTGCTTTTTCTAACAGTTCATTTTGCAGATTGATTATCGAGGGCAGATATTCCAGTTCCATGCAGTGCTTCCAGCTAAGCGGCACGGCTGTATTGTTTACATCCTGAGAAGTAAGCCCAAAGTGCACCCATTCTTTTATTTCGGATGCGCCTAATTTTTCCAGCTCTTCCTTTAAGAAATATTCAACGGCCTTTACATCATGATTAGTTACAGATTCAATTTGCTTTATACGTTGCGCATCTTCCAAAGAAAACAATTCCGGCAATTTTTTAAGTCCGTTCTTTACTGATGCGGAAAGCTTGAATATTTTTTTATCGGCTAGGAAAATAAAATACTCTACTTCTACCCAAACACGATATTTAATAAGCGCGTATTCAGAAAAATATTCATCTAACTGTGCTACCTGTTTTCTGTATCTTCCGTCTACCGGAGAAATGGCTGTTAATGTATTTAATTCCATGATGTATTTATTTAATGCAGGATACTTATCCCTTTCAATTGCCGATTATTGTTTATTTTTGCGCAAATTTAATTTATTTTGGATAAGATAAGAGTAGCAGCTGTAAGTTATTTAAATACCAAGCCATTGCTTTACGGAATCAAAAGGTCGCCCAACCTGCTGTCGCAAATAATACTGACGGAAGACTATCCCAGAAAAATAGGAAAAATGCTTGTAAACAACGAAGTAGACATGGGTCTGATACCGGTAGCATTTATTCCACAAATACCACACTGGCAAATAGTTTCAGACTATTGCATCGGCTCTGTTGGCAGAGTAGAAACCGTATCTTTGTTCAGCGATGTGCCGGTAGAAGAAATTGAAAAAGTAATGCTGGATTACCAAAGTTTTTCTTCCGTAAACTTATGTAAAATTCTATTCAAAAACTTTTGGAAAAAAGAAGTAACGTTTGAAGACGCCGATGAAAATTACATCTCGAAGATTGAAGGCACAACCGCAGGACTGATCATTGGCGACAGAGTATTTGAGCAAAAGCAAGCTGTACCTACACAAAAATTTGTTTATGATTTAGCCGAAGAATGGACCCGTTTTACCGGTCTGCCATTTATGATGGCTGCCTGGATAGCCAATAAGCCTTTGCCGCAAGCCTTTATTCAAGACTTTAATGAAGCCAACAAAACCGGTCTTGATAACATTGATGCTGTAGTAGCCGAAAACCCTTATGAATACTACAATCTGAAAAAATATTTTGAAGAAGATATCAGCTACGAAATTACCGACGATAAAAAACAAGCGCTTGATTTGTTCTTAAAACTGATGAAAGAATTATGATAACGAATACAGAGAAAATTTACAATATACTCAGCTATATACTTTTTATAGTTTCCTGCATTATTGTTTTTATGATGCTGCCTTTTATATTTACGGCGTTTGCAAACCCGGTGTTGCTCATCAGTATGTTTGTAATAGCCTGCACCATCATTTACAGCTTTGTATCTTTTAAATTTAACCAGGTTACTGTTCGTAAAAAACTACCTTCAAAAGGCGGTTCAAAAGCGCTCATCAACATCAATGGAATTATTTCTTTGTTTATAAGCTTTCAGATACTTTTTAGCGCTTACCAGGTATTTAGTAATTCTCCCACATTTATAGAGCAGTTCGATATTTATTATAATCAGCTGCCCTCTATAGAAAATGTTACAATGCCTTCAAAAGATTTAATGCTGCAGGCAATGAAAATAATGTTTGCAGGCATGTGCCTGTATGCTGCCATTCTTATCATACATGTACTTATCAGCTTTAGCCTTGTAAAAAAATACAAAGATTATTTTACGAGGTAATTATTTATATGGCTAACTACAAAAACATATCCTATTTTGAAGGACTGAGCGGCTTAAGATTTATCGCCGCTTTTCTTGTAGTTATGCACCATACTGAAACTATCAGACGCAAAAATGATCTGCCCAACCTGGAGTGGTTCAGTCTGTTTAGAAACGGTACACATGCCGTGGTTTTCTTTTTTGTGCTTAGCGGATTTCTCATTACCTACCTATTGCTAAAAGAAAATTATAGAACAAAAACTGTAAGCATCCGCAATTTTTATGCAAGAAGAATTTTAAGGATATGGCCGTTATACTTTCTGGTGGTTTTGCTTGGAACCGTTGCTATTCCTGCATTTCTGCAAATCATCAATTATGATTATCCAATACCCTACACGCTTAAAGAAACCTGGTATTATTTCTTATTTTTCTTACCCGGGCTGGTCACGTTTTATTATGGCAGTTCTATTTTAGAACCGTTATGGTCAATTGGCGTGGAAGAAGTATTTTACCTGCTATGGGCACCCGTGTTTAAATGGTTGAAAAAAAATCTGCTGGCTGTAATTTGCTTTATTATAGCTTTAAAATATACTTTACTTTTTATAGATTACTACTATCCTTCAGGAAGTGATGTGTACCGTTATCTGCTGCACATGTTTCGTTTTGAATCTATGTCCATAGGCGCCTTCGGTGCCTGGTTTATTTATAACAGAGCAAAAGATATCAACCAACTGAAAGTATACCGCAAACCGGTTCAAATAGCATTATATGGCATACTCATCTTTTTTCTTATGTTTTATAAAAATATTCCATTACAAAATTGGGAAAAAATCTACAATCACCCTTTCGTTTCCTTCGGCTTGAACCTGCTGTTCATTTATCTTATTATGGGCGTTTCTATGATAGAACACAATATTATTAAGTTAAAAGGTAAACCTCTTGAGTACCTCGGAGATATTTCTTACGGTATTTATATGTACCATCTTTTTATCATATTCGCCATTATTCTTTTCCTGAAGAATATGCTTGCAGGCATGTCACTTTTATGGGGTTCGTTACTTTTCTATACCTTAGCGGCTGCGGGTGTAATTTTAGTAGCGCATTTATCAAAAAAATATTTCGAAAATTACTTCCTGCGTATGAAACATAAGTATTCCAAATAACACAACACTAATGAGCCACAAAGATATAAGCAACTACCTTGCACACATGAACATTAAAACCCTGAATGAAATGCAGCAAAAAAGCATAGAAGCCTTTCAGGATCACGATTCTTTGATATTACTTTCCAATACAGGCTCAGGAAAAACATTGGCATTTTTGCTTCCTTTATTGCAAAAGCTTACACATAAAATACTGCACACACAAGCGTTGATCATCACACCTTCGCGAGAGTTGGCTTTACAGATAGAAGCAGTTTTTAAGCAAATGAAAAGCGGGTATAAAATTACCTGCTGCTACGGTGGCCACAAAAGAGAAATTGAAGAAAACAGTTTATTAGACGCTCCTGCTGTTATTGTAGGCACACCCGGAAGACTGGCAGATCATATACGTCGCGGTAATATACAGGTAGACAATATCACCATGTTGTTTCTTGATGAGTTTGATAAAACTTTGGAATTTGGCTTTACAGAAGAAGTAAAGCTGATAGCAGAATCATTAAAAAATATTCAAAAAACAATGTTGATATCAGCTACAGATTCTATAGAAATACCGGCATTCATCAGGTTAGAAAATGTTGTAAAACTAGATTATTTTACCAAAGAGGAAGACCAGCATAAATTATTGGTACAATATCTTCGCTCAGATGATAATGATAAGATACAAACACTGTTCAACCTGCTTTGCTTTATTAGCAGCAAGCTTACTATTATCTTTTGCAATCACCGAGATGCCGTAGAACGTGTGCAGGCGTTGCTAAAAGAAAAAGGTATCGCGTGTGTTTATTATCATGGCTCTATGGAACAGAACGAAAGAGACACCGCGCTTGCCAAGTTCAGAAATGGCAGCGTAAATTTTCTGGTTACCACAGACCTTGCATCCAGGGGCCTTGACATTACTAATATTCGCTACATTGTGCATTATCATTTGCCTGCCAACGAGGCTGTTTTCACGCATCGCAACGGACGCACCGCACGTATGGATGCAACCGGTTCTGCCATACTGCTATTGGGTCCCGAAGAATCATTGCCCGATTATCTTCCTACAGAAACACCTCAAATAACCATTCCTGCTGCAAATAATTTGCCCGACAAAACAGACTGGGTAACCGTATATCTCCCGCTGGGTAAAAAAGACAAAATAAACAAGGTAGATATTGTAGGTTTTTTAATACAACAAGGCGAACTTAAAAAAGAAGATGTGGGCATAATAGAAGTGAAAGATTATCATGCTTTCGCGGCTATACGAAGAAGTAAAGCCAGCAAAGTACTCAACAAGCTGAAAGAGGCAAGAATAAAAAACAAAAAAGCCAGGCTGAAATTGGCGGATGGTTTAAAAGACTAAGTCGTATAGTTTCGATATTTCTTAGTACGCAACCTTTATACAACCGGCACGTGCAGCTATTTGCAACAAAAAATTTACATTCTTTATTTTGAAATAAGGCTTTTAAGAAGTAAATTTATAATCTAATAAAAACACCACACAATGCCCTCCAATTTATATGAAGAAATTTTTTTTGTTGATTCTTCCAAACCGGTATGGAACTATTCTGTAATTACCGATGAAGATATAAGCAACTTCCAAAACGGTACGCATTACAGCCTGTACAAGATATTTGGAAGCCGGCAAATAAAAGTGCTGAATACAGAAGGTACTTATTTTTCGGTATGGGCGCCCAATGCGCAAATGGTAGCGGTTAAAGGAAACTTTAACGATTGGGATAATGACGCGCATCAATTATATGTACGTAAAGACGGATCGGGCATTTGGGAAGGCTTTATACCGCATCTTAAAAAAGGAGAAGTCTATAAATATTACATCATCGGCGCGGATGGCCGCAATAGAGACAAAGGCGACCCATTTGCCAATTATTGGGAAAAACGACCGCTTACAGCCTCCATTGTATGGGATTTAAATTACAAATGGAAAGATAAAGGCTGGATGAAAAAACGCGAAAAATACAACAGTCTTGAAGCCCCCGTATCTATTTACGAAGTACACATGGCCAGCTGGGCGCGACCAGATAAATACAACGAAGAATCTTACCACAGCTACGATAAAATCACAGAGCTACTGGTGCCCTACGTAAAAGAAATGGGCTTTACACACGTAGAGTTCATGCCCGTAATGGAACATCCTTTCGATGGCAGCTGGGGCTACCAGGGCACAGGTTTTTTTGCGCCTACCAGCCGCTTTGGCGACCCGCAAGGATTTATGAGAATGATAGACGAATTTCATAAAGAAAAAATAGGTGTTATACTCGACTGGGTACCTTCGCATTTTCCTTACGACGCGCACGGGTTATATATGTTCGATGGCGAGCATACTTATGAATATGCCGATATGCGCAAAGGCTATCATCCTGACTGGAACTCCTACATATTCAATTATTCGCGCAATGAAGTAAGATCTTTTCTCATCAGCAGCGCGCGTTTCTGGTTTGATGTTTTTCATATTGACGGATTAAGAGTAGATGCGGTAAGCTCTATTCTTAAACTTGACTATAGCAGAGAAGAAGGTGAATGGGAGCGCAATGCCTTCGGTGGCAACGGAAACCTTGAAGCCATTCAGTTTCTCAAAGATCTTAATCAAACATTATACAGAGACTTTCCCGATATATTAATGATAGCCGAAGAAGCCACCGACTGGCCGGGCATTACCAAACCTACACACGCCGACGGGCTGGGCTTTGGTATGAAATGGATGATGGGCTGGATGCACGACACGTTGAAATATTTCAAAAAAGATCCTTATTTCAGACAGTTTGAACAAGACAATCTTACATTTAGCATGATGTACTACTACAACGAAAACTTCCTATTGCCCCTAAGTCATGATGAAGTAGTACATGGCAAAAGCCCCATGCTGTATAAAATGGCAGGAGACGAATGGCAAAAATTTGCCAACCTGCGTTTGTTATACAGCTACATGTTTACACACCCCGGCGCCAAGCTTTTGTTTATGGGCAATGAATTTGCCGCTACGCAGGAGTGGAACTACAAAACAGAATTGCAATGGGACCTATTGTTCTGGCCAAGCCATATAGGCATGAAAGAATGTGTAAAAAAGCTCAATACGCTTTTAAGAAAAGAACCGGCGCTATACGTGAATCAATTCAACACGAACGGGTTTGAATGGACAGATCTTAATCATCGTGCAGAATCCGTCATTGTTTATAAAAGAAAAGGCAATGTGGAAGAAGATGATCTGCTCATTGTTTTAAACATGACACCTGTACCCCGCTGGAACTGGAAAATAGAAACGTACGCCAAAAATCATTGGAAAGAAATCTTTAACAGCGACGATAAATCTTTTTGGGGAGCGGGCGATGTATTCAACAATCAAATAAAAACAGAACCCTTAAGTACTGAAGAAAATATTTGTGCAATTGAAGTGCACCTGCCTCCTTTAGGCGCTGTAATATTAAAGCATAATGGTAAAAAAATATTACCCGATGAATAAATATTTGTACTTATTTTTTTTACTGGCAATTGTATCTTGTAAAAATAATCGTACCGGCAATCCCGTAATAGAAATACAAACGTCTGTGGGAGATATTCTTGTAGAATTATATCCTGATAAAGCGCCAAAAACCTGCGCCGCTTTTTTAAGCTATGTTGACGACAAATTGTATGACAATGCCAGCTTTTACAGGGTATTGAACAGAGAAAACCAATCTTCCGACGCTTTTAAATCTGAACTAATACAAGGCGGTATATGGGAAAAAAACAGCGACAAGGCACAAACCTTACAAATACAGCACGAGTCTACAAACCTTACAAATATTCTTCATGAGCGGGCTACTATATCTTTGGCAAGACAAGATACAGGCACGGCCGGATCAGAGTTTTTTATATTGCTTAAAGATGATGCTACCTACGATTACGGTGGTGAGGCTAATCCTGACAAACAAGGCTACGCAGCATTTGGTAAAGTAATTGAAGGCATGGATATTGTATATAAAATTTATGACAGACCTGTGTCTGGTCAACGTTTTCAAAGATCGGTACCTATTTATAAAATCAAAAGAGACTAATTTTACAACACTCAATCATGATGCTTTCAGAAAAAGAAAAAATGCTCAGCGGAAAATTGTACAACGGCATAGACAGCGAATTGGTTGCCTTGCGGCAAAATGCAAAAGCCATCATCCACAAAATAAACAATCTTGATCCTCTGAACGTAGAAGAAAGAAGTGAATTGATAAAAGAGCTACTTGGAAAGCATGGAAACGAATTTTATTTTGAGCCGCCCATAAGATTTGATTACGGAGTGAATACAGTAATCGGTGAAAAATTTTACGCCAATTATAATCTCACCGTGCTGGATTGTGCAAAAGTGACTATTGGCAATAATGCTTATATTGGTCCTAATGTGGCGCTCTATACAGCTAATCATCCATTAGATGCAGCAACAAGAAATCAGGATCTGGAATACGCTTTACCCATAACTATCGGCAACAATGTTTGGATTGGAGGAAATGTAGTGGTAAATCCCGGTGTTACTATAGGCAACAACGTTGTGATTGGCTCCGGAAGTGTTGTCACAAAAGACATCCCGGATAATGTACTCGCAGCGGGAAATCCCTGCAAAGTAATAAGACAGTTGGAAGACAGTACCTTTACAAACTCAGCGAATAACTAAAAGTAAAATTATCTTCCAGCACTGCATCTGCCTCTTCAAAAACGGCGATCAGATCTGCAAATACTTCCAGTTGATTAAGTGAAAGATTAATAAACTCAACACTTACAGGCAAAGCAATATCTCCGGTGATACAATCCCATAAAGCATCCAGATTGTTCCCGAAATATTCGGGCAATGCTAATTTCTCCCTGGCGATTGTGTAAAAATCTTTGAGGTTGCCAATTCTTGCAAAATCAAAAACAATGTTTGGTTGCATTTCGTTTATTTTCGTTCAAATGTTTTATAATGATCTTCTGTAACATAGATGAGTCCGTCGTTTGAGAACACTACCCTGTCTGCGTTTCTTCTTCCACAATTGTAATTCAAATCTGCTTCAAACCATTTTCTGCCTTTTTCCGCGGGCAATTTCTTTTCCCTATTTGAAAACACATCTCCTCCAATGGCTCTGCCGGGAAGCACATTGCAGAGATTTCCTTCAGCTGCTATCCATCCTTTTTCTCTTGCTTCCTTTTTTGTAATGTAATATTCGGGTAAATGTCCGTTCGCCTGTATATAAGGAATCACAACACTTTCAGCGGTCAAAGCATCTATGTCTGCCGATAGTTCTTCTTTCTCGTTGATTTGTTTTTGGCTTCGCGTCTCAACTGCTTCGGTTTGATTTTGCTTAACAGCAAGATCCTTTTCCTTATCATTTTTATTAAAAATCAAGAGGAAAATAATTACGAGCAGCAAAGCAATAATGGTATAAAATCTTATATTATTTTTTTGCACGGAATACTTATTTAATTTGCTCAATAAAATAACGAACAGCCAGCTCGTAACCTTTCAGTCCAAGTCCGGCAATGGTACCCGCACATTTTGCCGATACATGCGATATTTTTCTGAAATCCTCTCTGGCCGCCACATTGCTGATATGCACTTCTACAACAGGCGCTGGTACAGATGCTATAGCATCACCTAAGGCCACGGAAGTGTGCGTATATCCGCCGGGATTAAAAATAATACCATCACAAACAAATCCTTTTTCCTGTATGGCATTGATCAATTCTCCTTCAATGTTAGATTGATAATAAGAAAATTCCACACGAGTAAACAGCTCTGTAAATTGTTGATAAAAATCTTCAAAAGACTGGCTACCGTATATTTCGGGTTCTCTTTTTCCTAAAAGATTTAAATTGGGTCCGTTAATGATTGCTATTTGCATAAGTATGATTTATAAGCTTTCGTTTTTTGAATAAACGAGCTTTAAACGTTGTTTATAAAATTTCTGAAACGTAAAATTAAGCCTTTTTATAAATATTTCTTTTAAAGTAATTATATACACTTACACAATATGCGTTTTTTTATTTATTTTGCAACATTGAATCAATGACAACAGCTTCTGTATTTGTTTTGAAATAACGCTTTTATTCATTTGCAATACGTATGCTGGCACATAACTTAATAGAAACAAACATCCTTTACGAATGAAAAAACAATTCCTGGTTGTACTTAGTGCCTGTATAGTTTTTTTACTTACAGCCTTCCCTTCTTTCGCACAACAAAAAAGCGCTGCTCAGGCTAAAAAATGGGCAGACAGTGTATACAAGACTTTATCGAGAGACCAGCGTATAGCCCAGCTGATGGTAATAAGAGAAAGCGGCCCCGCTAATGGTGGCACCATTTTTACAAGTGAAATCAACAGGCTGATAGATAAGTATAACATTGGCGCTATATGTTTGTTTCAGGGCGAACCGGTAGAACAGGCCATTGCCATGAACCAGTTTAACAGGCGCGCCAAAACACCCTTAATGACAGCTATTGACGGCGAAATGGGATTAGGAATGCGCATGAAAACCGTGAAAAAATTTCCTGATCAATTGACCATGGGCGCCATGAACAACAAAGAATTAGTATACGAAGTGGGCAAAGCCATGGGTGAGCAGTGTTTGCGCATGGGTATTCATGTAAACTATGCACCAGTGATAGATATTAATAATAATGCCAACAATCCTGTAATTGGTTATCGCTCTTTCGGGCAGGATAAATATAAAGTAGCGGATTATGGCATAGCCATTGCAAAAGGCATGGAAGATGTGGGCGTGATGGCTTCAGCAAAACACTTTCCGGGTCATGGCGATGTAGCGGTTGATTCACACCACGATCTACCCGTTATCAACAAAACGCTTGCAGAGCTGGATACGCTTGAATTATATCCTTTCAAAAAAATAATAGATGCCGGTATAGGCAGCGTAATGGTAGCACACTTATCTATTCCCACCATTGAAAAAACACCCAATCTTGCCAGTTCTCTCTCAAAGAATTTTGTAACAGGTTTATTAAGAGAAAAACTAGGATACGAAGGCATTTCATTTACCGATGCTTTGGAGATGCAGGGTGTAGCCAAATTTTTTCCTCAGGGAGAAATTGCTGCACAATCGCTTATCGCGGGTAATGATATGCTGTGCCTTCCGGGCGATATAGACAACTCTATCAGTAAAATAAAACAAGCGATCAGGCAGGGAAAGCTTAGCTGGAACGATTTGGAAAAGAGAGTTAAAAAAGTGCTGGAAGCTAAATACATGTTCGGCTCCGTACACCAGGGAATAATTGACACCACCAACATCACCGCGGATTTAAATAAAGATGTAGACAGGCTGAGAGAAGCCGTAGCTAAAGAAGCCATGACCGCTGTGGTGCTGGATAATAAAGAATTACTGAATATTAAAGATAAAAAAATTGCTTACGTAGCCATCGGGCAGACTACCAAAAGCGCTATCACTGCAAAACTATTTGAAAATCAAAAAGCAGATATTATTAATGTGGCGCTCAACATTGATGAAAATGGTTATAAAAAAGCACTTGAAGCCATATTCAAAAATCAATATGATGAGATCATTGTCGGTCTGCATGGTTACAATAAATCTCCTGCAAGAAATTTCGGCATTAGCGAACAGGCAATAGCGCTTGCAAATGAAATTAACAGCAGGAATCAAAACACTTTATTAATGACTTTTGGTAATCCTTATGCCATAAAAAACTTCTGCAACTGGAACAATATTATCTCTGTTTATGAAGATGATGATATCTTTCAGAATGTAGCCTATGAACTGCTTACCAATAATGCGGAAGCAAAAGGCACGCTGCCTGTAACAGTGTGCGAGCGCTTTGCTTATGGAACGGGATTGATGATTACTCCAACAGTTGCTACTGAAGACAGTGCAGGATACGACTTCTCTAAAATAGATTCTCTTGCCAATGATGGTATTGCCAAAGGCGCATATCCCGGCTGCAGAGTACTGGTAGCCAAAGACGGAGAAATTATTTACAACCAGTCTTATGGCTTTCTTGACCAGGAAAAAACACATCTGGTAACCGAACAATCCATTTACGATTTGGCGTCTGTTACTAAAACTTCCGCTACAACTGTCGCTATCATGAAATTGTATGAAGAAGGAAAAGTTGATTTAGATAAAACTTTGGGCGATTATTTACCATGGACAAGAAAATCAGACAAAGCCAATCTTACCATCAGAAATATTTTACTGCATCAGGCCGGCCTTGTATCTTTCATACCTTTTTACAGAGCCACGATTGATGAAAAGACAGGTACTCCTTTAAGGAAATATTACAGAGATAATTATAATAGGAACCATAGAATAATCGTAGGTAAAAATCTCTATCTTAAAAATGATTATACCGAAAAAATGTATGATATTATTTTAAAAAGCAAACTAGGCGCGCAAAATAAATATGTATACAGCGATAACGATTTTATTTTCCTGGGAAAAATTGTAGAAGCCTTATCGGGCCAGTCTTTGGATCAGTACACTAAAGAAAATTTTTATCTTCCTCTTGAAATGTATTCTACTACTTTCAACCCACTTACCAATGGTAAAACACTGGATGTAATTGCCCCAACCGAAAATGAAAAGAACTTCAGGAAGCAGGTTGTACACGGCTACGTACATGACCCTGGCGCTGCCATGTTCGGCGGCATTGCCGGTCATGCAGGTTTATTCAGCAATGCGGAAGACTTATCTAAATTGTATATAATGCTGCTTAACGGAGGTACATGGAACAACAGACAATACCTGAAAAAAGAAACCATTGATTTATTCACCTCTCATCAGTCAAACATCAGCAGAAGAGGTCTTGGATTTGACAAACCGGAAAAAGAAAGAAAAGCTGATGACAACTACCCTGCGCTGGCTGCCTCTCCTGAAACCTTCGGACACACCGGCTTTACAGGCACTTGCGTATGGGCCGATCCCAAAGAAAACCTTGTGTATATCTTTCTTTCTAATCGTGTGCATCCCAACGGGCAAAACCCATTGTTAGGCAGAATGGATATAAGAGAAAACATATTAGACGCTATTTACGAAGTGATTCGTAAACGTTAAAATTGCTTCGATAAATTTATTTTAACCAAAAATCAGCTATCAAATATATGATAGCTGATTAAATTTGTATCAGATTATTAAATAGAATGCCAAACCGAATTTTCATTATTGCACTCTTATTACTTCTGTCATTCAGCGTACGTGCACAGATAGATTTTACACTTTCCGTATCGCAGAGAGACATTTCTATGGATGATGAACTGTATGTAGAATATACAGTAAATGGCGCACGAAGAGATGCCGGTATGCCCATGGTAAATTTTAATGACTGGACAGTTGTTTCGGGGCCCAACACCTCCAGCAGCCTATCCATCATTAATGGCAAAAGAAGTTCCTCGGTAGCTTACAGCTATACATTAATACCAAAGCGCACAGGCGCCCTCACCGTACCTTCTGCTCAAATTGCCATAGAAGGCAATTTTTACAACAGCAACAGCGTTACTGTAAACGTATCGCGAGGTTCGGGCAACAGTGGCAATAATTCTGCACAGCCGCCACCATCTCGCGGCCGCGGCTCTATCTTTGATATTTTTGATGATATTTTCGGTGAGCCTGACCGTCCCAGAAATCCTTCCATGCGTCCGGGACAAAGCCCTACGGAATTTATGAGGGAAAACAATTTTGTGAAAGTTACACCCAGCAAAAACATTGTATATATTGGCGAACCTTTTCTGGCCACTTACGAGTTCTACTCTGGAATGACACTGACTTCGGCCAATGTAAGTAAACAACCGTCTTTTAATGGTGCAAGTGTAATTGAAATGACCGAAGAAAAGCCCCCTTACAAAACCACACATAACGGTAAGGAATATTTAGTAAGCAGAATAAGACAAGCACAGTTGGTGCCTTTAAAAACAGGTACCATTGTATTAGAGTCTGCAGAAGTAGCTACAGAAATAATGGTCAATGACAATTACGGACTGAGCGCTAAAAAGCAATCTGCCATCATTAAAAACGCGCCCGTAAATATTATTGTACAGCCATTGCCACCCGGGGCACCCGCGGGGTTCAGCGGTAATGTAGGCCAGTTCACCATTTCAGCGAATGTAAACAGAACAAATCTACCGGCCGGTGAAACCAATTATCTGACCGTTACCATTACCGGTGAAGGAAATGTTGACGGTATAAAATTGCCGGTGATCAATCTGCCCGATAACATTCAAAGCTTTCAGGCTGCCGACTCGCAGAATGTAAACAAGCAAATATTCCCCATGCAGGGAACAAAAATATTTAAAATTCCTTTTATAGGGCAGAAGGAAGGCGCCGCCGTGATCCCCGCTATATCTTTCAGCTATTTCGACAATGAAGAAAACAGCTATAAAACCGCCACTACGCAGCCTATTAATATTTCGTTTACAGCACCACTTTCAAAAGGCGTTTTTGAAAGGCAGGTAAATGAAAAAGGTTATTCTAGAACCGGATGGATATTCCTCATTGCAGCCATAGGTGTGCTGGTAATGGCAGGCTTCTTTTTATTCAATAAAAAGAAAAAGACAACTACCCCATCCAAAGAGCCGAATATAAAACCTATTAATCCTAATAATTATAAAGCGTTGCCGCAACAGCCGCAAACACTTCCTACAACTACGGCAACGGTTCAATTGCAACAACAGCAAAGAAAGCACCTGGAAGAGCAAGTGGCCACTTTAGGTATTTCTTTGCAGGATGCCGGCTTTTATTCTAAAGCAAAAAATATAGTACTGGCATTTATTCGTTATAAGCTCAATACCGATACTTACTCTGAATATTCATTGCTGGAAGAGCTGAAACAATCCAACCTGAACGATGCGGATAAGAATGATATTAAAAAACTATTGGACAAGATCAATAAAGGCTCTTATCTCCCTATTGTAAATATGGAAGAAAGAAAACAGGTAGCTGCCGAAATAAAATATATTTTCCAAAACAAATAATTTATGAGCAAATTTCTGATTGTAGGCTTAGGCAATATTGGCAATGAATATGAACACACCCGCCACAATATTGGCTTTGATGTGGTAGAAGCCTTCGCTGCCCGGCATTCTGCCAACTTCAGAAGCGACAGGCTAGCGCATGTGGCAGAGATTAAATGGCGGGGAAAAATATTTATTTGCATCAAGCCTACCACTTACATGAATTTGAGCGGAAAGGCTTTTAAATACTGGCTGGATAAAGAAAGAATCAATATAGAAAATACCCTTACGGTTGTAGACGATCTTGCCCTGCCCTTATCGGCATTACGTTTGCGCAAAGGTGGCAGCGATGCAGGGCACAATGGATTGAAAGATATACAATTTACACTGAACACCACCGAATATCCAAAATTGCGTTTTGGTATTGGCAACGATTACCCAAGAGGTATGCAGGCAGAATTTGTTTTAGGCAAATGGTTTAGTGAAGATATCCCTTTAGTGAAATATAAAATTGAAAAGTGCCTGGAAATCATCGAAAGCTTTGCCGTAAACGGTATTGACCGCACTATGAACCAGTACAACAAAAAAGCTATAGAGTTACCAAAAGAAGAAAAATAATTTTGGTAAAAATACAATCTGGTACTAACTTAGTATTCAAATTCCTATTTATGTAATTACGTATAAAAAAACAGTCGGCTTCCTCTCGGAAGGTCTGAAATTCTCTTTGTACGAAAATCAATATTTTCATAAATGAATTCTATCTAAACAAGAAACCAATAAAAAAATCATACAGATGAAAAGTTCGTATTAATGCTACTAACAGCATTCTTTTCTTTTGCCCAGTCGGTACAAGTAACCAAATCTCAAAAAAGCGTAGGCGACAATTTAAAAGCTAATAACGAACTTATTGCTGATGTTTTCATTTTTCCTGAAAGGATAGAAAATTTTACAATAGATAGTGCAAACAACAAGGTAACATTATCACTTAGAAATCTGAGTAAGAACGGTAAGTATTTACAAAATAAAGGACAGATTGTTTTATATGATTTAAATTAGGAAAAAGCCTTGTGGAAAAAAGATATCAATTTCATGAACAACAATTTTACCGTACTCAACAACAATAATTTTTTTACTACGGGCTACAAGACTTCAAAACTAAAAAGCAATGATGGCACTGAAGAATGGCAGCTACCCAACAGTATATACTTTGCCAATAATGATGTAGCACTCGGTTATAAGTACAAGATAATAAATAGCAACTTCTCAGACAATCTGGAAGGCATTAACCTAACCGACGGAAAGGTGTTGTGGAGCAAAGAAATCAAAAAAAATTTTGGATGGAATGATGTAAAGAAATTAAATGACAGCACTATACTTATTACCTCTTCAGGATTGCATCAAATAAACGTAAACACAGGAGAAGGCTGGAGCTACGAGGCTTCCACCGGTAGAAATGATTATAAAGGTACAATAGCCGCCAATATTATCGGCATTGCATTAATGGCTACTACAGGCAGTGGATTTTATAGTTACGGAAAAGACGTAGTGCGCGAATTAGTATCCAATACATTATACAACGATTCAGAGTCAGCTGTCTACCTGGCATCGAGAGATAAGTTGGTAAAGCTGAACATCAGCGGCGAGAAGCTGTGGGAAAAAGAACTGGAAAAAAACCAGGCTGCAAAATCACTCTTATTTGAAAAAGAAAATGATCTTTTGATGATCAATTTGGGCTACGCCTATTTCAATGAAAATCTTATAGATCACGGTACGCCTTACATTGCACTGTATGACAAACATACGGGAGAACAAAAATACATGAAAACAGTAGCCGAAAAAAAAGATATGATTCGCTGTATGCAAATGAATGACGACAGATCTACTATTATATTAAGCTTTGATAATAAGATCGCTAAATATAACCTAACTGACGGTTCGCTGATAAAAGAAATTATTTATGACTCCAAAAAGTATGGCAAACCCAATAAGTTTATAGGCACTATCCATTTTGAACAAACTGCCAATGGTTTTGAAAGCTTGAAAAAACTATACCCCGACAAAAACATTTTAATTACAGAAAAAGACTTTGTTTTATTCTTAAACGATGATTTAAGTATTGCCAAAGAAACCAAACCAGACGATTATGCTTTTACTTTTCTGGAAAAAGAAAATCTGCAATTGATTGTTGATAAGGAAAAAAATATTCATGTAACTGACGGAAATTTGGAAGAACGCGCCATATTACGCATTTCTCCTGCTGCGCAAATGGTAGGAAATAAAATATACGACAAAAATGAAAATGAACTTGTTGTAATCGATTTGAATAATCTGTAGTACAATTACCTCTGATGGAATTTACGCCACCTATAAATGAAAGAAATGACAAAGAACTTTTCAATATCATCAGTAATAAAGAAAAGTGGTCTTATGAAATACAAATAATTGCAGAACAGGAATTACTTAGAAGAAATTATTCACAGTCTCAAATTGCAAAACAAAAAAACAGAAGAATAAAAATATTGAATGTCTTTAATGAGCGAAAAAGAACGATTATAGAAAAGAATAAAAATGAAAGTTATACGGCTATAGAAATGATTTTGATCGTATTATTCTTTCCGCTTTCATTCTTTTTAAAAATTTTCTTTGGACATACTTTTTTATACACATTTGGGGAATTAAACGCTAAAAACTACAGGAAAAAAATCTGGCAACGAATTGTTCTGATTATATTTTCCATATTCCTTTGGTTTCAGATACTCAAAACAATAGATCCATAAAAAATCCGGCACAATACCGGATTTTATCTTTATTAATTATATTTTATCAGACTTTACACGTGCAAAGCGTAAAGCTTTGAGCATCCAGTCTGGCAATGGTTTTTCGGGATCTCTCTTTTTCATATTGATAGAGAGATTCAGTTTTTTCATCACCGGAATTTTATGTGTTTCTACCAGTTCTATCAAGGTGCCGTCAGGATCCTCAATGTAGGCAAATTGTCCGGCGGCATCGCCCATATCAAAGGATTCGCCATTTTGAAAATTCTTGGCGCTGTCGGCTGTAAATGCATGCCCCAGCTGCTCGCAATGTTTGCGCAAGGCATCCATGTTGGTAATATCAAAACACAGATGAATAAAGCCCGGATCGCCCCAGAACCTGTTTTCAAAAATCTTCCGGGGCTGCCTGTCTAGTGCTTGTATCAGCTCAATATAAGATGGACCCATCAACCTGCTTAATCCGCCTTTGCGGGGAGCAGCGTGTGTAAGCAATACGCGCCTGAACTGGCCGCTTCCTTCAGGCAAAGCTTTGCAATCTGCAAACTCCCCTGTTTTGTCGGCAATCACTTTATCATAACCCAGTATGTCTTTATATACGGTCATGGCTCTGTCAATATCGCTTACGCCAATAACAGCTCCTGCCACACCGCCGGTACTACGTCTTTCTTCTCTGAAAATATAATCGTCCTGTATTATCTGCAGCAGGTTGCCATAAGGGTCCTGTACAAAGAATGTATAATTGTCATCTATTGTTTTCTGTAGTCCGCCAATAATGTTAACGGCTGAGTTGGCATTCATTTCTTTAAATGTTTTTTCAACATTCCGGCTTTTAATTTTAGCGGCGTTAATGCCTAAATCACCCAGCAGCAAAGGCTCCGTAGATTTTTCAGGCTTCCTGTCTGTGTATTGCCATATTTCAACTCCGCCACCACCCTGCATGTTTACAGCTATCACCGCATGTCGCTTTTGAGGCTCGTTGCCTGTGTATGGAAGCATCAACCTGGCAACTGTTTTATCTTCCAGCACACGAATATCCATATTAAAAACATCAATGTAATATTTCCATGCCTCTGTAAGATTCTCTACACCTATACCTATTTGCTGCACTCCGCTGATTATGTAATTATCCATGTAAACTATTTATCAAGATTATATTTTAGGTTGCTTTTATTTTTCTTACCATGCTTCTTGCAAGTTTTGGAAAGAATCTTTTTATGTTTACCATTAATAATTCCTTTCCTCCTACATACATTTCCGCTTTCCGTTGTATGATTGCCTTTACAATTTTTTTAGCGGCTTTTCTCGCACTTATTCCCTGTGCCTGTCCTTCATCCATCTTACCATGTTTCGTACCGTCGGCTTCCAGTGCGTTTACCGATATATTGGTTTGCACTCTACCCGGACATATAAAACAAACCCGTATGTTTTTGGCGTAATATTCTGCATGCAATGTTTCAAAAAAACCATACAATGCAAATTTTGAAGCCGCGTAAGAAGACCGCAACGGGAATCCGAATTTACCTGAAATGCTGGTTGTTACGGCAATAGTGCCACCATTATCAGCAATCATAAAAGGCAGAATAGCTTTAGCTATTTTTACTGGAGTAAAATAATTAACGTCCATGATCTTCTTCTCTACCGTCTCTGCTGTATCCAGCACTTGCGATCGCTGGCTGATACCCGCATTTAGGAAAAGAATATCAATCCTTCCGTACACAGCCAGCGCTTGGTTGCAAAGCATATGAATATTGTCCGTATCAGACAAGTCATAAGGCAATACTTCGCATAAAACACCGTATTGTTTACAGGTATGCTGTACTGTACGCAACTTTTCTTCATTTGTAGCTGTGAGCAGGATATTATATTTCAGAGCGGCAAATTCATAAGCGCAAGCCTCTCCGATACCGGAAGAAGCACCTGTGATCCAGATAATTTTATTTGCAGATTGCTCCATGTAAAATATGCCAGTCGCCTATTGAGTTGGCAACAAATGTAAACCAAAATTCTTAAGAAACAGGCTTTTTGCAAGGTTGTTTGGTCTCTGCACTTTCATTTAACGAATGTTTCTATAAGTATAAATGACCTTTATTTTGATGTAGCTATAAATCGCTTGGTCAGATACTTGCGCACAGGTTCATCAAATAGCTTCAAACAAGTATACGCTAACAGAATATTCCCAAAGAATAATAACAGAGCGATGGGCCAGGCTTTAGCAAATGTGAGCTCATTTTTCCATACCCAGGAATAAAAAAGGTACATAAAAGGATAATGAACAATATAGAGTGGGTACGATATATCTCCAAAAAACTTACACATGCGGCTGGTCATTTTATCCGGCGTTTTTCCCGAAGCCCCGAGGTAAACCAGTATAGGAAATATAACAATGGTACAAACAGCGTCATAAAGACCATTCATCCAGGGAGCTTCACCATTCCCAATGTAGGGTATGGAAAGCAAGACAATAATTGCCAGGCTACATATCCAGAAAGCACCTTTAATACGAACGGGTTGAAAAATACGTGACATCAACAATCCCACAGAAAAGGCAAAGAGCAAACGCAGGAAACCTCCAATCAGGTTATAATCCAGCATTGACCAGCCCACACCCAAGTGTCCATAACCCGAATAATTAAATATAGCAAAGGTAGCCAATCCGAGTCCTGCCAGCGTCACTACTATCGTAAGCGCGGTTGTAGATAGCTTACGCAAGAACAAAGCGTACAGGATATTTCCAATATATTCAAAGAATAAAGACCAGGCCGGCCCGTTCAATGGATACATCTCGCCGTTTCCACGCACTTCGGCGCCCGAACCCGGCGCGGCCGGAATCAGGAACATGTGCAGGAGCATCGCCAGCATTACCATAGAAAGCGAAACCTTGGTACCATTCCACTGCTCGCTGCCCTGTATAAGAAATGTAATAACGCCCAAAACGGTTCCTATCACAATCATGGGATGCAGGCGTATTAATCTGCGTTTAAAAAAGTCTTTAACACTCATTCTTCCCCATCTGTCGTCGTAAGCATAACCAATAACGAAACCGGACAGTATAAAGAAGAAGTCCACAGCCAGGTAGCCGTGATTGAATCGTTGATCAACAGGGCTTGTGGCAAAAGCTTCAAAAACATGATACCATATTACCATAAGTGCCGCTACACCACGTAATCCGTCTAATATTTTGTAATGGGGCTTTGTATCTGCAAAGGCCGCTGAAGAGATGTTGTTGTTGGACATGAATGTTGATTCGTTATGAATATATGTGTTAATTTGAAAAAAAATTCGCGTCAAATATACCATAAAGTGTTGTTCCTCATAAATCTGAACTGCACTTTATAGCCAATATAATTTTTTAAAAACACGTCGTTTATAAAATTCTAATTATTTACTGTATCTTTCTTTCATTTAAAGTATATTTGCGCAATTTATTAAACAATACTATGCCAAGAGACACTTCCATTCAATCTGTTTTAATCATCGGTTCCGGGCCAATTGTAATTGGTCAGGCTTGTGAATTTGATTATTCCGGTTCCCAGGCCGCCAGAAGTCTTAGAGAAGAGGGAATAAAAGTTACGCTTATCAACAGCAATCCCGCTACCATCATGACAGATCCTATGATGGCCGATCATGTATACCTGCTGCCATTGACCGTTGAAAGCATTGAGCAAATCCTGGAAGAACAGCAGATAGACGCGGTACTGCCTACCATGGGCGGGCAAACAGCGCTTAACCTCTGTAAGGAAGTGGAAGAATTAGGCATCTGGGAAAAATTTGGTGTGCGATTAATTGGCGTAGACATAAAAGCGATTGACAAAGCGGAAGACAGAGAAAAATTTCGTCAATGGATGATAAAAATGGGTGTACCGGTAGCGCCGGCTAAAACCGCCAACAGTTATTTAGAAGGAAAAGAGTTTGCGCAAGAAATCGGGTTTCCTTTAGTGATACGCCCCTCTTTCACCTTAGGCGGCACCGGCGGTGGTTTCGTACACTCTAAAGATGAGTTGGACAACGCGCTGAACAGGGGCTTAAACGCCTCGCCTATTCACGAGGTTTTGGTAGAAAAAGCCGTGCTTGGCTGGAAAGAATTTGAGCTGGAACTTCTAAGAGACTCTGCCGACAATGTAGTGATTATATGTACGGTAGAAAATTTTGACCCGATGGGCATTCATACCGGAGACAGCATAACGGTAGCGCCGGCCATGACGCTGAGCGATACGGCATTTCAGCTGATGCGCGATACAGCCATACGTATGATGCGCGAACTGGGCAATTTTGCCGGGGGATGTAATGTACAGTTTTCACTAAACCCCGAAACAGAAGAAATCATTGCCATCGAAATTAATCCGCGCGTAAGCCGCAGCTCGGCGCTGGCTTCAAAAGCTACCGGCTACCCTATTGCAAAAATTGCCGCCAAGCTGGCTATCGGTTATCGGTTGGATGAGCTGAAAAATCAGATCACAAAAACAACTTCCGCCTACTTTGAACCTGCGCTGGATTATGTAATCGTAAAAATACCGCGCTGGAATTTTGATAAATTTAAAGGCGCCGACGATACATTAGGATTACAAATGAAATCGGTGGGGGAAGTAATGTCTATAGGCAGAAGCTTTACGGAAGCTATTCAAAAAGCCTGTCAAAGCCTGGAGAATGACGCGCTGGGATTGGGCACCTACGGGAAGAACGTGATGAATGTAGACGAAATTATTGAATACATCAAAATACCTAAGTGGGATAGAATTTTCCGTATAAAAGAAGCTTTGATGAAAGGCGTAAGAAAGAAAACCATTGTGGAAGCCACACGGATTGACAGATGGTTCATTAACCAGATTGCCCTCATTTGCGATATAGAAAAGAACCTGGGCGAATACTCACTTGACAATCTGCCTGCCGAATTGCTGAAACGAGCCAAACGCCACGGTTTCAGCGATGTGCAAATTTCAAAAATATTACAGAAAGAATGTACGGAAGACGAAGTGTATAACAAAAGAACAGAATTGGGCATTAAGCGCGTATATAAAATGGTAGATACCTGCGCCGCTGAATTTGAAGCTAAAACGCCTTACTTCTATAGTACTTTTGAAGGATAATATTTTCTGGCAAATTCCATCTCGCCTCAAGTGAGATTAATAACAGCCTTACAGTAAAATCAAAAATATCCACATGAAGAAGATTTTTTTTCTTGTATGTATTATTACTTTTTCCTGTAGTAAAATAGACATTCCGGAGCCGGAGCCAATACCCAAAGCTTCTACCGCAGAGTTTATTTTAAATAAATCTGTGGTGTATGTAAACGAAAGTTTTGTGGTATCTGCAAAAGACACGGCGGGCACAAACACCAATTATACTTTTGATTTTGGCGACGGAAAAAAAATATCGGGAAAATATGAGACCTCTCATGCCTACTCCAGAGGAGGAACATATAAAATAAGCCTGAAAGCCGATGACCATACGCATAGCCAGCCGATAAAAGTAATGCCGGGCTATATGAGCTATCAAATAGAGAATGCGTCTGCTGTGGCACTTGATATGCTTACCTACATAGATAATTATAAAACAGGCACGCTTTTCAGAGACGAGTATTTGCCACAAAAAACAAGCGATACGTTTTACGTAACGCATACCATTACCGATCAATACCTGTTTGGCACTTCCTTTTTTCACCACAACAAAGAGTATGTAATAGACAGTACCATATGGTTTGAAAAAAACAAACATCATGTATACACCATTACAGACTCTACAAAAATAATTGCCAGGCACTCCACCGGCCCGGCAGACACTGTCAGGTATATAGCCGACTTTAACTAAGGGGAAAAATTAAAAGGTATATACCTAGTAGATATAATAAACGTAATTGAAATACAAAGTAATATATTAGCCAATATTTAAACAAAATAACTTATAATAAAAAGTTGCGTAAATTTGGGTGTTGACACGCAACCCACGCTCGCAAGCCTCTTCGTTTGGCTTTATAAGCCAAACTCCCGAGTCTTTCTCCCAAAGCGTGTCAACGGTGGCGCTGCAAGCGTAAAAAGACACCGACACGGCAGACAGACACGAACGGACAGACAAAAACGCTTTACAAAATTTGACAAGTGAACAAGACTTTTATAACATACAGTTGGACAACAGGAGAGCGGACACACAAAACCGACCCTTCAGTATTTTTTATTTTCCCCACCGCACATTTTTTTAATTCAATTTTTAGCCAGCCCGCATTGGCACATTTGGTTTTGCCCCGACACACAAGCCGACAAAAATGCAAAACCAAAAGAGCCAATTTTTCCAACGCTTTTATTAACTTTGCACCGTGAAATATTTCTCCTTCATATTAGCCCTTTATGTTTTGTTGCTGACAGCAGCACCAAATTTGGTGGAGGACAAATGTTTTCAGGAGCAAACAACCGAACAATCACAAGACAATAAAAATGACAAAGATTGCAGCGATTGTTGTTCACCATTTATGAGTTGCAATACCTGTTTAGGTTTTACTTTCCCAATAGCAAATTTTTCAATACACTCTATCCTCACTTATTCAGACAAAAAAGTTTCTATTTACAAGGAAAATACAACGTCTGACTTTTTCTCTTCCATTTGGCAACCGCCCAAGATTAGTTAATGTTTCCGTGCCTTTGGCACAATAACAAATTGCGGTGCTACGCACCGCCAATTCTTATTTTTCAAACATTAATAATCATTTGAGCGATGAAGTTTAAAATCATTTTGCTACTAATGGTAGCATTCAACATACATACAGTTTTCGGACAGAATACATTTAAAGCGGTCATAAAAGACAGCGAAACAAAAGAACCGTTAATCGGTGCGACAGCTATTTTATCGGGAACAACAGGAGCAACCGCAGACATTGACGGGTTAATAACTTTAATCAACATTCCGAACGGAAAGCAAATAATTGAATTTCGTTATATCGGTTATGAAATACGAAAAGACACGTTTGAATTTCCTTTAGCTACATCAGACCCGATTGAAATTTTTCTGCAATCAGAAACAGACGAGTTAGACGAGTTTGTGATTTCATCTACCCGAAGTTCCAGAACCATAAAGGACATTCCGACAAGAATTGAATTTATTGCAAGGGAAGAATTAGAGGAAAAAGCGAATATGAAAGCAGGTGATATTCGTATGCTTTTGAGCGAAAGCACAGGCATACAAACGCAACAAACTTCCGCAACATCTGCCAATGCTTCCATTCGTATTCAGGGGCTTGACGGACGATATACACAAATTCTTAAAGACGGATTTCCGCTATATGCAGGAGCAGCAAGCGGTTTAGGACTTTTGCAAACGCCACCGCTTGACTTAAAGCAAGTAGAAATTATTAAAGGTTCTTCATCTACACTTTACGGAGGCGGAGCAATAGCAGGATTGGTAAACCTTATTTCCAAAACACCGACAGATGAAAAAGAATTACGTTTTCATTTAAACGGAAGTTCGGGCAGAGGTTTTGACATTAACGGTTTTTACGGACAGCGATTTAACAAAATCGGGACAACTATTTTTGCCGCACATAACCGCAATTGGGCTTATACCCCATCGGGTGATTTTTCAGCTATTCCAAAATTTGACAGGTATGTTTTCAATCCCAAGTTGTTTGTTTATTTCAGCGATAAAACAAAACTGAATGTTGGAATAAACACAGCTATTGAAAACCGTATCGGTGGCGACATACATTTTATACAAGGAAAAGGCGACACCATCCACAGTTATTTTGAAGAAAACAAAACACAACGCTATTCCACGCAATTATCTTTTGACCATAAGTTTAACGACAAAAGTTTTTTCAATTTTAAAAACAGCGTGAGTTACTTTAACAGGATAATCAATATTCCGAATTATAGCTTTGAGGGCAAACAAACAGCATCTTTCAGCGAAGCAAGTTATACTCACATAAAAGAAAAAACTGAATGGGTTGCAGGTGCAAATCTTTGGTCGGATAATTTTCAGGAAAAGCAGTTAGATACTTTTCCGTTGAGAAATTACAACCAAATTACTTTTGGTGCATTTGCTCAAAATTCGTGGAAAGCAACCAAATGGCTCAATCTTGAAACAGGTTTCAGAGCCGACTATGTTATTGATTATGGTATTGCTTTGCTGCCAAGAGTTTCAGCATTATTCAAAATAACAGACAAATTTTCTTCACGGCTTGGCGGTGGCTTTGGCTATAAAACACCAACCATATTTACAGAGGAAAGCGAACGCATACAATACCAAAATGTAATGCCCATTGATAAAAACATCAACAAATTGGAACGCAGTTACGGAGGAAATGTTGATTTTAATTATCGCACCGTATTTGGCGAAAAAGTAACGTTCAGTATCAACCAACTTTTCTTTTACACCTATTTGAATAACCCTTTGTTGCTTGAATATCAAACGGGCGGATTATACCAATTTATCAATTCGGCAGGACACATTGATACAAGAGGAACGGAAACCAATATCAAAATCGGCTATGATGATTTTAAATTGTTTTTGGGTTATACATTCACCGATACCCGCTTGCATCAAAACGGAATTTTGACAAATACACCGCTTACGCCAAAGCACAGGATAAATTCAGTTTTAATGTATGAAGTAGAGGACAAATGGAAAGTAGGTTTGGAAGCGTATTATTTCAGTCCTCAAAAATTGAGTGACGGTGCAACAGGAAAACAATATGTGCTTTGTGGTTTTATGGTTGAAAAGCTATGGGAGAAATTTTCGGTTTACATCAACTTTGAAAATTTCCTTGACGCAAGGCAAACCCGATTTGACACTATTTATACAGGCACACTAACTAATCCTGTTTTCAGGGACATTTACGCACCTCTTGACGGATTTTTAATTAATGGTGGTATCAAACTAAAATTGTAGCAATTATGCAAAAGACAATATTTAACATTACAAAAATGGATTGCCCAAGCGAGGAGCAATTAATACGGATGAAACTGCAAAAGTTTGATGAAATAAAATCATTGGAGTTTGACATTCCAAACAGAAAATTAGCAGTTCATCATAACGGAAAACCAGAGCCGATACACTTGGCTTTAAATACGCTAAACCTTGATACTTCTTTGGTTTCAACGGAAGAAAGCAAAGTAGAAATTGAAACCGACACAAGCAATAAACAACGGAAATTGTTGTGGACGGTTCTTGTTATCAATTTTCTGTTTTTCGGATTGGAAATGCTGTTTGGGATTTTTTCCAACTCAATGGGATTGGTGGCAGACAGTTTAGATATGCTCGCAGACAGTATTGTTTACGGATTGGCATTATTTGCGGTAGGTGGAACAATAACGAGAAAAAACAATATCGCAAAATTTGCAGGATATTTTCAAATACTTCTTGCTGTAATTGGTTTTGTAGAAGTAGTCAGACGATTTATAGGAGTTGAGAAAATGCCTGATTTTCAAACAATGATTATCGTTTCTGTTTTGGCTCTTATCGCTAATGTGATTTGTCTTTACTTATTACAAAAAGGTAAGAGCAAAGAGGCTCATATGCAAGCAAGTATGATTTTCACTTCCAATGACGTAATTATTAATTCGGGAGTAATCACAGCCGGACTTTTGGTTAATTGGCTTAATTCAGGTTATCCCGACTTGATTATTGGAGCAATCGTTTTTATAATTGTTGCAAGAGGAGCATACAGAATATTACAATTAGCGAAGTAAAAAGCCAACGCACACAAGCACACACATTTTGCAGCCGCTACAAGCCGACACGCAAACCAAAGCTGCAAAAAGAGTGTGCTTGTTTCCCTAAAAAAAATTGAATAAAAAAATTTTCCTGCCCTTCTGAAAAAGAAAAAATACCCGAACGCACAACCCGACACTTGGACGACATACAGACAATGGTTTACTAAGACGGTGGACAGAACGCCAGCTGCTAACAGCGGTTTGGCGTAATGGGGGCGGACGTTCTTCGTATGACAGTTTTTCGTAAATTTGAACTTTCGGCTTCGTATGAAGTTTTGTGCTGAAAAGCCCGCACTACGCCAAGCCGCAAACCGTTGACACGCAACCCACGCTCGCAAGCCTCTTCGTTTGGCTTTATAAGCCAAACTCCCGAGTCTTTCTCCCAAAGCGTGTCAACGGTGGCGCTTGACCAAATTTTATCTTGCCCGTCGTCT
>JAEWKC010000039.1 GCA_023386235.1 Bacteroidota bacterium | reverse complement strand
GAATTTCATGAACAATTTAGTGGCAGGAATAGTTGCTTACAGCTTCTTCCCTAAAAAGCCATCTTTAAAATATGAAACCATTAAAACTAATCAGTTACCACTTTTTTATTAATCGAACTCAGGTTTTAAGTAATGATAAAGAACAGTCATCGTTTCTAAAACATAGCTTCGATTTTTTCTCTACACTATAATATCTCGCGATGATGAACCCAAAAAGAAACGTCACTGCGATGAGCGGTAGCGAAGAAGCAGTCTCGATACTTTAAGCAAGCTTGTACTATACATCATGAACAATTATAATTACTTTACAGGCACAAACTTTGCATACAGATTATCCATAAATAAATATTTATATTTTATTAACGAACCTATTCGTATTTTCACCGATTATAACTAATAAAACTCTAAAAAACTATATGCAAAGCGCCGAAGAAATAGTTAGAATAAATGAACAAGTTGCTGAAAAAGCAGATTTTATAAAGAGAATTAAAGCTGAAGTTGCCGAGAAAATCATTGGTCAGTCGTACATGATTGACAGGTTATTGATTGGCCTGTTGAGCAACGGACATATCTTATTGGAAGGTGTACCCGGGCTGGCAAAAACGCTTACCATTAAATCCTTGTCAGAAGTAATTAACGCCAAATTCAGCCGTATACAGTTTACGCCCGATTTGTTGCCGGCAGACGTAATCGGCACTATGATCTATCATCAGCAAACCAATGAATTCAGGGTGCGCAAAGGACCTATCTTCGCCAACTTTATTCTTGCCGACGAAATCAACCGTGCACCCGCTAAAGTACAGTCGGCCTTATTGGAAGCCATGCAGGAAAAACAAGTAACCATCAGTGAAACTTCTTACAAGCTTGATGATCCTTTTTTGGTAATGGCCACTCAAAACCCGCTGGAACAGGAAGGCACTTACCCGCTGCCGGAAGCACAGCTGGACAGGTTTATGCTGAAAGTGGTAGTCGGCTACCCCAGCAGGGAAGAAGAGCAGAATATTATTAAGCAGCAGGTGCAGGATTTAAAGCCGCACAATATACAACATGTAGCAAGCCTGGAAGAAATACGTGAAGTGAGAAATCTGGCTAAACAAATATACATGGATGAAAAAATTGAAAAATACATTGTAGACATTGTTTTTGCCACCCGCTATCCCGAGCAATATGGAATGCCCCGGATAAAAGATTTTTTAAGCTATGGCGGCTCGCCGCGTGCCAGCATTAATCTGGCTTTAGCGGGTAAGGCGCACGCGTTTCTGGAAGGCAGGGGCTATGTAATTCCGGACGACATAAAAGCGATAAGCCAGGATGTTTTAAGACATAGAATAGGCCTTACATATGAAGCCGAAGCAGAAAATATTTCCAGCGAACAAATTATTGATGAACTGATAAAACAAGTTCCGGTGCCATAAACCCTACAGCATGTTATTCTCCAGAAAAAATAAACAACCCGCCGAAAAGCAATTGACCGAAGAGCAGGAACTGCAACGTAAGGTTCGTATGCTTGAAATAAAAAGTAAAAAGCTTACCAACCATATATTTACCGGCGAGTATCATTCTGCTTTTAAGGGAAGAGGCATGAAGTTTAAAGAAGTGCGCGAATATGAAGAGGGAGATGATATCAGGTTTATAGACTGGAACGTATCTGCAAGAAGCAACAATACCTACAGCAAACTTTTTGAAGAAGAAAGAGAAATAAGCATTTTTCTGATGGTAGACTCCAGCGCCAGCAATATGTTTGGCACGCACGGACAATCAAAAAAAATGCTGATAGCCGAAATATGCGCTACCCTTGCCTTTTCAGCGGTACGCAATAACGATAAGGTAGGATTATTATTTTTTAGCGACCAGATAGAAAAATTCATTCCCAGTAAAAAAGGAAAAGAACATGGCTTATATTTATTAAGAGAACTGATTAATTTCAAGCCTACTTCCGCACAAACAAATATCAAACTGGCTTTGAAGTACGTAAACAATATTTCAAAAAACAAACACAAAAGCATCATTTTTATATTAAGCGATTTTGTTGATGATAATTACCTTGATACCTTACGCATCATGTCTAAAAGACACGAAGTTATTGGCATACAGGTATACGACATGCACGACAATCAACTGCCCGACGTAGGCCTGCTGGAAGTAGAAGATATTGAAACAGGCAATACCGTACTTGTAGATACTAAAAACAAAACCACGCAAAACATTTACAATAAACAGTTTCAGAAGATAACCGGCGATACCAGGGAAACATTCAAAAAAGCAGGTGCAGAGCTTTTGCAGGTATCCACAGGCCAGGACTTTGTGAAAATACTGCATTCATTTTTTATTAAAAGATCTAAAAAACAATAGTGAAACGCCTTTATTTACATATCATATCCCTTCTTTTTATTTGCCTTTTCGGAGCGGGCCAGGCTGCTGCACAGCAGGCAGGCACTCAGTTAGAAAGAAATCAAATAGTATTGGGCGAGCAGGTAAAATTAAAGCTTTCTCTTTCGGGCGTAGACAAAGGCTCTATGCAAATAGCGGAATGGTTTAGCATTCCTGACACCGGCAATCATATAGAAGTAATTAAAAGAGAAAAGATAGACAGCGCTGAAGCCGGCAATAATGCTTACAACATTACACAGGAAGTAATCATCACTTCTTTCGATTCGGGCAGATGGAATATTCCTATAGCCGCTCCCATATTGCAGGACTACTCCGGCATGAGGTATCCTACTACAATAGATTCGGTGGTATTGATGGTAAACCCGGTAGATGTTTCGCACATGCAGGATTTCCACGACATTAAAGAAGTGACTGATATAGAATACAGGGATTATACTTGGCTCTATTATCTTGGCGCTATCCTGCTTGCATTGTTACTGTTATGGATTATCATACGTTACCTGAAAAACAGAAAGAAAAAACCTGTAAGAAACTCTGTAATCAAAGGGCCTCCGCTTCAATGGGCGCTGAAAGAAATAGATGCTTTGCAACAGCAAAATTTGATTCAGCAAAACAAAGAATTAGAATACTTTAGCAGGCTGGATGATATTTGCAGAACGTATTATGATGAAAGAACACATACCAACACACAATTCCTTACAGCCAGAGAAATCTATAACCGTTTTCAAAAATATTTACAACAGGAAAAAGACCGATTATCATTGCTTGAGCTAAATAAAATGAACGATGTGGTGAAGTTTGCCAGATACAAACCTTCGCAAGAGCAGGCAGATAAAGCAGCCGACATGGCAAGAGAAACGCTGAACGGCATTGAACAGGAAATAATCAAACAAACACAAAACAATAATCAAAATACGAAAGGCAAATAACTTGAATATGCTACAAGAATGGTTATCCTATATCAATCTCAATTCCAATTTTGAATTTGCTTACCCGTGGATGTTGTTCCTCTTATTGTTATTACCGGTTCTTATTATAGTTTACCGCAATAAAAACAAAAAGCCTCCTACTTTTAAGGTTTCCACTACACATTTTATAAAAAAGTCAAAGTCATTCAAAACAAGAACGCGGCACTTCCCTTTTATCATAAGATTGCTAGCATTGGCTCTGCTCATTATTGCGCTAGCGAGACCCAGAGACAAATACACCGTATCGCAATCTAACGGAGAAGGCATAGACATTATGCTATGTATGGATATATCCGGAAGTATGAATGCCAATGATTTTCAGCCTACACGTTTGGAAGCCTCCAAAAGAGTAGCCGCCGATTTTGTAACAGCACGCTCCGGAGATCGCATCGGTATTACTATCTTCAGCATAGTCAGCTATACACTGTGCCCGGTAACTACTGATCATAATATAGTTTTACAACAATTAGCCTCCATCAGAAGCGGCTATTTAGAAGAAGAAGGTACAGCCATAGGTTCAGGGTTAGCAACCAGTGTAGACGGCCTTAGAAGAAGTGATGCAAAATCTAAAATAGTAATACTGCTTACCGATGGTGTAAATATCGGTGGCACCATCTCGCCGGATATTGCTACCAACCTGGCTAAAACTTACGGCATTAAAGTATATACAATCGGCATAGGTACTTCAGGAACTATGAATGCCACACAAAGAACCGAAAGCGGCGAAGAAGTACAGCAAAATATTCCCATAGATTTTAATTCCACTTTATTGAGAACCATTGCAAAAGAAACCGGGGGCGAATATTTTTACGCCAAAGATAATAATGCGCTGCAAATGGTCTATGCACACATTAATCAACTCGAAAAATCAAAGGTAGAAGTAACAACCTATAACCGTTATACAGAAAAATACCTGCCCTGGCTGCTGGCAGCTTTGGTACTGCTGATAATAGAATTTGTGTTGAGAACAACTTATTACAAGCGTTTTCCTTAATTAATAAAAAAAATCAGGCAAAAAAATCGCCTATATCAACAAAAATCGAGCCAAATTTGTACAATTCATTTTTTTGCAGTAATATTGTGTCCTAAACATTATGATAAATGGCTCTGAGTCAAGCATTACTACAAAAACAATTACAAAAACTTTCTCCGCAGCAAATACAGTTGATGAAGTTGTTGCAGGTACCTACGGCTAATCTCGAACAAAGAATTAAAGATGAAATGGAAGAAAATCCTGCTTTAGAATTGGGCGAGAATGAGGGGGAAAATGAATACAAAGAAGAAGTTGCCAACGAAGACGAATACGCACAGGATGATAATGAACCAAGCGGAAGTGAAGAAGAATATGACAATATAGACATATCAGAATATGTGCACGAAGGTGATGATGAAATTGCCGATTACCGTACCAGAGATGACGGCTATGGAGAAATGGAAGAAAAACAAGACATCCCTTTTAGCGTAGAAAACTCTATGCACGAAACGCTGGAAACACAGCTGGGGATGCTTACTTTAGATGCGAAAGAAAGAATTATAGCCGAACAGTTAATTGGTAATATAGATAACGACGGTTATTTGCGCAGAGAATTAGACGCTATTGTGAACGACCTGGCATTCAGGCAAAATATAGAAACTACCGTAGAAGAGCTGGAAGTATTGGTAAAAGCTATTCAACATTTTGAACCCGCCGGTATCGGAGCCCGCGATCTGCAGGAATGCCTGCTGCTGCAATTGGAAAGATTAGAAAATAAAAGTTCCGATTCTGTAGATATTGCCATACAATTACTAACGAATTATTTCGATGAATTTACCAAAAAACATTACGACAAAATAATACGCGGCCTCAACATTACGGAAGATGATCTTAAAAAAGCTATCAACACTATTATAAGACTCAATCCAAAGCCAGGTGGCGCGCTGGAAGTTGTAAATAAAGCTGAAAGCTATATAGTACCCGACTTTTTCATTTTTAATAATAATGGAAAGTTGGAGCTTTCGCTTAATTCCAAAAACGCTCCTGATCTCAGAATCAGTGACGGCTACCGAGAAATGCTGCGCGATTACGACAAAGGCAGTAAAAAAGATAAACGTCAGAAAGAAGCCGTTCTTTTCATCAAGCAAAAAATAGACGCCGCTAAATGGTTCATAGATATGATTAAACAAAGGCAGCATACGCTATTAAGCACAATGGATGCCATTATGAACTACCAGGAAAGCTTTTTCTTTTCAGGAGATGAAACGCTGCTGCGCCCAATGATCTTAAAAGATATTGCAGAAGTGACCGGCTTGGACATATCTACTATTAGCCGTGTGGCCAACAGTAAATTTGTGCAAACGGAATTTGGTACTTACAGGCTTAAATTTTTCTTTAGCGAATCGCTAAGCACCAGCAGCGGCGAAGAAGTAAGCACGCGTGAAGTAAAAACCATATTGACCGAAGTGATAGAAAATGAAGATAAGCAAAAGCCGTACAGCGATGAATTGCTCACGGAAATACTACAGAAAAAAGGTTATAACATTGCCCGTCGTACAGTGGCTAAATACAGAGAACAATTGAATTTGCCTGTAGCGCGACTTAGAAAATCTCTATAAACATGCACACATTCATACCGGCACACAACGGCCGCAAAAATGCATTTGTAAGCATCGCAGCAAAAACGTTTTCTTATTTGTTTCATCCGTTGTTTATACCTACGTATTTTTTCTTATGGACCTACTACCGCTTTCCTGCTGAATTTGCGGCGCTATCAGAAAAAGGCGTCACACTTCGTCTTGCAGGTGTATTTATTACCACTACGTTATTCCCGGCAATTACGGTATTTTTATTGTGGAGGTTAAAGTTCGTATCTAACATATATCTGCGCACAAAAAGAGAGCGCATTATACCTTATGTAGCTTCTATGATTTTTTATTGGTGGATGTGGTACCTGGCCAGAGAGTTTCAGGATCAGGCATTGTCTTTGAAGTTTTTTTATTTCGGAATTTTTATAGCCACCATTCCGGCGCTCATACTCAATAGTTTTTCTAAAATCAGCATGCACGCGATGGGGATAGCAGGATTCATCACCGCGATGATTATTTCCTGTTTTATGTACAACCTGTATTTTGGTTATGATATTTCCATAGCATTGCTTATTGGCGGCTTAGTACTTTCTTCACGTTTATATCTGAAAGAACATACTTTACACGAAATTTTTCTTGGAGTACTTATTGGCGTTCTTTCCCAAATGATCGCTTACTGGATCATGATATAAAAAAGTCGTATATTTCGTTCATAATTTACCAAATATTAAGCAGATGAAAAACTATGTTTCAATATTCATTATTATTCTTACGTTAAGCAGTTGCACATTCAACGGTTGCAATTCTGCAAAAAATCAAACATCTACAAACTACTCTGATATGGACATTTTTAAAGCAATTGACAACAGAGATATAAATAAAATAAAAGAATTTATATCAACCAATAAAAATATAAATATTAAAAACAACGATGGAAAAACGCCTTTGATGCACGCCACGTATAAAGTTGATAACGAAATTGCTTTTCTTTTAATAGATGCCGGCGCAGATGTAAATGCACAGGATAATATACTTAACTCGCCCTTTTTATATGCCGGCGCGGAAGGCAATCTTGAGTTAGTAAAAAAATCTCTGTAGCATGGTGCTGACTTTTCTGTATTTAACCGCTATGGCGGAACCGCGCTGATACCTGCCGCTGAAAAAGGCCACATAGAAGTTGTAAAACTTTTAGTAAACACTCCCAACTTTCCTAAAGATCATATCAATAAACTTGGCTGGACAGCCCTGATGGAAGCCGTTGTATTAGGGTCCGGAGGCAATACGCATACTACCATTGTTGATGAACTTATAAAAGGCGGAGCCGATGTAAATATACCTGACAAAGATGAAATATCAGCATTACAGCATGCCAGAAAAAGGAACTTTACTCAAATAGTAAAATTATTGGAAAATGCAGGCGCCAAATAACACGCGCTTATAAATCTGTAATCAACTTATACTTGGGCACTAATGATTTCATTATTAACCACCCTATTAGGTATGCAACAGAACAGATAGAGAAGATGATGAAATAGCCTGCATTGATTCCTTCAAATCCCATAAATTGCATATTGGTCTGCTCTGCATGATCAAACAGTACACCTGAAGATTTATTGATAATAAACGAGGCTATACCTCCTGCCATACCACCGATGCCGGTGATAGTAGCTACAGCATATTTTGGAAACATGTCTCCCACTGTAGAAAAAATATTTGCAGACCATGACTGATGCGCCGCGCCCGCAATACCGATTATTACTACAGGTATCCACACCGATATATGGCCTAAAGGCTGAGCCAGCAAAATCAATAACGGAAAAAATGCAAAAATAAGCATAGCCCGCATCCTGCCTGCATAAGGATTCATGCCTTTTTTTTCTACAAAGTAAGTAGGAAGCCATCCCCCGATGATTGACAGCATGGTAATCATGTACAATACAAAAATATGCAGCGCGCTTTCTGTAGAATCTAACCCGTAAACAGAACTTAAATAAGCAGGAATCCAAAATAATAAAAACCACCAGACGCCATCGGTCATAAACTTACCTACGGCAAATGCCCAGGTTTGTTTATATTTAAAAGCCTGCATAAAAGTGATGGATTTCTTTGGCATGTTTACCTGTTCCGTAGTTGTTGCGTCATCATCCTGATGAATATATGCCAGCTCGGCTTTATTTACCTTAGGATGAACTTCAGGTTTTTTATACACAAAAACCCAGAAACCCATCCACACAAATCCTAATGCGCCGATAATGATAAAAGCCATTTCCCAACCCCAGGCTTTTGCTATAAACGGGATGGAAACCGGCGCAGACAATGCGCCTACCGTAGCGCCTGCATTAAAAATACTTGTAGCAAACGCCCTGTCTTTCTTTGGGAAAAATTCCGCCGTAGCTTTTATGGCTGCCGGAAAGTTGCCTGCTTCGCCTATTGCTAAAATAAGTCTTGCGAAAATAAACAGTGAAACACTTACCGTAACCACGCGCGCCACATTATCTACCGTGCCGATGATTTCTCTTGCGCCTTCAAATCCTACCAGCCAGTTGCCGGTGATAATACCGGATGTAGCAATGCCGCAAAAAGCATGCAGCACTGCGCCTACAGACCATATTCCGATAGACCACAAATACCCTTTCTTGGTATCCATCCAGTCAACGAATTTTCCTGCGAACAGCATTGATACCGCATAAAAGATAGAGAACAATGCGGTGATATTGCCGTAATCATTATTGGTCCAGTGAAATTCCGGAGAGATAAAATCTTTCCAGGTAAGAGACAGCACCTGCCTGTCGAGATAATTTACAGTAGTGGCTAAAAACAGCATGATACAGATGGTCCATCTGTAATTTGTCTTTTTTTCAATTCCGGGGGCTGGATTATTCATTCGTAGTTTTTTTATGTACCCACTATGGGCTGGTATTATTTATAAAGCCATATAATTTTAAAACAGGCTATTTTTTTATAGACAAAATCTGTATTATTTATTGTGCCTTGCTTCTTGTATATAACCAAGTGCTTCTTTACATTTATCTGTAATAAACTGCCAGTTTCCCGTTTCTATCACTTCTTTGGGAAAGAGTAGTGAGCCCATTCCTACACATGTGACACCCGCTTTCACCCAGGTTGTAAGATTTTCTTTTGTAGGTTCTACCGCGCCGGTAACAATTAACATAGACCAGGGCAAAGGACCCAAAACATTTTTCACGTACGATGGTCCGCCCACATTTCCCGCAGGAAAAACTTTTACCAGGTCGCAGCCTGCTTCCTGTGCATTGCTGATTTCCGTAACCGAACCGGTGCCGGGTGTATAGGGTATCAATCTTCTGTTACAAACTTTTGCAACTTCGAGGTTAAAGCAAGGTCCAACAATAAAATTAGCTCCTAACTGCAAATAAAGCGATGCCGTACCCGCATCTACCACAGAACCAATGCCCATGATCATTCCTGGCAAAGATTCTTGAGCATATTTTACAAGCCGGGCAAATACTTCGTGGGCAAAATCGCCGCGATTGGTAAATTCAAATACTCTTACACCGCCTTCATAGCAGGCTTTTAATACGTCTTTTGCTACCTGTACATCTTTATGATAAAACACCGGTACCATGCCCGTTTCAGACATTGCAGACAGTACCTGAAGTTTATTGTATTGCATCTGTAATATTTTTATCTATTGTCTATTACCTAATTACTTTTTACTGAATTATCCACACTACCTGTTGACTCTCCCGCTTCCGTCGCCTTTCATTAAATTCTCTACTTCCGGAACCGTAACCAGATTGAAGTCGCCGTAAATAGTATGTTTCAGACATGAAGCGGCCACTGCAAAGTCTAATGCTTTTTGATCATCATTGCTATAGGTGAGTAATCCGTAAATCAATCCGCCCATAAAAGAATCGCCTCCTCCCACTCTGTCTACAATGTGCGTAATATCGTATCTTTTTGACTGATACAATGTATTGTTGCTGTATAGCACGCCCGCCCATGTATTATGATTCGCATTGATAGAGCCTCTTAAAGTAATAATCACTTTTTTTGCTCTCGGAAATTTTTGCATGAGCTGTGTACATACCGACTCAAACTCTGCCGCGTTCACTTCTCCGCCGGTATGCGCCACTTCAAAGCCTTCTGGTTTAATGCCAAATACTTTTTCAGCATCTTCTTCATTTCCTAAAATCACATCGCATCCTTCTACCAACAAAGGCATGATATCTGAAGCGCTTTTGCCATACTTCCAAAGGTTTTTTCTAAAGTTTAAATCGCAGGAAACTGTTACGCCCATTTCGTTTGCTGTCTTTATCGCGTCCAGGCATGCATCGGCTGCTCCTTGTGACAATGCAGGGGTAATACCTGTCCAATGAAACCAGTCCGCGTCTTTCAATACCTCTTTCCAGTTTATCATACCCGGCTCTATCTCAGCTATAGCAGAATGTGCACGGTCATATACCACTTTACTGGCCCTGGCAACGGCCCCGGTTTCCAGAAAATAAATACCTACCCTGTCTCCGCCTCTTACAATGTGTTGTACGCCTACATTGTGTTTACGCAATTCGCTTATGCACGCCTCGCCTATATCATTTTTGGGAAGCCGTGTTACAAAATCTGCCTGCAAGCCATAGTTAGCAAGCGATACAGCCACATTGGCCTCACCTCCGCCAAATGTTGCCGTGAAATTATTCGCCTGACTAAACCTTTCGTATGCAGGAGTCGCTAATCGCAACATGATCTCTCCGAAAGTAATAATTTTCTTATTCATAATATATTCTGATTAATTATTTCTTATTCAATTCTAAAAAAGATACAACGTTATTGTAACAGATGTCTGCAATAATATTTCCTACCCATTTTTCATCGTTCGGGAGAAGACCGTTTTGCATTTCGGTGCCAAATATATTACAGAGTAATCTTCTGAAATACTCATGGCGCGGGAATGACAGAAAACTTCTGCTATCTGTGAGCATCCCTATGAATGTACTAATAACTCCCAGGCTTGACAGCGTATTAATTTGATTGGTCATGCCATCTAACTGATCTAAAAACCACCAGGCAGAGCCGAATTGTATTTTGCCTTTTATAGTACCATCCATAAAATTGCCGGCCATTGCGGCAAACACTTCATTGTAAGAAGGATTTAAATTATAGATAACCGTTTTTGTAAGTTGGTTGGTTTTATCCAGTTCATTTAAGCAAAGCGATAAATTGTATGCCTGGCTTTCATCTCCCATGGAATCAAAACCTGTATCAGGTCCTAACTTATTAAATTGCCTGGTACTATTGTTTCGCAGCGGCCCTAAATGAAATTGCTGCACCCAACCTTTGGCATGATACATTTTGCAAAGTTCTGTAAGTAACGCTCCTTTGTAAGATTCATTATCTGAGAATGATAGAGAATGATCATTTGAAAGAAAGGTTTCAAACTCTTTTCGCTTTTCATTTGAAAGTACTACAGAAGCGGGCATGGAAGACAATCCATGATCTGCTACCCTGCAGCCTGCCTCATGAAAATAATCAATTCTGTTTTTTAACGCATCCAATAAACTATCAAAATCTTTAATTGCTATACCGGATGCTTCAGATAATTTTTGTATGTATGATAAAAAACCGGGTTTGTCGTGAATATCAAAGATTTTATCGGGCCTGAAACCAGGGGCAACCGCGGTAAAAATATTATTTTCTTTTATTTTTTTATGATGTCTTAAATCATCTGTAGGATCATCTGTAGTGCACGCATACTCTACTTTATAATGTTTAAGCAGATTTGCCGCGGAGTAATCATCCCCGCACAAAAGCTCTCCTGCTTTTTGGTAAATAGCTGGCGCAGTGGTTTCATTAAGATATTGTTCCACGCCAAAAGGGTTTTTTAGCTCAAGGTGCGTCCAATGAAAAAGCGGATTTCTTAAAAGTTTGGGTACACATGATGCCCAGGCTGTAAACTTCACTTCATCAGGTTTATTACCGGTAATCAACGCTTCATCAACTCCCAAAGCCCGCATGGCCCGCCATTTGTAGTGGTCTCCTCTTAGCCAGATGTCAGTAAGATTTTTGTATTTTTTATCTTGCGCAATTTCCTCCGGAGGCAAATGATTGTGATAGTCGATTATAGGTAAATCTTTTGCATAATCATGATACAATTTTCTGGCAGCCTCACTTTGCAACAAAAAATCTTCGTGAAAAATATAGTTACTCATACATTTTTTATTGATCTTGTAAACTTCTTAATACACCCAGTTCTACGCCACGTATTTCCGCAAGTCCTCTCAAACGTCCAATACCCGTATATCCTGGATTGGTCTTCTTGTGCAGATCATCAAGCATTTGATGACCGTGGTCGGGACGTACAGGAATGGATAATTGTCGCTCCTGCATTACTTTTACTATCTCTCTAATAACCGCATACATATCTACATCGCCCTCCAGGTGATTCGCTTCGTAAAAATCGCCATACTCGTTTCTAGTAGTGCTTCGCAAATGAAGAAAATTAATTCTTTCCCCGAATTGTTTTACCATTGCCGGCAAATCATTGTCTTCTCTTACGCCTAAAGAACCCGTGCAAAAGCAAAGCCCGTTATTGACAGAAGGTACGGCATTTATCAAATGCTGAATATCATCAGCGGTACTTACAACTCTTGGCAAGCCTAATATTGGATAAGGCGGGTCATCGGGATGAATAACCAGTTGTACATTGTATTCATCTGCTACAGGTATTATTTCCTGTAAAAAATAAATAAGATGCTGTCTCAGTTTATTTGCATCAATATCTTTGTATTTATCTAATGCTTCCTGAAAATTTTCCAGAGTAAAACTTTCTTCACTTCCGGGCAGCCCTGCAATGATATTTCTTTGTAATTGATTTTTTTCTTCTTCTGACATTGCTTTGAATTTCTCTTCTGCTCTATTCAAATCATACTCACTATAATCTTTTTCGGCATTTTTTCTTTTTAATATAAAAACATCAAAGGCTACGAAAGCCGCTTTTTCAAATAGCAACGCCTTGCTTCCATCTTCCACTTCATAAGCCAGATCGGTTCTTGTCCAGTCCAGTACAGGCATAAAATTGTACGTAACAATGCGCACACCGCATTCTGACAAATTTTTCAAAGATATTTTATAGTTCTCTATGTATTGTTCAAAGCCTTCGGTTTGTGTTTTGATCGCTTCGTGCACCGGTACACTTTCCACCACATCCCATGTAAGCGCGGCGGCCTCCACTTCCAGAATTCTTTTTTTAATTTCTTCTTTAGACCAGGCTACACCATTGGGTATATGGTGCAAAGCTGTAACCACACCGGTACAGCCCGCCTGCTTGATGTCAGATAATTTTACCGGATCGTTAAGCCCATACCATCGCATAGTATTGGTCATTCTAAAACCCGTATTTGTATAAGATGGAAACATTATTATAGGTTTATTATTAAAAATTAATATTGAATGATAAATGACAGGCTGCTATTTAAACACCACTGAACTTTGTAAAACCGCCGTCAACAGCTATTTCTGCGGCAGTTACAAATTTAGACGCATCGCTCAATAAGTAAATAAGCGCGCCGTTTAATTCATCCGGCTCCCCAAACCTGTTGTATGGAGTGGAGTGCATAATATTTAAAGATCGTTGTTTTAAAGAGCCATCGGGATTGGTTAGCAGGTCTCTATTTTGGTTTGTAAGAAAGAAACCCGGAGCTATCGCATTCATGCGTATTTTATCACCATAACGTTTTGCTGCTTCTACTGCGAACCATTTTGTATAAATATCTATGGCAGCCTTGCCCATGCTATATCCCATAACCATTGTAAGAACAGTTTTGGGACTTACAGAGGAAATATTCACAATGCTTCCGCCATTTTCCTTCATTGTTTCACCAAAGATTTTGCTGGGCGTAACAGTACCCCAAACGTTTAATATCAAAGCTTTTTTCATTCCTTCAATATTCATATCAAACACATCCTGATCGGGCTGAATAATGCTTTCAGGAACATTACCGCCGGCGGCATTTACCAAGCCGTCAATCTTTCCGTATTTTTCTAAAATTATTTTCTTTGCCTGAAGCAACGCTTCTTCATCCAGTACATTTGCCGCTATAGCCAAAGCTTCACAGCCCAACGCTTTTAGCTCGTTTACTTTTTCATCTGCTTTATCCTGGTGCAGATCTATAATAACCACTGTACCACCTGCTTCTCCAATCGCCTTTACAAAAGAAGAGCCCAACACGCCGGTGCCGCCGGTAACAATAATTACTTTGCCTTCTAATGAAAAAATATTTTTTTGTTGTGCCATTGTATATACTAATTGAAAAATAAAATTACAAATAAAAATGTAAACGTTTTAATTTATTTTATATCTAAATAAATATAATTTAATTCAGTTAATTTTGTAAACGATATGATTTCTGGTTTATTAAAGTCAGAAATCGGAAATATGCATACCTAATGAGCAGAGAGAAAGACAATCTTACTATTGTGGAAATTGCAGAGCAACTGGACCTTTCAGTAGCTACCGTATCACGCGCTCTTCATAACCACAAAAGCGTAAAAGAAGAAACAAGAAAAAGAGTAAAAAACCTTGCTGATAAGCTCGGCTATAAAATCAATGCAGTGGCTTCTTCTTTAAGAAGTAATAAATCTAATATTATCGGGCTGATTGTCCCTAAAATATCTATGTATTTTCAGTCGCAGGTAATTACTTCTATACAAAATGAACTATCTGATTACGGATACAATCTTATCATACTACAATCGAATGATTCGCCAGACTTAGAAAAGAAAGCCATAGAAACCCTGATATCGCTAAGAGTGGCGGGCGTAATAGTGGCAGTAACTTTGCGTACAACAGATTTTAGTCCTTTTGAGATATTTTTAAAACGCAATATTACCGTAGTATTTTATGATCGTATACCCAATTACGACTTTGGCTCTATCAATATAGCAGGCGATGATAAACAAGGCGGCTTTGAAGGTACCAGGCATTTGATAGAAGTGGGTTGTAAAAATATTTTATTTATAACCGGACCATTACAAAGCAATATTTATAAGAACAGGACAGCCGGCTACAAGTTAGCCCTCAAAAGAGCCGGAATACCTTTTAAAAAAGAGAATATTTATTCTCATGAACTAACCTGGGAAAATGCCTGGAGCTCTATTAATGAAGCTTTTGAAAAAGACAAAACTATTGACGGGATCTTTACAACCAATGATACATCAGCGATCGCGGCTTTAGAGTTTTGTAAAACGAATGGACTATCAGTTCCTAAAAAAGTAAAGATTCTGGGCTACTCTAATGACGAAAGAACTTCCATTACTTCTCCGTCCATCAGCTCAATAGAGCAGTTTCCCAACGAGTTTGGTGTAAAGGCGGTACAGCAATTAATGTTGCATGTGAACCTGCCGGAAAATACTTCTCAGCAAAAATTACAAAAAAAAATTCTGATTCCCGTAAAGCTTGTGCGAAGAATGTCTACCTGATTTGTATCAATTAGTAATCTCTTAACTGCTTTCCTGCAAGATGAATAAAAACATCTTCCAGATTTGCTTTCTTTACCGTTTTTATTTTTTCGAACCCGGTAGTCAACAAATCGTCTATCAGCTGTTCGGGCGTTGCCAGTGAAATTATTTTTCCCGCGTCTATGATAGCCACTCTGTCGCACAGCAGTTCTGCTTCATCCATGTAATGCGTAGTGATGATTACTGTAGTTCCTGTATTGCGTATATCCTTTATCAATTCCCACAAATGCCTCCTGGCCTGAGGATCGAGGCCGGTAGTTGGTTCATCTAGAAATATAATTTTGGGTTCGTTAATAAGTGTAGTAGCGAGCGAGAAGCGCTGCTTTTGTCCACCGCTCAATTCTTTATATAGGTTGTTTGCTTTATCTGAAAGATGCATTTTTTCCAGCAGCACGGAGGCGTCTATTTTCTTGTTGTATAAGCCCGCAAACATTTCAATTAGCTCGTACAGTTTTAAATGCGGATAATAACCCGAAGCCTGCAATTGCACACCTATAATTTTTTTTATTTCTTTTGACTGCTTATCTATGTCAAAACCGTCTACTATTACTTTTCCCGAAGTTTTCTTTTTAATTGTTTCAATGATTTCAAGCGTAGTAGACTTTCCCGCTCCATTGGGGCCTAGCAAGCCAAATATTTCACCTTCATATACTTCAAAGCCGATGCCTTTTACGGCCTCAAACGATTTGTATTTTTTTACTAAGTTTTCAACAGTTATGATTGGTTTTTGCATCTGTGCAATTTATACAAAAAATAGTCTGAAACACATCAGACTATTTTTAAAGAGTTAAAAAAAATTACAGGTCTTTCAATTCGTCTTCAGCATCTTTTTTAGCCTGCTTTGCTTCAGCAATGTTTGCCTCTAAAATTTCTTTCGATTTTTCTGCATTCGCTTCCAGTTTTTCTTCCGCACCCTGCAATTTATCTTTGGTTTTATCCCAGACCTCTTCCGCTTTGTCTTCTACTTTTTCCCAGGTTTCTTCTGTTTTATCTTCTATTTTATCCCAGGTTTCTTTAGTCTTATCCCAAGCCTGATCTGCGCCCTCTTTAGTTTTATCCCATGCATCTGAGAGCGTATCTTTCATTTTATCAAAGAATCCTTCTTTTTTTTCTTCACTCATAATTAGGTTGTTTTAATAGTTAAAAAAATTGAATACTAAATTACCTGTTTTTTATCAGAATAAATTTATTTTATCACTTTTTCTATATGTACCAATTTGCCTTCTGAATTTACGCCCTGTAGAATAATTCTGAATGAAGTAGTTACATCGTTATTATAGAATTTAAATTTAGCGGTTTTACCATTATTGTCCAGCAAAATAAAAGGATTCCAGTAGATGGTACTTCTGTTATCAGGGTTTTCGTGTCTTGGGTCTAAAGTGAGATAGTTGGGCGAATAAAACTCTTTTATCACTGTATATCCTTCTACAACTTTAAAAGGAATACCTCTCTCCGATTGGGTTGTGGAAACATCTCCGCCGCGCTTGGTATACACCGCTATGCCGCCGCCCGAGCCGCCGCCCATAGCTCCAAAAAACGGTGGCCGGAATACTTTTACATACGCTATGTCATTCACGTTCACATTCGTCAGAAATTGTGCTTCGGTAGGCATTTCATCTAAAAACAGCGAAGGTGCCGCGCCGCGCCAGCTCAGTGAAGGTTCGCTGGATTGGACATTACTAATCTGCAACCCCGGCACTCTGGATTGTAAATATTGAAATATATTCATGGAGCTGCCTGCAAAACGATCATTGATTAGATCGAACTGGTACGCATCTCCTTTAAACAACCCTGAAGCATATCTTTCATCTAATTTTTCCACTTCGCTTTTGGCTGTGGCCGTAACTACCACATCTTTTAAATCTCCTTCTTCCCAGGCTGTAAAGTTTAAGGTAGAAAAATATTTATCTCTGCCAAAGCCTGATGAATCCACACTTTTGGTTGCAAGTACATCCATTTTGTCAATAGGAATATTTGTTGGAGTAGTCACTTTATTTTCAAGAAAACGAATTTCAGAATATCTTAAAGGACTGTTTTTGTTTGAATAAGAATAATATACAGAAATAGAATCCATGAACGAAATATTCCGATCTTCAAACGTACCGTCTTTTTTAATGGGTAAGACTAAAAAATTCCCCCCGCTTTGTGCAGTATCTCCTTTTACCTTTAATATGGCTACCAGATCGCCCCCGGCGGCTATCTGCTGTTCTGTGGCAAATACTTTACCACCAAAATGCAGATAAGAGGTATCAGGCGCATACTTAATTTCAGGCGCTTCCTGCTTAGCTATTTTTTGCCAGTTATATTTTCTCCAGCCTTGTGTAAGCATCACCAAATCAAGGTGTGCATTGGCTTTAGGGTTTTCTTCGGAGAAATAATAAGCCGGGTTGTATACTCTTCCCTTGATTTGACTGGTAAGCAATAAATTGGAATAAATATTCTCACTTGCATCTGTATTGATTCCCGCGTCAGTTATAGATACCGACAAGTTGCTTATAACATTCTTATCCGGAAGATGCACAGACAATTCGTTCTCTTGTCTCTTTCCAAAACCTAATTTTGTAATGCCTACTTCAATAGGAAATTGATAATCTTTACGACTTACAAAAACGATTCTTTCCGAAAGCGGTTTTTTATCGTTATCCAAAACGGTAAGCTGCATTATGCCTGTGGGGAGCTCTTCAAAAGAAATAGCACCCTGCGCGGTATGCTTTTCTGTGAGATTAAGATTGGCCATGTATACAAGCCTGTTGTACATCATTCCTACAATAGTTACTTTTTTTAATGATTCTTCCGCTTCTGCGGTTCGGGAAACTCTGTATACGACTGCGTTTTGTTGGGCAGATGCAGAAAGCGTCAACCCCTGCTGTTTGGCCACAGGCAGATTGTACGTACCTCTGTTTCCTTCCGTAGCTGTCCATTCAGCTTTGTATTGCTCACCAGCAGAAGGTGTAAAATTAAATGTACCCATTCCATTGTGTTCTGTAACAATATCGGCCATCTGCTTTCCGGTATTATTGGTAACCTTGCCGGCAATATCCACCGGTTTTCCATACTGATCTACAGCAAGAAAAGCCACCTTTGACTCTATACCGTTTATCAAGTCACCTCCTTCGGGGAAGAACGTAACATTCACATTTAATTTTTGGGGCTTTACAAAAACATTGGTGTTGCCTTTGGGTATTACTTTGATAGTTTTTTTGTAAAGAAACGCTGTATCAAAATTGAGCATCCATTTGGTATATGCTTTTACCTGAACAACGGTACCTGCATAATCTCTGGGAATGGTAAACTGCCCGCGTGAGGAAGATTCTCCTACCGGGAATAGACTATGTGCCAGTACTTTTCCTGTTTCGTCAGAAAAATCTACATACAGACTTTTACTGAAGTTCGTTGCTTCAAAACCATCTCTCAGATAGGCTTTGAACCAGATAGTTTCCCCTGCGGCATAGATGGATTTATCATAATGCAGATACACTCTTTCTTCGGGATACTGCATAGTATACTTGTCTACAACTTCATTAAACTGTTGTGAAAAAACATTCGCTGAACATATAAATAGAAATATCAGTGAAGAAATTATATTGAGGCAAACCCTTCTGTCAATGATCATAAGTCATAATAATTTTTTATAAAAAAATTCATCGCCCTAAGATAATAAGATTTAATTATTATGAAACGTTCATTTACGATTTTTTAAAAAATATACCAAAATCCAGATGCCGACAGCCAGACACAGGAAGCAAAAAACAGCCCGCAGGCGCGGGCATATCAAAAAATAACTGATTAAGGCTCTGTTTTAAAAGGGAGAATCTTCAAAACCCATTCCTTCATCAAAATTATTCATCTTACTTGGCAACTGTGTGTATGTACCTCCGTTGCCTGCCGACTGAATATTTCTAAATCTTCTGAAAGTATTGTCTGTAGAAAATTCTTCGAACTTCTGAATATCAAGATGCGCAATAAATTTAACATCACCCAACGAACCGTTTCTATGCTTGGCTATTTTTATTTCAGTTAGCCCCTCTGTACTCTCACCCATCTCATTATTTTCAATATTATGGTATTCGGGTCTGTAAATAAACATTACCATATCGGCATCCTGCTCAATCGCGCCCGATTCGCGCAGATCGCTCAATTGCGGTACTTTATTGCTTTCTTTTCTTGATTCTACGGCACGGCTCAACTGGCTCAGGGCTACAATGGGTATATTT
>JAEWKC010000035.1 GCA_023386235.1 Bacteroidota bacterium | reverse complement strand
GAATTTCATGAACAATTTAGTGGCAGGAATAGTTGCTTACAGCTTCTTCCCTAAAAAGCCATCTTTAAAATATGAAACCATTAAAACTAATCAGTTACCACTTTTTTATTAATCGAACTCAGGTTTTTATTATTTTTTTAGGATGAAAAATATTTTTTTCAAAAAAGATAGGATAATAGTTCCTGAAAAATATACTCGATGGTTTAGCTAAGATTATAATAATATATTTTTTGTGAATATAGATATGGCATTCGTTATTTATGGCAGCAAAGCTCCCCATAGATATTGCATTCGGGTTATATATGGGATGGGCTTGAATAATAATATTTTCAAAACAAGAAAATTGATTTTTATTAATAGAAGCTCCCCATTTTTTATTTTTCCTCCATTTTTCATTCTGATAGCCAAGCAATATCACGAAAAAGCTTATTACAAAGAAAGTAAAAAATAAAACGATTACTGCTACATCAGGTAGTCCAAACATTTTTCAAACGAGTTTAATTGTAATAAGAATTTATTCTTACAAACAAATATATTGCAATATTTTATGACTTACACAAAAAAAGCAAGCCTTTATCCAGCTTGCTTTTTTTTTATATATGTGTTATTTTGTTTGAGTTTATTTCACTTCTTCAAATTCTGCATCCTGTACATCGTCGGGGCCTGACTGGCTGTCTGTGTTTTGAGTGTTGTCAGTTCCGGCTGTTTGTCCGTCTTGTGGCTGCTGAGCTTTGTAAATATCTTCGCTGGCTGCTGTCCAGGCAGTGTTCATTTCTGTCATGGCACTGTCTACCGCTGCTAAATCCTGCGATTTGTGTGCGTCTTTCAACTTGGTAAGCGCGGCTTCAATAGGCGCTTTTTTATCGGCAGGGATTTTATCTCCAAACTCTTTTAATTGTTTCTCGGTTTGGAATATTAAAGCATCTGCCTGATTTAGTTTGTCTACTTTCTCTCTCTCGGCTTTGTCGGTAGCTTCGTTGGCCTTAGCTTCCGCTTTCATTTTTTCAATTTCCTCTTTGCTTAAACCGCTGCCGGCTTCAATGCGTATTTTTTGTTCTTTGCCTGTGCCTTTATCTTTAGCGCTTACGTGCAATATACCGTTAGCGTCAATATCAAAGGTTACTTCAATCTGTGGTACGCCTCTTGGTGCAGGTGGTATACCATCCAGATTAAATACACCTAAGCTTTTATTGTCTTTAGCCATTGAGCGTTCACCCTGCAATACATGAATTTGCACCCCGGGCTGATTATCACTGGCGGTAGAGAACGTTTCTGTTTTTTTGGTGGGGATGGTTGTATTGGCCGGAATCATAGCAGTCATCACGCTTCCCATAGTTTCTATACCCAGGCTAAGCGGTGTTACGTCGAGCAACAATACATCTTTCACTTCACCTGTTAATACCGCACCCTGAATAGCCGCGCCTACAGCTACAACTTCATCGGGGTTTACGCCTTTATTGGGTTTTTTGCCAAAAAACTGTTCTACAATTTCCTGTACTTTAGGAATGCGGGTAGAACCACCTACCAATATTACTTCATCTATATCGGATTTAGAGTAGCCTGCATCTTTTAAGGCTATCTCACAAGGCTTGATACATCTTTCAAATAAGTTGTCGGCCAGTTGCTCAAATTTTGCTTTAGATAATTTTTTAACCAGATGCTTGGGCACTCCGTCCACGGCTGTGATGTAAGGAAGGTTTATTTCGGTTTCTGAAGAAGAAGACAATTCTATTTTGGCTTTTTCTGAAGCTTCTTTCAAACGTTGCCAAGCCATAGGATCTTTTCTAAGATCAATGGCTTCGTCTCTTTTAAACTCTTCCGCTAACCAGTCCATTATTACTTTATCAAAATCATCACCGCCTAAATGAGTATCACCATTAGTGGATTTTACTTCAAACACACCGTCACCCAAATCAAGAATGGAGATATCAAAAGTACCGCCACCGAGGTCAAATACAGCTATTTTGTGTTCTTTTCCGCCTTTGTCTAAACCATAAGCCAGTGCCGCGGCCGTAGGCTCGTTTACAATACGACGTACGTTTAAACCTGCAATTTCACCGGCTTCTTTAGTAGCCTGACGTTGAGAGTCGTTAAAATATGCGGGTACGGTAATTACTGCCTCATTCACTTCCTGGCCTAAATAATCTTCGGCTGTTTTTTTCATTTTCTGCAATATCATAGCAGAAATTTCCTGAGGAGTGTATTGGCGGCCTTCTACCTCTACTCTTACGGTGTTGTTATCGCCTTTTACCAGTTTGTAGCTGGCATGATCTATTTCGCTGCCTACCTCATCAAACTTTCTACCCATAAATCTTTTAATACTCATAATAGTATTTTCCGGATTGGTGATTGCTTGTCTTTTGGCAGGGTCTCCTACTTTTCTTTCGCCGTTTTTTAAGAAAGCTACTATGGATGGAGTGGTACGGCGCCCCTCTTCATTCGCTATTACAACGGGTTCGTTACCTTCCATAACGGAAACACAACTATTCGTTGTACCTAAATCTATTCCTATTATTTTTCCCATTTTATATTTGATTTTTTTGTTTTATTTTAAATGAATTACACTGAATTTCGTTCAATGATTGTGCCATATCAGCAGGAGAGGAAATAATGTCAGTTTATTGTAATAACCTGTTTACTTTTATAGATTTTTGTCAGTTTCGCTTTTCGCTTGTTGTCAGTTTGGCGAAATTATTTTTCCGGAAATGAATTAATCTTTTCCAAAAGAAAAAGGTCTTACTGCTGCTAAATAGAAATAGAAGTAAAATAATCAGTAAATATTTCTACAATGAAAACGATAAAAACTAAAATAACCATACTGCTCTTGTTTGTAGCATTTGGATTTTCAGCATCGGCACAAAGCAATACGCCGGTGAAAAATGATACAGCAGCTATTAATATAGAATCTATTGTAAGCGCAATGGACAGGCTGAATGACGCTATCAAAAAACTAGATAAATCAAAATTAGATAAAATATCAGACAAGGCGATCGACGTAACCCGGGACGCTGTAGCTTCCATTGACTGGAACAATATAAAAAGAGAAACCGCGGAAGGCTTACACGAAGCACATAGCGCTCTTCAGGAAATTGACTGGAGAGATGTTGGCCATCAGCTCACTTCAGCTATTAACGATGCATCCAATGCTATTAACAGTATAGATTGGGATAAAATAGGCAAAGACATTCAGAAAGCTTCTGAAAAGATAGACAGGGTCTTAAAAGACAAAGAGAATAAATAGATACACAAGGGTTAATATAGATTTTTTTATGCCGATTGAATTTAAATGATGAATGCGTAAGCCGGTTTTTACAGACCGGCTTTTTTGTATTTTATAATTTTGTCTTACCTTTGCGCATGGCAACAATAAAAACAAATTCCCCCTCTATTTCAGCGCAAAAAAGATTCTATGGTGTCGGTTATACATTCGATGATGTATTGCTAATGCCGGGCTATAGTGAAGTACTACCCAAAGATGTAAATATACAGTCGCAACTTACCAAAAACATTAAAGTAAATATTCCCATGCTCTCTGCAGCGATGGATACAGTTACCGAGGCTCAACTGGCTATTGCATTAGCCAGAGAAGGAGGCATAGGCGTAATTCATAAAAGCATGAGCATTGAGAAGCAGGCTGAACAAATAAGAAAAGTAAAAAGAAGTGAGAGCGGGTTGATTTTTGACCCCATAACCATGCACCCGGATGCAACAATTGGTGAGGCTTTGAAAATGATGAAGGAGAATAAAATAGGAGGTATTCCTATTGTAGATGACAGCCACCGACTGGTAGGTATATTAACTAACAGAGATCTCAGGTTTGAAACCAATACCAAAAAGAAAATCTCTGAGATAATGACGAGCGAAAACCTGGTTGTAGCACCGGAAGGCACCGACCTGAGAAAAGCGGAAAAAATATTCAGGCAGCATAAAGTGGAAAAATTGCCGGTGGTAGATAAAAGTGGCAGGCTTACAGGACTAATTACCTATAGAGATATTTTGCAGGTGCAAAACAACCCGAATGCAGTAAAAGATGAATACGGAAGACTGCTTGTTGGGGGCGCATTAGGAATAACTCCCGATTTGCTGGAAAGAGCCGAAGCATTGAAGCAGGTAGGAGTAGACCTGGTAGCGTTAGACAGTTCGCACGGCGATAGCAAAGGCGTGGTGGAAGCGCTTAAAAAATTAAAAACGAATATTAAAGACCTGGAAGTAATAGCCGGAAATGTTGCTACAGCTAAAGGGGCTAAGATACTGGCAGAAGCAGGCGCGGATGCTGTAAAAGTAGGCATAGGCCCCGGTTCTATATGCACTACCAGAATTGTAGCCGGCGCAGGAGTGCCGCAGCTTACAGCTATTATGGATGTAGCCGGCGCATTGCACAAAATGAATATACCCGTAATTGCCGATGGAGGTATTCGCTACACCGGCGATTTGGTAAAGGCTTTAGCCGCCGGAGCAAATGTAGCTATGATGGGAAGTATTTTTGCCGGCACAGAAGAAAGCCCCGGAGAAACCATCATTTACGAAGGAAGAAAATTCAAACAATACAGGGGGATGGGCAGTATTGGCGCCATGACGCAGGGTAGTGGCGACAGATATTTCCAGGAAGAAGTAAGGGACACAAAGAAAATGGTACCGGAAGGTATTGAAGGCAGGGTAGCCTATAAAGGTCATGTATCGGAGATCGTAGCGCAATATGTAGGAGGGCTGCGCGTAGGAATGGGACTTACAGGTTCTAAAAATATCAAAGAATTGCAGCAGGCTACTTTTGTACAAATCACCAATGCCGGTATGAATGAAAGTCATGCGCATGATGTAGAAATTACCAAAGAAGCGCCCAACTATTCCAGAAGATAATACCTGAAAAGAACAAGAAGATATTCGTTTATCGCATACATTTGCCAAAAACTAAGCATTGGTATCTTTATTTAAACAAAAGTCAGGCTCATCGGTTTTATTGCTGGTAATACTCAGCCTGCTGGTGCATGCTACATTTCTGATAAGTCCGTCTGAATTAATTTATAAAAAAGATTCGGGACTTTCGGGTTATTTATTTTCTCTGGTGCCGGTTTTGCCCGGGGTGCTTTGTTCTTTTCTTTATCATGTAATAGTACTGATACAGGCCATAAGGCTAAATTATATTTTACAAAACCAGAAAATGGTACAGGTAAGTTTTTTACCTGCCATGACCTACATACTCTTTAGTGCGTTGTATCCTTATTGGAATAATATTACGCCCGCACTGCTTTCTAATTTTTTTGTGATTGGGTTGTTCAGTATGGCTATGAGGCTGCCCGCTTCTCAAAATAAAACTGTCATCTGCTTTAATATTGGTTTTATAACAGGGTTGACAGTGTTGTTTTATCCGCCTTTAATGTTTTTGATGCTGGTAATGCTGGTAAGTCTTTTATCTATGACTGCCTTTCAAATAAGAAATATTCTACTTTATTTATTAGGATTGGTATTGCCTTTTTATTTTGGCTTTGCTTACTTTTATTTGACAGACGGCTTAAAAGATATTTTGAATTTTGTACCGCAATTCGGGCTGTCGGTTCCTACTTTTGCCGACGTTAAAAATATGATAGTACCTTTCTCTCTGCTCGCGTTCATGGTAGTGGCAGGTAGTTTTTATCTCAAGATTAATAATATGCTGATAACGGCAAGAAAAGGATGGTCATTATTATATACATTGCTGTTGATAGCGCCATTAGGTATATTTTTCCTGGAAAATTATTCTTTAGAGACTTTGCTGGTAATCCTGGGTCCCACGGCTGCCATCGCTTCTAATTTCTTTATCAACAATAAATCAAAAGTGATAGCTGCATTGGTTTTCTGGATATTGTTCCTGGCCTGTTTTTATACTGTTATAGAAAAGTATATTTTACCCTAAAATATAAATAATTGAAATGTTTTTGCCTATTTTTGTGCAGGTTTACACGCGGGACGGTACAATAAAGTAGTAAGTTAAAAAAAAGCGCCGCTTAAAAAATAATTTAAACTTTATAGATCTTATATCATCCAAAGCCTGTAAAACTAAAAAATAAACGGTTTACACAGCGTAAACCTCATTACTTTAAAAAACAAAACATAAATGAAAAACATTGTATTAACATTTGTAACTGCTTTTATTACCATAATTACTTTTGCGCAAAAAAGCCCCGTAACCTTTACCTCATCTGCTGTGCAAAAAGGTGGCGGCGTGTATGAAATAACCATTATAGCAAAAGTGCCCAGCCCTTGGCATATTTATTCTCAAAACACACCAGGTGGAGGGCCGTCTCCTACCGGCATTGAATTTTCTAAGAATCCACTGGTAACACCGGTAGGTAAAACCAAAGAAGTGGGCAGCCTGAAAAAAGTATATGATAAAAACTTTAAGACCAATGTTTTATATTTCGATGGAGATGTAAAGTTTGTGCAGTTGGTAAAGGTGAAAGGCAATGCCAAAACCACTATTAATGCCAATATAGATTATATGGTGTGCGACGATGAAAAGTGTTTGCCGCCAACCACCAAGACGGTCGCTGTAAAACTGCAATAATTGTTTTAACTTTGCGAAGAAATTAAATAAGTCTGCTTAAATTAGCAGACTTATTTGTTTGATACACCATTATTGTAATTGTACGTGCTAAGGAATGGTGTTAACAGAAAAAATAAAATATGCACATGAACAGATTGATAATAGTTTTACTTTCTTTTTTATTTTCCATTGGCAGCTTATCCTCTTTGGCGCAAACCAGTCAGCCGGTAACATTTACCTACAAGGTAGAAAAAATAAACGATACTCTTTCACAACTACAAATTGACGCTGCTATAGCAGAGGGTACACATTTGTACACAACCCAAAAGCAATCTGAAGAAGATATAATATCAACTATTGAATTTGACGAAAGTATAAATACTTACAGAAAAGAAAACGATACTATCCAAGAAGTAGGAAAGTTACAGTCTGCCAACGATGAAACGCTGGGCATGCAGGTGCGTTACTACACCGATAATGCAAGTTTTATAGTGCCACTGCATAATATTACAGAACCGGTTACCGTAAAAGGGAAATTCACCTGGCTGGCTAAGCAGGGAGATAATTTCCCGAGTGGCGAAGAAGAAATTGTAGTAGTGTATGACCCTGCTACATCTGCTGTGAACGCTGCGGAAAACAGCGCACAAGTAAACTCTTTAACCGAGCCTGCAAAGCCATCTTCTAATTCTTCTATATGGACAATGCTGGGTATCGGATTTTTGGTAGGATTAGCTATGGTTTTTACACCCTGTGTATTTCCTTTAATACCCGTTACGGTAAGTTTCTTTTTAAAGAAAAGCAAATCAAAAGCCGAAGGAGTAAGAAACGCGATCATTTATTCATTATCAATCATCGCTATTTATACAATTCCTACGTTGATCATTACCAAAATATTTGGCGATAAAGTTTTGTACCAGATATCTACCAGTGCGGCGGCTAATATTCTTTTCTTTTTGATATTCCTGATTTTTGCCATCTCGTTCTTTGGCGCTTTTGAACTTACGCTGCCCAGCAAATGGGCCAACAAAACCGATGATAAGGCGCGTAAAGGTGGCGTGGGTGGTATTTTCTTCATGGCTTTAACGCTGGTGATTGTTTCTTTCTCCTGTACGGGTCCGTTTGTAGGAACCATGCTAGCCGAGGCAAGTTCTGCCGGTTCGTGGAGTACAGTAGCAGGCATATTGGGCATTAGCGCCGGCCTGGCTTTGCCTTTTACCATATTCGCATTATTTCCCAGTATGCTCAGTTCTTTGCCCAAAAGTGGTGGCTGGCTCAATACGGTAAAAGTAGTTTTCGGTTTTATAGAATTAGCATTAGCATTAAAATTCCTGTCGATGGTAGATCTGCAATATCACTGGGGAATCCTGGACAGGGAAGTATTTCTTGCCATCTGGATTGTACTGGCTGTGTTAATGGGCATCTATTTATTGGGTAAACTCAAATTTCCGCACGACAGCGATTTAAAGCATATAAGTGTACCCAGGTTGTTCCTAGCCATTGCCAGCTTCTCGTTTGCTGTGTATATGCTTCCGGGCATGTGGGGCGCACCGCTTAAATTCTGGAGCGGCATTTTTCCACCGACTTCTACGCAGGATTTCGATTTGCACCAGTTGCAATACAAAATTGACAATGCGGCACACAATACCAGTACTTTTAATTCCGGCACAGGCAACGCACAGCCGCCAAAATTATATACCGATAAGTTGCATGTACCTTTTGGTTTAACCGCTTATTTCGACTTAGAGGAAGGAATGACAGCCGCAAAAGCATTGAACAAGCCTGTAATGCTTGATTTTACAGGATGGTCTTGCGCCAATTGCCGCAAAATGGAAAATGAAGTATGGAGTGATCCCGAAGTATTGAAAAGACTGAAAAACAATTTTGTATTGATAAGTTTGTATGTTGATGAAAAAACAAGTCTTCCTCCTGACCAGGTATACATTGCCACCGACGGAAGAAAAATAACCAATGTAGGAGATAAAAATCTGGATTACGAAATTACCCGTTTCGGATTTAATGCACAGCCATTGTATATGTTTTTAGATACCGAAGGCAAAGAACTTAGCAATATTAAATATGGCTACGACCCGGATGTACAGAAGTTTATCAATCATTTAGATGCGGTAAAAGCTGAGTTTGAAAAGAGAAGTTTGTAGGGAGGGGAAAGCATCTTTAAAATATGAAAAAGATGATAACGAATTAGTTAGCGTTTTTTTTATTTGATCGAACTCAGGTTAGTAGAGATTTTGGGTATTGCCGAAGTTGTACAAGAAAAGGGTGCAAAGAATTTGATATAGTTATTCCTGACGTCTCGGCAAGAATGTTCTGCCTACGCGGCAGTTTCTTCTGTTGCACATCTGTCAACAGATTTACAACCAAACTTCTTTTTGGCGTATGTAGAACTGCACCGAAAAACTTTTTTTCTTAACTTTATACAAACCTTACTACATGGCAAATAAATCTTCAAAAAGCAGAGCCAAAGCTTCGAAAACCTTCGTTGTAACCTTTCAGTCTGCGGCACTGAAAAAGAAACTAAAAGAAAATATTAGTAACGAAAATGACCTGTATCTCCGCCTGCATCGATCCATCAGCTGGTTAAAAGCGGCTGAGGAAACCCGAAAACCAGACTACCGATTCATTTCCTTGTGGATTAGTTTCAATTCCCTGTATGCGTCAGATCTTATAGATCTCCAGCAAACCCGTTGCAGTGAAGCTACTAATATTTACCGATTCTTTAAGCGGATGTACGAATGCGACAGAGAAGGAAATATTGATAAAATGCTGTGGAAGAGGTTTTCGCAGGAGATACGGATATTGCTGGAGAATGAATATGTGTTTCATGCGTTTTGGGAGCGCATCGCGGGCAGAAGGGACGACTGGCAGCGTGAATTTCGCAATTCAAAAGAGCGATGCAAACGCCATCTGGTCAATGCTAATACGGTAAAGCTGCTGGCGGAGATTTTCAGCCGTTTGTATGTATTGCGCAATCAGGTAATCCATGGGTATGCCAAGTATGAGAGTATAGTGAACCGAGATCAGATGAGGGATTCGGCGGCCATTCTAGAGAATCTGCTGCCGGTGTTTATCAAAATAATGATTGAACATCCACAAGTGGACTTGGGGTTAGTGAAATATCCGGTTGTAAATCACCCCTATTTTACGAAAGTGAAATCTACGGCATAGAATGTTAAATCACTCTTTAGATGCATAACCGTTGCTCATTGCCTGGATACGGCTTTTTATTTTATCTGCCAGTTCCTTTGGTTCAAGTAGGGTCATGTTTTCACCGTGAGAAAGGAGCAGGGACTCCAGTTCATAGTTGGGGATAAGTTCGAGCTTCAGGATATTGTTGCTAATTTTCTGGGAACCGTGCAACGGTTTGGAGCGGATGTAGGGCAGGATATTGTTGGTAAGCCTGATTTTGATTTTCTCTACCGGCAGGTCGTATTTAGTGACGCCCACAATATCTTCAAAATACTTATTAAAGTCTATATCGGAGCTGATAAAATCCTGGCTGGAAGATGAAAGTGATAGGATGCGGTCCAGCGCCAGATTTTGGATTTTCTTGAGCAGATGGTTCAGTCCGAAGAGAAACCAGCGATTGTTGTACTGTTTCAGATAATACGGCGAAATGGTTAATGTATTTTTTTCAACAGCTCGATATCCCTGATATTTCACCTCAATACACTGGTGATGGATAATATACTGATATAAAGAGTTTAGAAATTCTATCCCTTTCAGAAATTCATTTTCCTGAAAACTGATAATCTGCCGCTACTGTAATTCCATATCGAGACCGGAACTCAGTTTAGCGTTAAAGGTATTCACCCAGTCGAAACCTTGCAGATTGTTGAGGCGGTTGAGGGTTTCCATGGCTTCTTTCAGGTGGTTGATTTCGGTTTGCGACAAGGGTTTTTTCAGAATGGAGAAATCCTTATCCGAATAGCGGTAGTACACTTTTTTGCCGTCACGGTAACTTTCGATGGGCGCGTTGTAGCCAGCTTCGCTTTTCATAAACGTCATATCGTCAAAAACTTGTCTGCGAGACACAGAGGTGCCATTACCGTAATAGTCTGTAAGTACTGAGTTGCAGCAGTCGATCAAGTCGTTGATGTAAAACTTACGGTAAGGATTGGAGAAGCATTTATCCAACGCATTATAGCGGATGGTGGCGTTCTTATTGGTGGCCATTACATTAATTTCTATAAAAATAATGAATTGTGCAGATATACCGCACAGTTAGTGATTTAATTTGTGCTGTATTAAAAATATACTATCATGAGAGAACATTTAGCTCACTTCCACGTCGCCGGTTTCACATTTTACGATGGCGTTTTGGTATTTTCCAAATTAAAGATCGGCAAGAAAGTAAAACTTCAGCTGGACTCGGAGAATAAATACGATCCGAGAGCAGTGGCCATTTATTTTGAAGGAATGAAAATCGGGTATGTGCCCAGAACTGAAAACAGAATTTTCTACAAACTACTTAAGGTAGGCATTACTCAGTTTGAAGCGAGAATACAGAAAGTAGATTCTCAGGAACATACCGAAAGGCAGGTGGAGGTAGTAGTACATTTGGTGAGCCCGATCGAGGAATAAGCTTGGAAGACCCTGTAAAAAAATATTTCAAACCGTTTTTTTAATATGAACCCGAGTTCGATTAATAATTTTGGTTAAGTAGTTGTATAAATAGAGAAATAGTTGTATATTTAAGTTTTTAACATTCAAATATTTAACAACTATTTCTCCTGATTAACTTTGATAAAATTACGGATATTTTTTGTATTGTGGATGAATTTTGTTTACAATTTCAAAAATTTACCCAGCCCTTCATTATTCGAAACCCTCCAAAAAAGAAACCAAAAATGAGCAATGCTGAAGTGATCACCATCATGATACTTTTTCAACTTAGCGGTTTTAGAACTTTTAAGCACTTCTATATCTATTACGTACAAAAACACATGAAGCAAGAGTTTCCTATAACTGTTTCCTATAACCGCTTTACGGAAC
>JAEWKC010000017.1 GCA_023386235.1 Bacteroidota bacterium | reverse complement strand
CTACACCGCCACCCTGCACTCCATTAAGGTTGAGCGCAACAAAGGTTTTCGGTTCTAGTGGCTTCTGCAGGCGCTTATACCAGTAATAGTAAGCTGATTTTGCCAGGCCATGCTCTTTACAGTATTGTTGCACCGTTAATGAACCTGCCTAGCAGGCCTCAACGTGTCGCCGCATCTCATCGGCTTTTGTGCTATCTTTATATCTCATACAGCAAAGGTGCTCACAGAAACCCAATTAGAAAACATGGGGTTGGCCGATGGGATACTTTACATTAGTAGTGTGTTGCATAAATTCGTAATCGCCTAAATCAAGCACTTCGCTGTATACTGTACTTAAGTTAGCAAAGGCTGTAAGGTTTACCTGTCCGATATTTTTTCTGTAATTAGCGCCAAACTCCCAACCACGATTCAGTACTTTTCCAATGTTGCCATAAGGAGCAACTGTAACTCCAGCCTGAGAAGGAATAGGAATTTGCTCAATTAAGTCTTTGGTGATTTTGTTGAAATAATCTACTGTGAATGATAGATTGTTTAGTATTTCAACATCTAAACCTACACCGGTTTGTTCGGTCGTTTCCCATTTTAGATTTAGGTTGGATATAGAACTTTGATAAGTACCGTATATAGTTGTCTGTAGGTTGTCGCCAAAGAAAACCGGGTCTGGCGTTCTGCTCATAGCTACATTGTACGAGTATCTTGGTACTAAATTTTTATTTCCTATTTGTCCCCAACTGGCTCTCAATTTTAATAAGGTAATAGTTGAGTTTAAATTTTGGAAAAAGTCTTCCTGAGATATTTTCCATGACCCTGAAATAGCCGGAAAAACACCTGAATTGTTATCTTTATATAATTTAGAAGTAGCGTCTCTACGTAAACTGGCCGTAAGGAAGTATTTATTTCTTAATGAGTAATCTATTCTGCCAAAAGCAGAGATTGTAGATTCGTCCCAGATGATTTCTGTAGGTTTTGTTCTGTTCCAATCATTACCATTACTAATAATTGTAAAGAAGGGGTCTTCTCTGTCAAAGTTGTAAACTGTAGTAGAATTATATCTATAGTTTTCTTTAGCCATTGTGTAGCCAATCATTGCTGTTAATCTGTGTCCGCCGGTAAAAAAGGCAGAGTAGTCTGCCGTAGTTTCCCAAATCCAATTATTGTTAAGTGTAGAAGAGACATTTCTGTTATTAGAATTGTCGGGTCTTCCGGGCTCGGGTATTCTTGCTGTGAAAGATTCATATCTTGAATTTAAAACTCCGGCAGTAAAATCTGATTTTATTTTAAAACCCCTTCCCGGTTTTAGCTCCATCGATGTTGTAGAATACAAATTATGTGAAGGTCTGTTTTGTCTTAGTCTTGCCAAAGTTGCTACAGGATTTCTTATTTCTCCGTAACCTGAAATACCTTCTGCAGTTGCCCATCTTGGAATAGTACCTCCAAATAAAGGTCTTTGGTATTCGTCATACATACCATTTCCTGCTTTATCGTATTCGTACACTGTAGCAGAAGTAGGATAAAAAACAGCATTGATCAATACGCCTTCGTGAGAGCTAGTGTTGATATCGCCTTGTCCGTTGATGTATTGATAAGTAACGCGTTCAGAAAGCTTCATCCAATCGGTTACTTGAAAATCTACATTTAGTTTTCCTCCTATTTTGTCGCTATAGGTATTGTTTAATATGCCTTGGTCTTTATCGTAAGATACCGATGCAAAACTTTTTATCTTATCTGATCCACCCGATAAAGAAAGCGCATAGTGATTTAACCTTCCTGTACGGAATATTTCGTCTAACCAATTAGTACGCGTAACAGTTCCGTATGGATATTTTGTTGGATCTGATACTGGGGGTAATGTTTTAGAAGGATCTGCCTTTACTGCATCTGCCACTACGCTATTGTACTCTTCGGCGTTTAACACACGTGGTATTCTCCAGGCATTTTTAAAGCCGTTGTTTACATTCAGGTCTACTCTTACTTCGCCGGATTTGGCTTGCTTGGTAGTAACCACTACCACACCGCCGGAACCTACATATGCACCATAGATAGCAGCAGATGCGGCATCTTTCAGTACACTTATAGATTCTACATCTTCCATGTTAAAAGGAGCATTAGGCACACCGTCTACCACAAATAAAACGCCATCTCCGGAATTTGGATCGCCATCTCTACCTCTTGACCCTCTACCGCGAATAGATATTGTGCTACCTGCCAAAGGATCTCCACCTCCAGATTGAATTGTCACTCCAGGCATTTGACCTTGCATGATACTGGAAATATTCGAAGGTCTACCTTTTGCATTTTCATCAAGTCTTATGGTAGATACGGATGTGGTTAAGTCTTCTTTTCGTTGAGAGCCGTACCCTATTACTACCACTTCTCCTATTTCCTGTTCTGTTGCAATTAGTTCAATGATCACAGTAGCATTCGTAACAGCTACTTCTTGTGTTTCGTATCCTACGGAAGAAATAGTAAGATTATAATCATTAAGTTGTGGAAGATTGCTGAGCGTAAACTTTCCATTGCTATTAGTATTGGTGCCTACTCCCGTATTTTTAAGCAGTACAGATGCATTTGGTACCGGCATTCCGTTGCTCACAACAGTTCCTGTTATTGTACTGAATGATAATTGCGCTTTTATATTAAAACCAATCAATACATTCAACACCAATACGAATATTAATGAAATTTTTTTGTGAATACTCATAATTTTTTAGTTTATTAAAGATTTTGCAAAACTTGTTTTTTAATGTTAATCGAACATGTTATACATATTAATTAATTATTAAGACTTCTTATATTTATTACGAGAAGGATGATTAATTTTCAGCCATTTTGTCAATAAAATGGGTTAGCATTATTTTTGACCTTAACTTTGGGCTCTATTTCAGGAGAAATCTATAATTAAAATATATATGGCTAATTTTTTAAGTAAATTATTGGGTGGCAATAAGTCAGAAAAAGACGTAAAGAAAATAAACCCGATAGTTAGTAAAATAAATGAATTTTTTGCACAATATCAGTCTTTATCTCATGATGAATTGAGAAATAAAACTACAGAATTTAAAAGCAGGATCACGGGCTATCTTCAAGACATAAATGAAGAAATAGAAAAAATAAAGCAGGAAGCTGAAGCCCTACCCGATGCGGATATTCAGGCCAGAGACGCGCTTTATCAGCAGGTAGACGAGCGCAAAAAAGACAGGGATAAAAAAATAGAGGAAATATTAGAACAAATACTTCCCGAAGCCTTCGCTGTAGTAAAAGAAACTGCCAGGCGCTTTAAAGATAATGAAGTGATCACAGCCACAGCCACAGAGCTAGACAGAGACCTTGCCGTAACCAAAAAATATATTACCATTGAAGGAGATAATGCCACTTATAAAAATAGCTGGGAAGCCGCAGGTAGCACTATTGTGTGGAATATGGTACACTACGATGTGCAATTGATAGGTGGTATTGTGCTGCATCAGGGAAAAATTGCAGAGATGGCCACAGGTGAGGGTAAAACGCTGGTTTCCACGCTGCCTGCTTACCTCAATGCACTGGCCGGCGAAGGCGTACATATTGTAACGGTTAACGATTATCTCGCACGAAGAGATGCGGAGTGGAACGGACCCATATTTGAATGGCTGGGACTTAAAGTAGATTGTATAGATAAACATCAACCCAACTCGGCCGACAGAAGAAAAGCCTATCTGGCAGATATCACATACGGAACCAATAACGAGTTCGGCTTTGATTACCTGCGTGATAATATGGTACACAATGCCGACGAAATGGTGCAGCGAAAACATCATTTTGCCATGGTGGATGAGGTGGATAGCGTATTGATTGATGACGCGCGTACTCCTTTGATTATTTCCGGCCCGGTAGGAAAAGATACTTCATCCCAGCAATTCTATCAGTTAAAACCAAGAATTGAAAAGCTGGTAGCCGAGCAACGCAGATTGTGCAATCAGTACCTGATAGAAGCTAAAAAGAAAATAGCGGAAGGCAATACAGATCCTACAGATGGCGGCCTGGCTTTGTTTCGTTCACACAGGGGAATGCCAAAAAACACTGCGTTGATTAAATTTCTCAGCGAACCGGGCATGAGACAGGTGCTGCAAAAAACCGAGAATCATTATCTCGAAAATCAGCAAAGAGAAATGCCTAAGGCCGACGCGGAATTATATTTTTACATTCAAGAAAAAAACAACTCTGTAGAATTGACCGATAAAGGCATTCAGGCCTTAACAGGCGCGAGTGAAGATCCTGGCTTCTTTGTTCTTCCCGATATAGCTATCCTGCTGTCTGACCTGGAAGGAGACAATAAACTGACAACAGAAGAAAGATACGATAAAAAAGAAGCGCTCATAGATGAATACAGCACTAAAGCAGATCGTATTCATACCGTACAGCAACTATTAAAAGCCTATACGCTGTTTGATAAAGATGATGAATATATAGTAATAGACGAACAGGTAAAAATTGTAGATGAACAAACAGGACGTATCATGGAAGGCCGTCGTTATTCCGATGGCTTGCACCAGGCTATAGAAGCAAAGGAAAATGTAAAGGTAGAAGCAACTACCCAAACATACGCCACCGTTACTTTACAGAATTTCTTCCGTATGTATCACAAACTGGCAGGTATGACGGGTACAGCGGAAACAGAAGCCGGTGAGTTTTGGGAAATATATAAATTAGATGTAGTTACCATTCCTACGAATGTACCTATAATAAGAGACGACCAAAACGACGTTATCTACAAAACGAAAAGAGAAAAGTATAAGGCGGTGATAGATATGGTGGAAGATCTTCGTTCAAAAGGAAGACCGGTACTGGTGGGTACTACTTCCGTAGAAGTGAGTGAATTGCTGTCGAGAATGCTTCGTCAAAAACAAATACCACACAATGTATTGAACGCAAAGCAACATGCCAGAGAAGCACAAGTAGTAGCGGAAGCAGGTTTGCCCAGCGCGGTTACTATTGCTACTAATATGGCGGGTCGTGGTACAGATATTAAATTAACACCCGAGGTAAAAGCTGCCGGGGGATTGGCAATCATCGGTACAGAGCGCCATGAGTCGCGCCGTGTAGACCGCCAGCTGCGTGGTCGTGCCGGTCGTCAGGGAGATCCCGGATCTTCACTTTTCTATGTTTCTTTGGAAGACGACCTGATGCGTATGTTCGGTAGCGAACGCATCGCCAAGGTAATGGATTTTGCCGGTTTTAAAGAAGGAGAAGAAATCCAGAGCAATATGATTACCAAATCTATTGAGCGCGCGCAGAAAAAAGTAGAAGAGAATAACTTTGGCATTCGTAAACGCCTGCTCGATTATGACGATGTAATGAATAAGCAGCGTACTGTTATTTACAGTAAGCGTAATCATGCGCTATTTGGCGAGCGACTTGCCTTAGATATCGATAATGCTTTCTTTGATGTAGCCTCTACAGTTGCCAATAGTGCCGCTGATTACGAAACGTTCAAATTAGACGCAATTCGTAATTTGGGTATTGATACAAATGTTACAGAGCAGCAGTTGCAAAGATCATCTCCTGCCAACGTAGCACAACAACTGTATGAAGAAACTTCTCAAAGTTATATAAAGCACAAAGAAGAAATAGCCCAAAAAGCTTTACCCGTATTTAAGAATATACGCCAGCATCAGGGGCCGCACATTGAAAATGTAATAGTGCCTTTTACGGATGGTAAAAAAGGCATTCAGGTTCTTGCTAATTTAGATAAGACAATAACTACAGAAGGAAAAGACCTGGTAAGCAGCCTGGAAAAAACCATCACACTCGCCCTGATAGATGAGTCTTGGAAAGAACACTTAAGATCAATGGATGACCTGAGGCAAAGTGTGCAAACCGCTTCTTACGAACAGAAAGATCCTTTAGTGATTTATAAAGGCGAAGCCTTTAATCTTTTCTCACAATTGAATAATCAGATAAGTAAAGATGTAGTGTCTTTCCTAATACATGCCAACATCGCTGTAGAAGATGAAAATGCTAACCTGAGAGAAGGCAGAGAACAAAAAACCGATATGAGCAACCTGCATTCAAATAAAGAACAGGTAGATGCGGCAGGCGATGATTATGCCGCCAATCAGAATGATTATTTCGATCCTTCTGCACAGCAAAAGCGTATGCCTATTGTACATACGGAACCTAAAATAGGACGGAATGATCCCTGTCCTTGCGGTAGCGGTAAAAAATATAAAAACTGCCACGGCAAATAAATCATAAAGCAGTATTCCGTTGACTACACATCAGCGGAAATACTATTTATTCAACACTTTTGTTTTCAAGAAAAAATATAAAGATCAGGAGTTTGCGCTTCAGAAGATGGAGCAGGAAATCCTGTGCGGTTTTTAGCAGCATAGGCAGGCATGTAACCATAGGCAACTTAAAAAGTATAATAGCAGACACCCTGCTGGGCAAACAGCAAAACATATGCGCACTTACCGTTGAAGAAAAAAAATCAGACAATAGAGCAGAAAGCAGTCCGCCCGAAGATCCGCCGGATGAACTGTTTTTATCTGAAATAAATCTTATTCACACATTAAATTATGGCAATGATTTTTGCAGTAATGTAGTACGTACATTTACTGTTACACAAACGTATATCTACAGCCGAAAGTAAAGTTTTAAAAAACTTGCTTTCGGCTTTTTTATTTTATAAAAATTAAATATTAGCACATGAAGAAAAGATGTATTACAACTTTGGCATTAGCACAAATTCTTTTAACCGCACAGTTTTCAAATGCACAAACCGTATCTGAAGAAACAGACTTAGACCCTGTTACGGTTACTTCATCACTCGTTGAAAAAAGAAGTTCAGAAACAGGAAGAAACATCATCATCATACCAGGAGAAACCTTTTCTGCATTACCCGTACATTCCGTAGATGAACTGCTCAAATACATTCCGGGCATAGAAGTTCAGGCGCGCGGGCCGCAAGGATCTCAAAGCGATATTACCATGCGCGGCGGCACTTTTCAGCAGGTACTGGTAATTATAGACGGCCTCAGAATTAATGATCCCAACACAGGTCATTTTTCTGCTTACACTCCCATAGTGCCTGCGCAGATTGACAGAGTAGAAGTGCTGAAAGGCGCGTCATCAGCCATTTACGGCTCCGATGCAGTAGGAGGTGTTATCAATATTATTACCAAATCTTTCAACGCTGCAAAGCAAAATAAAAATACGGTACAGGCACAGGTAAGTGCCGGCGAATACAATTATAAGTCACTGCACGCCGGAGGCTTTTTACAAAAAAACAACTTTAGTATAGATGCCGGCCTGTTGACAAATCATGCTGACGGTGTACAGCAAAGAGGCATCAAAGGATATTTTCATAATACAGCCGCTTCTGTTGGAGTGAATTATCTGCTCAACCCTTACTGGCACTTATCTTACCGGGGCGCTTATGATAAAAGAGACTTTGCCGCTCAGAATTTCTACACAACATTTGCCTCCGATACGGCGTCTGAAGTAGTAAGTTCCTGGTGGCATCAACTGCGCGCAGGCTTTGAAAAAGGCAATTCGAAAGTAAGCCTTGATGCAGGATATAAAACCCTGGAAGATGATTATTTATTTTCGCCGCATGCCACGGCAAATAACAACCAATCTACATTACTGCAATCACTTCTTTCTTATCAGCAAAAATTATCCGGGCAGTCTGTTTTGGTTACAGGATTCAGTTATCAGCAAAAAACAATCAGTTCAAATGACAGAGGCGATCATTCCATTCATGTAGCTGCACCTTTTATTTCTCTTGTACAAAAAATTGGAAAATACGTGATGCTGCAACCTTCTGCCAGAGTGGAGTTTATTGGCAAAAACAAACCGGAACTCATACCGCAGCTTACTTTCTCCTACAAACAAAATAATCTGCAGCTAAGGGCAAGCGGCGGCAAAACCATACGAGACGCGGACTTCACCGAACGATACAATAATTACAACAAGACATTGGTCAAAAGCGGCCGCATCGGAAATCCTGATCTCGTTGCCGAACGTTCCTGGAATTATGAAGCCGGCGCCGACTGGTTTTATAAATCAAAACTGAAAATATCAGGTACATTTTTTCAACGCTTTCATACCAAACTTATAGATTGGATAAACACGCCTTTTGCAGATATGCCGCGCAAAGATAACCTGGCAGAAGCCGGCACTTATGCCTTAGCCAAAAATATCGCTGAAGTAAATACTACTGGATTTGAAACCGACATTCAATACAGTAATAAACTTACCGACCGGCAGCATATTTATTTAAACGGGGGATTTATATGGCTGCACAGCAAAAGTAGCGATACGCAGCCATCTTTTTATATTAACTCTCATGCAAGGTTTATCGGTAATTTTATGGCTATGTACAATTTTGGTCCGGTAGGCATAAGTGTTACCGGCATATACAAAAGCAGGCAACCGCAAGAAGCATCGGCCATTAACGCATATGTAAGTAAAGATTATTTTCTTCTGAATACCCGCGTTTCTTACAGCTTTATAAAAGACAGGCTATCTGCTTTTGCACAGGCGGATAATATTTTTAACCGTACCTACAGCGATTTGCTTGGCGCACCTATGCCAGGAAGATGGCTACAAGGAGGCGTGATTTTTAAAATGTAATAAACACCCATATGCATTAAAAAATTAAACGCTTCCGATTATTTTTAAAGGTTCGCTATTGCAGCGAACTTTTTATTTAATAATAATGTAATTTTATAATTATATATTTTCAATTATTGATTTATAAAAAATATTACTATGCCCAGAAAGCGCACCCAGGGAGAAATAAGAGATAAAGAAAAAACAATGCAAAAACTATTGGACGCTGTTGGAGAAATCCTGCGCACACAAGGCTTTGATGCCATTACCGTAAGCAATGTTTCGCGCCAGGCAGAAGTGGATAAAAAACTTATCTATGTTTATTATGAAAATCTCGAAGGCCTGGTGAACGCTTATCTTAATGGGAAAGCTCATTGGAATTTATTGTCGGAAGCAGAGCCGTCCAAAGAAATGGTTGACAAAAATTATTTTCTTGGCAGCATTGAAAATTACCGCAGACAAATCTCTTCCAATAAAGAACTCGGGGAAATATTGTTGTGGGAGATCAGCAAAGCGAATGAAGTCATTGCAGAGATATCCGGACACAGGGAAGCTGTGGCAGCATCATTCTTGAAAAATATGCAGAAAAACGCCGATGAAGAAATTAAAGACATATATGCATTGCTTTTAGCAGGTATACAATTCCTGGAACTAAAAGCTAAAGCCAATAAAGGCGCGTATTTCGGGCTTGATATTAGTAAAAAGAAGGGAAGAGAATCTTTAAATAAGGCGCTTACTAAGATCGCCGACGGCCTCTTCAGCGAAACAAAGAAAGAAGAAAAAAAGAAAAAGAAGAAGAAATAATTAGCAGTTTATCACGAAATCTTGTTCCTGACATCCGTGGGAGAAAATCCATAAGCGTCTTTAAAACATTTACCAAAATAATTCTGATCTTTAAAGCCCATTTTTTCGGATAATTCCTGTATGCGAATATCTTCTTTTTCTAAAATTTCCTTTGCTTTTTTCAACCTGAAATTTCTGATGTACTGGCTTAGAGAAAGTCCTGTAAGCTTTTTTATTTTCCTGAATAAATGCGCTCTGCTCAATGCTACCTCGTGACCGATGTCTTCTACGGTGAGCTCTGTATTACTTATATTTTTCTCGATATACGCATCAATATTTCTCAGTAGTTCTTCGTCGTAACTGTTGTATTTTTTTTCTGCGGTTGTGTTAGTTGAATTATTTAATGTTTGATAATTGTAAAGCTCGCGCCACTTAGCTCTCTGCTTTAAAATATTATTTACTTTTAGTGAAAGCTCTTTTAAGTTGAACGGTTTAAAGATATAATCATCCGCGCCAGATTCCAGTCCTTCTAATTTTTTATTTTCATCGGAAATGGCTGTAAGTAAAATAACAGGAATATGACTTGTTTTGATATTTGATTTTATTTCCGCACAAAATACATCACCGTTTTTTCCGGGAAGCATAATATCGGAAATGATCAGATCAATATCATTCTCTTCTATGATAGTTTCGCCCGCCTCCGCTGATGTAGCGGGATGTACAGAATAATTTTTATTTAAATCTTCAATTAAAAAATTCAGCAGGCTGATGTTGTCTTCAATAATCAGGATCTTAGCATTCTCATCTTTATAAGCAGAATTGCTGGTAGCTGCAACAGTTTCCTGTGTTGCTATAAATTCAACAGGAAGTACAAAAATATTTGCATCTTCGTTTTCTGTTTCAGTGGCTATTTTTTCGATATTATTTAGCTCAATAGTAAATACAGAGCCTTTGCCGATCTCGCTTCTTACATGAATACTGCCGTGCATCAGGTTGGTCACAATTTCTTTTGCCAGCGAAAGGCCAATACCAGTGCCTGTTTTAAGATGTTGGTTGGCTTTGAAATAGCGATCGAAAATATAGGGAATATCTTCCTGTTTTATTCCGGTGCCGGTATCCTTAACATGGAAGATAAGCTTGTGCTTGTCAAATTCATCGACTTCTGATATCGCTGTAAGTGTTATGGAATCTCCGGTCGAAGAAAATTTAAAAGCATTAGACAATAGGTTAATCAATATAGTATCGAGGTTATCTTTATCTATTAGTAAAACCGCATTGTCAAGGTTTCTAACATTTACATTCCAATGGATATCATTGATTTCTGCTACCGGCTTGTACGCGTTATCAATACTAAGGAGATAGTTTTTAATATGTACAGGTTGTTTGTTTTCTTTTTCTTTCTTTTTTTCAATTCGGTCAATTTTTAAAAGTTGATTTATAAGACGCAATAAATATTTACTGTGATATTGTACCGATTCTAATTTTTTCCTGTCTTTTGTTTCCATTTTATTCCTTTCGATCATTTCATCTACCGGACCAATAATTAAAGAAAGCGGTGTTTTTATTTCGTGGCTTACATCTGCGAATAACTTTGTTTTCACTGTATGTCTTCAAAAGAAAGTGTACTTTTTCTTAGAGAGTGTTTTCTGTTTCAAATATAGAATTTAAAGTTTAGTTTTTTGCTTTTAAAAAGAAAAAAAATTAGGTTTCGATTAATTTTCTTTTGTA
>JAEWKC010000037.1 GCA_023386235.1 Bacteroidota bacterium | reverse complement strand
TTTCCCTCTCGGCCACGGACCTTAGCGCCCGCAGCCTCACTGCCGCAGATATTTATTAGCATTCGGAGTTTGTCAGGGTTTGGTAGGCGGTGAAGCCCCCTAGCCCAATCAGTAGCTCTACCTCTAACACACTTCTTTATATCCGAGGCTGTTCCTAAAAACATTTCGGGGAGAACGAGCTATCTCTCAGTTTGATTGGCCTTTCACCCCTATCCACAGGTCATCCCAAGACTTTTCAACGTCAACGGGTTCGGTCCTCCATTTTGTGTTACCAAAACTTCAACCTGCCCATGGATAGATCACAAAGTTTCGCGTCTACCCCCACTGACTGAACGCCCTATTCGGACTCGCTTTCGCTACGGCTTCGTTACTTAAGAACTTAACCTCGCCAGTGAGGAGTAACTCGTAGGCTCATTATGCAAAAGGCACGCCGTCACATATTGCTATGCTCCGACCGCTTGTAAGCGCACGGTTTCAGGTACTATTTCACTCCCTTATTCAGGGTACTTTTCACCTTTCCCTTACGGTACTGGTTCACTATCGGTGTCTGAGGAGTATTTAGCCTTACCGGATGGTGCCGGTAGATTCATGCAGGATTCCTCCGGTCCCGCACTACTCAGGATACTGCTCGTTGTTATTAATTTACGCCTACGGGATTTTCACCCTCTATGATTTAACTTTCCAGAAAATTCAGCTTAATAATAACTTCTAAATGCAGTCCTACAACCCTCAAGAAGCACGCTTCTTAAGTTTGGGCTCTTCCCAGTTCGCTCGCCACTACTTTGGGAATCATTGTTATTTTCTTTTCCTCCAGGTACTTAGATGTTTCAGTTCCCTGGGTTGGCTCTCTTTCGAGTGCTATACCTTCAATATAGCAGGTTGACCCATTCGGAGATCTACGGATTAATGCTTGTGTGCAGCTTCCCGTAGCTTATCGCAGCTTACCACGTCCTTCATCGCCTCTCAGACCCTAGGCATTCACCATGCGCTCTTATTCGCTTTAAAAAATTTAGAAATTGTAGTGATGTTACCACCACTATATTGTTTGTTACTCTTTTTGATTTCGCTTTCCCAATATGTCAAAGAACTTTTCTAATGCCATAGTATGTGTATACCATGTATTGCACCAGACTGTGATAATTATGGTTATGAACCATCAGACCTAAAAGTCATTATCTAATTTTAAAAGAACTGTTTTGCAGCAATTATTAATTACTGCTGTTTTTGTTTTATGTGGAGGATATCGGAGTCGAACCGATGACCCTCTGCGTGCAAGGCAGATGCTCTAGCCAACTGAGCTAACCCCCCATTATGATTTACAGAGTAGTCCCGCCCAGATTTGAACTGGGGACCTCTACATTATCAGTGTAGCGCTCTAACCAACTGAGCTACGAGACTGTATTTGATGAAATATTGCCAATTTGATAATTTGATTATTAGACAAATACTTCCTTGACATCAAATGCCGTATCTCTTTGGCTTTTTGCTTCACTCACTTAAACAAAGAACTTTAATAATTTTAAAAGAAAAGGAAACAACAGTAAAACTCGGTTCGTTACTCTAAAAAGGAGGTATTCCAGCCGCACCTTCCGGTACGGCTACCTTGTTACGACTTAGCCCCAATTACTAGTTTTACCCTAGGCAGCTCCTTTCGGTTACCGACTTTAGGTACACCCAGCTTTCATGGCTTGACGGGCGGTGTGTGCAAGGTCCGGGAACGTATTCACCGTATCATTGCTGATATACGATTACTAGCGATTCCAGCTTCATGCAGGCGAGTTGCAGCCTGCAATCCGAACTGAGATTGGGTTTTTGAGATTCGCTCCTTGTCGCCAAGTGGCTGCTCTTTGTCCCAACCATTGTAGTACGTGTGTAGCCCTGGGCATAAAGGACATGATGACTTGACATCATCCCCTCCTTCCTCGCGTCTTACGACGGCAGTTTCATTAGAGTTCCCAGCTTAACCTGTTGGCAACTAATGATAAGGGTTGCGCTCGTTGCGGGACTTAACCCAACACCTCACGGCACGAGCTGACGACAGCCATGCAGCACCTTGCTTCATGTCTATTGCTAGAAAAATCCCTTTCAGGATCGGTCATTCGCATTCTAGCCCAGGTAAGGTTCCTCGCGTATCATCGAATTAAACCACATACTCCACCGCTTGTGCGGACCCCCGCCAATTCCTTTGAGTTTCATTCTTGCGAACGTAGTTCCCAGGTGGATTACTTAATGCTTTCGCTCAGACACACACAGTGTATCGCGTATGTCGAGTAATCATCGTTTAGGGCGTGGACTACCAGGGTATCTAATCCTGTTTGATCCCCACGCTTTCGTGCCTCAGCGTCAATATTCGTTTAGCCAGCTGCCTTCGCAATTGGTGTTCTATGTCATATCTAAGCATTTCACCGCTACATGACATATTCCGCTAACCTCAACGACATTCAAGATTAATAGTATCCACGGCAATTTCTGAGTTAAGCTCAGAGATTTCACCACAGACTTACTAATCCGCCTACGCACCCTTTAAACCCAGTAAATCCGGATAACGCTTGCACCCTCCGTATTACCGCGGCTGCTGGCACGGAGTTAGCCGGTGCTTATTCATAGGGTACCGTCAAGCTCGTTGGAAAACGAGTGTTTCTCCCCCTATAAAAGAAGTTTACAATCCAGAGGACCTTAATCCTTCACGCGGCATGGCTGGTTCAGACTTGCGTCCATTGACCAATATTCCTTACTGCTGCCTCCCGTAGGAGTTGGGCCCGTGTCTCAGTGCCCATGTGGCTGATCATGCTCTCACATCAGCTACCCATCGTAGACTTGGTGGGCCGTTACCCCGCCAACTATCTAATGGGACGCACGACCATCTTTATCCGCCGGAGCTTTAATAGAATTGTGATGCCACATTTCTATATTATGGGGTATTAATCCGAATTTCTTCGGGCTATGCCCCAGATAAAGGGAAGTTTCGTACGTGTTCCTCACCCGTTTGCCGGTTTCCAGAAAATTATTGCTAACTGTCTGTATCCCTCGACTTGCATGTATTAAGCCTGCCGCTAGCGTTCATCCTGAGCCAGGATCAAACTCTCCATTGTAAATGAATTGTTTTGACCATGACTAAATTTTACTCTCAAGTAAATTTTAGGCGTCAAAATGTGTATTATAATTTTGAACTACTTCAAGTTGTACTTACTGTTATTTCCTATCTTTCAAAGAGCTTATCACCTCATCAGCACACGCTGATTTTGGCAATTTGTAAATGATTGAGATGATGAATCTCTAAGCCAAATTGCTTATCATTTTATATCTTAAGAACTAAACCTTTTAATTTGGGAGTGCAAAGATAATCACTTTATTTATTTCCACCAAATTTTTCTGATTATTTTTTCAGATTTTTTGTTGTGATTTCAAGAACTAAACCCCTCTCTAAATTTGGGAGTGCAAAGATAATCACTTTTTCATTTCCACCAAATTTTTCTGATTATTTTTTTCAGATTTTTATGGTATTTCTAAAGAACTAGTCCCTTGCTTTTTATTTGGGAGTGCAAAAGTAAGAAGTTTTTTTATTCTACCAAATTTTTTCTGAAAAATATTTTAAAACCTTTTTTTCTAAGAACTTTCCCCTCTTGCCCTTCGGTTTGGTGCGGCTTACAAAGGTATACTGTTTTTAAATAGCCACAAAATATTTTTTGATTTTTTTCTTTATTTTTCAAATAACGGCTACTATGACTGAGGGAGAAACGCGAGGTTTAATTTAGTATTCTACCCGTACTAAGAACAGTCCTTTAGCCGGCGCGTCAAAATAGGCCCGGCTGCATTCGCGCGACTCTATTATATTTCTAAACTGCTCTATACTCATTTTGCCTACCCCTACCTTAAGCATGGTAGCGACCAACGCGCGCACCATTCCTCTGAGAAACCGGTTCGCTTTTACATTATATATCAACAGATCGTTTTGCTTTATCCATTGCGAAGTATAGATCTGGCAATCATTGGTATATACCTGGGTATGCAGTTTACTGAATGAACTGAAATCGCGGTACCTGAATATTTCTTCCGCCGCCTTTTGCAGCAATAAGATATCCGCTGCTGAAGAATATCTATAGACCGTGTCGTAATTAAACGGATCTTTCTGAGTAGTAATATAGTATTTATACTCGCGCGATAAAGCACTAAAACGGGCATGCATATCATTAGGTACGGCAAATACACTTAGTATGGATATATCTTTGGGTAAAAGTGCATTGAGCTGATAAGCAAGCTTAGCTGTATCAGCAATAGGCTTATCTGTATCAAAATGAAAAAAGTTCTGAAGCGCGTGTACACCTGCATCAGTACGCGAAGAGCCGGTAAGGATTATACGCCGGTTTAAAAGGGTGCTAACAGCCTCCTGTACCTGCCCATGTATGGTAAGGGCATTATTCTGAATTTGAAAACCACTGTAATGTGTGCCTTTATAAGAGAGTTCTATGAAATATCGTTCGCTCACAAGACCTTAGCGGTTAAGCATATTTCTGAATTGTTCTTTTTTGCCCCTGTCATATATCTGCTCTTCGAGCGAAGCAAAATTCTGTTTATCAGATACATTTTTTTCTACCGCATTAAAGAATTTCAGCCTGCCGTTATCTGTAATAAATAAACCACCTAATGTTTTTACTTTTGCGATGGTAATACATTGATTGCCCAACATACCCATCGCTGTGGATACCATCTCATCGTCGTTGTCTCTGCCGATCATTTTATTGCGCATTTTATTAAAGTCTCTGTCGGAGATACTGCCGCCTTTGCATGCTGTAGTGGCAGAGGAACTAGTGGAAACTACCGGAGTATTTCTTTCTACTACTTCATCTGTTCTGCTCTTTTCTACATTGGGCGTATTATTAGTATTGGCTGAATAAAAAGGATTGTCTATCTCCCCTGACGAGTTAGCCGGTGTATTGCTATTATTGTTCAGAAATTTTTCATCATTATTATTTCTATTCCTGCGTCTTGTCGTATTGCTTTCTACAGGTGGCGGCGTTTGCGCCAAATCATCATAATCGAAATAAGCTATGGATTTTTTTCTTTGTGTTGCAGATGCAGAACTTTGGTTATCGGTGCTGACTACTTCTTCTTCATTAGGTACAAAAATAGTTACGGAGTCGGTCATTGTATTGCTGAGTAGAACAAAACTCATTTCCCGGCCCTCGCTGGTGGTATTGTCTTTTGTTCTTACTACGCCGTAAGTATCGGGCAATACGGGCTGCGCCGCCGCTGACACTACCGCTCTTTGCCGGGTTGGCTCCGCCGGAGGAGCCGTATTCTCTACAGGAGTTGTTTCGGGCGCTGCCGGCAACTCTTGCACATCTGTACTGCGCACTATGGTAACTTCTTCGAATGGATCTTTTTTAGGAGCGGCAGGTTGTGGTTTTTCTTCCGGCTTAGCCAAATCCGGATCGTTTGATACACTTGACATAAGCTCTCCAAAACCCCTTGGCTTTGCAGGCGTTTCTGTTACTGCTACTTTTTGTTCCGGCGCGGACGCTGCCATTTCTTCTTCAAAAGAATTAATTTCTTCGGTACGTGTTTTCACTTCTGCTGCCAGAGGTTCTGCTTTAGCTATTACAGGTTCCTGCCTGGGCGTGGTCGCGGGCTGCGCTTTCCCATTAGACGTAAGCACTTCCTGTGTTTGCAAATCGGTTAGCGTATATGTATTTTTATCTATCGACTTTAAGGAATAGCCTATATCATTACTTTTTACAACTGTTACAAATTTTTGTTCAGGAGCTGTATTTTGGGGGAAGCCCAGGGTAATATTATATGTACCGCTTTTTAATTTCGGGATAATTAAATACCCGATTGAGGAAGAACTGTATAATTTATCATTTAAAATAACATAGAAAGGCTTTCTGTTATCTGCCTGTATGTATATAAAATGATTATCATCTGCCTGCGCGTGTACTTTACCGGTTGCGGAAAAAAGAAAAGCGACAAGCAGCGTTATAGCAATGGTTCGAAAAGCTTGAATATTCATTCAATTATATATTTTAGAGAGTTGTAGTTTATTTAACTGTAAAACGCCTGATTGGTTTAAAAATTATCTGCAAATATATTAAAATTGTCTCTTCTCTCCATACGCCAAGTCGCCGGCATCGCCCAGTCCGGGTACAATATATCCTTTGGCCGTGAGCTCATCATCAATATCGCCACACCAGATATGTATTTTATTGCTGCATTCTTTTTGCAGATAGTCAATGCCCTCCGTAGCGGCAATAGCGCAAACCACGTGTATTTCTGCAGGCTTGCCCATTTCTTCCAGAGCCTGTATCGTTTTAGCTAATGAAGCTCCGGTGGCCAGCATAGGATCTGAAATGATCAGTATTTTATTATCCAGATCGGGACTGGTAAAATATTCCAATGCAATTTCGAATGTGCCGTCTTTATGATGTTTTCTGTATGCAGAAATAAACGCGTTATCTGCCCTGTCGAAATAATTGAGCAAACCCTGATGCATAGCCAGTCCTGCACGCAGAATAGTGGCTATTACCGGCTGTTCCTTCAGCACTTTGGAGTTATGCATACCCAAAGGAGTTTCTACTTCCTCTTCTATATAAGGCAGTGTTTTACTTATTTCATAAGCAATAATCTCTGCCACTCTTTCAAGATTTTTTCTAAAGCGCAGTCTGTCATTCTGAATATTTACCGAACGCAATTCGCTTATCCAATTGGAAACAAGGCTGTGTTTTTCACTTAAGTTGATTACCATAGAGCTAAGGTAACTTATTTTAATTATTGAGTATACAATATCTGTACAAAGATAAGAAAGCATTCACATAGTGCTGATTTCCTTATTTATTTTTTGAAATTTTTTTTATGCCTCTTTTTTGCGTCTGAATATTTCATTTTAATTATTAATTGTGATTTTTGAGCTTTACATTTGTTGAGCAAATATTTGATACTATGATTTATCGTACTTTAGGATTAATGAGCGGCTCTTCTTTGGACGGATTAGACATGGCATTGGTAGAATTTGAAGAGATTGGCGGAAAATGGAAATATACAATACTGGCTGCAGGCTGCGATGATTACCCTGATGAAATGAAGCAAAGACTTGTAAACGCCACCACATTGCCGGCCGTGGATTATTTGCAATTAGACGTAGATTTTGGCAAGCTTATAGGCAACTTAGTAAATCATTTTATAGAAAAAAACCAACTGCAGCATCAGGTGCAGCTGATAGCTTTGCATGGTCACACTACCTTTCACCGGCCTTATGCAGGCGTATCGGCCTGGCTGGGAAATGCGGCACAGGTAGCCGCCAGCACAAAAATAAATGTAGTGAGCGATCTGCGTGCCATGGATGTAGCGCTCGGTGGCCAGGGCGCGCCCATTGTTCCTTTGGGCGAAAAGTTGCTCTTCCCCGGTTTTAATTACTTTCTCAATATAGGAGGCATTGCTAATATTTCTATTTTAAAAGAAGACAAAAAAATAGCCTTTGATGTTTGTGCCGCCAACAAGGTTTTAAATATGCTTGCTGCACAAAGAAACTTGGCATTTGACAAGGACGGAGCCATTGCTGCGGCAGGCAATATAAATACCGCTTTACTTACGGCTCTCAACAAGCTGGAATATTACCGGCAGGATTATCCGAAATCTCTGGCCAATGATTTTGGTATAGAAACCGTATACCCGCTGGCAAACAGCGCTGAAATAAGCCTGGAAGATAAAATGCGCACTTATACTGAACATATTGCCACACAGATAGCGCTGGCTGTGAATAACGCTTCGCAAAGAATACCGGCAGAAAAAGAAAAACTTTTTGTAAGTGGAGGCGGCACACTTAACGCTTTTTTAATTAAAAGGCTTACTGCTGTAATGCAGCAATACAATATTGAAGTTTTTGTACCTGATAAAGAAACCATAGAATACAAAGAAGCTATCATAATGGCTTTGTTAGCCACTTTGCGTTGGCGGGAAGAAAACACGATCATGAATGAAATTACCGGCGCTTCACGGGCCAGCATTGGTGGCGCTGTCTGGATAGGTCAGGAATATTAATAAAGAACAACGGGGAACAAGAGATCATTTCTTATCAGCTGTTTTTATTCTAAAGGATTGGCTATTTCATAGTTTTCCTGTTTAGAAAATATATTGCCAAATTCTTTCCCTTTGTAGATATTTCGGTTTTGCTTATTGCCTATAATGATTACCACTGCGGTATCCTGTACAAACCTGGTAAATACAGCATTGGTGCCATGCCAAAATCCGTTGTGATAAATTACCGTATCGCCCGCGGGACTATTTATCATTCTCCAGCCTAATCCATAATTATGTATAGAGGGTCTTTCATGACTTAATGCCTGGTAGGAAAGCGCTATGGTCTGGGGCTTTAAAAAATCACCTGTATACAACACGTTATCCCACTTTAGTAAATCCCGCACGGTGGTATATACGTTTTTATCGCCATAGCTACAATCGTAGTGATCCATAGGAAAAGGTTTTGAAACCGAATAGGTTTCTATATAGTGGGCCGAATCTATTTTAGAAAAAACGTAAGTATTATTCATGCCTAAGGGCTCAAAAATATTTTTTTTCATGTAGGTAGGAAAATCCATTCCCGTAATTTTTTCTACGATCAATGCCAGTAAAATATAATTGGTATTGCAATATTGGAAAGCCCTGTCGGGCGATGCCGTTCTGGGTACTTTTTGCTCAATCATGAAATTGATTATATCCTGGTTAGATGCCATTCTTTTTTTATCCCAGTCTTTATCCATAAAATAAAGATAATTGGGCAAACCACTTCTGTGCGACAAAAGGTTTCGTATAGTTATGCCATGATACGGAAAGTCCCGTATATATACCTGCACACTGTCGTCAAGCGAAAGTTTATCTTCCTCATAAAGCTTTAGTATAGCCGCGCCGGTAAGCGGTTTTGAAACGGAAGCTACATGCAAAGGTGTATTTTCAGTAATAGGGGTCTTGTTTTTAAAATCGTGATAGCCCTGGTATTTTTCAAAAAGAATTTCCCCGTTTTTGGCAATTAAAATTTCTCCATTGAATGTTTCTCCGGGAAACAGACTGTCAAATTTTTTTTGAATTTCCAGCTGGTAATAATTTTTTTGTGCATCAGTTAAGGGATTAAATACAGGCTCTTCCTGCTGCGCGTCTTTCACTCTTTTATTTTTCTTCTTGTTGCTGTTGGTATCGTTACTGCAAGCCGCGGTAAAAAATAATCCTATCAAAACAAAAGAAAATACAAACGTATATTTCACTCTTAAAAATTATAGATATAAATGTGTTTAAAAAAATAAGATTAAAAGTATTTAATAAATGTGTAAAAGCAAACTCTTAAATACAATGATTTAGTTAATTTTGTTGCAAAGCTAATATTTATGGGCATTTTACTATTTGATCCTACAGAGCGCGACAATTTTTCACCTGTTACCTATACACGAGCCTTTGCCGATATGTATGCCGGTACCATGCCGCTGAAACAATGGTGGCAACATATAACAGGAGAAAATATATACATTCTTACACAGGAATACCTCAGAAAAAAATACGAGCCATGCCCTGTTAATGAAAGCTATATTTATATAAACGCGGCAGCCATTGCCACACCTGAACTCTGGAAAGCCATACAACTATTGAGTTTAGACGAAATACTGGTAAATAAAGACAGAGCCACCATTGCATTTAAAAGCAAAAACAATTATCAACAAGAAACCAATTTTAAAATAAAACGCGATACGGAAATCCTGCACGATACAGCACTGATACAGTATCCTCATCAACTTGTGGCATGGAATAAAAAATTCTTCGCACTACAGAAAGATTATTTAATAAAAAAAGAAAGGAAGTCTGCTATCTCAGCTACCAATTTACTCATAAACCCCAATGCCATATTTATTGAAGAAGGATGTACGATAGAAGGATGCACCATCAACGCAAGCGATGGCCCTGTGTACATTTCAAAGAACTGCACTATTATGGAAAGCGCTTGCATAAGAGGGCCTTTTTTCTTAGGCGAAAATTCTGTAATAAAAATGGGGGCTAAAATTTACGGCGCTACTACTATAGGTAAAAAATGTACGATTGGAGGTGAGTTAAAAAATGTAATTATTCACGATTACAGCAACAAAGCACACGACGGCTATTTGGGTGACTCAATAATGGGCAGCTGGTGCAATCTTGGAGCCGGCACTTCTTGCAGCAATGTTAAAAATACCGGTGGAGATGTAAAAATTTTACATGCCAAAACAGGCAAATACATGACAGCCGGCTTAAAGTTCGGAACTATAATGGGTGATTATTCCAGAACGGCTATCAACACCTCCATTAATTCCGGAACAAGAGTTGGCGTGTGTTGCAGCCTCCACGATGCAAAATCATTTTCTACAGAAGTACGAAATTTTTCTTGGGGGAATAAAGGACAAAAAAGCTATAAAATCATGGAAGCATTAAAGCACATTCATAACTGGATGAATTTTAAAAACGAAGCATTGCTTGCCGTTGAAATAGAGATATTGGAATACCTGTTTAATAAAGCTGAATAGAAAGCTGTATATAAACTCAACATATATTTATACATTTGCAGCTAATTCATTAACTCACTCTCTGTATGAAACTTACCTATATTTTTTGCCTGCTTTTATTTATTTCCTTTACAGCGACCGCACAGGAAGATACCACCGCCAAACGCAGAGTTTCGCTTATAGATCTGCTTCCCGAAAATCATCATATAGATATGCAAAACTCGCCTTATTACAATTTTGGTAAGGGCGTAGGCATTACTTCGCCCGACAGTCTGTTTCAACTAAACATTCGTTTCAGAATGCAGAACAGGCTGGAATTATTGCACAACGAATCGAACGAAAACCTTATAAATGCTGCTATACGGCGCCTGCGACTGAGATTTGACGGCTATGTGGGAAGTACAAAATTTCCGTACGTGATACAACTCTCTTTTTCTCCTGAAGACGTGGGCGAATTAGAAGAAGGCCGAAACCTGAATGTAATAAGAGACGCTATTGTGTATTATCAGCCTAATGAAAAATGGAGCTTTGGATTTGGGCAAACAAAACTTCCGGGAAACAGGCAGCGCGTAAACTCATCGGGCGCATTGCAGCTTACAGACAGATCTATCAACAATGCATTTTTTAATATTGACAGGGACTTTGGCTTTCAAGGACACTACCTCAGTAAAATGTCCGGCGATTTTCAATATAATCTAAGAGGCGCTGTGACCACAGGCGAAGGCAGAAACTGGACCAACAGCAAAAACGGGGGCCTTGCCTATACAGGGCGTACAGAATTATTTCCCTTAGGAAGGTTTACAAACGGGGGTGAATTTTTTGAAGGAGACATAGCAAGAGAAAGTACTCCGAAAATAATGGTAGGCGCTACTTATCATTATAATGATGATGCTACCAGAAACCGTGGCCAGCAAGGATCTGAACTGTACGAGTCGAGAAACCTGCAATCTTTTTTCTTTGACGCAATCGGAAAATATAACGGCTGGGCGCTTATGTACGCGTTTATGAACCGCCAAACCAATGATCCTGTTACGCGCTCTGCATCTGACGCTTCCTTGTACAAATACGTAAATGTAGGTAATGGCCAGGACATCCAGGGAAGTTATATCTTTAAAAAAGACTGGGAACTAATAGGAAGATATTCAACACAAACACCTGATAAAAATATATTTGAGTTTCAGCCAAAACAAAAGCAATATACGCTTGGTGTTACTAAGTATATTTGGGAGCACGCCTTTAAAATACAGACAGAATTCAGCTTTAATCAATTTCAGCATTTTAACAATACCAACACCCAAAGCTGGTACTGGCGTTTTCAAATAGAAATGGGGATTTAAAATATTTCTCTCGCTAACTACTTTATTATTATTATAAAAAACCTATAAAGTCTGAAGGCTTTATAGGTTTTTAGTATTCACGGTTTCGGTGTATTAATCTCCGTAACCAGTATTTTGTGTAAGTTCCGGATTTCTATCTATTGCCCCTTGTGGAATAGGCAACAGGTAGTTTTTTTCTGCAAAACTGCGTGATTCTATCACATTGGCATCTAAATTAAGATTTACATTGTGATCGCCGTTTGGATGAGTAGTAGAAAGCACTTCTCCACGTTTAGTACCTTTCAATTCTACATTCATAACTTCCGGTGCAATTCTCCATCTGATGATATCGTCTCTTCTCAGTCCTTCTCCTGCAAACTCTACACGACGTTCTCTACGAACCAGCTCTCTTAATTTTGCCTGATTGTTATATTTGGCCCTGTCGGTTGGCGGCATGCCGGCTCTTTCACGAACCGCGTCAATTGCATTGTACAACTCCTCATCTATTTGGTTTAATTCTACTTTTGCTTCCGCAATTGTCAATAGGATTTCAGCATAACGGAAAATATAAATATCTCTTCCGGAATTCCAAAATTGCGTGCCCGGAACTACATAATTTAGATATTTACGATAATTATAACCTGTTTTACTTGCATTATCTGCTTTATTATAATAATCATTGTCTTCAGGAACAATGGAAGAATATACTTTGCCATTGTAAAATAATGCACCCGGATAAATTACGGTAGCTCTCAATCTTGGATCACGATTAACATATGGGTTTTGAGGATTATATGCCGCACCGGCTTCAGCAGTAGTAAGTCCATTTGCCATTTCATAAGCATCTACCAGTTGCTGGGTTGGCACTACAGAAGACCATCCGCCGATACTATTTGGTAAGTAGGGTGTAAAATCTATGCTATACAAATCCTGAGTAAGTTGTACTGATAAAATCACTTCAGAATTTTGTTCATTTTCAGGTTCAAACAAACCTGTATAACTAGGGAACAAAGAATATCCGGTAATTGACTTGGCTGCTGCCAAAGCGTCGGCGTATTTTCCATAATACAAATAAAACCTAGCTAATAGAGCCTGTGCGGCTCCTTTAGTGGCTTTACCATACTCCCCTGCCGTGTAACTAGGTGGCAGAACGGGAATTACCGCTTTTAACTCGCTTTCAATAAACTCCTGAATTTTTTCTTTAGGATCGCGAGGTACTTTTGAGTCATTAGGATGCAAGAAAACTTCTGTAACTAAAGGTACATCTCCGTAATTAGTAGTAAGCAGATAGTACCTGTACGCTCTTAAGAAACGAGCTTGTGCCATATAAATTTCCTTTCCCTCAAAATCCATTGCTTCGGCAGACTGCAAAAACTCATTACATCTATTAATGATTGAATAGTTGAAATAGCTGCTTCCCGGATTGGTAGGTGACACGGTGCCATCCCCAATTGGGCGCCATCCTTCCCACGGAAAGTTATTGAAGGAATTATCTGACCCACAATCACGATACAGCAAATTTCCAGCACTTTCAAATCCTCTATACAAACCTGTTAATGCAAGGTCTGCATCTTGTTTTGTTTTCCAAAAGGTACCGGGCGAGAGTGCATCTTTTGGCCCTCTATCTAAAAAGTCTTTGCTGCAGCCCGTAATAAAACCGGCAAAAACTATAAATAATATTATATTGATTCTCATTGTATTTATTTTTAGAATGAAAGATTAAGTCCAATTGAGTTTACCATCACTACAGGATAGCCACTACCACGACCACTTGGCGCTTCAGGATCCCATCCGGTTAAGAAATTAGTAATAGTAAAGGTATTTTGAGAAGTAAAGAATATCCTTGCACTTCTAATTCCTTTATCTTTTAAGAAGTCATTAGCGAAATTGTATCCTATTTGTAGATTTTTTAATCTTAGATAATCACTGCTTCTTAACCAGTAACTTAGTAAGTTGTTCTGCGGCATATTGGGTCCGTTAATACCCACTCTTGCTCTGGGTACAGAGGCATTGACATTTTCCGGTGTCCATCTGTCTATCCACAAGCTGGCTGGCTTTTGTGCATCCCCATTAATACCTCCTATCGCATCAAAATCCATATAACCGTAACCTCCCATTGTACCATTAAAAATGGCCATGATGTCGAACTGTTTGTATGCAGCGCCAAAGTTTAATCCAAAATTTACCGGAGGAACGGAATTGCCCAGTACTACACGATCAGAAGAATTTATTATTTTATCTCCGTTTGAATCTACATAACGCAGATCACCGGCTTTAAAAGTCCCTGCATTGTACAACCTGTTGTCTACAGCAGCAGCCTCTTCATCTGTTCTAAAAATACCATCGGTTTTATAACCATAAAACACATCTACGGGCTCTCCTATTCTTCTTATATAGTAACCGTTTAAAATTTCATTTTGCCCGGCCAACTCTAACAAGGTATTTTTATTATAAGCGAAATTAAGTCCGAAATTAAAATCAACACTTCCGAATCTATCGTTGTATTGGGCATTTACTTCTATACCTTTATTTTCCATTCGGCCAACATTGTCTACGAAATTAGCCAGTGCAAAAGTTTCGGGAGAAGGTACTGCCATGATTATTCCGCTTGTAAGTCTTTTATACCAATCAATATTTAAATCAATTCTATTAATCAATTTCAAATCAAGACCTATACCTGTGCTGGTAGCTTCTTCCCAGGTAATAGCTGTATTTCTTGCATTAACTATAGCAGCTCCGGAATTGATAGCGCTATTAAATGGATAATCATAGCCTAAAGATAAAGTTGGAATTGCGGGATAATAATCTGTCAAAGCATCCTGATTACCCAATTTACCCCAAGATGCCCTTATTTTCATGTCATTTACAACATGTTTAATTGGTGCAAAGAATGCTTCCTGACTAATACGCCAACCTGCTGATACAGAAGGAAAGGTTCCCCATCTGTTGTTAGAAGCAAATCTGGAAGATCCATCTCGGCGAACATTAAATTCAAATAAGTATTTACCTTGATAAGCATAATTAATTCTACCAAAATAAGATAGCATGGCCAGCTCTCTGGTATATCCACTATTTTGCATTCCTTCTGTACCACCTCCGTTTAAATCGGTAAGTTCTGTACTAGGGAAATTTTGTCTGAAAGCTGTAGTTGTTTTGAATTTATACAATTCAGCATGATAACCTGCCATTACACCAATATTATGATCGTTATTAAGCATAGTATTATAATTGGCAATTATTTCTCCTACTCTTCTTTCGTCTGCCGTATTATTTTGATTCATCCTTGTAGGGCCGTGATATTTAGAAGGGTTATATTGTATTTCCTTTCTTAATTCATTATAATCTTCTTTATACGTTTTTATTGAAGCCACCCCTTTAATAGAAAAATCCTTAAACGGCTTAACAGTAACCGAGCCTATACCAAGGAAAAAATCTCTGAGACGATTGATTTGCGCGCCTTGATCAATCCAGGCTATTGGATTCCCATCGGATATAGTGGCATAGGTACCATCCTGATTTTTGTAAGGTATCCAAGGTGCTATCCGATTCACCTGACGTATAATCTGATCTAAACCTCCACCCACATAAGCGTTATTGGGTTGATGCTGTGCCTCTCTGGTAAAAGACAAGTTGAAAGCGGTTTCTAACCATTCGTTGGGTTTAATGGTAAGATTGGTTCTTCCACCATACTGATCTTTTCCTGTATACTTAATTATACCTTGCTGGTTCTGATAATTAACAGACGCCATATAATTTACATTATCTGTAGCTCCTGAAACAGACATTGTATTGATAGACTGCGTTCCTTTACCTGAATATAACAAATCTAACCAATCTGTATTAGGATGTGTATATGGGTTAGTGCCATCTCTAAATAATCTAATATCTTCTTCAGTAAAGTTAAGAGATTGACCGGCAAAAGCGAGCGCTTCATTGTAGAGCGTTGCATAATCTGCAGAGCTTAAATATTCAGGCAATCTGGTAGGTGTTTGCTTTCCTAAATTAGAAGACAATGTAACTACGGGCTTTCCTCTTCTTCCGGTTTTTGTTGTAATAAGTATTACACCATTGGCAGCTTTAGAACCGTATATAGCCGCACTGGCAGCATCTTTTAAAACGGAGATAGAAGCAATATCTTCCGGATTGATGTCATTCATTGTAGATTCAATACCATCTACCAGCACCATTGGCGACGCATTGTTTAATGTACCTACTCCACGTACTCTTATAGACGCTCCGTCTCCACCCGGCAAGCCGGTACTTTGCCTGGCATATACACCCGGCAGCAAACCAGCCAAACCCGCAGAAACACTGGTAATGGGTCTGTTCTCTAACATCTTACTATTGATGGTAGCTACAGAACCTGTTAGGTTTACTCTACGTTGCGTACCATAACCTACTACCACAATCTCGTCTCCTGCATCTTCTACTAAAGTATACAAGGTAACATTTAATGTAGGTCCGGAAACCACTTCTTCTCTTACTCCATAATTAAGAGTAGAAAAAACAAGAACGTCTCCATTGGTAGCCGCTATGGCATAGCTACCATCATCTGCAGATATTGCACCGGTTGTTTTTCCTTGTACAGTTACAGATACATTAGGAATACCGGTACCTAATGAATCAATAATAGTTCCTGAAACTCTGCTTACGGTTTGTGACGAAGCCTGAAAACTTAACGTCATAAAAACAATAAGCAGCAAGCTTCCGAAACATTGAAATAACGTTCCAAATCTTTTCTGATTTTTGCTCATAAAATTTTGATTTAAAAATAAAAAATGCAATTATTACTTGCTAAAAGTAATAGAAATCGTAATATTTTTACATTTATTTAAGAAGAAAAGTAAGCAATCGTTTGCATTATTATTAAAAATAAAACACCCAAAAAAGCATGTAGAAAAATAAAAATTATTAGCCTAATTTTGTATCATCATTTTAAAACAAATACTTAATTATCATGCGTAAACAAATTGCAGCTGCAAACTGGAAAATGAACCTTACTTTCGGTGAAGCAAAAGAGCTCATCGAGAAAATATTTGCCAACAATATTGCCTTAAAAGAAAATCAGCAAATCGTTATTGCCGTACCTGCACCTTATCTTCAAATTGCCCGTGAAATGACGGAGGGAAAAGAAGGTGTATTTATTTCAGCAGAAAATATATACCCTAAAAAGAATGGCGCTTATACAGGCGAAACTTCTGTAGACATGCTGTTGTCTCTTGGCGTAAAACATACTATTATCGGGCATTCCGAAAGAAGAGAATATTTTAACGAAAGCAATGAGTTCCTGAAAGAAAAAGTTGACTTCTGCCTGCAAAACGACGTTACGCCCATTTTTTGTTGTGGAGAAGCATTAAGCGTGAGAGAAGAAAATAAACAAAATGAATTTGTAGCACAACAAATTGAAGAAAGTCTTTTTCACCTGAATGCTGATGAATTTAAAAAAGTAGTAATAGCCTACGAACCAATATGGGCCATAGGTACAGGCAAAACAGCTACAAGTGAACAAGCGCAGGAAATACAAAAATATATCCGCGATTTGATTGCACAAAAATACGACCAGGAAACTGCAGACGAAATCTCTATTCTGTACGGCGGCAGCGTAAAAGCAGCAAACGCTAAAGAACTTTTCTCTCAACCTGATATTGACGGCGGATTGGTTGGCGGCGCTTCTTTAGTTGCGGAAGAGTTTGTAGCTATCATAGAAGGCTTAAAATAGCCGAATAGCTTTAATTGGATTATTCAAAAAAATAAAAAAGTTCGAGGCGGCAATGCTTTGAACTTTTTTATTTCGGTTTAGAAATTATTTTTTGAGAATCCTGCAAAAAATTTTACACTTACTCTTTAAATCTCATCAAAGTATCTTCTGTATTCAGCGTGTCTCTTTCTATTTTGCGATCAAATATCTTATCAAAATCTTTAGAATAGCTTAAGCTTACACCCTGCCTGTTTTGCCTGCCAATATCGCCTGCCGCGCCGGCTAAGCCCAGACTTGTTCTGTTGAAAATAAGCATACGCAATCTTCCGTCTTTACTCAATATTATTTGCACGGAAATATCGGGCAGCCATTGAAAGTTATTGTTTCTAAGCGCGGAAGCCGCGTTAATATTAAAGTCGAAGTTGTTGCCGAAAGTTACAATCACTTTACCGTCAAGAATGCTTTTGCTTATGCGAGCGTTGATAATCTGCCTGTCCAGCGTATTGCCTACTGATTGATTACCAAACAGCGAAGCGCTGCTATAAGTAGATCCACTGATATCTACCTGCAAGCTTCTGTTGCCCGTAATGCGAAACAACGCGTCGGATAAAGACTTGTTCAATTCGCTGGTTATTAGCTGCGATATAGTGTTTACGCCGGCTGAAGCAAAATTCATATTACTGGTTTGCCCGTAAGGCGCAAAGGAATTGAACACGATAAGATAAGTTGCCTGCTTCACCATTTCATTATCGTCTGTGGCTAAACGATTGAGAAAAGCGGCAAAATCCGGGTCTGATTTAATTACGCTTCCCGTAGGAAAATCAAGGCGGAAGCTGATATCCGGTGTTTCCAGATCACCTCTGATTTCCACTATCACATATACATCCCCCCTGTAAGAACGAATGTTGGAGTTGGCAAATATTTGTGCCGATGAGTTACTGCTCAACAGCTCATTTACACTTACATTTTGAGCCGTGTATTGCGCGTCAATATTTAGCCTTGCTGTAGCTACATCTCCATTCCATTCTATATAATTATTGCCATCGGAAGTAAATTCAAACGGCTTGGGCACAAACGACTGAAAGTTGAAATCATATCTACCCGATTCTATGTTGTACCTGCCACGCATGGTAATATTGCCTACCGGCGGTATCACTATCTGCAGCCTGCCATTGCCTTTCGCGTTGATGATATCGCCGGTCAGCGGATCAAGAATCAGGTGCATATTGGCAAGATTGTTTACTGTAAGATCCATATTCACCAAAAGGCTGGATGTACTTGCCGTTGCGGATTGTTCTTCCTGCCTGGAATAATCTTTAAACACCATAAAATCTGTCGAGGATATATTTTTTGCATCGGCGGTTGGGATGTACAAATCGGAAGAGTCTGCTACTGTACCCGTAATGTTCATTACCATTTTTGTTTGCGGCCCCGCAATATTAAACCGCACATCGCCTATGGCTTTGCCATAAAAGTTTTGGTTATCCTTAGCCTTTGTGTCGAGCACTAATAATTTTTTTGATACGGCATCAATATCATATTGCATATCTTTCAAACGGTTATGATATATTCTTCCGGATATGGCTCCGCTATTGTTGTAGCGGTCTTTCAGAGTTGTATTTCCCAGGTCGATGTATGTATCGGTCATATTCAGCGTAATGGTATCCGCGGTATATCTTACCTGTGTAAAATTAACCGTCATGCCTACATTTCTCAGGTCTAAATTTCCCAGCAGATAAGGATTTTTAAATGTGCCGGCCACGGTAAGCTTGCCATAGGCATCTGCTTCGATGTCTGAAAAAACCGTACTCAAAAACCGGTTAAGAATATGCGCCCGCGTACCTTTGAAATCGAAATTCGCCACCAGCGGCATTGTGGTAGTATCTCTTATAGCGTATCTTCCGTTTAAGTCGAACTTGTATTTTTCGTTGTCGGCAGCGCCCTGAAAAAGTATCTGAGAATTACTGTTGTCATAAGTAGCAATAAGGTTTACAATACCAACAGAATCGCCGTCTATTTTAAATTCATCTACTTTAAGTGTTCCTTCGGCACTGAAGGAACCAAAGAAATTTTTGAGCCTCACCGTACCGTTTGCAAAACCTTCCAGCTTTGGTGCCGGCACCACCAGCGGAAGAATATCGCCCAGCTCAATTTTTCTTAACTGAACCAACAGGTTGTTAGAATTGGCGCTTTCAGACTCTACAATCAACTCTTGGCTTCCCTGTGAAAATTTTACATTTCTGGCGGTAGCCAAGCGCTTGCCAATAAAAATTTCGCCCCGCTCCTGCAAATCCCAACGTTTATCGTTCAATACAAAATAAGATGGTCTGAAATTAATTCTCAGTCCGTCATCTGTAGTGTATAGGTCCGCGTCGAGGTTTACCTCGTTAAAAGAATTGGCGCCGGTGCCGGTGGATAATTTTACCTGTGAATGATTTTCTTCTGACGATACAGATACCTGCGTATTAGGAAAAGAAGTGTTTCGGGCTACTTTCATATCCTCTACATTGCCCGACAGATCAAGCTTTGAGTAATTGCCATCGCCTGTGAATACAGCATTGCGCAGTCCGTAGTTGCCATAGCGTGCGTCCGGGATATCGGCATTTAAATAAAACCTTCCGTTGCCGTAAGTATTTACTTCTCCTATTATTTTCACATTATCAAGGCCTGCCAGCTTGGGGTCTATCAATGAAGCGTACTGACTAAAATTATAGGTATTGACACGGAAACGCGCCTGCTGGTTTTGTGGAATTTCATTTGGTTTATTAATGATGGCCGGGTAATAACTATTTAAAAACAACTGGAATGTAGCAGGAATATCTCTGATAGCATAATTGCCCTGTACCTCCGCGTCAAATTCATTGCTTCCTATGGTAAGTACTTTATTATTTTCTGCGTCGTAATATGATTCTATATTTAAAGAATCGAACTGCACCGTTTTGCCATCTACCTGCACCACCGCATTCAACATTTTTGCCGTACCTACAAAATCATCTATATTATTTCCCTCAAAATTTAAATCGAACAAGGCCGATATGCTCACCTCTTTATTGGTAAAGCCGGTATTTTTAAGATTGATTTTTGCCATGTCGCCCACCACGTTGAAGCGTGGCTTATCTCCTTTAAAATCTACTTCCACATTACCGATCAAGACGGCATTAGAATCGGCCAGGTTCAGTTCGCCTGTAAAAAATTTATTTTGCACCACACCTTTTATTTCAATATCTCTGTAGGTATAGTCTTTCACTTCAAGATAATCAAAGCGCCCGTTCAACGTAGCGCTTGCCTGATCGAGGTCAAAGCTGTTGCCCGCGATAGTTCCGTCAAAACTTACGTGGCCTACATCTTTTGCATTAAGAAATCTTCCTAAATTAAAACGATCGGTAGAAACAATTCCGGAGTAAACAGGTTCCTGATTGCGTGGAAGCTTCATGTTTACATTCGCATTGATATTACCCAGTGCCGTAGAGAGTCTGCCACTGGTAACAAAGTCGTGTATAGTACCGCTGAAGGATCCTTGATAATTCATTCTTCCCAACGCATTAAAATCAGGATTTTTTACTTGTCTTATCTTAGGTGCAAAAACAGCCAGTTCATTAGCTGTGGCAGACAATTGCAGATTGTTGAGCGTAATGATGGTATTATTAAAATCAGGCAGGCCCGTCATGCGTAAATTGCCCCGCACGTATAAGTTGTCGTTGCTTTTAAGAAATAAATTATTAATGGCGAAATCGTTAAACGTTCCGTTGAGATTGCCGGAAAGCGCGTATATTTTTTTCCAGTCTTTAAAGACCGGCGCAAAATAACCCATATCGTTGGTAGCTATACGGCTGCCTATAAAATTTCCTCTGATGGTGACGTCGGACTGAAAGTTTTTAAAATCGCGGTTGAAGTCATTAAAATTCAAAGACACATAATCTGTTATTAACGACTGCGGCGTTTGAATAGTAAGATTTCTAAACTCCATCATTTCGGGCGTAAGCCTGAATGCGGCAGACAAATTGCGCAGTTCCAAGCCCGACCTTTCTAAAGCGCGCATTCTGATATTTGCGGTCATAGTATCCTGATTAAACAGGTAATTGCCCGCTATTAAATGCAGATTGTTGAGTTCGATATTTCTGCTGTCGAAAAGACCTTCTTTGGAACTTTTGTACGCGTCATTTTTATGATAAATAAATCGTCCTTTGCCAAGCTGCAGACTATCTATACTTATCCAAATATTGTTTTTATTGAAATAAAGTCCTGTTTCAGACTGCACACGAGGCGAAATACCCGGGTTAAGCGCCACAATATCTTCCATCATAACGTCGGGGCTGGCTACAGAAATATCTTTTATCTTATACCTGTTTTGTACAAAATCCATGTTCTCCGCGTCGAGATATAACACGCCTACCCTTGCCTGTATTTTTTTGCCTTCCCAAAGATCGAACCGGCGGAAGAGTACATTTTTCAAATCCAGTTTTTTCAGATCGAGTACAATTTCTCTTCTGTTTTTTTCGCGTTTGGTTTCGGGGGTTAAATAATCTATTAAGAATTGATAATTCCAGACAGAATCGCTTCTGTTCATCTTCACCACCGCGTTCTCCAGCCCAATGTATTTAAGCTCTGCTTTATCTTTCAGGAAAAACCAATCGGTAACGCGCACTTTTAAAGCGCCTGCATACAGCAATGTATCTTTTGATCTGTCCCTGATTAAAGTGCCTTCGAGATTGAGTCTGTTAAAAAAGCCAACACTTACATGTTTTACGCGAACTTCCGTGTTTAACTCTTTTGATAATTTAGCCGTTATACGAGACGCTACTATATTTTGTACAAACTCTATTTGAATAAGAATAACGACCAGCAAAACCATTGCCAGCAAAACAAGAATTACCTTATAAAATATATTAAATACTTTTTTCAGAAGTACTTTCGGATTTAATTAATAATAAGTTTCAAAAGTAATAAATACCTGCAATATAGGTAGATTTTAGTATGATAAAGAATGATTAAGTACAAGATAAAAAAAGTTAAATAAGCCGAACACCATCACTTCGGGAATATAAGAGAACTGTAGAGATTAATCTTGCGTATACACTCTTACATAATCTACCAGAAAATAATCGGGATAATCAATGCCGGCCGGATCAAGCGCCCACAAATCGTTGATCGCCCACGCTTCGGTAGAAATTTCTCCGGTAATTTTTATGTACCCGGGATGTATACATACTCCGCCGCCGGTAGTAACCCATTTAAGAGCGCCATCTATATAAAATTCATACCTGTCGGGATACCATTCCAGTGTGTAAACATGGTATCCTTCCCGAATGCCGGGTATCTTTCCTGTTTCACTTATAGTAGCGTGATGACTTTCGTAACCATCCCAATGAATGGCATGATTGATCCTGTCTGTCCATCCCCAGGCTTCCATTATATCTACTTCCGAACCATCTACGCCACCATTTCCGATAGAACCCTGATGGCCCTGCATCATCCAGAAAGCTACCCACCAGCCTTGCTTTTCCGGCAATTTTGCGCGCATTTCAAATTTACCAAACCTTTGCATAAAGCGGCCTTTTGTCCTGATAGCCCCTGAGGCGTAATCAAAGGCATCTTCATCATTATTGCTATTCGCTATCTTATCCACTTTTATTACCAGATTCCCTTTTTCCTGATAGGCATATCCTTTTTTCCAGAAACCATCCGGTCCATCAGGATTATTTCTTCTATTGTATTCCGGGATATCCTATTTGCTTTGATCCGGCAGTCCTTCTTCGTTAAATTCATCTGAAAAACTGAGTGTCCATTGTAATGGCTTTGCTATGGCGCCCCACACTTCCCACTCGGTAACGCTTACTGCCGCGGCATTTTCTGCTGCTACAAAGTATCGTACATATCGTACTGCCGATAACGATACATTATATGTTTTTGTATCAGATGTATTGCCGGTTTCGTTTATTACATCCATCCACTCAATACCATCCTTGCTTTTTTGAATTTTATATTTGGAGGCGCTTTTTCCATTTTCATGTTGAAGAACAAAAGATGTAATATCACAATAAGCTCCTAAATCATACATCAGCCATTTATCCTGATGTGTACTATCCATCCATTTTGTAAATAAAGAACTGTCTCTGGCCTTACCCGGAGAATGGCTGTCATTTATGAATGCGGACGCGCTGGCATAAACTTTTTCGCCAATAGCCAGGTTATTAGTTAATTTATTTGAGCTACTGTCTGCTGTTTTCAAAATGCCTGCAACATACCTGTGACTACAAGAAATAGCTATAATGATGAGGAAGAAGTATGATACTTTTTTCACTTGTTTATTTTGAATTTTTACGTTTTCACAGATGGAACGTGGTGTTTACTCTATATTCTCGTTTTCTGCCTCAGCGGGCGTTGTTGTTTCAGGCTCATCGGTTCCGGGTTCTTCTGCTTCCGGCTCACTTACGGCTGGTGCAAAAAGATCGTATTTAGATTTTGGTCTTAATTCATCGAACAGCTGGTAGCCGCTCAGCCTTATAGAGGTATGATTGACCTGCCCCATAGGGTAAGTAGTGCCTTTTACATCCATTCTGCCTACAATTTTTTCCAGCTGCTTGTCTTTAAAATAGAAATCAAGAATTTCGCTTTGCTGCTGGTTTACACCTAAATATTTATCCTGTTCATCCAATAGATAATAAATGCTTTCGGCATTGTACCGCGCCTGCACACTATCTATTTGTCCATCGTTAAAATAAGAAAATATATAATTGCCGCTGATCTGGTTGTAATAATTATTCATCAATGGTCTTCCGTTTTGCAAAGGCTGACTTATCGCTATTGCATTTTTCCATACATCTATCTTCTTAGGTTTCCTGTTTAGCGTATGTACAAAAATGGTATCGCCAGTGAGCTGCAAAAACTGGTCGTTGGAATTGCTCCATACTATTGGCTCTTTCAGCAGGCGAAAAATAGAATCCTGCGAAGAATAAAACATACTGTCGCACACGGCTTGCAATGAATCGTTGAAGATACGTACGTTGTAATAAGCTTCTACAAACCGGTTTTTATTATCGTTCTCAGTCTCTTCTGCTACCGGCTCCATAGTAGCGGAAGGCAAGGAAAAATCAGGGATTCCGGGCCTCGCGTCTGTAGCTAAAGTAGTATCGTTTCTTGTAGCAAGGCTTCTGTCAATAACAGACGGCGTGGCTTTACCCTTGTCTAATGGGTTGACGAGTGTGTCTCTGGCTGATGAAACACTGTCGGGCGGCACCGCTTCCTTTTCTACATTTAATATATCGGTAAGAGGCTTGCGTGGCGGCTGTGCATTGGTTTGCGACGCAACGCTTTTGTTATTTTCAGGAAGCAATTCCTTTCGCATGTGAGGTCTTATTTCCTGGTCTACATTGTCCGGAACATTGTAGTTAACAGAATCGAGTACAGGCGCATCTTCTTCGTCACCAATTCTTTTATGATCCACGCCCTGAATTCTATCCGTAAGTCGCCCAGAATATATGGTATCTGAAGCGATGTATGTAGAATCTCCATCCTGCTCTAATATGGCCAAAGGATTGATCGTAGCCAGGAATGCCGATTCACTTTTATTGGTTTTTATATTATTGGCAATAACCACAATTCCCTGAACGGAATCTTTTAAAATAGCGTTTCCCCTGGCTTCTCCGAAGCCGTTTCTGTCGTCATACGCTACCTCATCGGCTATCAAAGTAGTGGTGCTGTCTACAATTGTTGAGCGCGCGCCAAAGTATGCCTGGCGTGTATCCATATTGTAAGAACCATCTGAAGTAACAATTCTTCTGTTTTCGCCACTGGTAATTACTGTAGGCACCACAAAGTCGGCAATACGTGTAGAAGTATTGTACAGCAGGGAATCGGTGGTAATTCTGTATTGCGGATCTACAAGCACAACATTCCTGGAAAATGTAACATCTCTGGTATCGCCATAATAAGTACCGCGCGTACTGGTAAGCACCGTTTGGCCGTTTACCAGCTTTCCGCCGGTTTTGTATACGCCCACGCTGGTGTTCATATCGTAGTCGAGCTGATCGGTAGTCAGCACACCGTTTCCGTCAGTAACCTTTACATTGCCTTTTAAAAAAGCAGTGCGTTCCTTGCCTCGGTACCTGAGATAATTTGTGTAGATGTGCACGCTGTCTGCATCGTTGATATGCACTCTGCCAAAGGCTTCCATAATGCCGGTAATGGTATTGAGCGAAATACTGTCGCCGTAAAAATAGGTTCTGTCCTGTTTGATGATCACATTTCCGGCAGCAAACTGGTAATCGTTATTCTTACCCAGTCTTCCTGCACGGATAATATCATATACTTTAAAATCGGGCGACTGCACACTTACCAACGCCTGCTGCTGTGCCCATACACTATTCTCTGCATGTATAAAAAGTACAGACAGAACTATAGTTACACAACGAAAAAATATTTTTCTACCAGGCAAATGCAATTTATTTTAAAATGATTAAAGACTATTCGTATTTATACAATGTATCTGCTCTTAACGGTGTATAACCTGTAGTGGGCTGTAATGGTTTGGTTAAGTAGTTATTATTATTCTTTTTTCCGAAAAGAGAAAAATGTACATAGCGTTTAGGATTCACCCTAAGGTCATCCATTAAAATCTGTAAGCTACGCGCTGTTTCGTTTAACCGGTCGTATACCTGCCTGTCATTGATCAGGGCGCCTACGGTACCGTTTGTAGTATTTAACTGGGCTACTGTAGTGTTTAATGTTAGTATGGTAGAATCAATTTTGTTGAGCGTGCGCTGCAACTCAAGATTAGAGAGCTTTTGTGTAGTTGTTTCTACGTTGGTCATTGTAGAATTGATGCGCGCGTTGTTAGCGGCGAGGTTGCCACTGAAAGCATTCATACTATTTATAGCTGAAGCAATAGTGCCCGATTGTGCATTGACCAATTCATGAATAGCGTTTACGGCATGTACCAGCGATGCTGTAACCCTGTTAAGATTGGCAATTGTTTGCTGTGTATTCAGCCTGGTCTGGCTATCCACTATCGCATTAAAATTATTGATGAGAGAATCGGCGGAGTGCAATGTCATTTTAGCCTGATCTGCCAAAGGAACAATCTGCGAACTTACCTGGCCCAGCAAACCCGCGGTATACGTAGAACGCAACGTATCGCCAGATTGAAGAAATTTCTTATCATCGCCCAAAGTTATCTCTAAGCTGGAAGATCCGATAGGATTGCTATTGATAGAAGCCAGGGATGTGGAAGGTATTTCAAAATCTTGATTGAGCTTTATTTCAACAAGAATTTCTTTCAGGTCTTTGGAAGCCTGCAATGAATAAATGGAACCGGCCTGATAACCGTTGATATTAACAGGATTAGATGTTTGCAACCCTTTTGCCTCTGAAAATTTTGCATAGAGAAAGAACCCGTTTTTAAAAATGTTTTTTCCTCTTAGAAAATTAAAGCCCAGAAACAGGAAAAGTATGGCAAATATAGTCAGTGCGCCTATTTTAAATTCGTTAGATATTTTCATGTGTTTATTTTCTGTTTTTCTTTTTTTGCTGAATAGATAAATCTATTAAAACCTTTAATGATCCTTCTTTTTTGTAACTCCGTTTTCAAAAAGCATTTTGCCAAAAACCAATTGAAAATCACACACAAAAGTAAATGAATATTTTATATTTTTGATAAAATGAATTTAGCTATTTATAAGCCACACCCAAATTAGAAAGATACTTGCCCACAGCTTTGGTAATGGCAGAAACTATTTCCTGCTGTCCTTGGCCGCTGTTCATGTAGTTTTCTTCTTCAATGTTGGAAATAAAACCTATTTCTATCAATACACTTGGCATGGCTGTAGCCTGCAATACCCAAATACCCTTGTTGCGCTGCTTTGCCATACGACTTTCTCTGCCAGTATTGATAAATTCCTGCTCTATATTTTTGGCAAATGTTGCGCTACGGGTAAAGTATTGTTTGGCTCTCAGATTGTAAATAATATTTTTTTCGGCCGATTCGGGGTCAAAGTTGGCCAGTTCTTTGCGCATTTCATCGTCCATATACAATTCTTCGTTATTGCGCAGCGCAGATGTTTTGCTGTCTACTTTATCAATAGACCAAATAAATGTTTCCGTGCCTTTTGCCGGATTGGCTTCTGTCCATCTTCTGTAAACGGGTACTTTTCTTGTACGTTTTTTCCTGCTCTTGCCTTTACCAGTGTAGTATGTTTGTGTTTTGTATCCCGTAATTTCGCTTTTGCTTATTCTCGGCGCGGCATTGCAATGTATGGAAATAAACAAATCGCCCCCTGCATTATTGGCTATTTCGGCTTTGGCTTTTACGTTTTGCGTAATGTCGGTAGAGCGCGTCATGATGGTTCTTACCTTAGGATACTGCCTGTTTACCTCGTCTCTTAATTTAAGAGATACGGCCAAGGCGAGATTTTTTTCGAGAGAATAGGAGCCTTTAGCGCCCACATCCTGACCTCCATGCCCGGGATCAATGACTATGGTAAAAGGCTTCTGCTGAGCATAAGCATCACCATTAAAAAACAGAAAAATGATGGTGAATAAAGTAAGTATATGATTAATTGATTTCAAACCTCTTGCTTTTTGGGTGCGCAATATAAAGATTTATTTTTTTACTATTACTGATTAAGCGTGTTTTCTGAAATATTCCCCGCATCTACGCTGTTTTTATACCGCAGCACCGCGTGTAATATGCCCTCTGCCAGTGTATTTTGCCCATCGCTGCTATTGAGATACTGCTCATCCTGTGGATTGCAGATGAAGCCTGTCTCTACCAAAACACTGGGCATGGCTGTAGCGCCCAGCACTCTTATGCCTCTGGTAAACTGCATGGCTCCGCCTCCGCTTTTAATTCCTTTTTTTCTGAATTCTTCTTCTACCATTTCTGCCAGCGTTCTGCTTCTGTTGAGATATTTTTTTAAATAAATAGAAGACAATATGCGCGTTTCCTGGTCTTCTATCAGCAGCGTACTGTCTGAATCAAACTCTTTGGAAACTTCATTGTTGATATATCCTTTCTTTTCTTCATTTTTTGAAGAAGACCATACATAGGTTTGTGTTCCGGAGCTTGCGCAGGGAAGCCTGTAAGTTTCATATTCGTTCACGGTACGGGTACGGGTTACTTTTTTTCTGCTTTTGCCTTTACCCACATAAGTGGTATAGTTCTGCTGTTTGGTACCAATCACTCTTTTACCGTAGCGTGCCACCACGTCATTTACATGAATGGAAATAAACAAATCGCCTTTATTTTCATTAGCGTAGCGTGCGCGCCACCTGTTGGCTTCGTCTTTATTTTGAAGGCCTGCCGGCAAATTTCTGTTAGTGCGCGTGTATAGTATTTTACAATCGGGCAACGCGCTTTTGAGCTTTTCGCCCAGACTCAGGGCTATTGCCAGGTTAATGTCGGCTTCATTGCTAAAACTCCCCTGCGCTCCCGGATCGGGATAACCGTGCCCTGCATCCACTATTATTGTATTTACAAGCGACCGCTTTGACGGTTCTGCTTTTTTTACAGGAAACCAGTAAAAGGAACTAAGCAATACGAATAAAGATAATAAAGTAAAAGTGATTTTTTTTCGATTTGTCATATGTGTTGCTTACAATTAAAATCTTAAAAGAGTGTCAATGTTTGATAAATAGACTTATTTTTACACTCTGTTTTAATTTAATAAATAATTTAACTATCAGTTTGTACGTTTTTAGCTAACCTTATCCTTAATATTGCGTATAATTTGAGAGATAAGGCCGACAAGATTGATATGAATAAACTCCGGAATCGTAAAGTTAATTTAAAAAACGCTCTAAAAGTACTTTTTAGTATTGCTATACTTTTAGTATTCGGCTCAGAAAGTTTCGCGGCGGGAAATAATAACTTTTCCTTAGCAAATGACATTTTACATCCTTATGTAAGGTTAGACACCACTATTCTTCCTATTCCTGCTGACACTACTGTTTCCGATAGTTTAAGACAAAACAATATTGACTCCATTTCTCTTTCAAAAGATTCTTTGAACGCTCCTATTGAATATAGCGCCAAAGACTCATTTGTGTTTCTTGTACCACAAAAACAATTGTACCTGCACGGCAACGCGAATGCAAAAACCGATGGCACAAATGCGCAGGAAAGCGTAGATATTAAAGCCAATACTATCTTTTATGATAATAGCACCAATATCGTAAAAGCCTGGGGCGGCACAGATACTTCTAAGAACGCAATGAACCTGCCCACCATTGTGCAGGGCGATTCAAAATCAATAATGGATACCATCTCCTTCAACCTGAAAACACAAAGAGGTATATTTAAAAATACCTACTACAACGAAGGAGAAATCTTTGTGAACGCTGAAATTGTAAAAAAAGTAGAGAAGGATGTAGCTTACGCCTATAACGGACGATTTACCACCTGCAACCTGGATGAACCGCATTTTGCATTGCGCGCCAAAAAGCTAAAGCTCATTACCAATAAACTGGCGGTTTCCGGTCCGGCGTTCCCCGAGTTTGAAAGTGTGCCTATGCCGGTGATGATACCTTTTGGTATTTACCCGCTTCAGCGAGGCAGAAGTTCGGGGGTGCTTCCGCCGCAGTTTACCCAAAATGCCAACATGGGCTTAGGACTAGAAGGTCTGGGCTATTACAAGGTGATCAACGATTACTGGGATGTAACCCTCAGAGGAAATATTTATTCCTACATGGGTTACAACATTAGCGTAAGCCCGCAGTATTATAAAAGATACCGCTATCGCGGACGTTTCTCATTCAACTACCAAAAAACAAAGACATTGAATGAGTCGCCTGCTATACAAGATGAGTTTTTAAAAAGTAGCAGCTTTCAGGTAAACTGGAGTCATTCTATGGATAGTAAAGCACGCCCCGGCGTAAGCTTTTCTGCCAGTGTAAACGCGGGCAGCTCGCGCTACAACGAAAATATACCCAACAACCCCTATAAGAATTTTCAGAACCAGATGAGTTCCAGCATATCTTATTCTAAATCCTGGCAGGATGGCACCTACAATCTTTCTTTGCAAGCCAATCATAACCAAAACAACAGCACCCGGTTGACCAATGTGCAACTGCCAACACTTAGCTTCTCTACCAAAACATTCAACCCGTTTATGAATACAGAATCTGTAGGCTCTGGCAAATGGTACGAAAATTTTGGCATTGGCTACAATGGTACACTTATTAACCAATTTTCATTTTACGATACGGCTTTTACCTTCCGTCATCTGATAGACACTTTGCAATGGGGAGCGCAACACAATATTCCTATAAGCATTTCGCTACCCTCTTTAGGCCCGGTGATGTTTTCTCCTTCCATATCATACAGCGAAAACTGGATGAGCAGAAGAATGTATCGTCAATGGGATGAAAGCACACAGCTGGTAGACACTACAATACGCAAAGGATTTTTCACTGCCCGCCAAATGACTTTTGGCATGAGTGCCAATACAAGAGTTTTTGGAACATTTAATTTCCGCAAAGGAAAAGTACAGGCTTTAAGGCACGAGATAAGACCCTCTGTGAGTGCCAGCTACACGCCCAATATGGCGAGAAGCTATTATGAATTGTTGCAAACGGATACCAGCGGACGAAAGAGATGGGTTTCGCAATATGAAGGAAATCTGTACGGAGGCTTTAGCAATATTGCCTTCGGAGGTTTGACCTTTGGCATTGACAACCTGCTGGAACTGAAAGTGAGAAATGACAATGATACTACTGGTACCGAAGAAAACGCTACTAAAAAAGTGCGGCTAATTGACGGGTTAAGCATCACTTCGGGCTATAATTTTCTTGCCGATTCTCTGCGATGGCAGCCTTTTAATATAAGCATGCGTACATCACTGTTCAACAATAAACTCTCTGTAACCAGCGGCGCCACCATAGACCCTTACGAAACAGACCCGGCAACGGGCATCAGGATTGATAAACTGCACTGGGGCAAAGGTAGGATAGGTTCGCTCAACAATGCCAACCTTGCACTATCCACATCATTCTCAAGCAAAAAGAAGGATGAAAGAGAAGATGAGGATCGCATTCCCGTAGACCCGTCTTTAACAATGGACGAACAACAACGGCAAATAGAATACATAAGGCAAAACGCTTCTGAGTTTGTAGATTTCAATATACCGTGGAATGTATCTACGTCTATAGCGCTCAATTACAGTAAAACACTCAGGAATAATTACAGGGGCTATATGCATACATTTAACGCGAGCCTGAACCTTAGCGGTGATTTTAGCCTTACGCCCAAATGGAAAGCCGGTGGCTCTACCTACTTTGATCTTAAAACCATGCAAATGCAAATGTTTACTGTATTTGTAAGCCGCGAAATGCACTGCTGGCAATTAAGCATCAACATTACACCGGTTGGTCCGTGGAAATCTTTCAGTATTGTACTTAACCCTAAATCAGGAATATTGAGGGATTTGAAAATCAACCGTACCAGAAGCTTTGGAAATTAGTGTAAGAAGTTTTTATCATCAGCTCCATTGCTTATCTTCTTCTTCCAGTTTTTTATAGACAGATTTAGAAACAACTATTCCAAACTCGTACAAAGTCATCAAAGGAATAAATACCAGCAGCTGGCTGATCATATCGGGGCTGGGCGTAATGAAAGCCGCTACAATGAGGATAATCACTATCGCGTATTTTCGGTTTCTTTTCAAGAAGCCGGGAGTGATCAAGCCTATTTGCGTGAGTACATAAGAAAGTACGGGCAACTCAAACGCTATACCACAACCTAAAACAATATTGGTAAGATTATCAATATAGTCGTTCAACGTAGGTATGGTACGCATCATATTACTGGCGCTGATCTGGAAATTGGCTAAAAAGCTAAATACAAAAGGCCCTAAAACAAAGTATCCAAAAGCCGCGCCGGAGAAGAAAAAGAAAGAAACCCAAAAAATAGCGAACCTTGAGCTTTTCATTTCCTTTTCTGTGAGTGCCGGCCGCACGAAGCGCCAGAATTCCCAGAAAATATAGGGAAATGCAAAAATAAAGGCACCTATAAAAGCAATAGAAAAGCTTCCTAAGAACTGGCCCGCGTAGGTAGTTGTTTGCATAGGTACCGTTACCGGCTGCACACACAACCCGCTTAAATGGGTAATTTCTGCAAGCTTACACATTGCCTTGTAGCTGATAAAATTGGGATTTATAGGACCGGCAATCACATAATCAAAGAACCATTGTATATTGATAAAGATAACGATAGCTAAAACAATTACTATCAATAAGGAGCGTATGATGTGCCATCTAAGCGCTTCTAGATGATCTACAAACGACATTTCATTATCGTCACCCGCCCTTTTATCTAAAATTTTTTTAATCACTTTACTACAATGAGGTTGCAAATATAAAGATTAGGTTGCAATTGAAGCTACAATTATTTTTTGCTTAAATAATACCCTGGGCCAGCATGGCATCGGCAACTTTTACAAACCCGGCTATATTAGCGCCTTTTACATAATTGATATAATCGCCTTCTTTTCCGTATAGCACACATTTGCTGTGTACAGATTCCATAATATTTTTAAGCTTGGTATCTACCTTTTCGTTTGTCCAGTTTAAACGCAGAGAGTTTTGCGACATTTCCAGTCCCGAAGTAGCTACGCCCCCGGCGTTGGATGCTTTGCCCGGCGCAAAAATCACTTTATTCTGATGAAACACTTCTATGGCTTCTAAGGTGCACGGCATATTAGCGCCTTCCGCTACACATAGCGCTCCGTTTTTTACAAGTGTTTTAGCATCGCGTTCGTCTAATTCATTTTCTGTGGCGCTGGGCATAGCCAGATCGCATTGTATGCCCCAGGGCCTTTTGTCTTTATAAAATTTAGCCGACTTGTATTTTTGTACATATTCGTCTATTCTTCCGCGCTTTATATTTTTCAGATGCTTTACCCAGGCCAGCTTTTCTTCGTCTATACCGTCTTTATCGTAAATAAATCCGCCCGAATCTGAAAGCGTGACTACTTTGGCTCCAAATTCATTTAATTTTTCTACCGTGAACTGCGCTACATTGCCCGAACCCGATACGGTCACTGTTTTATTTTTTAACGAGCTGCCCGATTCCTTCAACATACATTCGGTAAAATATACCACCCCATATCCTGTAGCTTCGGGGCGCATTTCCGAACCGCCATAGCTTACATCCTTACCCGTTAAAACGCCCGTAAAAGTATTAGAGAGCTTCTTATACATGCCAAAGAGAAAGCCTATTTCCCTGGAGCCTACTCCTATATCTCCGGCCGGGATATCTGTATCTTCACCTATATGACGAAACAGCTCCATCATAAAACTTTGGCAGAAACGCATTACTTCGCCTTCCGATTTTCCTTTCGGGTCAAAATCAGCACCGCCCTTTCCACCGCCCATAGGCAAAGTTGTGAGGCTGTTTTTAAAGGTTTGCTCAAAAGCGAGAAACTTAAGAATGCTCAAATTGATAGACGGGTGAAAACGCAAGCCGCCTTTATACGGGCCAATTGCAGAGTTCATTTCTACCCGATAGCCCCTGTTTACCTGCACCTTACCTTTATCGTCAACCCAGGGCACTCTAAAAATAATGATCCTTTCCGGCTCTATCATTCGCTCAAGCAGTCCTTTATTTTTATACTTCGGGGTGTTTTCTATGAAAGGTAAAATAGACGCGGCTACTTCTGTTACCGCCTGTAAATATTCATGTTCTCCAGGATTTTTCTTATTAACATCTTCAATAAATTGCTGGACTTTTGCTTTCATCATTATTACTATTTTGTTTTTCGGGTTATCTGACAAGGCATATCTGTGAGATGCAATGTTAATTAAAAAATGCCAAAAAGAAACCCAAATGCGCAAGGTTACAAAAATATGTTTGAAAATGTAAAAAAAGAAGATGATTTCTTAGATATTTCTCAAATAACTATTTTTTGTAAATTAACTTTTATCTTCGCAGAAATTATTTAGAAAACAAGTATGTTATTAGTAAATATATTAAGGCAAAACCCTGATGAGGTAAAAGAAAAATTAGCTGTCAAAAACTTTAAGAACCTATCGCTTGTAGATGAAATAGTGGCTGTAGATGATGAAAGAAAGAAAGCACAAAGTGAATTTGACAACAACCAATCTACCATCAACAGCATTTCCAAATCCATTGGCCAATTAATGGCACAAGGCAAAAAGGAAGATGCGGAAAATGCCAAAAAAGAAGTAAGCGGCTTCAAGCCGCTGCTAGAAGAGCTGAAAAACAAAATGTCTTCTTTAGAAGATACCCTGCAAAATTTATTGGTGCAGCTGCCCAATCTTCCGCACGACAAAGTACCCAAAGGCACTTTGTCCGAAGACAATATTGTAGTAAAAGAAGGCGGCGAAAAGCCCAACCTCTACAATGGTGCGGTAGCTCATTGGGAGCTGATCAAAAAATATGACTTGATAGATTTTGAAACCGGCGCTAAAATCACAGGCAGCGGGTTTCCACTATTTAAAGGCAAGGGAGCCAAATTACAAAGAGCATTAGTACAGTATTTCCTGGACTATAATACCGATGCGGGCTTTACAGAATACAACCCACCATATATGGTAAATGAAGCGTCGGCCTATGCTACCGGCCAGCTACCCGATAAAGAAGGACAGATGTATCATGCTACAGAAGATAATTTTTATCTGATCCCTACCGCGGAAGTGCCGGTAACCAATATTTACCGCGACGAAATATTAAAAGAAAGCGATCTGCCCATAAGAATGACTGCACACTCTCCCTGCTTTAGAAGAGAAGCAGGCAGCTTTGGTAAAGACGTAAGAGGACTGAACCGTGTGCATCAATTTGAAAAAGTAGAAATTGTAGAAATTGTGCATCCAGATCATAGTGACGATGTGCTGGATAGCATGGTAGCGCACGTAGAAGGATTGCTGCAATCGCTTGAGTTGCCGTACAGAATTTTACTGCTCTGTGGAGGCGACATGAGCTTTACCAGTCATATCACTTACGATTTTGAAGTATACAGCGCTGCGCAAGAGAAATGGCTGGAAGTAAGCAGTGTAAGCAATTTTCATAGTTACCAGGCCAACCGTCTGAAATGCCGGTTTAAAAATGCAGATGGCAAAACGCAGCTGGTGCATACGCTCAACGGTAGTTCGCTGGCTCTGCCAAGAATCATTGCATCGCTGCTTGAAAATAATCAAACAAGTGAGGGCATAAAAATTCCTAAGGTTTTACAACCTTATTTTGGTGCAGAAAAGATTTAAGCCTTGATGAAGAACAAAATAAAATTTGCCGTTGTAGGTTGTGGAAATATTGGCAAGCGGCATGCCGCCATGATTGAACAGAATGAAGAAGCCGAACTGGTTGCGCTCATAGACATTGAGCCAAAAGAAGAACTGGGTATAGAACAGTTTTCGGCACCCTTCTTCAACTCCCTCGATGCTTTTTTGGCAAGTAACCCGGATGTGGACGTAATTAACATAGCCACTCCTAACGGACTGCATTATGCACAAGCGCTGCAATGCCTGGAAAAAAACAAGCACATCCTGGTTGAAAAACCTATGGCGCTCTCTCAAAAAGAGGCGGTTCATATTGTAAATTTTGCCCGGCAAAAAGACAGAAGGGTTTTTACTGTAATGCAAAACCGATATTCTTCTCCTTCTGTATGGATTAAAAGTGTGATAGACCAAAAAATGCTGGGAGAAATATATATAGTGCAGGTAAACTGTTTCTGGAATCGTGATGAACGCTATTATCGGGAAAAGAGCAAAGAATGGCGCGGCACCAGGCTATTGGACGGTGGTTGTCTTTTTACCCAATTTTCTCATTTTATTGATATTCTTTACTGGCTTTTTGGCGATATTAAAAATATATATTCTAAGTTCAACAACTTTAATCATCAATCGCTTACAGAGTTTGAAGACAGCGGTGTTGTTACGTTTGACTTCATCAATGGAGGCACGGGCTCGCTCAATTTTTCCACATCGGTATGGAACAGCAACCTTATAAGCTCGCTTACCATTATAGGAGAAAAAGGATCAGTAAAAATTGGCGGTCAATATATGAATGTGATACAGCATTGTCATATAGAAAATTACACACAACCCGTTATTCATCCGCACGAATCATACAATGATTATGGCATTTACAAAGTCTCTGCGGCTAATCATCAATTTGTGATTGAAAATATTGTTCACTTACTTAAAGGACGACCGTATGACCTTCCCAGTCCTGACGAAAGTATAGCAGTAATAGGAATGATTGAAAGAATTTATAACAGCGGGAAGAAGTAGTATTTTTATCCTTTTTCTTTTTGGATTAGTTTCTTATCTTGCGCCAAACTTACAATTAACTTTTTAGAATTACCAATGGCAGAAAGTATTATTTCAGTAAAAAATGCAAATATTTATCAGGGAAGCAATCTTATTCTCCAGGATGTAAATTTTGAAATAGAACAAGGAGAATTTGTATACCTGGTAGGGAAAACCGGCACCGGAAAAAGCAGCCTGCTAAAAACATTGTATGGCGATTTGCCCTTAAAAGAAGGCCATGCAACGGTTGTAGGCCACGACATAAGAAAAACTACCTGGAAAACCGTTCCTTATTTGAGAAGAGACTTGGGTATTGTGTTTCAGTCTTTCAATCTTCTTACAGACAGAAATGTTTCTGAAAATCTGAAATTTGTTTTACGCGCTACCGGCTGGAAAGAGAAAGATAAAATAAGCGCCAAGATAAAAGAAGTATTAGAAAAAGTAGGACTTACGCATAAAGAGTTTAAAATGCCTTTTGAAATGAGCGGCGGCGAACAACAAAGAGTAGATATTGCCCGTGCCTTACTTAACTCTCCCAAACTAATACTGGCAGATGAACCTACAGGCAACCTTGACCCAGAAACCAGCGATGATATAATGCAGTTGCTAAGAAAAATAAGCAGAGAAACTAAAACATCTATATTGATGGCAACGCACGACTTCATCGTTATCAACAGGTATCCATCAAGAATTTTAAAAACAGAAAACGGCAGAGTGCTTGACAGCATTACTGTGGAAGACGCTGTAGAAAACGTAGAATAGTTGTAATCATTTATTTTAAAAGTTAATTATCTTGTCTGAAAGTAAGCCCGTAATAGTAGTTTCTGCATCCCGATTCTTTCAGGGTGGAACTGTTGCAATAACCGGTGAGTGCCTTAAAGTATTAGACCAATACGCCTCTGACAAATATGCCATCAAAGCTATTGTTTTTAAAAAAAACATATACCCCGAACTTAAAAACGTTGAGTATATTGAGATCCCGGACATGAGTAAATTTTTTCTCAAAAGAATTTATGCAGAATATATAAGATTTAATAAACTCTCTAAAAAGTGGAAACCTTATTTATGGATTTCCATGCAAGACAGCACGCCCAAAGTAGTAGCAGAAAAGCAGATTGTGTATTTTCATAATCCTTTAATTAATAATAAGCTGAAAACCTCTTCTTTATTCATACAGCCTAAATTATTTTTTTTAAAATGGCTGTATAAGAATGTTTACATAAAAAATATTGAAACAAACGATTTCATTATTTGCCAGCAACAAACCTTAATAAATTATTTCAAGCAGCAATTTACCATTCCTGATCATAAGTTTATTTTATTTCCTCCGCGTCGTATTCAACAATATGATAAGAATGCGAGCACAAAAGAAAATAGCATATATTCCTTTGTATTTCCTGCTACAGCATTCATGTACAAAAACTTTGATGTATTGCTAAAAGCCGCTAAGCTGCTGCATAAAAAAAGAAACGACTTTGAAATTACGCTCACCATTACCGGGCGGGAAAATGCCTATACCAGAAATTTATTAAGGAAATACGCAGCAAAAAATATTCATTTTTCAGGCTTTCAACCCAAAGAAAAACTTTTGGAATTATATCAGCAGGCAGATTGCATGGTATTTCCATCTGAAGTAGAAACCTGGGGGCTTCCACTTTCTGAATTCAGCATACTAAACAAACCTATCATTTGTTCTGATCTGCCTTATGCACGGGAAACATTGAACGGATACAATAAAGTAAAATTCTTTAATCAAAGAGATCCTAAAGAACTGATGCATCTGATGGAAAAAGCTATTACCAATGAACTTACATTTGATGAAAATCCTTCGGTACAATTTGATAATAAAGTAAATAACTGGCTGGAACTATTTCAAAAAACAGGCTTACAGTTATCATAAACTTTTGTAGAAAGCTATCAGCTTCTTTTCTTCATTTTGCCAGTTATATACCTCACGGGCCTGCATGCAGTTTTGGCTTAACCGCTGATACAGTCTATCGTCTGAAAGTAGCGTGTTTGCAGCGTTACAAATGGTTTGCGGTTCCAGGTCATCTATCAATACCCCTATTTCAAATTGTTCAAATATTTTTTTATTTTCAGGATAGTTCATTGTTATCTGCGGTATGCCTGCGTGCATATAATCAAAAAAACGATTGGATAAAGAATAATAAAAACTTGCTCCCAGATTAGCATTCATATTCAGGCCCACCTTTGCAGTTTTGGTTAGGGCTTTTAAATCTGCGGGCAATATGTATCCTTCAAAATCTATCTTATCCGCAACCTTCAATTCAGCTGCTCTCCTTCTCACCTCATCATAAAAAGTTCCGTTACCGCACACTATCAAACGCACATCCAGATTTTTCAATGCAGGAAGCAGTCCTTCAAATCCACGGCCACGCTCTACTACTCCCTGGTAAATTAAAATATTTTCTTTTTCAGCTTTTTTCCTTTCAACATCTGTTTTATAGGGGCTGTTCATCACTACAAAATATTTTACTCCATACATTTTTTCATATTCATCGGCATAGCTTTGATTTTCTGTATAACCCAGCGGGAATTTGGGCTGACAAAATTTTTCTATACGCTTCCAGAAATTGTACAGCTTTGGCTTGCGCACTATATCGTGCATTTCGCAAAAAAGTTCATGCGCATCAAACACTCTTTTTTTATTTCTGATTATGGATGCAAATAAAACCGGCAAGGCTGTGTCTAAATCATTGGCACAAAGCACATCCACTTTAGCAAACAGGAAGTAAAATAATAATCTTGCATTGGCTTCTGCGAAAAATAGAAAACCGCTTTGAAAAAAAAGCCCCAGCCTCTTCTGCTGAAATTTTCTTTGTTCCAGATGAAGTGATTTCTTCTTTTTAAATCCTACTAAAGTCACGTCAAACCCACTTTCTGCCAGCGACGTACAGATTTTGTACATGCGCTGATCGTAAGTAAGATCGTTGGTAACGGCAAAAATTATTCTTTTCAATTAAATATATTATTTACTGCAAACATATTAAAGTTTTGTACATTATTCAATTTTCTATAAATACATACAAGAGCCGTAAATTTGTTTGTTTTTAAGTGCTAAAAACTAAACGCTAAAGCTATGGATGATATTTTACGTAATATTGAGATTATCAATTCAAGAATAAAAAATGCTTGTGAAAGAGCCGGCAGAAACCCTGATGAAGTAAAGTTATTGCTGGCCACAAAAACTGTAACCGCAAAACGAATAAAAACAGCGCTAGCAGCCGGCGTAACGCTTATTGGTGAAAATAAAATACAGGAAGTAAAAGAAAAATTTGAAACTTTAAAAAGTGTACCTCATCAAAAGCATTTTATAGGACATCTGCAAACCAATAAAATAAAAGATATTTTGAAGTATGATATAGCCTGCATTCAATCTATAGACAGGTTAAGCCTGGCTGAAAAACTGCACCAAAGACTGCTATTTGAACAAAAGAAAATAAATGTTTTTATACAGGTAAACACATCTGCCGAAGAAAGTAAATTCGGAGTAAGTGCGGAAAATACTTTGCAGCTTGTAGAGCAGGTAGCAAAACTGGAAACGTTGCAGATAAAAGGTTTGATGACCATTGGCTTATTCAGCGCTGATGCCCGAAGAGTAAGAAAATGCTTTCAGCTATTGAAACTTTTGCAGCAACAAATCATTTCAAATAATATTTCTAATGTGGAAATGAACGAACTGTCGATGGGTATGAGCGGCGACCTGGAAGCCGCCATAGAAGAAGGAGCAACAATCATAAGAGTAGGAACCGCTGTTTTCGGGAAAAGAATACACCCCGACAGCTTTTACTGGAATGAGCAGCAATAAATTATTTTGCTAATTGTGTTTGTATAAAAAATTTAAAGAATTCCCCTGGCCGCTATCGCGTCTTTTGCCAGCTGTTGCTTTAATGCGTCTAAGCCGGAAAATTTTTCCTCAGCACGTAAAAAATTTACTACCTCTATCGTTATTTCCTGGTTATAAATATCCTTATCGAAATCAAAAATATTTACTTCAATGGTTCTTGTAGCGCCATCCACCGTAGGCCTGAAACCTATGTTCATCATACCTTTCAGCCGATTATTCCTATCATTATTCAGATAAGCATACACTGCATAAACTCCGTTTGCAGGTGTTAACTTGAGGTGGTTTTCCATTGCAATATTAGCGGTTGGAAAGCCGATCGTTCTGCCCAATTGATTGCCTTCAACAATTTTTCCAGTAAAAAAATAGTTGTATCCCAATAGCTCGTTAGCGTTTTCAATATGACCGTCTATAATGGCATTTCTTATTTTTGTAGAACTTACAGTGGCATCTTTTACTATTTCTGCGCATATTTCCTTTACAGCAAATCCAAATCTTTCGCCGTACGTTTCCAACATTACGTAATTACCCGAACGATCTTTACCAAATTTATGATCGTAACCTATAATGATGCAGGCCGGTTGTATTTTATTTACTAAGAAGTCTTCAATATAAGACTCGGCAGTTTGCCCATAAAATTTTTCATCGAAATCTACAACAATTAAATTATCAATATTTTCTTTTTTCAGTAAGGCTATTTTCTCATCAAGCGTATTGAGCAATTGCACGGGATTACTGCCGGCGACTACATTTCTGGGATGCTGCAAAAAAGTAATGATAACTGTTTCTCCCTGTATATCGGCGGCGGCTTTGTGTAACTGCGCAATTATTTTTTTATGCCCTTTATGCACACCATCAAATGTACCAATCGTTACCACAGGCTTGTTGAATGTGGGTAGCTGATGGTAATCCTTAAAAATATTCATTGAACAAATATAAAAATTAAAGGCTGTAAAATGCTGTTAGAGAACCGGATTTGAAAATACTTAAACGCGCTTAGAAGTTTACTCCTGTACTGAACACCGGCATAATACGACCGTTTGAATAACGATAAGGAGAATTAGGATCTTTCAGCAAATCTATACCTACGGATACAAAAAACCCTACCCTGCCGTTTACTCTGTTGGCATAACCCAGCGAAGCTATCAGCGCCTGATAGTCGTAATTGTATTTTACTTTTGTATCGTTTGATAAATAGTTGCCGTTTACCCAGGCCTGCTCAAACTGTAGTTGGGTGAATAAATTATTAATTGGGAAAGCGCGTACAAAAGGCATCAAACCTACGTTGAACGCACGGTTTCTGTAATAATAATTATTGTAATGATACACCAGGTTTAGTCCCATACCCGCATCTATGTAATCATTAACCTTATAGCCTGCTACAGGCGAAACGCCCACTGCGCCGGCGCCCGAGCTAAAGCCTAATACCAAACCACCACCAAAAAACCAAGGGCTCTGCTGAAGTTTTGTCTGCTGCTGCCTGTCTTGTTCTCTGGCAGCCATCACCGCCGCTTTATTTCCGTTTACAGTTGTGTCATATTGCCATTGAGCATTTGAAGCGATGGCGCATCCTGCTAAAAATACTATGAGTAGTGTTTTTTTAATGTTGATCATTTTCTGTTTTTTTTATTTCAAATCAATAATTTTTCCGGGGTTTAAAATATTATTAGGGTCAAATACTTTTTTAATGCCCCTCATTATATCTAAAGTAGCCTGATCAAAAAATATAGGTAAAAATTCTTTCTGTAGCATTCCAACTCCATGTTCTGCACTAATCATGCCATTCAAACTTTTTACCAGCATGAAAAGTTCTTCCAATATAGGCTTTACCGTATCATTATTAAAGCTGTTGGGATGCCCTTCTTTAAAAATTCGTACATGTATATTTCCATCGCCCGCGTGTCCGTAGCACACCACTTTAAAATCATGTTTGGCGGCCAATGCTTTTGCGCCTTTAATTAATTGCGGTAGTTCTGCCCTTGGCACTACTGTATCTTCTTCAATGGTATAGCCAATAGCTTTAACCGCTTCTGCTGTTCTGCGTCTTAGCTTCCACAGTTCTTCTTTTTGTATGGCATCATCAGCAAAAAATATTTCGCCACAATCAAACTGCATCAATACTTCTGCAATCTGCTCTATTTCCTTCATCAATACTTCTACATCATTTCCGTCTACTTCTATTATTAAATGAGCCGCCATGTCGTCCGTTACGGGTACAATACTGCTCTCTTCCAGGCTACTTACAATTTTCAGGGCATTTATCTCTACCAATTCTAAAGCGCTTGGCGTGAAACCCGCACGAAATATAGCACTTACGGCCTCGCTTGCTTTTTCCAATGAATTGAAAGGAGCCAGCATAAGCAAATCGAACTTTGGTAAAGGAATAAGTTTTAAAACCGCTTTGGTAACAATGCCCAATGTGCCTTCGCTCCCAACCATTAACTGTGTAAGGTTGTAACCTGTGGCGTTTTTCAATACATTGGCGCCTGTCCAGATGATTTCTCCGGTAGGCAGTACCACTTCCAGGTTCAACACATAATCTTTTACTACTCCGTATTTTACCGCTTTAGGTCCGCCGCTGTTTTCCGCTATGTTTCCGCCAATGAAGCAGGAGCCGCGGCTGCTGGGGTCGGGTGGATAAAATAAGTCTTTTTCTTTTACGGCATTTTGCAATACTTCTGTGATAACGCCGGTCTCTGTAGTCACCTGCAGGTTTCTTTCATCAATATCCAAAATAGAATTAAGCCTTTCGACAGATAAAACTATACCGCCAAATGTAGGAAGCGCGCCGCCTGTAAGCCCTGTGCCGCCTGCTCTTGGAGTAATGGGAATTTTGTGTTGATTGCATAATTTTACAATTGCACTGATTTCTTCTGCTGTACGTGGTTTAACAACTACATCAGGATTGTATTGTAATTTTTCGGTATAGTCATGCCCGAAAAACTGCAAAGAATCCATATCTGTGAAAACAAATTCTTCTCCTGCTATTTGTTTTAAGTTATCTATCAGGGCTGCATTCATAACAAGTATTATTGCGGGGCAAACAATACATCTCTCATAGAGAAAATTCCCTTCTTATCTTTAATGAACTCTGCTGCCATTACCGCACCTGCGGCAAAACCTTTCCTGCTGTGCGCTGTGTGCATTATTTCCAGGTCGTCTATTTCTGATCTGTAAGATACTATGTGCGTACCCGGAACGTTTTCTTCTCTTTCAGAAATGATTTCCAGTTTTTCTTCTTTATCTGTAGCATAGTTTACCCATTCTTGTTTTTGAGTATACACTTTCATTATCTGCTCTGCCAGTGTAATGGCCGTACCGCTTGGAGCGTCTTTTTTTTCCAGGTGATGAACTTCTGTAATGGCCGGGTTGTATGCCTTGTAAGATTTCATCAGATTCGCTATATAATTATTCAGCTCAAAGAATAAATTAACGCCGATGCTAAAGTTGCTGGCATATAAAAAAGCGATATTTCTTTCTGTAGCCGCGGCTTGTATTTCAGGAAGATTTTTTAACCATCCGGTAGAGCCGCTTACCACGGGAACTCTGGCCTCGAAGCATTTAGAGATATTTTCGAACGCGCTTTCAGGACCTGTAAATTCTATTGCTACGTCAGCTTTTTGAACCGCTTCAATGGTAAAGTCTTTGGTATTTTCAATGGAAATACGCAATACAATTTCGTGGCCGTGCGCCTGTGCTATTTGCTCTATAGCTTTGCCCATTTTTCCGTAGCCTATCAATGCAATTTTCATGTCAACTATTTTTATTTTTTATAAAACACCAGCTTTACTCCGGGTGTGTTACTCATATTAAAATATACCGGCCTTACTTTCAAGCTTATATCGTCGCTCACATCAAAACCTTTGAGATGCGCAAAAACAGTAGCGTCTGCCACGTTTAATCCCCACATAGCCAATGTCCACAAGATGGCGTAGTCCTGATTTCTTCTGTAATAATTTCTGGCTTGTATGGCTGTGGTTTTAAAGCTTTCTAAGCCATTGGGCATATTTTTCCTGCTGTTGTAAGTACCTATAAAATCTTTATGTAAACTATTTATCAATACGGTATCTGCAGGGTTACGCTGTATTTTAAACGCCACATCTACCGCCTCTTTAGAACGATTGTACCAAACATTGTTAAACACGAATATGCCTACCGGTACACCGATGCCAGCGGCCACAATGGGTATTTTCCAGTATTCTCTGTTGTAGGCCTGTCCCCATCCCGGCAATATCAAAGAACGCAGCGTGGCGCCTCGAGGCGTAAATTCTTTCTTTTTCAGGAAGAATGTATCTCTTTGTTTATCTATAGAATCGTTACGTGAAAATACATTTCCTAAAAAGCGTCTTTCTTTTGTAACCGAATCTACCAATACAACCTCCGGCGCTGTAGTATCCACAGATCTTCGCAGCACATTTACCGTATCCTGATTTTGTGCAAAAATATTATTCCCTACAAAATAAAAAAGCACACATAATACGAGATATTTAATTTTCATTTGTATGGTATTATTTCTATGGCAAAAATTATCCTATCTGCACATTCAATAAATCAAGCAGTTTATTAAATTCGTCTAATGAATAATAATCTATTGAGATAGAGCCTTCTCCTTTTTTAGCATTGTGCGTAAGTTTTACTTTGGTTCCAAAGTGAGATGCTAATGTATCTTCTACTTTTTTATACGCCGGTGGCAGACCCGATTTTACCGGTTGTTTTTTATGCGGATTTTGTGCCTGGTTCATTCTACGCACCAGGTCTTCGGTTTGTCTTACACTCAGGTGTTTATCTTTCACCTCTTTAAAAGCGGTAAGCTGCGCATCTACGTTTTCCAGCCCTGAAATAGCGCGCGCATGTCCCATGGATATTTCGCTGGCTCTTACGGCAAGCTGCACATCGGGAGGTAATTTTAGTAAACGGATATAATTGGTAATAGTACTTCTTTCTTTACCCATACGTTCGGCCACTTTTTCCTGCGTATAAGCCAGTTCGTCCATCATGCGCTGGTAGCTTAATCCTATTTCAATAGCGTTGAGGTCTTCTCTTTGCAGGTTTTCAAGCAAAGCCAGTTCCAGCAGTTCTGAATCATCTGCCTTGCGAACATATACCGGCACTTCTTTTATGCCTGCCAGTTTAGAAGCCTTAAACCTACGCTCTCCGGCAATTAACGTATAATTGCCATCCGCTCTTTTGCTTACCGTAAGCGGCTGTATGATATCATGAATTTTTATAGATTCTGCCAATTCTTCCAGCGCCTGCTTATCAAAATCTTTACGCGGATTTTTAGGATTGGGATGAATTTTAGATAAAGAAATTTTTGTAACGGATGTTACTTCTTCTACAATATCTTTTCTCAATGCATCGCCGGCCGGCATTTTCAGGTCATCTTTAATGTTTTGCAGCAAAGAGCTCAAACCTTTGCCCAAAGCCGCTTTTTCTTTTCCTCCGGGTTTTATGTGCGGATGCTTATTTGCCTGTGTTTTCGAAGTATCTTGTTTTGCTTTACTCATTGCCTGTATAAAATGTGCTTATTACTATTCGGTTTCTAAGCCTTCAATTTTAATATTATTCTTTACCATTATTTCCTTTGCCAGATTGAGGTAATTGACCGCTCCTTTACTTTCTGAATCGTACAATATAACGGGCTTGCCAAAGCTGGGCGCTTCTGTTAAGCGTACATTTCTGTGAATGATCGTTTCAAATACCATTTCGTCAAAATGGCGGCGCACTTCGCTTACCACCTGATTGCTGAGCCGGAGCCTGCCATCGTACATGGTCATTAATATTCCCTCTATCTGCAAATCGGGGTTTAGCCTGTTTTGTACAATCTTGATGGTATTCAGCAATTTCCCTAAACCTTCCAATGCAAAAAATTCGCATTGCACAGGCACCACCACACTGTTTGCCGCTACAAGAGAGTTAACGGTAATTAATCCCAGCGAAGGAGAACAGTCTATAATGATAAAATCGTACTGATCTTTTACAGGATCGAGCACTGACTTCATTACATTTTCTCTATTGGGATAATTGATCATTTCTATCTCGGCGCCTACCAGATCTATATGTGAAGGAATCAAATCAAGATTAGGAATATTGCTTTTTAATATTACATCCTGCGCGGCCGTACCATCGACCATGCAATTGTATAGACTGCTGGTAATGTTGTGCAGGTCAAAGCCTACACCAGTGGTACTGTTTGCCTGCGGATCGGCATCTACCAGCAATGTTTTCATTTCTAAAACAGCCAGGCTTGCCGCTAAATTGATAGCCGTTGTGGTTTTTCCTACGCCCCCTTTCTGATTAGCTACACCAATAATTCTTGCCATATATAAGTTGGATAAAATATCTTTAAAGCCAAAGATAATTTATTTTATGGTTTTATGTTTAAAACTCTCTTAAATTACTATTGAATAGCCGGAAGAGGGTGTCATATACAGCTCAGAAGCAGCATGGCTTCAGGGAAAGAGCAACTATCCTTCCATTTCCTCACTTTTTATAGCGGTAATGGTTTCTCCTATTTTAGGAAGAAACAGTATTTTGCCTTTGGAATGAAACTCCTGCAAAGCGGCTTTGGTATCTATCTTTATGAGATCGAAAGTATCGTAATGTACTCCGATAATTTTATTGCATTTTATAAAGTCGGAGGCGATGGCTGCGTCTTTATAATCCATTGTATAGTTACCACCAATAGGCAAAATGGCAAAGTCGAGCTTGCTAAACAGTGGTATCAATTGCATATCCATTATAAGGCAGGTATCGCCGGCATAATAAAAATTACCATCGTAGGTAGTGCATACAAAGCCCATTGGATTGCCGCCGTAGCTGCCATCGGGTAATCCAGAGGAGTGCATGGCGCTCACAGGGCGTACATTGCCAAACTCAAATTTTGTGGGTGCGCCGTGGTTCAGCTCATGTACGTTTTCCACCCCTTGCTTTTTCATATAGGCAATTACTTCGGGGTTAGAAACTACTTTGGCATTGGTTCTCAAAGCTATGGAAGCGGCATCAGCGATATGATCGGAGTGACCATGCGACAGAAATATATAATCCGCTTCTATTTCGTCAACATTAAATTGTTTGGCATTCGGGTTGTCTGTAAAAAAAGGATCGAAAAGTATTTTCTTTCCGGTTACTTCAATCATAAATGTTGCATGTGCATAATAGGTAAAGTTCATACGCGCGTAATTTGATTTCCTGCGAATTTACTTCTTAATAAGTGCAAATAAAAGCAAAAACAGCACTGCTACACTTATATTAACAAGTCTTTTATTAGCAAAATTTTATGTTTGATAAAAATTACCTTTGCCACATGAATAGAATGATTACTTTCAGGCTATTCCTGTTGTTGTTGCTACTGCTTTTGGATGTATATATATTCTTTGTTTTAAAAGCCGTAACCCACAACTGGAATACTTTATACAAAAACTTATTACTTATATTTCATGTAGCGCTTTCCTTAATTACTTTCTTGTTGCTGTTTAGCTTTCAGGAGTTTGAAACACCCTTCCGAAACTATATTTTTTCTTTACTCATAGCCATCATTATTGGAAAAGTGATCATGGGCTTATTTTTTATTACAGATGATATAAGAAGAGGAATAGTGTGGAGCGGAAGACAAATAGGCAATTCTTCTTCAGAAGGTACTAAAATATCCCGTTCTACTTTTATTTCATGGCTTGGAATAGTGATGGGCAGCGCGTTTATAGGCTCTATCATTTATGGCTTCAGCAATAAATATGATTATAAAATTCACAGGCATACTATGCGCTTTCCTAATTTACCGCAAAGTTTCAAAGGCTTAAAAATATTACAGATCAGCGATGTGCACATGGGTAGCCTCGAAAATAAAGAAGCGGTATCAAAAGGCATTGACATGATACTGAATGAAAAGCCGGATCTGATATTATTTACCGGAGATTTGGTAAATGACCAGTCGGCCGAGCTGAATGCTTACAAGAATATTTTCTCTCGCCTGAAAGCTCCGTTGGGTGTATACAGCGTATTGGGCAATCATGATTATGGCGACTATCATGTATGGGATTCGGAGGAAGATAAGAAACTGAACCTGCAAACTTTAAAAGACATACAGAAAGAAATGGGCTGGCGTTTATTGATGAATGAGCATATTGTATTTGAAAGAAACGCAGAAAAGATAGCCTTGTTAGGCATTGAAAACTGGGGAGCCAAAGGCCGTTTTCCTAAATACGGCAAACTTAGCGCGGCTTATACCGGCACGGAAAATATTCCTTTTAAGATACTCTTAAGCCACGATCCAAGCCATTGGGATGCCGAAGTAAATTCTAAATATAAAGACATAGACCTGATGCTAAGCGGTCATACACACGGCATGCAATACGGCATTGAAATAGGAAATATTAAATGGTCGCCCTTACAGTTTATGTACGACCAGTGGGGAGGAAAATATCAGAAAGGCAATCAGGTTTTGTATGTAAACAGAGGTTTTGGTTTCATTGGTTACAGCGGTAGGTTTGGTATACTACCTGAGATTACCGTGATTGAATTGACTAATAAATAAGGTGTATTGTTAAGGTATTATGATTTTGGTAACACAAAGGAATTGATTTGAAATACAATTTTGTTTTAATCACTCCACTAAAATTAATATCTATGAAAAACATCATCACAAGGATTGCTACCTTTACCGTACTAACTGTAAATCGTCAGACCTTCATGTACCGGTACGATGGCCCGGGCTGGTAAAATTTCTTATCAAATTCAGCAGCATTGCAAAATGGGTTCCGAAATTGCCTGTTCCTCTTAAATGGCTGGTTAATTGGGAAAATGTGGTGGATGGCAATCACAGTCTTTTGAATGAGCTTTCAAAAGACCAGCACATGGTTTGGTCGTACGCTTTATACAGCTGGTATTCTTTCTTACAATATGATGTAACGCTTAATCGACACAGTATAAAAGTACCTTATAAAATTATTGTTGGCGAAAACGATTTATTATTTCCGCCATTGCATTGCCAAACGGTAGTCGAAAAGCTAGGAGGAACGAATGAAAATCTTATGGTTATGGAAGGCGGACATTTCCTGCCTTTTAATGAAACGGTAGTGTTTACAGAGCATGTTGCCAAATGGTTTTGGAATACTTTAGCGAAAAAATAATTTAATGATGATAAATGTTGTGATAGTAAACGGAAGGTTTGCTTTACTCATTTTTACATACTTTTCAGATTATTCATCAAAACATGCTTTATACTTAAAAATATCAAAATATTAATTAGTTAACGTAAACATTGCGTTTCTTATATTTAATTTTGTTTAATTTTATTTTTTAAACTATTCATTTCTTTTAAAAATAATTTTGTTTCTTCTTTTTGTAGATTAATGAATGTATTGTCTTCATAAGCCCCGATAACCAAATCCATTTCTTCAGATGAATCGTACATTATTTTTCTAAATGGATTTTCATAATCTTTCTTGCGGGAATCCTCTATTTGTTGTTGTATCCAGTTTCTGGTTTTTATTGCGTAAGCACTCCAGTCAACTATTTTATCTTTGGTTATATCATTTACCGAACAACCTTCTATTTCCAGAAGTGAGGCTATGCCATGCGCAGCTTTATCTGCTGAATAATTTCCTCCCTCTTTTTTATAATATGCATGCATATCATCCCATGAATTAATCTTACCTGAATTTATTGCAGTAATTAAATGCTCCACTTTACTTGCAGGCATTAATTGTCCGCCTACATTTAACCAACCGGTTCTTTTGATTTTATTTTTATAAATTTTTTTTCTTATTTCTTCAATCTTGTAAATATCATACTTTGCAATAGTTTTCATGAGCTGACAAATACCATAGTATTTTATCATTCTCAGAAAAATATCGTAAGCCATTTGTATTTTTGTAATGATAACTTTACGTTTAGAGTTCTCAATATTACCGGCAAAAATTTCAAGATTATCTATCAAAGAATCTTTATTTTGCAATAACTCTTTTCCTTTTGCTCTACAGGCTTTTTCAGAAATCTCGAATTTATTTTTATGTTGAATATAGAAAGCTTTTCCTGTAAGCAGTTCAAAATTTTGCAATGCATCAAACATTTCATTAACCGTATCCGGAGCCAGATAATCATATTCAATAGTTTGAATTTTATCTGCTCTTTTATCTCTGTCGGCATACTTTAGAGCATTTCTTTCCAAAGCATACATATTATACATAAACCAATATGCAGGCATTATTTCCAGAACATTCTTATATTTATTATTGCTGATAAACGAAAAGGGAAAAGGAATATTCAGTTCGTAATCATAATCTCCCTTTGCAATGATACAGAAAGACGCAAATTTGGAATTATGTTTTATGCTCACACACAACCCCGGCCAAAAGCCTCTGCCTGCCTGCATTTCACCATCTGCCGCCCGCGAATTATGATTGGAACCAATTGTTGCTCCGGCAGGAATATTACTTTGTCCCAGGATTAATGCAGCACATAAAAACGAGTTGTTATGGTGCTGTTCGTGCGCGGGAAATATTAATGAATTTAATACTTCGCAGCAGGAAATAGTTGCATTGTTTCCTAAATAAGAATTAATAAGTCTTGCTCCATACTTCAACTGCGAGTTGGAAGCCATTACAAAACGAACAGCCTTTACTCCATAGAAAATACGACAACCAAAATCAATAATACCATTTACCAGTTCACATCCTTCGCCTATCTGAGATCTGGCATCGGGTTTTGATTTAATGGTTAAGTTTTTAAGTTTATTTGCTCCTTTTATATAGGCATCTGATCCTATCCATACATCATTGATAATGTTTGTGTTTTTTATAACTGTTCTGTCTCCTACCTTTCCATAAAAGCCCGGCTCAGTACGATATTCCGTTTCTGTAAATCTTATAAAATTTTCAAGCAGTTTTTTATTTGTCCTGTATTTTGACCAAAGCCATGCATCACCGGCGAGCATACCATTAAACGGAATAACTTTTCTTCCCCCGTTTTCATTACATATTTCCAGCCATATGCGCAATGATTCGTCTTCTCCATCTTTTAATATACCATTTCCAAACTTGGCATGATCGGTAGTTTTCATTTCATCTACCTCAAAAATTATCACTTCATTTCCGATAATATAATGTGATATGTAAGCCACGTTTTTTATAGCAACATTATCCCCTAAGTCGCAACTGATAATAGTAGAGTCGTATAAACCAACTTCTACTTTTAAATCATTAAACTCGAGGTAATATGGTTCCAGTTTACCAATTCTTATAAGTCCGAAAAAACTACAATTTTTTACCAGATTGGGGTTGAAAGAATCTGACACTAAAATATTATTCCAATTATCAGAGCGATTACCGTTCTTTACCAGAATTTCAATTTCCGTTGCACTTAAATGTCTGTAAGTAATACCACTCCTATTTTGTATATCTCTTAAATAATATTCATCTTTCCCTTCGGGAATGAATCCGTCTTTTATAAAATGATACCCTAACAAATCTAATGGGTGTTTGGAAATATTATTCATATCTGAAGCGTATTTAAAATACTCTATCTCTTCTATTACAATACAGAAAAAGATATTGAGAATTATTATATAAAATATTTCTTATTTTTTGCGCTACTCTACCGTAACTGACTTAGCAAGGTTTCGAGGCTTATCTACATCCAAATCTTTGTGTATTCCCACATGATAAGATAATAATTGCAAGGGAACTACATTTGTAATAGGTGCTATTATTTCATCTATCACCGGAACAAAAATTATATCATCGGCTATATTTGCAGTAGTATTATCTCCCTGAGTGGCGATTGCAATAATTTTACCTTTTCTTGCTTTTATCTCCTGCATATTGCTTAATACTTTTTCATGAAACATATCTTTTGTAGCAACAAATACTACAGGTAAATTTTCATCTACCAATGCAATAGGACCATGTTTCATTTCCGCCGCCGGATAACCTTCTGCATGAATATAAGAAATTTCTTTAAGCTTTAAGGCTCCTTCTAATGCAATAGGAAAATTATATCCTCTACCCAAATACAAAGCATTATTTGCATTACTGTATTTTTCTGCTATTACTTTTATGTGATCATTCAACTCTAAAATACTTTCTACTATTGAAGGCACTTCTTTGAGCTGGTGACAAAGATGTAAAAACTTTTCATGAGAAATACTACCCTTACTTTGTGCAATTTTTAAAGCAGCCAGATACAAAACAGATAACTGAGCCGTGAATGCTTTCGTACTGGCAACGCCAATTTCCGGACCAGCATGTGTATAAGCACCTCCATGTGAAATTCTGGCAATAGAAGAACCTACAACATTTACAACACCTAAAATTAAAGCTCCTTGTTCTTTTGCCTTTTCTATAGCTACAATTGTATCGGCAGTTTCTCCACTTTGAGATATGGCAATGATTACATCTTCTTTATCAACAATAGGATTTCTGTATCTAAACTCTGAGGCATATTCCACTTCAACAGGAATACGACACAATTCTTCTATAAAATACTCTGCTGCCAAACCCGCATGCCAACTTGTACCACAAGCTATTATTATTATGCGGCGTGCTTTTTTTATTTCCTCTAAATACTTTTCAATACCGCTCAATTTTATTATTCCTTCATCTGCGTATAACCGACCTCTTAAACAATCGAAAATAGTTTTAGGTTGTTCATAAATTTCCTTCAACATAAAACTGTCATAACCCCCTTTCTCTATTTCATCCAGTTTTAAGTCTAAAGTTGTAATGAAAGGTGTCTGTTTTTCGTTTCCAGGATTCTTTAGTATTAATTCATCGGGTTTTACAATGGCTATTTCATAATCGTTTACATACACCACTTCTTTAGTAAACTCAACAATCGGGGAAGCATCTGAAGCAAGAAAATGTTCTCCTTTTCCTATTCCTATTACCAGAGGACTTCCTTTTCTTGCTGCAATGATAGTATCCGGATTATCTTCTTCAATAAGCAGAATACAATAAGCTCCCACTACCCTTTTCAAAGCTATACGCACAGCTTCTTCAAGAGAATTTTCATTATTAATATAAATATCTTCAATAAATTTCAGTAATACTTCCGTATCCGTATCGCTCTCAAACTGTACGCCTTTTTCTAATAATTCTTCTTTTAAAACAAGATAATTTTCAATAATACCGTTATGTATCATTGCGATTTTTTTATTGGAAGAAAGGTGGGGATGAGCATTTTTGTCGTTGGGTTCTCCATGCGTTGCCCAGCGAGTATGACCTATAGCAATGTTTCCGTTTATCTCCTTTCCCACAGCAGCATCTTCCAAATCTGCTACCATTCCTTTTCTTTTATAGACATTGAGCTTATCATTGTGAATGAGGGCAATTCCCGCGCTGTCATAGCCGCGATATTCAAGTCTCTTCAATCCTTTTAATACGATTGGATAAGCAATACGATTACCTACATAGCCTACTATACCACACATATAATATATATTATACTTTAAAAAAAAATTATGCAAACGTATGCATAAATTTTTTAAAAACTTTGAGTATCAGAAAATTAATTAAAAAATAATACATTCATGAGATAAAAAAAGAGACTATTTTAATTCATTCTGCACCCTATTTCTCTTCCCGATTACACTATGTTTTCTTCCGAAAGAATAGTAGAGTAATAAACCTATCACCATCCAGAAGATAAAAGCAATCCAGCTGTTCACGGGAATTTCTGTCATTAAATACAAACAGGACATAGTGCCTAAAACAGGTATTAAAGTAAATTGTTTTATCACACACAAAACCGATACTGCTACCAACACAAGAATATAAAGAAGAAATAAAATCTCCTGAAAATTATCTGTAGCAATATGCATAAAAACATCTGCTACTCTGTCGCGATAAGCATACATAAATATTGCAGCCAGCAAAGGCATAATGTATCTTGAGTTGATATATGGCAGTTGAAATTTATTTTTTTCCTTAGCCACTTTCGGCAGAAAAAGAACTCCTGCACATACCAGAACAAAGGCAAACAAAGTGCCGATACTTGTAAGGTCCGTCATCAGCAAATCATCAATAAACAAAACGGGTATGCCCACCAGCAAGCCGGTCATAATGGTTGCAAAGCCGGGTGTTTTGTATCTTTTGTTTAAAGAAGAAAATTTCTTTGGCATTAAGCCGTCGCGACTCATCATCATCCATATTCTTGGTTGACCAATCTGGAAAACCAACAACACACTTGTGGAAGCAACAACTGCACTTACCGCTATAATAAAGCCAATCTTTTCCATACTCAACTGATTAAATACAAACGCCAGCGGATCTGCTACTCCCTCAAACTCACTGTAATTAACCAATCCGGTAATAACCAATGCAACAATCACATAAATAATCGTACAAATAATTAAAGAAAAAAGCATCCCTCTTGGTAAATCCCTTTTAGGATTCGCACATTCTTCTGCCGTGGTGGATATGGCATCAAACCCAATGTAGGCAAAGAACACAGAAGATACCCCTTTTAAAACGCCATCCATCCCATTAGGAAAAAATGGTTTCCAGTTGTGAAACAAATCGTCTTTTATAATAATCACCAAACCAATCACAACCACAAACGCAAGCGCTGCCAGCTTAAGCCATACCATAAAATTTGCGCTCTTTTTACTTTCTGTAATGCCTATATAAGCGAGGACGGTTACAAATACCGTAACAAGAAAAGCGGGAAGATTTACTATAAACTTTATTCCCATTACAGTGGGCGCGTGGGTGTACACCAAATTCTGAACACTTGTGCCGGCGGCAATGGCGGCCTCGTATTTCAGTTTCGCGGTTTGATAGCCTATGCTAAGCCAATCGGGCAAATGAACACCTATGGCTTGCAATAAATTATTAAAATACGCACTCCATGAAATAGCCACCACAATATTGCCGATGGAGTATTCCAGGATTAAAGCCCAGCCTATGATCCAGGCTATAATTTCGCCAAAAGCTACATACGAATATGTATAAGCACTGCCCGAAACCGGCACGCGAGAAGCAAACTCCGCATAGCATAGTGCTGAAAAACCACAAGTAACAGCGGTGATAATAAAAAGAAAAATCACTCCGGGGCCTCCGTCATAAGCGGCTTTGCCAATAGTTGAAAATATACCGGCGCCCACAACCGCCGCTATTCCAAGAAATGTGAGGTCCTTTACGGTAAGTACTTTTTTAAGCCCTTCTCCTGTATGGCCTTCAGAAAACCCTTTAGCATATTCAGCGTGAATAGCGTCAAGGCTTTTTTTTCTGGTAAATTTCATGGAAACTACTTGTATGTGTTATGATTGCCTGTGTAACAGATAATCGCTTAATTCTATCAGTTTATTTTTTCTGTCTTGTGTTACCACCACTTTCTCCAAAGCCTGCAACGCTTTTCCGGAATATTCCTGCTTCAATTGTTCTGTCCATTTTTTAGCTCCGGTATCTTCATATACCTGCAGCATTTTTTCTACTTTATCATCTGTAGGGCTAAGCAACAATTCGTGTATGATGGCTTTGTTCTTTGCATCAGCGCTTTCCAGAGCTTTTATCAGCAGAAAGGTTTTTTTATTCTTCCTGATATCACTTCCTATCTTTTTACCAAACTTTTCCGAGTTGCCGTAGCAATCCAGATAATCATCCTGGATCTGAAAACCAATGCCTAAGTATTTGCCAAACTCATACAGTTGGTGCGTGTTGTAAGCCGACGCGCCGCCCAGATAGCCACCGAGATATACGCTACAAGCGAGCAATACAGATGTTTTCAACGTAATCATATGCAGGTATTCCTCTATGGTTACATCGTTTCTTTTCTCAAAATCCATATCGTACTGCTGACCCTCACATACTTCCAGGGCCGTTTTATTAAACATGGATAAAATGTGCGCCTGCTTATCTTTCGTTATTTTATTGATATAATCGTAGGCCTTTATAAGCATAGCGTCTCCGCTGAGAATGGCTGTGTTTACATCATTTCTTTTATGTACGGTTTGCTGACCGCGCCTTACATTTGAATCGTCCATTACATCATCATGCAGCAATGTGAAGTTATGAAACAACTCCAGCGCATCAGCGGCATGCCATGTGTCTTCATGTATTTCTTCAAATAATTCATGCGCCATCAGCAATAGTACAGGACGTATTCTTTTACCTCCTATGCCTAAAAAATATTCAGCAGGCTCGTATAGATTGAACGGTTCGTCAGGAAAATGTTTTCTTTTGAACCGCTGGCCGTATAATTCTACTAACTCTTTAAAGGAATGCACTATTCGTATATTTTATTTGATGTGAAGGTAACTATTTTTTATTTCACATAAAAGCGTGTCTACTACCTTATCTTTTTTCTGAACAACATCTACTACATTTCTTCTTATCATTTTTTGAGGCATTACCCCTCTGCCCTTTATGTTATCCTGTACAACAGGAGCAATCGTATACATGCCTACCTGAAAAGGAATATTGGTATTGGGCGTATAGGCACGCATATACTTGCCTGCAAAGCAAATGTTTCTGGCGCCTCCGGACTCATCTCCTACTATATTGCCTCTGCCATTTCCCTGAATATTGGCTGCTAATAAAGACGCGGCTGAAGCCGTAAAACCGTCTGTAAGCACATACAGGTTTCGGGTATAATTATTTTTATTAGGATGGGCAGGTTTCTGCCCGCTCATTCTTACATAATACTTTCCGTCTTGCTTTCTTTTTACTACAAAAGGCAATACTATTGCGCCGGCTACTTTCTGAAGAAATCCCGGAATACCCTTAAGATACGTAGCAGGATTGTATCTTCCCGCGGCTAAAGAAGGCTGTATAAAAATAAATGAAGTATCGGTAAGATAAGTATACAAATGTATGGAACGAAATAAAAAACCGCCGCTATTGCCCCTCATGTCTAAAATAAGATGCTCAGTATGCTCCTTTCTTAAACTATCAAAACTGACTTTATAAAATTTACGAAAATTAGACTTAAGCGTACTGAAGGAAGATACCTTCATATAAGCTGTATGGCGCGTACTGTCTGTAAACCGGAAATCAAGAATGTATTTTCCGTTTTCATCTTTGCCTCTATACGGGTAAGGCTCTCTGTTTTTCGATTTGTTTTTTACTTTTTTATCTTTTGCTTTTTCTTGATGCTTTGGCTGTTGCTTAGAAGTATCAGCAGTGTGTATCACAGAAAAACTTTGTGTAAACACCGAATCTTTATGAGAGAATTCTAGCATCATTGTATCTTTCAATCCATAATACAAATGATAAAGCACAAAAAAATTAGCAGAAATGTACAGTTCCGGAAACGTAGTGTTGTAGCCATCTCTGGGTGAATGCAGTAAAAATGTATCCATCATGTTTGCTACCGGGTTACCCTCAATGCTGATGAGTTGCGCACCCGGCACAACCTTTACATCAGGACTTTTACTGCCTGTAACAAACAGCTTATTATTTTGATACAAAAGTTGCAACTGTGTAATTGCCCTGTTATTGCTCACTTTCTCCAGCGAATCTTTTTGCTTTTTGGTAAAAGAAAAAACCGGCGATCGCATATTTGAATGAATGCAGCCAATGCTGTTGTAAACAGGCGTTACAAGCCTGTACAGCGCGCGTGATGTCATAGGCGCGGTGATCAATTTTTTTATACTATCAATTTTATAATTTAAATGTTCTTCAGAAATATAAGTATAAGGCGCGGGATGACGTTGCTTAAGAATATCAAATGCATAATCCACATCTTCTATCAACTGAGATGGCGTAAAAGTACGATTCCTGTCGGAGTAGCTGATTTGTTTATGGGTTCTACACGAAGAGAAAACAATTAGAAATATAAATAGCCAATAACGATATGTATTCATTCTACTATCTAAAATTTTAATGCCGAAAGCAAATATCTTTCGGCATTAAAAATAATTTATTGATATTGAATATACAACGGGCGCGGCTTGTAGCGCATTAATTCTTCCGCCGTATAAAGCGGTCCGCCTTTTTTAAGATCATTTTTATAGAATATTTTAAAGCCTGTAAACTGCACCGGTTCACGATGTATAAAATGTCGCCAAGTACCTGCCTTTAGGTCTTTAGGCCCCCAACCGTCCATATCTATGATCACCTGCACTTCGGGCACTAACTTTATATCTTTATAGTTCTTGATCATATTTTGTGTAAAACGGTGTATCACCAGCATTTTGGGCGGAAGGTTATTTTCTTTTACCACGTTTGCCAGTACATCAATCACGGAATTGATATCGGCTGCGGTAAAGTGCCCGATGACACTGCCGGGTCGTTCGCCGCCTTTCATTGAAAACTCCGGATCTATCCCAAAATGCACTTTGGGATTTTTAAAATATTCTACGAACTGTTCTGTTTCTTCTTTTACATTGCTGTGACCTACCTGGATATCTAAAAATACCAGCGCGTCAATTTCCTTAGACCAGTTCATAATGGTATCAATCTGGCTGAAAGGCATCCTGGCTCTGTATTTGCCATCTTTCCCCGGCGCTCCCTGGGCGGTTACGGCAATGTAGTGCAATGCCGGAATGGCCGGCGTTAAAGAATCTGCTTTGTTCCAGTTATCCACTTCTGCCAATAGCCTTTTAAACATTTCTTCTTTAGGATATTCGCCAAGAGCGCCCATTCTTTTAGAATACAAATTACCATAATAAGCTACTACTCTTTTAAAGGGCAGGATGGCGCCGGGCAAAGGATAAGGTCCGTCTACAGGCCAAAAGCCTGATGTGTCGCCATTTACCATATACTCAATACGTTTGTTGTAATCAGCGGTATCCAATACAGGACCGGCAGACTTTGTTGCTTCTACATTGTCTCCGTTTACAGCATTCCGGGAACTGTCATTGCCCGTATCATTATTATCAGCAGAATTATTGCAACCGGTTATCACACCAGCCGATAGTACAAGAAAGAATAGCAATAGTCTCATGTTCAATAGTTTATTTTTAAATTTCTCAAAAATAAGTTTTAATTAGTTAAGGAGTGGTTTTTTGATTTACTATTTTTATTGTAATCTAGTAATATGAAAAATGCTTCTATTTTTGCTATATATTTATTTTTTAGCGCATTCTCATTGTTCTTCAGTAGCTGCGCAAAGAATGAAATGTTAAATCTTATGATCTTACCGGCAACTGGAAGGTTCTTTCTTTTTTTGATGGTAAAAAAACGATAGCCAAATCGGATCCTGAGAAATGGAAATAACCGGCAAGGTAGAAAGAAAAATTATGAGTAGATTTTTCATATACTATAGATTTATTACCAATATACTATAGTATTCTAACAAAAAAAACCATCCGTTTTACACGAATGGTTTCTCACTATTTTATTACAACAATTTCTTATTTTATCCTAAATAAGATTTTAACGCACCGCTATAGCGGGCTTTTTGCAAACGTTTGATAGCACGCTCTTTTATCTGGCGTATACGCTCTTTGGTAAGATCATATTTTTGACCTATCTGCTCAATGGTAATGCCATTTTCACCGTCTAAGCCAAAATAAGCGTTTACAATCTCTGCCTCACGCGGACTTAAAGATTTTAAAACTCTTTTAATTTCTTCGCGCAAAGAATCTTTCATCACATCATCATCTGTATCGTCTGCACCTTCCAGCAGGTCGCCCATGGCTACATCTTCTGCCTCGTGTACCGGCGCATCCAGTGATGTGTGACGCGTGTTGCTTTGAAAAATATTGTTGATCTCGGTTTCGCTCATTTCCAGAATGCTTGCCAGCTCTTCGGTGCTGGGTTCGCGTTCGTGCTCCTGTTCGAAAGCCATGTAAGCCTTGTTGGCTTTGTTGTATGTGCCAATTTTGTTTTGAGGCAGGCGGACTAATCTTCCCTGCTCTGCCAACGCCTGTAAAATGGACTGGCGAATCCACCATACAGCGTATGAAATGAATTTGAAACCTTTAGTTTCGTCAAAGCGCTGTGCCGCTTTGATTAAGCCGAGGTTGCCCTCGTTAATTAAGTCACTCAAAGAAAGGCCCTGATGCTGGTACTGCTTGGCTACGGATACTACGAAACGCAGGTTGGCCTGTACCAATTTGTCCAAAGCCCTTTGATCACCCATCTTGATCTTTTGCGCAAGAATAGTTTCTTCCTCAGGTGTAATCATCGAGATCTTAGAAATTTCCTGAAGATACTTTTCTACCGCCTGGGAATCACGATTGGTGATTTGGGTAGCAATTTTTAGTTGCCTCATATATTATATTGTCCTTTTTGAAAAGTAGAATTGGTAATTGATGACACGAATGTCAAATTATCAATTTGCAAAGATACGATTTTATAACGTAATAAAAGTAAAAAAATTATCTCTTATCGGTCAATAATTTTTTATAGCGGGTACTTATTTCATTTTTTAGGTGTAAGCAGATTATGCTTGGGCAAACCCATTTTATTGAGAATAAATTTATTTGAAATAAGTATAGACAAAACTACCGTAAGTATGGAACAGACCAAAATGCTGATCATAACCATAATCTGGTATTTGATAGCTACAGACGGGTCTGATCCTCCCAGTATTTGACCGGTCATCATGCCGGGCAGGGAAATAAGTCCCATTACCGAAGCGGTAGCAATAGTAGGATTTAGCGAACGTTGTAGAGCTTCGCTGATAAATTTTTTGAGCGCTTCGTTTACGGTAGCCCCATTGGCCAGTGCAAAACGGTATTGCACCTGCTCTCTTTCCAACCCGGTGAAATATGTATTGAAGGCAATAATGTTATTGTTCATAGAATTTCCTATCAGCATACCCGTAATGGGAATGAAATAACGGGCTTCAAAAAGATAATCTAACTTTACCACCACACCCAAAAAATAAAGGTCTACCGCAAATATGCTCAATGTCATTGCCAGCATTACAGGTAATAAAAATATTTTACGGTTCAGCCCGCTGCGCCTGATGGCCGTAAAAGAAGCTATGACAATCATCATAAGCACCCAGCCTATATTTATCCAATAATTGTTTAAAGTAAAAATATATTCTAAATACAAGCCTACCAGAAACAATTGCACACCCATTCTTATCACGGCTATAATGGTAGAGCGCACCATTCCGGTCTGGTAATATCTGAAAATAATAATGGGAATGACTATTAACAAATACCCTATAGCTAAATCAATCCAGCTTATATCCTGTACTCCGTTCATAACTGTTTGATTTTAATGATCCTGCTCATACCTTTTACCCATTCGGGATCGTGCGAAGTGCTAATAACGGTGATGTCTTTTTTCTTATGAATAAGTTGTAATACAGCCTGCACAGCCTTGCCATCCAACGCTGAAGTAGGCTCATCAAGCAATAATAAAGGACGATGCAGCAGCAATACGGAAGCCAGTGATAGTCGCTGCTTTTGCCCGCCGGAAATTTCATTAATATTTCTTTGCAAAATATCTGCAGGGAGTAACAGTTGTTTTAAAATGGCGTGTACTTCTTCGTTAGCGGGCCTGATATTTTTATTATGCACAAACTGAAAAGGAAAATATAAATGTTCCCTGCATGTTTGCATGCCGAATGACAACTCTTGCGGTAGCCAGGAAGTCTCTTTGCGTATCTCTGTTATATTATCAGGGTTTACTTCTTTACCGTTTACTGTAATACTCCCTTTGGTTAAAGGCACAAAACCCAAGATACAGTTCATTAAAGTAGTTTTACCCGAACCAGACTCCCCACTCAGCACTATCTTTTCTCCCTTTTCTATGTTTTCAGAAAAATCTTTAAAAACAAGTTTTTCATCGAACTTCACCTGGATATTATTGAAACTAACTACAGACATATATTATTGAATCATCATTCCTTTAGAGCCTATATACAAGGGAGAGCGCTGGTGTATATCTTTGGGATGAATGTCTAGTATTCTCTGTTTACCATCGGTAGCCATGCCGCCCGCAGCTTCCATTATAAAAGCCATAGGATTGCATTCATACATCAGCCTTAACTTGCCCTGAGGTTTTTCTTTTCTTTCAGGATAAAGAAAAATACCACCTTCCATCAAATTGCGGTGAATATCTGCTACCATGCAGCCAGAATATCTGAGAGATACTTTCGCGTCTTTGCCTGCATCTGCCCTTAGTGTATCTTCTATAAATTTTCTTGTTTTATCGGTAACGGAATAAAAATATTTAAAATCGAAACAAAAATTTTTGCCGTATTCGGGAATTTTTATATCGGGGTGACTCAGATAAAACTCTCCGGTTTCTGTATCTAAAGTAAAACCGTTCACACCCCTGTTGGTAGCATACACCAGCATGGTTGAAGAGCCGTAAATGACATAGCCTGCGGCTATCTGGTTTTTGCCATCCTGTAGAAAATCTTTTTTCATAGAAGGTTTTTTAGATTCAGATTTTCTTTTTACGATACTAAAAATAGTACCTATATCCATGTTTACACCAATATTACCGGAGCCGTCCAATGGATCGAGTAACACTACATATTTTGATTCGTTGCTCAGGAAATCATCAAAGATCATCACATCTTCATTTTCCTCAGATACAAGTCCTGCACAGTTGATGCCCGAGCGTAAAACTTTAATAAAAATATCGTTGGCAATAGCATCTAACTTCTGCACATTTTCTCCCTGCACATTTACCGAGCCTTGCGCTCCTAACACGTCTATCAGTCCGGCTTTGCGCACTTTGGCGTTGATGAGTTTCGCCGCAAGCCCTATGCCTCTTAACAATCCTGACAGCTCGCCGGTGGCATTAGGATAAGATCGTAATTCCTGAATAGTAAAATCGTCGAGGGTAACCATAACCAAATATTTATAGGATAAAAATTTTAACTCTTAATTTCTTCTGAATCCCCACTTCAATATTTCTTTCCATGTAGGTTTTTTACCATACATTAAAATGCCTACCCTGTATATTTTTGCCGCCAGCATGGTAGACAATATAAAGGTAACAATTAAAACAATAATGCTTACTATCAATTGCCACAAAGGCACGCCTTCCGGTATCCCTTGTGCCACACGCCCGATCATTACAATGGGTGAGGTAAGCGGGAAAATACTTCCGAATACCGCAATGCTGCCGTTAGGGTCGTTTACCGCTTTAGTTAACAAAATAAATGACAGAATGAGCGGTATGGTAACCGGAAATGTAAGCTTCTGAGCATCTTCTTCACTATCTGAAACCGCGCATCCTACTATGGCATATAAAGATGCGTACAAAAGATAACCTCCAAGAAAATAAATAGCAAACACAGCCGCGATCAATACAAAATTCACATCTTTCAGCTGTACAAATATTTCCTGCATATTGGTAATATTTCCCATATCCCCGGTAGTCTGCCCAAGCATATCGCCGCCCATCATTAACGGAGTAGCAATGGCCTGAAGTATTAGGGCGAGAACAATCCATATAATAAACTGCAACAATCCTACCGCACCAATGCCCAATATTTTACCCATCATTAACTGGAAAGGCTTTACACTGCTTACAACTACCTCTGCTATACGGTTTATTTTCTCCTCCATCACGCCACGCATAACTATACTTCCGTAAATAATCAAAATAAAAAAGATGAGGTAGCCGCAAACCATTCCTAATACATAGCTTATGCCTGTTTTTACATCTGACTGCTCTACGCCGGACACACTGCTGAACTTTACTTCACGTGTAGCTCTTTCTATATCCAGCGCTTCACGCTGTTGCGAAGTCATATTGTCTATCCGAAGGTTGCGCAGCCTGTCGTTGATAGCAGAATGAATGCTTTCTTTAGTAAGCAACCCTACACTTTTTGCCGTGATGAGCTGCAGCGGACCGGCAGCGTTGGCGCTATCGTTGGTTATTAAAAAGCCATCATACTTTCCTTCATTAATCTGAGCGGCAAGCTGCTGCTGTGTAAGGCCGTTCACAAAAATAAATTCCGCGTCTTTATTGGCCACTATCGTGTCTTTAAAAATACCTGTATTGTCCATTACGGCTATTTTGGTTTTAGTGCCGTCGTACAACATAAAATAAAAAATGGCAACGTATATACCAAAGATGAATAATGGTAAAAGTATAGTAGTAAGCAGAAAAGATCTTTTTCTTACCCTGGTTATAAACTCGCGGTGAAATATCAAAAGTATTTTATCCATTAAGATGAATTTTTAAAAGAAAATTATTGTTCCTGAAATGCCCGGGATACCGCATTAGTACCTTGTACCAGCTTGATGAAAATCTCATTTAAGGATGGTAAAATTTCGTTGAACGATTCTACTTCGGCTCCTTTGTTCAACAGGTAGTTGAGTATATCGTTTCCTGAATGTAGTTCATCAATTTTCACTATAAATGAGCGGTCTTCTTTTTGCACAATACTAAAGGTTGCGTCTGACAGATCAATATGCTGCTTGATTTTTACATGGTAATTATGCTCTTTAAATTGTTGTTTTACTTCATCTACAGAACCATCGAGGATTTTTTTACCTAAATTAATTAATACAATCCTGTCGCAGATTTCCTCCACCTGCTCCATTCTGTGTGTGCTAAAAATAACGGTGCTGCCGTTTTTAGCCAGGTTATAAATTTCATCTTTAATGAGATTACTGTTCACCGGATCCAGCCCACTGAAGGGTTCATCCAGAATTATCAAAGAAGGATTGTGCAGCACTGTGCTGATGAACTGCAATTTTTGTCCCATGCCTTTACTCAGGTCTTCTACTTTTTTATTCCACCAGCTTTCCATGTTCATTTTACCGAACCAGAATTTTACTCTGTCGGCAGCTTCCTGTTTCGATAAACCTTTTAAACGTGCAAGGAAAACGGCATGTTCGCCTACTTTCATTTTTTTGTACAAGCCTCTTTCTTCGGGCATATAGCCCATTTTCTCCATATCGTTTATTGTATCCAGCTTTCTGCCATGAAAAAATATTTCTCCTTCATCAGGATACATAATTCCATTGATCATTCTTATCAGCGTGGTTTTGCCGGCGCCATTGGGACCAAGCAGGCCGAATATTTGCCCTTCCTCAATGGAAAAGCTAATATCGTCAACAGCTCTGTGCCCCGAAAAATATTTTTTGATATTTTTTATTTCTAATAATGACATGTAAGAAAATTTATCAAATATAAAATTTATTTATTGATACAAAAAACCGCCCCTTTTTAGCGGGGCGGCTGGTAACAACATATACACTAATCACAAAACCTTATTCTGTATCTCTTCCTCTGAGGTCAAGCCTGTATTGATACATATATCCATCACCATCGGGATATACACCTTTTACCAATACTACCGATCCTCTTCTGGTGGCTTCAGTTATTACTTTATCTAAATCCTGCTGAGTTTTAATAGTTTGATTATTTGCGCTCATTATGATAAATCCATTAGCTATGCCTGATCTTCTCAGCACACCATCTTTCAGGTTAGACACTTGCAAACCGCTGCTGATGCCTGCACTGCGGGCAGTAGCATTATCTACCGGTTTTAATGTAGCACCTAAAGAGGCCGCACCGGTAGCGGCTGCAACTTCGTCACCAATTTGTCCTAATTCTCTTCTGAGTGTAGCGGTAGCATTGCTTACTTTACCGTTTCTCACATATTCCAATGCTATTTTATCGCCGGGTTTTTTATTACCGATGGCAGAGGAAAGTTCCGCGCTGCTTATTACAGATCTTCCGTCAACTTTGGTTATCACGTCTCCTTTTTTCAGTCCTGCGGCTTCAGCGGCGCCACCTACACCACTTACATATAATCCTGTATTCAGGTTATCAATTTTTAATTCTTTCTTTTGCGCTTCGCTAAAGCTTCCGACATCTCCATAGGAAATGCCTAAATATCCTCTTTGTACTATTCCGAATTTAATCAAATCGTCAACGGCTTTCTTTACCAGATCAATAGGTATGGCATAGGAATAACCCGCGTACGCGCCTGTTGGCGATGCCAGGGCCGAGTTGATGCCTATAAGCTGCCCGTTAGTGTTTACGAGCGGGCCACCACTATTACCCTGGTTTACAGCCGCGTCGGTTTGTATGAACGATTCTATAGCTGCTGTATTTCCCTGCATATTTCTTTGGTTGATGTTGATGCTTCTGCCCATAGCGCTCACAATACCCGCAGTAACCGTTACATCCAGACCAAGAGGGTAACCAATGGCCAATACCCATTGGCCCAGTTTCACATCATTATTATTGCCCATTACTATATAAGGGAAATTATTTCCTTCAATTTTTAATACAGCCAAATCGGTGCTTGGATCTGTACCTACCACTTTCGCCGTATATGTTTTTTTATCAGCAGTAGTAACGGTTACATTATCTGCACCTTGCACTACGTGATTATTGGTAACTATATATCCATCTTTTGAAATGATGGCTCCACTGCCGCTTGCTCTTTGCTCTGGTTGTATTCTTCTGCCACCACCCGGGTTGCCAAAGATGCCACCGAAGGGTCCGAAAAAGTCTTCAAAAGGATTATCATATCCTTGTTCGCCTCTTTCAACTTCTTTTGCTTTGGTCAAAGTTTTGATATGCACGGTAGCGGGCGTTGCAGCCTGCGCGGCGGCGGTAAAATCCATATCGCCGGGCCCGGCGTAACTCATATTTGCCGAATCAAAAAAGCTTGCATAGTTTACCGGTAAGGTTCCGTTTTGTGATTCCAACAAAGGATGACGACTTTCCTGATATTTACTGTAGCCCCAAATGCTTGCAACAGAGGTGACTGCTACAATTACTATAATTCCTAAAACATTTTTTATTTTCATCCGTATAATTTTTTTATTCTGAAATAACTGACAACAAAGTAAAATAGAAATTTAATATGTATTGATATAATTTCTCTTAATTAACAAATAATTGACGAAGACTTTCGTAGATGATTTCAGTTTTAAAGTCACCTTACGGGGTGACTTTAAAATTAATTAAGGCTTATGCCTTTCTTCTAGTGATCATGCTGTACAACCATAGTAAGATGACTGCACCAACAATTGCTAAGATAAAACTTCTGAAATTAAAGCCATCAGTAGTTCCCCATCCCAACATAGTTCCTATCCAGCCTCCCAGAAAGGCTCCTAATATACCGATAATGATAGACGCTATCCAACCTCCAGGATCAGCACCCGGCCTAATTGCTTTGGCTATAGCTCCTGCTATAAGACCAAATAAAATCCATGATAAAATTCCCATAGTTTTTGTTGTTTTTAAATTAAGAAAATTAAGTGTTTGACATGAATAAGACAAAAGTTAAGCCAAACTTTTAAATTACATGATTCCATTGTTTTTTTAGAAAATTTTAAGATTCTATAAAATGATGCCCGTCATCACATTGGCAAACTATTTGTTTTAATATATATGTACTTAAGCTTACACTATTAAAACTATTTTTATGGAATCAATGACAACCCTGTCGGAAGTGATGCAGAAACTAAAAGAGAAAGGCATAACCGACGAAATAAAGCTGAATGATTATAACGAGATTGTGAACAACGCTAATGAAAAAGTAAAGGCTGAAGACCTTACCATTATTAAGACATACAGATTTGAAGGAGATTCAAACCCGGCGGATAACGCTGCGCTTTATCTTGTAAAAAACCAAAACGAAAATATGGCTTATATAATAGATGCTTATGGTGTGTATTCAGATTACGAAGGCCCCAAGTTTAATGAATTTCTTAAATCTATAAAGGTAGACGAAACCGATTTTGGATTTTAAAAAAATAATAATAAATAACATGGAAGTAAAATATCTATACACCTACGACTACATTCCACCGGTAGTGCTGGAAGAGGAAAACAACTATAATGATGAAAGAAAGCTGAGAATAGAAGAAAGCATTGACAATGTGCTGCTTCCTTTTGAAGAGCAAATGTCTCAGCAACAGGTCAGCTATACAAAAAATGCCAATAAAGGAGAAGGGTTACTTACCTTTACTAATCTTTCGACCGATATGGAAATATATAAAGAAATAGACCGTGTACTGGGAAAGCTTGGACTGGAACCCACCAATACCGAACAGCTGACAGATAAGGACCCCAATAGAAAAGAAACTCCCGAAACGCATACAATGGTTCAGGATAAAACTGCCGAAAGCACCAGTATAACAGAAGAACCTGTTATATAAAAAAGAGCAAGTAAATTTGCTCTTTTTTATTTGTTGTAAGCAAATTCAATAGCGCTTTTTTCATCAATAGTTCCAAATCCGTTAAAGAAAAAACCGGCAAGTTCTTCCTTAGATTTAATTTCTTCAATCTCTTCATTGGTTCTGTCGCTAACGGTTAGATAAAATACATAATCAAGATTGCCTGAAGGAATAAGTCCTAACTTTTCAGCGCTTTGCATTACACTTTTATCCAATGGCTCGTTTTCGTTTTTCATAAAAATAAATTTGAAATAAAATTAAGCATATTGTGCTTTAGAAAAGAACAGCAGAAAAGAATTTAATGATTTTTTAAAACTGAAAAAAAAACACCACTCTTTGTCATGTTGGACGAAACGAAACATCTAAACCTTTTATCATGCTGAGTCTTGTTTGAAAACGATGAAAGCATCTGCTTGCGTTTAGATCCTTCACTTCGTTCAGGATGACATGTTGAGCGACGAAAAACCTTCTGTCATGTTGAGCGAAGCGAAACATCTAAACCTTTTGTCATGCTGAGTCTTGTTTGAAAACGATGAAAGCATCTGCTGAAGTTTAGATCCTTCACTTCGTTCAGGATGACAACGAAAAGCTTTTCATTCAGCGTGACAATTTTTTGGTCCACCTCAAAAACTGTAAAACCTTTTTTATG